>JANQEK010000011.1 GCA_028278405.1 Nitrospinaceae bacterium
ACCGTCGGCTTCGATGAAAGCGAATACAAAAAGGTGTGGAAGAAGTAAAGTATCTCTGCCGTCTTCATGTAAGATGGAGTTATGGATCTCAAATTACTAGCCGACCGGTTGCGATCCGAGTACTCGCTCCCGGAAGCACCTGTACCCAAAACTGAAAAGTCATCAGCCGTGCTGGTGATGCTGTACCCCCGGCACCGCCAGCCCCATGTGCTGCTGATCCAACGTTCGGATGGTCTTCGCCTGCACCCCGGCCAGATTTCATTTCCCGGGGGTACCTATGAAAAAGAGGACGCCAGCCTGCTGACCACCGCCTTGCGCGAAACCCGGGAGGAGCTGGACCTGGACATCCCGGAATCGCAGGTATTGGGCCTCCTTCCGCAAGTCCAGACGTTGACAGGGTTTACCATATCTCCATTCATCACGATCCTCGATCGCCTGCCCCGCTACCGAAAAAATCCGGACGAAGTGCAAAAAGTGTTGGAAATCCCTCTCCTGCCTTTGCTGTCCACCCACCATCCGGAAATGGGCTACCCTCCAAAAAAACAAATGGTTGCCTATTGGTATCTGGAGTACCGCGTGTGGGGAGCCACTGCGAAAATCCTGAACCGAATCCGCAGGCTGGATGCGGTGCATTAAACATCCCCAACCGGGCAAATGAATTCCCTTGAAACATGCCCCCTAAAATCCAGCGGCGCCGACTGGGGTTTACAACCCTACGGACGCAACTTATATTATTAAGATTCACACATTACTTTCTATGAAAATCTTACCCATTACTTTTGTATGAGGAGAAGAGGTATGAAAAGGCCCCTGGCTTGGATCGCAACACTTATTTTCGTCCTGGGCATCGTTGGAAATGCTACCGCTGGTAATCTAAACGCCCTGAATTCAATGAAACACCTGGTGTCCGACGCTAACGGAACCTATAACAAGGGTATCCAGCAGGCTCGAGAAGGGAACTATACGAGAGCCCAGCAATTGTTCGAGAAAGCTGTACGCCAGGATCCCAAGCATGTGGGCGCCCTCAGTTATCTGGGTGCGGTGTATGCCAATAACCAAAAATACAGCAGCGCCATTCGAACGGCGAAAAAAGCGCTGAAACTCGATTCCACCGACGAAATGGCGAATCTGACCCTGGTGCGAATCTATGAAACCCGGCGCGACTGGAAAAAAATGATTACGCCTTTAAAGACGCTGACCATGAACAACGGCAGCAACTCCAGATACTATGCCAAGCTGGGTGAGGCGCATTATCGGCTCAAAAACTATCAGGAAGCGGTAGATCCGCTGCAACAGGCGGTGAATTTGAATTCCATGGACTATCTGTCTGCTTACCGCCTGGGTGATTCGCAAGCCCGCAATGGAGATTATGAAAGTGCGGTGGGCAATATGGAACAATCCATGAGTTACGCCCCTTCACGCACAGTAAAATATTATAATATGGGTCTGGTCTATGGTTATCTGAAGCGCCATGACGAAGCCATCCGCTATTTTGAGATGGCCCTCAATGAAAAACCGGGGCTCGCTTCGGCTTATTACAATATCGGCGCCATGTACCAGAACTCCGAACAGGTGGAGCCCGCCATAGAAAACTATGAGAAGGCTTTGCAGTTTGACCGGAGCCTTGAGATGGCCTCCACCAATCTGGAATATCTGAAGGGCTATCTGGAACGCCAGAAAAAACAGCAGGAAGCAGCGGGCGAAATGACTCTGGAGAAAACCGCTCCGGAAACACCGGAAAACCTGTTTGAGCCTGCAGCCCCCGCGGAAGAGGAAACTCCGGCTATCGAAGAGAGCCCGATGGAATCTTTTGATGCGGTTCAGGAAGAAACTCCGTCTGAAGAACCGGTAATGGATTCCTTTGATGCCGTTCAGGAGGAAACCCCTGCGGTTGATTCTTTCGATACAGCCGAGGAGGCTCCCGCAGTGGAATCTTTTGATACAGCGGACGAAGTCCCTGCAGAGGAAACAGTTGATCCTTTCGGAACCGTTCAGGAAGAAGCACCGGCTGTCGATTCTTTTGACACGGTTCAAGAGGAAACTCCGGCTGTTGATTCCTTCGACACTCCGGCAGATCAGCCTTTCGATACCGCGGAAGAAGCTCCGGCTGAAGAACCCATGATGGAAACGGCTGAAGAGGCTCCGGCGGACGAGATCGCTACGGATTCTTTTGAAACTGTAGAGGGTTCCGGTGTAGAATCAGACGGTTCGGAATCTCCGGAAGTGACCCCGGTGGGCACCTCGGATGAAAACCCGGAAGTCACTCCGATCGGCACATCGTCGGATTCGTTTGAGACGAATACCGATGAGGAATCCGGCAGCGAAAACACCGAGGCAGCAGTTGAAGAGCAACCTGCTACCGAGGAGACACCGGAAGGGTTCGAAGATGCTGTCGACGCCAATGACTATTCGTTCAGAAACTTCTGATGATAAATACATGACTGGTCTCGATGACCCAAAATCCCGCCTCATCTTTGCCTTGGACGTTCCAGGCTTGGATGAGGCGGTTTCTTTTGTCCAAAAGCTGGACGGTTCCGTGGGCATGTTCAAAGTGGGGCTGGAGTTGTTCCTTAAAGAAGGCCCCTCCGTTCTTACCGCCATCAAGGAACACAGTGACGCTGAAATCTTTCTCGACCTCAAACTGCACGACATTTCCATCACGGTCGAGCGTTCCGTAAAATCCCTGCTCAAGTATCCGGTGCGCTTTCTAACGGTCCACTGCAGTGGCGGAGAAACCATGCTGCGATCGGCTGTCAGCGGAGCCGGCGATTCCGGTTTGGAGATTCTGGGTGTCACGGTGCTTACCAACCTCGGGCCCGACGACCACCGGGAGGAACTGGGCTACCGGAAAGACCTCACTCTGCAGGACCTGGCGATCATCCGCGCCAAAATGGCTGAAAAATCGGGATGTGCCGGGGTCATCTGTTCCGGGCTGGAGGTCGCATCCATACGCAAAAATTTCAAGACTCTTAAGACCGTGGTCCCCGGCATTCGTCAAATAGACAGCACCCTGAACAAGGATGATCAAAAACGTGTGGTCACCCCCCAATTGGCCATCGAGTCCGGTGCGGATTACCTGGTCGTCGGACGACCCATTCGTGACGCGTCCGACCCCAAAGCGGCGGCTCAACAAATCGTACAGGAAATCTCCACCGCTCTCGCCAAAGCAAAATAATTTACCCTCTCCTACCGTGCTTCGTTTATGATGAGGCGCTATGGTGACCCTGGTTCATTTCATTCACTTGCTCAGTCTGGTGATATGGATGGGGAGCATTATTTTTTTCTCCTTCTTTGCCGCCCCGGCTGTATTTCGCCTGCTCGACCGGCAGAAGGCCGGTGAAGTGGTGGGCGCCATTTTTCCAAAATATTACGGTACCGGATACATCTGCAGCGTGCTGGCCGCCGCGACATTGATGCTGAGCCCGCGCGGCATGGAAGGTCCACCACTCATATTTTTGACCGTTATGGCGGCCTGTACGTTTTATGCAGGACTGGTCATCAACCCGCAAGCGCGAGTGTTGAAACAACAGATGCAGGAGCAGCCGGAAAACCGGGAAGCTTTGGAATCGCAATTCCGGTCTCTGCATGGATGGTCGGTCCGTTTGAATGCCACGGTATTGATCTTCGGTTTGGGATTGCTGTGGACCACTGCCATGCGCATCTCGTAAACCCCTCAACTTCTGCCGATGAAAACGGCCTCACCAATCCGACCTTTTTATGCCCGCACCCGATTCATTCTTCTGGTGCTGGCGGCGGGGATCATCTACACCTACGGCTGGAAAGTCACCCAGATCCAACCCGGCAACTTGATACGCGACTTTCATTTGGTAAAACCATTGATTTCCGCCTTGTTAAAGCCGGATCTGATCACCCGCGAAACCGAATCGTTCACAGCAGAGGCAACATTTCAACTGTCCGCCTCACCGGGTCCGGAAGCTACCGCCCCTCCCCCGGAGCAATCTGCTTTGCGCTTATCCCGAACCGAGGGAAGTCGGGGAGACCCCGTTACGGTTGAAGGATTTCATTTGCCCCCGAATCGTCAAGGCAAGCTGTTCTGGGTTAATTCAATCGAACAGGCTTTCCCGCTGGGTGAAATTGCCACCGACTCTTCAGGACGTTTCTATAAAGAAATTACCGTACCGCCAACAGCCCGGGGAGACCAGCAATGGGTTCGGGCCATACTGACCTGGGAGACAGGTAGCTGGCATATCAGCCACACCTTAAAGTTAACGGCCGAGAAAATCATCGAGACTCTTTTTCTCGGACTGATGGCCACCACCCTTGCAATAATACTGGCAGGTCCATTGAGTTTTCTCGGCGCGCGCAACCTGATGACGCGCAACAAAATGGGAACATCTGTTTATTATTTGATCCGGACTTTGTTCAATGTTTTGCGCTCTATCGAACCGTTGATCATGGCGATCCTGTTCGCGGTATGGGTCGGTATCGGTCCGTTTGCAGGGGTGCTGGCACTGGGACTGCACAGCACGGCTGCGCTGGGCAAGCTGTTCTCCGAGCAGATTGAAAGCATCGATCCGGGACCGGTCGAGGCCATCACTGCCACCGGCGCCCATCCTCTGCAGATTGTGCTGTACGGAGTATTACCGCAAGTGATACCGCAGTTCCTGGCACTGGGATTCTACCGGTGGGATATCAATGTACGCATGTCCACCATTATCGGGTTCGTTGGAGGAGGAGGGATCGGGTTCTTGCTTCAACAGTGGATCAATCTGCTGCAATACAACCAGGCGGGAACTGCGCTGCTGGCGATAGCCCTTGTAGTGATTTCACTGGACATGATCAGTGCGCGCCTGCGCGAAAAAATAACAGGCCCGGCAACTTGATTCGGTTGCACGGGCCGGTCTTGGTATATGTAATCCTTGAGAAAGTTTTTGTGGTACCGCTACCAGAGCGGGCCCCAGGGACCAAATGCCTGTTGAGGCCCGGGTGAAGGTTCGGGTTCAGGCTCCTCCTCCTGAGGTAACGTGTTCTGAGCCAGCACCTTGGGTTCGAAGCCATACTTGGGATCATCCGTCCAACCCATCCATCCCGAGCTATCGAACTTGGGCTTTTGCCGTGGCGCCATCTGGTTCAAATAGCTGAGAAACTTCCGGGATGATTCGGGAACATTTTTAACCTTGCCCTCAATCATGATTTCTTCGGGAGTCAGCTTGGCGTTGTAGTATTCCTCGTTATAGTCCACATTCGCCTTGATAATGGTTCCCTTTAAAGACAGTCCCCCGAAAATCCCTTTACTGCGGGAGTATGAGTACATGTCGCCCTGCAACAAAATGTCGACACCCAGTTCCGCATGACGGCCCACCGGACCTGCGGTGATGGCAATATCTCCGCCCAGGGTGAAATTATTGTTCAAGAGGCCCTTGATGCCCTTTTCTGTCATCACAATCAAAATCAGGTCCACCGCTTGGGCGCCAAACTGAAAACCAAAACTCCCGCCCATAGTGGTTATAAATGAAGGGGGTCCCCAGTGACCGGTTTTGGCGTTCCTGACCGTAGCCACTCCCTTACCATAGCGGGCGCCCACAAAAAATCCTCCTTTAAGCATCGTAGGAAAAATAATAACCGCTTGCGCACGGGAAAGAATATCGGCAGGAATCCCCAGATCCGGCGAACTCATTACTTCTTCCACGACAAGCTTGGCGTCATTCAACAGTTCCTGCTGGGAGGTTGCATCAGCGGCATAGGCATTCGAAGTCCAAAGGAACGCCAATATCAGAAAGAATGAGAGGATTTTCATGGGTGAGACTCCTTCGAATGAATATGATTTGTGGGCCGGCATTAACATATTGATAATTTGAGGCTTATTGCCATAAAATAGCTGCAACAATCTTACAATTTAAAAAAATCAATTTCAATCGATAAATCCCTTTTTTATTCCCATAACCCTAATGACTTCAATATGTTAATCCGTCTATCCAGCCGTTTTTATCGGAAAACCCCTATAAAAATAGCTTAAACGGAATCTGTAAGTCTCAACGATTCCCATTTCATAAAAGTACTTATTATCGAAAATTTTTTATTCGGACAGACCACAGACCAAATATATCTTTACGCACTCTTTAATCCCACATACCATGCGAGGTTATGAATATCGCCGAAATAAAAACTTACTTTGAAGATGACGGCGCCTTGTCCCAAAAGCTTGGGTCCTTTGAGTACCGTCCCCAACAACTTGAAATGGCTCGTGGGGTCGCTGCATCGCTGGAAGAGGGTCACCATTTAATGGTCGAGGCTGGAACCGGGACAGGAAAAAGCCTGGCTTATCTAATCCCGGCCGTTTTGTGGGCTATGGAAAACGAAACCCGCGTCATCGTGTCGACTTACACCAAAACCCTGCAGGAGCAAATCGTCAATCAGGACATCCCCTTTCTGCGGGATGTGCTGGGACTGCCTTTCAGATACTCATTGTGTCAGGGAAGCGAAAACTACCTTTCCCTCCGGCGGATGAAACGGGCCAGCCAATCCCGCCTGTTCGGCAATGTGGAAGAGGACGAACAACTGAACGAAATTTTTCATTGGGCGGGGCGCACACAATCCGGTTTCCGCAACGATCTGCCGTTCGAACCGTTGTCCTCCGTGTGGGAAGAAGTCGGACGACAGAAGGACTTGTGCATGGGGAAACAATGCGAAACCTTCAATTCGTGCTTTTATTTTAAAGAACGGCGCAAATGGTTTGGGGCGCATATCCTGATCGTCAACCACCACTTGTTTTTTGCTAATGTGGCGAACAGCGGAGCGGTGCTTCCCCGCTACGACGCGGTTATTTTTGACGAAGCGCAAAACCTGGAAGAAGCCGCGACTTCTTTTCTTGGACTGGAGATTTCCAACTCCGGCTTGTTCTATTTCCTCGATCGTCTCTACAACGCCAAAACAAAACGCGGCACGCTGGCCCGACTGCGTGAGGAATTGACCGTGGAAATCCGGCAAAAGATAAGCAAAGTGCGAATCGCGGTAGAGGGATTTTTTGCAAACCTGTTTGACGAATTCGGACACAAAGAACGTACTCTGCGCTTTTACAGTCCCCCGGCTTTGAACAATACCTTGTTTATTCCTTTACAGGATTTGCATGAAGCGCTGAAATCCCTTGAGCAACGAGTCGCTTCGGAAGAGGAGCAGCTGGAAGTTTCTGCCGCCGCCAACCGTGTCTTTGAATACAACAATACGTTCTCCGCACTGCTCAACCAGAACATGAAAGAGTACGTTTACTGGTTGGAAGTGACCCCAAAAAAACGATTCACCCGGGCCACCTTGAGGGGGATGCCTATCAATATCAACGAAGAACTGCAGGAACAGGTGTTTTCCAAGATTGACCGGGCGGTTCTGACTTCCGCCACCCTAACCTCCAACCGGAACTTCGAACATCTCAAAGAGCGTCTCGGCTGCACGCCAAAAGAGGAAATCACTTTGGATTCACCCTTCGATTACTCCACCCAGGCTTTGTTGTACCTGCCACAGGATATGCCGGAGCCGGGAGAGGATATCGTCAAATACGTTTCCGCACTGGCCGACCGGACACTGGAACTCATCCAGGCGACCGCGGGAAAGACTTTCGTCCTGTTCACCAGTTACGACATCCTTAATCGGGTCCACCAGATTCTCGATCCCAAACTTCACCCCTATCAGATATTGAAGCAGGGTGACCTGTCGCCCAGCCGGATGATCCAGCGATTCAAGGAAAAACCTTCAGTTATTTTCGGTACCAGTTCGTTCTGGCAGGGGGTGGACATCCCGGGTGAGGCTCTATCGAGTGTGATTATCACAAAGCTGCCGTTCGATGTGCCGACAGAACCGCTGGTTGAAGCGCGCATCGAAGACATGAAGAAACGCTCGATCAACCCATTTAAGCATTACCAGATACCGCGGGCGATCATTCAACTCCGACAGGGGTTTGGACGCCTGATACGCAAGCGCAGCGACAAAGGGGTGGTGGCGATTCTCGATTCACGCATGACCCAGCGCAGTTACGGCAAACAGTTTTTAAACTCGCTTCCCGAATGTACTCGGACGCAAAATCTGGAAGATGTGAAAAGTTTTGTTTCCGATCGGAACGGTGCACCCAGGGTATTAGAGGGCTAGGCGTTGGTGGGTTTGGTTTCTTTCTCTGGAGAAGCGACTGAGCCATTGTCCTCGGGAGGCGTCGGCATGACAATTTCTTTCCTCTCCTCTTGCGGCGCCTCGGGAGCAGGCACCAGATTTTTATACCATTTCGATTCGCGCACGGAAGCGAATAAGGGCTCTCCATTGAGCACATCGGGATCGGGCAGAACATCGTGTTCCTGGCACCGTTCCAGCCATTGGCGGCAACCTGTTTCATTCGCCAACTGAGCCTGCAGTCTCGCCATGTTGTAACACCCCGCTCCGGGTTGATATTCCTCAGCTTTTTGTAATACTCCTTTCGCTTCGGCCAACAGAGGATGCGCGTTGATACCCCGCTTACTCTTGGCCTGGGCAATCAACGCTTGACCCATCAGATTGAGCGCTTCCGGGTTGTTTTCCTGAATCTCAATCGCAGAGTGGAAAGAATCGACCGCCTTGTTCAACAAGGGAGCCGCTTTGTCCGTGTTTTCATTCTCCGCACGTTTTAACAGGATCGAACCAAAGTTGCTCAAGGCGGTAGCATCATTAGGATGAATTTTGAGAGCCTGCGAATATTTTTTCTCAGCCTGATTGTACAAATCCTCTACCGTATCGTCCGATCTGAGAGCCGCCAGACGAAACAGCGAATTACCCCATAGCATGATGGCCCGACTGTAATCCGGCTTGATCTTGAGCGCTCCCTGGTATTTTTCGATGGACGCCTGAACCAGGTTTTCCGCTTCTTTGTCCTCTTTATGCATGGAAATATGGTAATAAATCTCGCCCACTTGAGAGAGAACTTTATAATTTTTCGGCTGCAGTTTCAGCAAGTCGTGGAAATGATTTACCGCCTCGGAATAGAACGTCTCGGCATCAGCCCCTTTACACTTGCTCGCCAGCCCAAAGTGTACCCGGCCCAAACGGTTCAGGATCTCGATACTTTTGGGATTCCGCTGGAGAGCTTTTTTAAATCTTAGCGCTGCTTCCTTCAGCAAACTCATGGCTTCTTCACCGGATTTTTTCATTGCCATATTGTATTGCCCCACGGCCCATCGGAAATTTACGCGAGGCATATCCGGCTTGAGATTCAAAACCTCCTGATATTTTTCGAACGCCTTGTTGAAGAACCGATCAGAGGTCGCATCATTTTTCAAAGTGGCGCGTTCCATCAAAACGTCGGCCCACCCGAATTGAGCTTCCGCCAGAGTGGAATCCGATTGAACGGCTTGCTGGAACTTCTCTTCGGCCATCATCAGAAAACGATCAACATCCTCTCCCTTTTTGGTCTTGGAAAGAATGAAGAGCGATTGCCCCATCTCCACCATCGCATCTTTGTTGTCTGGATTGCCTTGCAAAGCGACCTTGAACATTTCCACGGCCTGGGTGTATAACCGGACAGCATCGGCACCTTTCTTGCGTCGCCCCTGAGAAAACAACACATGCCCCGCCCCATAAGCGGCTTCCGGATGGTTGGGTTGGATACGGAGGCCTTCATTAAATTGCTTTGCGGCCGATTCGTACAACTGATTCGATTCGGGGTCGGTTTTGGTGCCGGCCAGCTCGGTAAGGACCATTCCCAACTCGTAACTGGCTTCATAAAAATCAGGATTCAACTCGAGAGCCTTTTTGAACTGCTGAGTTGCCTGCTCCAGCAAATCAGCGACACCGGAGTCTGATTGGATTCTAGCCTGCTCGACCAACAAGCGGCCCAGTTTGAAATACGTCTGATGGGCATCCGGCCGGATTTGAAGGGCCTTTTCGAAATGCGGCTGGGCTTCCTTCAGTTTTTCCAGGGCTTTGGGACCGGACAGTTTGCCGGCTTCCTCCACGGCGGTATCTCCTTCCACCTGGTAAGCCCAGTTCAACAAATGGCCCAATTGTACTGAGGGCGTTTCCTCAAACTGCTTGTGCTGTTCGATTACTTTTTGCGGATTGCCCGCCATCAAACCGGTGCGCGCCGCCTGAATGGCTTTCAGCAACTCCGGATCATCCACTCCACCTGCAGCTTCTTCGTCGTCACCGATATCCGCACCCCGCTCAGGACCTTCATACTGTTGGATAGCTGCTTTGGCCTGTTTGAGGGAAATATCTGCAATGTTCAGACCCTCCTTTTGACCGGGCGCAGGATAAGAACCGACTTTATTCAACCATTGGCCCAAAAACGTAAACGGGTAGCCAATGAGTTCGGGGATACCGATCTTCATCATGCGAATCAGCGAAACCAGGAAAGTGTCCGGGTCTTCTGAATAAGTGAAATGATTGTTGGTTTTGGAAAAAACCTGCTCCTGAAGAAAACGCGCTGGAGGCTGGCTTCCCGAAAATACCCAAAGCAACCCTTTGGAAATATTATCCAGCCAGGCAATTTGTTCGTAAATGGGATCCTTGAGATCAGGTTTGTACCCGATCACCAACCAGGGCCCCGTACGCCCCACGCCGGAAAATGCGCCCTCCAGAGAACCGGGCTTTGCGCCCAGAGTCTGGCCCTTCAGGTGAATGATCGACTTGGGAGGGATCAAATCCGGTTTGGTGATCGGCCCCACGGAACAGTCAAAAACGGTCGGGAACTCTCCCACCAAGGTGCAGGCTCTCTCCAAAAGAGGGTCGGGACAGGTCGTGTACACCCGGTTAAGAAATCCCTCTTTCAAAAGCATGGCAACACACAAATGCGCCCAGCTCACTTTCGATTTTCGCAAATAGGAATTAAAGACTTCAAATTTCTGGATAGCCGTCAATTCTGCTGCGCAATGCTGGAGGTCTTTAATTCTGGAGCTTTCGAAAGCTTTAGGGTGGCTCTTCTTGATCGCTTCGATCCATTCCGAATCGGTAGGTATGCCGGCGCGGTGGGAGCACTCATCGCCCATTAACAGGATGGCTCCGTTTTTCTCCATCTTGGATTCAAACAGGCGATCGACGAATTTATTTATAGAACCGGAAGATTGCATGAAACTCGAAAAAAATAATAAGGTTAATCCGTCCTTCCCGATATTTGTCAGGAAGATACGCTTTTTTCAACACACTCCGCGACGACGTTGCCCCCAACGAAACCACCCACACTCGTTTCACGCTTCCTGGTCTCGAGCTCGACCGGAAACAACGCCAGAATTACAGAAGCACAGACGGGTAATTTTCGTCCGGATTTCTCCGGGAGAAATTCGCCTGTTCATGCACTGCGAAAAGCCCCTATCGGGGTTGTTTACAGTAACTTAGAATAATATTAGGATAACAGGAAGGGGAAGAATATCAAGCAGTTATATATTTCAGAACTTTAAAAAACCGTTGGAAATATGGGACATAGCGGGTTGGGAGATTTTGCCTCTCAAAAACTTTATGGATTTTTACCCCCTTCCCCCATACCCCGCTTGCAGCAATTCCAAAATTCGTTGATATCGGTCTTCAGATAAACTGAATTCATGGAAAAATCGGTCGATCCGGTCAGGATATCCACGATTCCCCGTAACCGATGGGCAAAATACTCATCCAAACTCCAATGAGGGCCAAAAGTATCCGGCTCAGAGAATTCGCCTTTTCAAAGAAGCGAGGAACGAACTGGCTTGCCCGGGTGTTTCAAGTATAATTGAGGAAAATCTCCCATAGGACCAACGATTGCTATGACGCAGGATAAAATTCTCAAACTCCTGGAGTTGACCAAATCTGCCAACGATGCCGAGGCCCTGAACGCTATCCGCAAGGCCAACGAAATTCGCGAGAAAGCTGGCCTGCAATGGGAGGAAGTATTCGCCAAAGCCGTCAAAACTTACAAACCCACCAACCTGCCACCTATTTTTGGTATGCGGCCCCGGCAACCCAAGTTTTTGACCGTCGAAACCATGTTCCGCGAAATCCTGCGCCGCGACCTCAGTGACACCCTGCGCTCCAAAATCGAGCAGTTGAAATACGTTTACGAATGGACCCAGTCGCTCGACGGCGAAGAAGTCAGTACCCTCATCAATACCTACAACCGCAACTGCGACTAAAAAAATCCCGCATCTTGCCCGCTTTGCTTTACCCTGAATAAAAGAAATCCGAATGGACATAACCGCAGATTTGCCGACAGATCTGCATGAAGGAGATATTCACAATGGCGCCATTGATGAAATTCATTCAATTATGTTTGTGCATATTGGGGATCCTCGTTCTCACTGGCATGCGTCCTTTTCAATCGGGTTTGACAACCCCGCTGAACGAAGCCGTTCAAACGAGTGACCTCCAAAAGATTGAAAGCCTGCTTGCTGAAGGCGCCGACGTCAATGCAATGGATAGAAACGGACTCACTCCCCTGTTCATAGCTCCTACCGTGGAAGTGGCCCGATTGCTGATCCAACACGGTGCAAATGTCAACGCCACGGGCCGGTATGGTGTGACGCCGCTGACCTCCGCCCTGATGCGCAACGAAATGGAATTGGCCGAATTTCTGATTGAGCAGGGCGCCAACGTCAATTCTAAAAACAAGCAGGGCTTAACGCCTCTCCACCAGGTGATCAACCGGAGTGACCTGAAAATTGCCGAATTACTGATCAAAAAAGGTGCCGACGTGAATGCCCAGGATACCTATGGCAATACACCGCTTTCCAACGCCATCGTGGGAGGCAGGGTTGATATCGCCAAACTGCTGATCGAAAGTGGGGCGAAGCTCGACTCTAAAAACCGGGGTGGCCAGACTCCGCTGTTCATGGCGTCGGAAAACGGCAAGACCGAAATCATCAAGCTGCTCATTGAAAAAGGTGTGAATATCAACACCACTAATGATCGTGGACAAACCCCGCTGCTGGCTGCTATTTCCAGAGGCCATACCGAGCTGGCCGGGTTTTTGATTGACCTCGGTGCCAAACTCAACGTCAAAAACAGGAGAGGTCAGACTCCCCTGTTCGCAGCGGTGGAAAGCGGTCGGACGGGCATCGTAAAACTGCTCATTGAGAAGGATGCAAAAATCGACGTCAAAAACGAACGGGGACAAACACCGCTTTTAGCCGCCGTTTCCAGGGGTCATCCTGAACTGGTCCGGCTCTTGATCGACCACGGCGCCCGAATCAATATCAAGAACAGAAGAGGGGAGACACCTCTTTTTCGGGCAGCCGACAGAGACAAAATTGAGATTGCAAAATTGCTTATTGAAAAAGGTGCCGATGTCCATGCCAAAAACGATCGGGGACAAACCGCTCTTTTCAAAACCACCTATAAAGGAGCGTTGGAAATAACCGAGCTCTTGATCCAAAAGGGAGCTCGCGTCAACGGCAAGAACCGAAAGGGGGAAACCCCGTTATTCCGGGCCGCCGAACAGGGCAAGTTTGAAATGGTGCAACTGCTCATCAAACAAGGTGCCGACGTGAACACCAAAAACGACCGGGGACAAACAGCGCTGTTTCAAACAGCTTATCGGGGTGTTTTAGAAGTTGCCGAGTTATTGATCAAAAACGGCGCTCGGGTCGACGTCCGAAACCGGTACGGGGAAACGCCGCTGTTCCGGGCCGCCGAACAAGGCAAGTTTGAAATGGTGCAACTGCTCATCAAAAAAGGCGCCAATGTCAACAGCAAGAGCGACCGAGGACAATCGCCGCTTTTTAAAGCCGCAATGGCGGGGCAAACTGAAGTTGCCAGCCTTTTGATTGAAAACGGCGCCCGCGTCAACGCCAAAAACAGGGATGGTCAAACCCCACTGTTCAAAACCGCTGAGCGGGGAAAATTTGAAATGGTCAAACTGCTTATCCAAAAAGGCGCCGATGTTAACATCAAAAACGATCGTGGACAAACCCCCCTGTATATGGCTGCCCGTAGAGGTTACCTGGAGATCGCCCAGGTGCTGATCAACAAGGGCGCCGACGTCAATACCAGCAATCATCGGGGTGAAACACCGCTTTCCCAGGCGATGAAATATGACCACCGGGAGATCATCACTCTTCTCAAAAAACACGGGGCGGAAGAATAAGCACCCACAAAAAATTTCATTATTCCCATCACTTGATTGGTCTAAATACTCCTGATGATTTAAACTGAAGGCATGGAATCCAAATGGGTCACTATCGCGACGTTCAACATGCCGTACCAGGCCCACCTCGCCAAAGCACGCCTGGAAGCGGCGGACATACCGGTGACCATCCGCGATGAACATCTCATCAGCATCAACAATCTCTATTCCCCGGCTCTCGGAGGGGTGAAGATCCAGGTATTGGGTGAGAACCTGAAAGAAGCGCAGGAAATTCTGGAATCGGCGCCCGACGTCGACCTTCAGGATGAGGAAGCGTTGTCCGCGTCTCCCGTCGAAGAACCCGGTCCGAAACCTCCTGAAGAGATTCAATGTCCGCACTGCGGCAGCGAAGGCTTCTCGGAGGAAATCCACTACCCGATCGAACGGTTCCTCAACGGATTGCTATTGGGATTGCCTTATTTATGGATCGGGCGTCCCCTGCATTGCCGCGCGTGCAACCACACCTTCCGGGCCCAGTAAACAGGCCCTTCACCCGCTAGAGTTTTTATCATACACTGACGGCATGGAAACCCGTTACGTCACCATCGCCAGTTTTCTCATGCCGCACGAGGCGGAAGTGGCTGCGTCCTTTCTGGAAGAACGAGGCATCCCCGCCGTGGTGCGGGACGACAACACCAATCCCATAGGAGGCGGATATGTGGAAATCCGTCTGCAGGTACCGGAACAAAATGCCGACGACGCACTCGAACTTCTGGATGGAATGATGGATGAAGGGATCGATGTTTTGGAAGACATCGAAGGAAGTTACGAGTCGGAAACGGTAGAAAAAGCAGCATCTAACTGGAAGGACCTCCCTGCCGATACCAAGCCGGTCATCTGCCCGCGATGCCTCAGCATCAACTCACACAAAATTGTTCCCGGTCCCGTGCCCGGCTGGCTGAACGCAATTCTGCTCGGTCTCCCCGGCCTGTTCTTTCCCGCCCAACTGCAATGCCGGGGATGCGGAAACATATTTAATGACAAGTAATTAGGAAACTAGCAAGCAATTTTTGGCTTAATTTGGATGATTAAATTTTAGGAATAGGGTATATTCCGAGAATCTTAGGAATATACCGAGGAAGGCTTGACTGATTATATCCTTGCAAATCATTGGGATTCATGGGCAAGCGTAATTGGGCTGATCGTAGCAATTATCGGTTTTGCAATTACTATAATTAATGTTTATAGGTCCAAAAAGGCGGCTGAACAAGCTGAGGAAGCGGTTACCAAAATTCGTGACAAGATACTAACCTTTGATAAATTTGGAGATATCAATACTGCAATAACCATTTTAAATGAAATTAAAAGGCTGGTTAGGGAAAAAAAATGGGATATAATTATCGAAAAAATCCCTCCATTAAAACAAACTTTGGTATCAATTAAAGGATTAACCCCAGAATTATCGAAAGATCATAAAAGAAATATTCTGGGGGTTATTCAACAATTAACTATATTGGAACAAGAAATTGAAAAAACAATTTCAAATAAAGAATCAGTTTCGGATATTCCCAGAATAAACAGAATTTTGACAAAACAAATTGACCGTATGACTGAATTGTTAGTAGAAATCCAAAAAAATATTTCTAGGTAAATAATATGGCTGATTCAAAAATAATTAATTTAGTCAAACAACTTCATATAAAAACTCTAGAGGGTCGGATCCCTTGGGAAATTACGGCTGCTGGTGATACCTTTAGCGCAAGTTTTTCAGATTATTCTATCGAGTTATATTATTTTGGAGATGATTTCGAAGATACAA
Source organism: Nitrospinaceae bacterium (assembly GCA_028278405.1). Taxonomy (GTDB): domain Bacteria; phylum Nitrospinota; class Nitrospinia; order Nitrospinales; family Nitrospinaceae; genus SZUA-226. The sequence goes on from JANQEK010000011.1 coordinate 15,819, forward strand.
TTACTATATCTATTTTTAATAATGAAGGTAGATTAATTGAAAAAATAGATAATAATGAATTCAAAATAGGTGACCTTCCAAAAGCTTCTTTTGATTTTCTTTCCGAAATATTCAATATGGCTCGCAGACAGGCCATGGGTGCTGATGAAGCGATTGATTCTATTATTTCTGAATTGGAAAATTAGCTATTTATTTAAAAAAATTCCTTCCTTTATTTTCATTTCATTGAATTATCTATAAACTTAATTTATGTCGTGTACTCGGCGTTGATGCGGACGTAGTCGTAGGACAAATCGCAGGTATAAGTTTCTGCGCTGGCTTTACCCAGGTGCAGCCCAATAGCGATATCGATCTCTTTGCTTTTCATCTTTTTCTGGAGACTGGAAGCGGACACGCCTTTGACATGCTCTCCGTTTTTGACCAGTGTGGTTCCGTTCAACGCGACTTCCAGTTTGTTCGGTTTGATGGGCACCCCGGCGCTGCCTACTGCGGCGATAATCCGTCCCCAGTTCGGGTCCTCACCGAACAGAGCGGTCTTTACCAGCAACGAATTCGCCAGCCGTTTGCCGATCTGCTCCGCCTGGTTTTTTGTTCTGGCGCCGTTCACTTTGAAGGTGACGAACTTGGTTGCACCTTCGCCGTCTTCCACAATTTTGAACGCCAGTACTTTACAGACATGCGTCAGCGCGGTTACGAAATCTTTATAGGCCTTCGATCCCGCTTTCACCGGCGGGTTGTCCGCCTGGCCGTTGGCTAGTAACAGCACCATGTCGTTGGTGCTGGTTTCGCCGTCGACGGTGATACAGTTGAACGTCGGATCCACCGCTTCCTTCAGCGCTCTTTGCAGGGTGCGCTTGTCGATCCGGATATTGCTGGCGAGGAACGCCAGCATGGTTGCCATGTTCGGCTGGATCATGCCCGATCCCTTGGAGATACCACCCACGATGATGTCTCCATACTGCACCGCGCAGGTTTTCGAAACCAAGTCGGTCGTCATGATGCCTTCGGCAGCCTGTGTCCATCCTTTCGGTAACAGTTGATTCACCAGCTTGGGAATACCCGCCTCGATTTTTTTCACTGCCAGCGGAACACTGATGACACCGGTAGAAGCGGTCAGCACTTCCTTCGCCGAAATGTCCAGCGCCTTTGCCGTCGCAGCAACCACGGCCTCGCAATCCTTCATACCCTGCGCTCCGGTGAACGCGTTGGCGTTGCCGCTGTTGGCGATGATGGCGCGCACGGTTCTGGAAGACTTGAGCGCTTTCCGGCTGATCGGCACCGTCGGCGACACCATCTGGTTCTGTGTGAACACGCCCGCCGCCGTTGCCGGCACTTCGGACACAATCAGGCTGAGGTCTTTGATGCCCTGCTTCTTGAGCCCGCACGCCATGCCTCCAGCCAGAAAACCGGGCACCTGAAAATTTTTCAATTCTTTCAATGTCATTGTGAATTATGGAAACAGGGGCGGCGCATCGAGGCCCATGGTCTCGTCGATCCCCAGCATGAGGTTCATATTCTGGATCGCCTGACTGGAGGCGCCTTTCATCAAATTGTCGATCGCACTGGTAACGATGGCGCGCTGGTTGCGCGTGTCTACCTGCACGCCGATGTCACAGAAATTCGATCCCGCAACATGTGCGGTGTTGGCGTACTGACCTGCTTCGAGCACCCGCACGAATCGTTCGTTCTTGTAAAATTTATCGAAGTAATCGTGTAAAGTTTTCAGGTCGATCGATTCCTTCAAAGGCACATACGCCGTTGTGAGCAAACCGCGCGTCATCGGCATCAGATGCGGCGAAAACGATACCGTGAGATTCCGCCCCGCCAGACCGCTCAGTTCCTGCTCGATCTCCGGCGTGTGACGGTGTTCTCCCAATCCGTATGCGGCGACCGATTCGTTGGCTTCGCAGAATTGGGTAGTCTGACTGAGTTTGCGCCCGGCGCCCGACACGCCGGATTTGGAATCGATGATGACCGATTCGCTATCCGCCCAATCCTGTTGCATGAGCGGAGCCAGGGCCAGCACCGCACCCGTCGGATAACATCCCGGATTGGCCACCAGCTGCGCTTTCTTGATTTGCTTCCGATGTAATTCCGGCAATCCATAGACCGCCTGGGTCAACAATTCCGGATTGAGATGCGGAGTCTTGTACCACTGCCCGTACACTTCAGCATCGTGCAGTCGATAATCGGCGCTGAGATCGATGACTTTGCAGTTGCTCTGCAGCAATTCCGGTACGTGCTTCATTGACGTGGTGTGCGGCAGCGCAAGAAACAGCACATCACATTCATCCGCCACCTGCGGCGAAAGTTTGATCAGGGTCTGATCGACCCAGCCCTTCAACGAAGGCGCGACGGCGGCGATGTTTTTTCCGGCATGCGACTCGGCGGTAAGGGCAGCGATCTCCACTTTCGGATGTTTCACCAGAAGGCGGAGCAGTTCGATACCCGTGTATCCGGTCGCGCCTGCAATACTGACTTTAGTCATGACAAATCCTTATTATGGACTCCAATCAACAGGAGTCATACATTCGAGCAAACGCAAACGTCTGCCAGAATTATTAACGAAAAGATTGTACAGGGAAATATGGGATGGTTCCAGTTCAAGTCCCGCGAGAAAGAAACGAAATTCGCGGCTAACGCTTCGAGAACTGGAAACGTTTACGGGCCCCGGCGCGTCCGTATTTTTTACGTTCGACTTCGCGGGGATCACGGGTGAGGAATCCCGCTTTTTTCAGAGGAGGTCTGAGCTCGGGATTGGATACGATCAGGGCCCGGGCAATACCCAGCCGGAGCGCTCCGGCCTGGCCGGACAATCCGCCGCCCAAAACAGTAGCCTTAATATCGAGAGACTTCAGAGTATCGGTGAGGACCAGTGGTTGATGCACGACCATATCCGCAGTTTTCCGTCCGAAGTAGGCGCTGAGTTCTTTGCCGTTGACGGTGATGCTGCCTTCACCGGCCTGAATCCAGACCTTGGCGGTCGCTTCTTTTCTTCTGCCTGTTGCGTAATATCTATCTTCCACTGAGTGTGCTCCAGTCCTTCAAAGATGTTTATTCAAACGGTAACCGTTTCCGGTTTTTGTCCGTTATGAGGATGCTCCGCGTTATCATAAATCCGGTAATTGTTTTTCAACGTCCGCCCCAACCGTGTCTTCGGCAGCATACCGTTGATCGCTTTCTTGAGCAGTTCGCGGGGACTCTTCTCCATGATCTGCCTCGCGGTGGCGGATCGCAAGTGTCCAATGTAACCGGTATGGTGATGATAAATTTTGTTGGCCAATTTATTCCCGGTCATTTTGACCTGTGCAGCATTGATGATAATGACATTATCACCGGTGTCCACATGCGGGGTGTAAATCGGCTTGTGCTTTCCGCGGACGATCGCTGCCGTCTTGCTGGCAACCCGGCCCAATGGCTGGTCCGCCGCATCGATCACGACCCATTTCTTAACGACGTCCTGCGTTTTGGCTGAAAACGTTTTCATAGTAAAATCAATAAATTATGTGCGGGTTAAAACCAGACATAATAGGAAATCCCGGCCCGGCTGTCAACCCGGAAAGCGGCCGCGCGATGACTATTTGTAAATTTCGGTTTCTTGATTATAATGAGGGAAGGCTCCTGATATTTCAACCTTTTATCAGGACCATCACGCCGTCCCCGGACACCCCGGACCGGAGCCACAGCCATACAGTTTACTATTCCAGGTGATTCATGCCCGAACAGGAACCCGAAACGATTGAAAAGCCAGCACCCGCTTTAGGCTCTCCGATCCCCAAAATCAAGGAAGGCACGCCCCTGGACAGGGCGATTGACCGGGCCAAGGACTACCTGTTCTCCCTCCAGCATCCGGACGGATACTGGGTGGCCGAGTTGGAGTCCAACGCCACCATGATCGCGGAATACATATTTTTCATGCATTTTATGGCGATCTGGAATCCGGAACGGGTGGAAAAATGCAAGAACACCCTACTGAAAACCCAGCAGGAGGACGGTGGATGGCCCCTTTATTATGGAGAAACCAGCGATATCAGCACCACTGTGGAATCCTATGTCGCTCTTCGCATGGCAGGGATGGAAGCCACCGCGCCGGAGATGGTCCGGGCTCTTAAATGTATTTTCGACCGGGGAGGCGTGCGCAAAGCCCGGGTCTTCACCAAAATCTTTCTGGCCATGCTGGGACAAAGCTCATGGGACGACGTACCCGCCATGCCGGTAGAGATCATCCTGCTCCCGAAATTTTTCTATTTCAATATCTACGAAATGTCCAGCTGGTCGCGTGGAACCGTGGTGCCGCTCACCATCGTTGCCGCCCACAAACCCGTTTGGCAGTTGGAACCCAAGCAAAACGCGAGAGAGATGTTCACCAGCGCCGACCAGGACTTGTCGGTCCAATCCAAAAAAAAGGGATGGAACTGGCCGAACTTTTTTCTGTTCGTCGACAAGGCCCTCAAGTTTCTCGGCAAATCACCCGTCAAACCGTTTCGCGGCTGGGCACTGAAGCGTGCCCTGCAGTGGACACTTGACCATCAGGAACCGGAAGGCGACTTCGCCGGTATCCAACCTGCCATGTTGAACTCGATGATGGCGATGAAACTGATGGGATACAAAAATGACGATCCTCTCATGGTCAAGGGTTATGAAGCCATCGACCGATTCATCATCGACCGCGGCGACCATCTGATTTTCCAGGCCTGCGTCTCCCCTCTGTGGGACACGTCGATCTCCTGCAACGCGCTGATGGATGCCGGGGTGTCGGGCGATCATCCCTCCATCGTCAAGGCCGGTGAATGGATGCTGAACAAACAGGTGACGCGTCCCGGCGACTGGACGGTGAAAAATCCGAAGACCCCGCCCGGTGGCTGGGCGTTCGAGTTTTACAACGAACCATACCCGGACTGCGACGACACGGCGGAAATCCTGATGGCGCTCGATCGCACCGCCATCAGTGACAAGGAATGGAAAGCCAAAGAGATGCAGCGTGCCCTCACCTGGCTGTTCAGCATGCAAAGCACCAACGGCGGCTGGGCGGCCTTTGACCAGGACAACGACCACGCACTGTTCAACGAGATTCCGTTCGCCGACCATGGTGCCATGCTCGATCCGCCGACGGTCGACGTGACGGGCCGCATCCTGTGGATGCTCGGGCGAATCAATCACGATGTCAATGATCCGATGGTGCAACGCGCTTTACAATTTATCAAAAGCGAACAGGAGGCTGACGGGTGCTGGTTCGGCCGCTGGGGAGTGAACTATATTTACGGAACGTGGCTGGTGCTGACCGGTTTGCGATCCATCGGCGAAGACCCGAGCCAGGCTTACATTCGCAAAGCCGCCGAATGGTTGAAAGAACATCAGAATGAAGACGGCGGCTGGGGTGAAACCTGCCGCAGTTATGAAATCCCCAATCTGCGCGGCAAAGGGAAAAGTACGAACTCACAAACCGCCTGGGCGGTGATGGGACTGATCGAGGCCGACGCCGCCGAAAGCCCCGCCGCCAAACGCGGCATGCAGTACCTCGTGAAACATCAGAAAAAGGACGGCAGCTGGTATGAAAACGAATTCACCGGCACCGGTTTCCCAAGACACTTTTATATCAAGTACCACATGTACCAGATCTTCTTCCCCCTCATGGCCCTCGCCAGATACCGCAACAAAACCGGATAAGTAAAATCAGTTGGAAGGGGTTTCACTTTCCAAGCGTAAGGGCAACCCGTAGTACTTCAAAAGTTGTTTCGTTAATTCATCTTTAGACTCTTCGTCTCCCCCTCTATTACCGACAAAGTACTCGATCAATTCAATCAGCTTATTATCAGTGACCCCCAATGCCTTCCTCAACCCGTTATCATAAAATGCTCGATGCCAATTTCTAGCTTGCTTCACCTGCGCGACCGTTAATCCTTCGGCTCCTCTGAAATCCGAGAAAGTGAGTTCCGCCCCTTTTAGTTTAGCCTCTTGAAGCTTAGTCTCCCGGAGGTCGGCCTTCCTGAAGTTAACCTTTTCGAGGTTGGCCTTCCTGAGATCAGCCTTATTGAGTTTTGTCCCTCTAAAATTTACCTTTTGGAGGTTGATCCCATGGAAATCAAGCTCTATGAGATCAAGACCTGAGAGATTGACGCCTTTAAGATTGAGCTTCTGACTAAGAACTTCTTTAAGATTTTCTCTATCGAGTTTGGCTCCATCAAGTTTTGCCCCACGGAGTTTGGCATCACTGAGTTTGGCCCCACTGAGTTTGGCTCCTTTGAGATCGGCCCCTCTGAGATCGGCTCCCCTGAGATCCGCATCCTGGAGATCGGCATGGCTCAAAAAATACCCATTTAAATCATGATGAAAGAGCTCTGCCCCACGCAGATTCAATCTATTTCCACTTTCGGTGACTATGCTATAAAAAATCAACATGCACACACACGCTATTGAAGCCGTAGAAAACAACCGGCAGATCCGCCATCCTAAGGATGATTGTTTTTTAGCAATTAAGATAAAAACCCAACTGAGCAACAAAAGAATAGCTATAGCTAAGAACAAGACTTCAAGCAGGTCTCCTGATTTATTTCCATAAATGGCCATCCCCATCATCATAGCCAAAACAAGCAGCACTAAAGATCTTTCACAAAAGGGTGAACATATTTTATCAAACAGAACAACTACCCAATGGAATATCCATTTGGATGATATTTTTTTATCAATGAAAGAAATAGTTTTTTTGAGAAACCAAAAAACAATTATTGTGGCAACGAGCCAGGAATAGAGTACAGGAACCCACAAAATTGATAACCATCCGCCTTTAAGCGTGAAAACATATATAAATGTCGGGGCAAGCAACACTGCTATTATCCCGATGATTCGTTCTAAAGGACGAAAACTGACCATTTCCTGGTTTACAGTAAATATCCAAAAAAGAATCCAAAGGCTAACTCCCGCAAACACATGCCATACCCCATGGTCCGGCCGAGGATATACTTTCATGGCAAAGGCCAGCATGATGATTCCAGGCAGTAGATAAAAAGTGAATACGGTTAACCCCTTCGTAAACAGGTTGTCCAGATTGAAGATATAAGGGAGTTTGTCCTTGGGATCTATGGAAGTGATTTTATTGTGTTCCCGGATGAACACATGCAGATAAGCGGACAATAGAATCAGGATCAGTGGACCCGCCCATAAAAACGTCCGCGGGCTGATCTCCGTGCTTGCGAACGGTATTTTCAGCATTGCCGTGGCGCTGACAATGACTTCATCCGATTGACCCAGAGTCAGAAAACAAAAAAAACAATAGGTCAACAACACCATGGC
>JANQEK010000009.1 GCA_028278405.1 Nitrospinaceae bacterium
AGTATCGATGGCATCGGGGGACCTGGACAACAACGGACTGGACGACATGGTGCTGTCATTGACGGGCATAGGCACGCTGATGTTCAAGAACCTGGTGACTCTGGACCTGCTCGATCCTGCGGTTGCCCTCGATCTGGCCACCGGCAATGTCGATGGGAATTAAAGACGTCTTAAGTTGAGAAACAAGAGCTATAAATTAAAAATTTAATGCGTAAAAATGTCGAGGAACTCATTAATTTGGGTGCTCACCACCTGGCGGATATAGTTCAGAGTGTCCTCTGTCACGTCTGTGATCTGGAGCACGGCGGGGTCCAATTCGGGCATGATGTAGCTGTCCCCAAGGGTATATTTCATATTGTCGACTGTGAAATCCGCGACGTGGAGTACTGCGGCTTCCACCGGAAACTTCTTCGCCCGCGTGGGACAATGATGATAATGCACAGCTTCGATCAAGCTAGGAACCAAGCCCCATTCCTTTAAGATCAGGGCGCCGACCCGTGCATGACTGAAACCGAGCAGTTCCTTCTCCACGTGATTTTGAGGTAATTCATCAAATTTGCACCGGGCGATTACTTCCTGGGCCTTTTTGGGATGTTCCTGGGAAATAATCAGGAAACCAATATCGTGTAGGATTCCCGCCATAAAAAAAGTTTCCAAATTTTCTCGACCCAGCTTTTGGGCAATCACACAAGACGCCAGACCGCAGGCGATATTGTGCTTCCAAAAGGATTGGTTATCGAGCGTCCCCGGTAAAATGTCCTTAAACTTCCGCACCATGACCAAGGACTCAGCCATTTCGATCAACGGTTTGACTCCTATGACGTCCCGCGCATGACTGGTGGTTTCGACTTTGGTGTCCAGACCGTAGAAGGAACTATTAGCAACTCTCAAAAGGCGGGCTGTCAGGTCGGGGTCGGCGCTACAGATAGTATCGAATTTTTCGGCCGATAAATTCGGATCTTTGGGGACTCCCTGCAGTTGCTTAAGAACAACAGGAGGAGAGCTAATCCAGCTGCTGACCATTTCCTCCAGAACTATATTGGTGTGGCTCATAACTTCTCTACCGACCAGAATATTTATATCCCGATTACTCAGGCTAGCAGGTCAAATAATTACAGGCAACCCTTTTGGAGAGCGGCATTCCACGTCAAGTTACATCAGGGAATGGGCACCAGGCTGGACAATTATTTGGTAAAGATGTCGAGGGTTTCGGCCATTTGGGTGTTCACGGCCTGGCGGATGTAGTCGAGGGAATCGCGGGTCACACCTGTCATTGAAACGACGGTGGGGTCTAGTGGATGCACGGGATAACCGTCGCCGAGATTGTAGTTCATCTTGTAAACCAGGAAATCCGCAACATGAAGGATAGCGGTTTCCAATGGAAAGTTTTCCGCTTTGGTTGGAGAGTGATGGAAACGCACAGCTTCGATCAAGCTGGGCGAAAGTCCCCATTCCTTGAAGATGAGCGCGCCGACGCGGGCGTGGCTGAAGCCGAACACTTCCTCTTCCGCCCGGCTCTGGGAAATTCCTTCGGTCTGGCACCGGATCAAGATCTGCTTGGCCTTTTTGGGATTTCCCTGGTGGATGATCAGGGACCCGATGTCGTGCAGCATCCCCGCCGTATAATACGACTCCAGATTTCCCGCACCCAGGCTTTGAGCAATCGCCCGTGACGCCAGGCCACAGGCGATATTGTGTTTCCAGAAAAATTGGATGTTAAGCAACTCCGGCGAGATGCCTTTCAACTTCTGCACCATAACCGTGGACAGTGCCATCTCGATCAGGGGTTTGACGCCGACAACCCCCAGCGCGTGTGTGATGGTTTCGACTTTGGTATCCAGCGCGTAAAAAGAACTGTTGGCGACTTTCAACAGGCGGGCTGTCAGGCTGGGATCGGCACTGATGATCGCGTCAAAGTCTTTAAAAGATAAGTCCGGGTCGTTCAGAGCTTCCTGCAATTTGTTGAACACGACCGGCGGCGAGCCGATCCAGCCGCTGACCATTTCATCCAAAATTGCATTGGAATTGCTCATAACCTCTCTCAGGAAAACTCTGATGGGCCGTTCCTCCAACAGGCTCGATTTCGTTTCCAAAGCCCATGGCAAGAGTTGGCCAGAATATTTTAGTTCTCAATAACTTAGGCTAGCAGGTGGGCTGCAAACTGGCAACCCTTTTTAAATTGAGAGGTTGCAAGGTATTCCGCCCGACGTTGTCGGCTAGAGCATGGCTTCGAAGGTTTCCTCGTGCTGGGATTCGGGGTGGTTTTTAACGTAGAGTTGCGGAAGATTGTTGGTGCCAAAATGGGTGATGTACAGATACACATGCTCGCGGGCGTTGACACGCAGGGCCCAGGGATCGAAATCGTCGCGGTAGAAGTTCTGGTAACGTTCCATCGCCTCGGGAATGGTGAGGCCTGATTCCGGCGTGTAATAATAGTCGAGAGCCAAGTCGTGTTCCGGATTTTCCTGCACCTGGATTTTAGTTTCCTCCATCATGTTCCACACCGGCGCGTTTTTGTAAAGCACAAAGAAATACATTTCGACGGAATGAATGATGTCGCTGTGATCGATCAGGAAGCGCCGCGTGTCTTCCGCCTCCGCCTGGGTTTCGCTGGGGAAGCCGAAGAAGCCCATCACGTGGCTCCAGATTCCGACCCGCTTGGCCTCGTTGAGATTCTTGATGGCAACATCGATCTTGGTATCTTTCTGTACCAGTTTGATGATTCGCTCGTTGGCCGACTCCAACCCGAAATAAAGCGAGCGGCAACCGGACTTGGCGGCCATTTCCCACATCTCCGGTTCAATCAATGATGATTCGAACCGAATCAGCGTCGTCCAGAAGATATCGAGATCGGCCTCGATCATCATCGGCGGTAATTTAACGAATAGCGCCGGCGGAAATGATTCGTCAGTGAAAAGGAAATGCTTGGCATTATACTTGGCTTTCAACTGCTGTAGTTCGCGAAGGATGGTTTCAGCGTGTTTCGCCCGGTATTGGTCGATGTATCCTGCTCCGTGGTCGCAGAACGTGCATTTGCCCCAATAACATCCACGCGTGCCCAGATAGGGAATAATTTTCTCAGGCACAAAATATTTTTCCCAAGGCAGGCCGTCGAAATCCGGGATCGGCAATTCATTCACCCGCTCCGTATGGAGTTTTTCATTGACGTGCACGGTACCCGCATCGTCCATCCAAATGAGATTGGACACCTCTGAAAGAGATTTACCCTGATCCAGCGCCTGCACTAACTCCACCATAGCGTGCTCGCCCTCGTAAGAGATGAGGGAATGAAACGCTTTCTCAAAAAACTTTTTGTTCTGGCTGATCTCTTCCTTGAGGCGGGTGGTGATGTTGCCACCCACCGTGATATGGATATCCGGGTACTGTTTACGGATCATCTGGCAGAACGTCATGCCGGACATGAGCTGCACCGGCGTGCCGATGGATATACCGATGATATCCGGTTTCTCTTTCTCGATGGCAGGGAACACCAGTTGCCGGCACAGGTCAATGTAGATATTGACGTTTTCATCCTTGGGCGCTTCGAACAAATCCTCTGATACCCAAGGCCGATACTTGTTGAGGTTGCTCTCGACCGGGTAAAAATTGATGGCTGCCGGGAAGTACGCGGCCGAAACAAATTCCATCACTTCGCGGAAAGCATTGAGAGCCCACTCCAGCTTGTCCACCTCATAGAATTCCTGGGACCGGACAATCTCCTTACCTCGCCGGACTTTTTCAATATGGTAGGGCAGATCCGCGTAGGTGTACTGCACCAGCATTTTTTTGAGTTCTTTTTCCTCGTTGGTGAGGCCCTGTTCCCGTTTTTTGACGCGCAACTGCTTGAGGCGGTCTTCTATGCGGTTACTGACAAACTCGATGAATTCTTTGGTGAAATAGTGGTCGAACGCCTCAACGCTGATGTCCTTCTGCACCACCTCAATGCCATTCTGGCGCAGAACCGCCGTCAAACTGGGCAGAGCCAGATACGGCGCGGTCGGCACCCACTCCGGCGGAAAAATCAACATGACTTTTTTCATAACCTATATCCTCTCAACCATCCCCCATTTTCCCGAAGATAAATACGGGAAATGGGAACGACAGCAAGGCTTGGTGTCAATGAGCCATATGGTATCATAATGTCTGGAAAATCAAGGGGGGTGAAAGCAAGAATCCGGGTTTTCCACCGGCTGGTCCGGGAGCCGAAAATCAGGAATTAAGGCAAGAAAATCAAGCCGATTCCCTTGTTTTCTGCTGAGACCTTTTTGGAGTGTGATAGTATGGGGCCATCTTTAAAACAAACTTTTTAAATTCGCATCCGGCTCTGGATAGAAGACGGGATATAGCTTCTTTTCAGACACAACCGGATTTTAAACCGTATTAGGAGCATCGAATTATCCATGTCACAGCCATTAATCAGCTCGGAAATCAAAGCAAAAATTATCCTGGACGAAGCAAACCTGACATTTTGCGAAACCGCCGAACGTAAAGACGAGGCCAACGACCGAAAACTCGACGGCTCCGGCTGGGAGGAAGGCAAAATGGACGGGGAATTCGACGAAGAGGACTACAACCGTATTCTCGAATTGCAGTTGGAAGCCGCCAAAGTCTGCGACACCAATCCAGACCTGGAGCAAAAAACCGAAGAACTGTTCCAAAAGGTAACCGCCGACAACGCGGACGAAATACTCAAGGAGATTCTGGAGGATCCGGATATCAAAATCCTGGGACGCATTGCCGTTACCATATTCCTGCTCCGGTTTCCCAACGTCCAGTCGTTCGTGAACAAAGGGCATCCTCTGGTACTGGCTACCGACGAGTACATGTTGGAGAATGCGGACGCCCAAAACTGGCACGATTATAAAAACCTCGCGCAGGAAATGCGCTGGGACCCGAGGGACTGAGCCTCCTTGGATCGAGCTCACCCTGATATTACGGGGAATTGCCAAGATGGATAAAAACAAATCATTACGCTACCTGTTGGACAAGGAACGGTTCAAGGGCAAAAAACTTCCGCCCAAAATCCAAACCAACGAAGATTTTGTCAGCCCGGATCAACGTGGCGACCACACCTCCGAGGACCCACACCTCATTGGCATTGACCAGATCAAAGCCGACTTCAAAAAACCCATCGAGGATATGGAGTTTTCACGCCGGGGTCTGTTCGGCGGCCTCACCAAGCTGAAGGAATACGCCGAGGAATCTGATGAGAAAGCCAGGGAACTCAAGAAGCAGAAAAAGAAACAGCGTAAGATTAAAATCAATTTAAAAGAAGAAGAGGAAGAAACCGAAGAAGGCTCTGCTGAAGCGACCGCCGAACTGGAATCTGCCACTGAAACTCCTACCGAAACAACGACTGAAGAATCCACTGAAGAAATCACGGAAGAAGTCGACGAACAACCCAAAAGAAATATTTTTCGCCGATCCTACGAATTTTTCTTTCCAAAGCTCCACGGAGAGGAACCCCCTGCCCAGGCCAAGGCCGGGTCTGACGAAATAGCAGAGAGCGTCGACGGGGAATCCGCTGAACCCTCTGAAGAAGAGAGCGACGAAGATAAGGAATTGAGCCGTCGCAGCCTGATTCGGCAAGGCGTTCACATGTTCGCCAAGCCGACGATGGAGAATATTCAGGGGAAAATCGACAAGGTCAACCATACGGTCGATAAATTCACCAAGCGTGTTCCTTTACTGAGACCCCCCGGCGCTATCTCCGAGCGGGCGTTTCTGCAGGCCTGCACCCGATGCGATAAATGCATGCACGCCTGTCCGAAGGATGCCATTCAACGTGTGCCCAAGAAAATGGGATTCCTCATCATGGATACGCCGTACATCGACCCTAAAAAAGTGCCGTGCGTGATGTGTGACGACCTCCCCTGCATTTCTGCCTGCGAGGATGAAGCCTTACTACCCGTACCCGGCGGCCCGACGGATGTGGAAATGGGTTACGCCATCCTCGATAAGAAAAAATGTCAGGCCTACGGCCACACATTCTGTCAGCAGTGCATCATCGATTGCCCGATACCCGGCGCCATCACCCAGAACCGGGACCAGCAACCGGTCTTTCACAAAAATATCTGCACCGGTTGCGGCGTATGCGTGCGCTCCTGCAGCACAGTCAATATTCCTGTGGCGATCAAAATCAAACCGCAAATGGTCATCGAATGGCAAATCCGCAAAAAAGCCATGGAAGAAAAGGAAAAAGAACTGGAAGCGCAACGCAAAGCCCAGGCTCTCGCCGAGCAACAACAAGCGACCGTCACCGAGACTGCCGACGACCCTCCTGTTGAGACAGAATCCGACTCTTCCTCTGCGTCCGAGTCAGCACCGGATGAGCAAAACTTCAATTGAAATCCAGGTTTTTCATTTCCTCCGGCGGTTCACCGGCTCTGCAAATAAGACCTTGCAAACAGGACATCTTTCCAGTAATTTGATGGGTCATTTTTTTCCATCATTTTCAGCGATTTGAAGCGTATGACGCAGAAATTCCGAAGAACGCACCACTGCGGAGAATTGAGCGACGGGCAGGTCGGCGACACCGTCACCCTGTGCGGCTGGGTTCATACCCGACGCGACCACGGCGGCCTTATTTTTATCGATCTCTGGGATAAACACGGCCTCACCCAGGTCGTTTTGAACCCGCAGATTGACCAGTTGGCGCATCAGGAGGCACAGACCCTGCGCAACAATTTCGTGATCGCCGTCACGGGCAAGGTCCGCGCCCGGCCTGATGACATGATCAATCCCAAACTCACCACCGGCAAAATCGAAGTGTATGTGGACGAGATGGAGATTCTCAACAAATCCCAGACACCCCCTTTCCAGGGATGGGATGATCAGGACGTCTCCGAAGTATTACGCCTCAAACACCGTTACCTCGACCTGCGCCACGCCACGCTGATACGCAACATGACTCTACGGGACCAGATCACCCGCGTGGTGAGAAAAACTCTGCATGCACAAAATTTCACCGAGGTCGAGACTCCGATCCTCACTAAAAGCACACCGGAGGGTGCACGCGACTACCTGGTGCCGAGCCGCCTGAATCCGGAAAAGTTTTATGCCCTGCCGCAGTCACCACAGTTATTCAAACAGATTCTCATGGTGTCCGGCATGGACCGTTATTTCCAGATCGTGAAATGCTTTCGCGATGAGGACCTCCGGCAGGACCGGCAACCGGAGTTCAGCCAGATCGATATGGAGATGTCCTTTATCGACGAGGAAGAGTTGTTCCAGTTGGTGGAAAATATGATGACTGCCATCTACAAGGGAACCCTGGGCCTCACCATCAAAACGCCGTTTCCCATTCTCAAATATCAGGACGCCATCGACCGGTTTGGAAGTGACAAGCCGGACCTCCGTTTCGGCATGGAAATTATCGACCTCGCGGATACTGTGGCAGGTACAGAGTTCAAGGTCTTCGCAGACGTGCTAAAAAAAGGCGGACAGATTCGCGCGCTCAACGCCAAACAAAGCGGTGAGGTGCTGTCTCGCAAGGCACTGGACGACCTGACGGAGCTCGCCAAGACTTATGGCGCGAAAGGGATGGCGTGGATCAAAGTCAATGCCGACGGACTGCAATCTCCGATCATCAAATTCTTCAAACAGGACATGCTGGATGCGATGATATCGAAACTAGGCGCTGAAGTCGGTGACACCATTGTCTTCATCGCCGATACACCAAAAGTGGTGGCGGATGCGTTGGCTCATCTGCGGCTCGACATTGGCAAACGACTGAACCTGATCGACGAAAGCAAAATCAACCTGGCATGGGTGACCGAATTTCCGCTGCTGGAATATGTCGAAGAAGAAAAGCGATACGTCGCCATGCATCACCCTTTCACCGCACCTCTGGCGGAAGACCTTGACAAGTTGGAGAGTGATCCGGCATCTCTCAAGGCGCGGGCGTATGACCTGGTTTTGAACGGCAACGAAATCGGCGGTGGCAGTATCCGTATCCACCAGAACGAAGTTCAACAGAAAATGTTCAAACTATTAGGCATCGGCAAAGAAGAAGCAGAAGCCAAATTCGGTTTTCTGTTGGAAGCCCTGCAATATGGCGCACCGCCGCACGGCGGCATCGCTTTTGGTCTCGACCGCATTGCCATGATATTGACTGGCTCGGCATCGATCCGCGACGTTATCGCCTTCCCCAAAACCCAGAAGGCGACCTGCCTCATGACCGAAGCTCCTTCCGAAGTGGACAAAAAGCAGCTTAAGGAACTGAAACTGAAGTTTGATTTGAGTTAACGGCAGTTTTACGCCCCATTTCGGCCTATCCCAGCTGATTTTACCTCCCCATCCCTGGGCTCTTAATTCAAACAAACACAATTCTAACAATTCTCAAACCAAAAACTCCCTCAAGGCATGGATAGTTATATATGTGAATAAACAATGTTTTTTCAAGAGCATCTATCGAGTTCTCATGCCAAAACAAAGAAAACCTAACTTTCCCGGTCCAAGGAATTTCAATTCAGGGTTGAGTTTACACGTCCTGATATTTCTTGCCCTACTATTTGTCCAGGTAGGCTGCGCCAAGCAAATGGGACAACACCTATGCGCGGTCGATGAATGTTTCGGGCAAGATATGTGGCAAGAGTCCATTGACCGTATTGCCACCCACAATTTTCCCGAAGAACAATATTACGGAAAAGTTTATTCCGATCAATTGAGCAATGCCTGGACGACTAATGACAACAATGTCAATATTTCCGAAGATCTACTGACCAAGCTTGTTTATATGGGAGACGCCTACATCGCGAGCGTGACCGCTCACGAAATCGCCCATATCCGATCCCACCATTATTCCCGCAAGGCCTCACTTTCCCATGTTTCCTCTTTCGATTCTCAAGACACAGGCCCCTTTTCTTATCGCGCGAGAAAACATAAAGCGAGGCTCAGCAGACAGAATGAACTGGAAGCAGATCAGCTGGCAGTTCAATATATGGAAAATGCCGGATACAAGAAGGAAGATTATTTGAATTTCCTGAAATGGATGAAAAGCAATCTAAAAGACGCGGCCCCATCCGATTTGGCCACGCATCCCCCTATCCAGTTAAGAATCAAGCGGATCGAAAAACTGCAACCTTTTGCTTCCGAAAAAGAATAATAATTCGTCTGCAAAAAAGGCCAGGCTTCTAAAAGAAACCTGGCCCTCGGAAAATCGATGAATTCATAGAAAATTGCGCTCGGGGTTCAAAATTCAGCCTAGGGGGCGGCTTTAGCATTGAACCCTGATCAAGCTTTTTAGATCAATCACATAAATCCATCTCAACATCTTCTTCAAAACAGTAATTTCCACCGTTTGAATCAGCTGTTTGGGTAGGAGCGATTTGATTAGGAGCCACTCCGGAACACCCCACACCAGCTAAGAACGCAATCAACACACATAAAATCAGCCAATGGAATTTTTTCATGAGACACCTCCGCAGGATGGCGACGAATTTGATACAAATTTACTAAGGTTTCTAATCAAATTCTATAAGTATCAAGGTAAAAAAACAATCAAAAGAAAGCATTATGAGTTGTTTTCTTGAAGGGGTGTCTAATTTATTTAGTTTTTAGCTAATTAAATAAGGTTCGATCTGTAAAACTAAACTCATTACAACTTCCGAAACACAAATATAGAACTATAATAAACAACCTCGAATCATTTCGAGGAAATGAATTATCATTTTAGAGTCAATGGGATTTAAAGACGCATTCAACCGAGTTCGCCTGGAAACCGAGATTCAAAACCAGGAACAGCTTGCCACATTCCTCGGAATTAAACAGGCTTCCGTTTCGGGAGCGAAAAAGCGCGGCCAATTTCCCAGAGGTTGGGCCGAAAAAGTGGCCAAGCATTACAATCTCAGTTATGAATGGATTATGGAGGGTACCGAACCCAAGCGCATCACTTCCAATATAGACCAGGAAGAAATCGATATCATTTTTGATCAACTCAGATTTATTTTTGCCAATGCATCCCCCGCAGATCGAATCAAAGTGAAAAGCATCGTTAACGACATCTTTCAAAAAACCAGGGAATCCGTTTAACCCCACTAAAAATTGAGCTGGAATCCCAGACTGACAATCAAATCCGGAGCCTCTCGGCTTCCAAAGCCATGTCCCACTCCCAGATTGAGAACAGACCATGGGTTGACCTGCTTTCGAATTCCAACCAGGAAACTATATATCGGGTCGTCCCCTTTCAGAGCCGACTGGTCGATAAAAAAGTCCGACACAAACAAATGATCCAAATCAATCGGCCGATCAAAAGCGACACCGAAACGGTAGAGATGGGTTCTCTCATTCTGAGCAGCACCGCTGTTCCGATCGTAGCCCACATTCAAATGAAACCGATTCTTTCCCCATCCCTTGGTGGCGATTCCCATGAGCTCAAAGCCCAAACCATTCGAATCGGATCCTCCGGGAATGGAAATTTCCGACTTTAAAGTCATCGCCGGCAATAATTGAGTTTCAACATTAAAATTGTACAATCCCTCCAGGATCACATTCCCGTTCTGATCGGGTTCGACCTCTTCACCAAACTGGAGAGGCAATCCGAACACGAGATGCGCATTTTTAAAAGCGCCCCATTTCAACTCCAGTTCTGCAAACCCGATATCTTTTCCAAACTCACCGTTTCTCTCATAACCTCCACGGGATTGAAGCTCAAAGGAACGGTAAGCGATCGGATAAGCATCCTCAATCCGGGTAGGATGATTTTCTTCGAGGTTGCGGTGATCGGCAGCACGCACGGATAGTGGATTCACAAAGACCCATCCCATAAGAATTGCAAAGAGCACATAGATTTTTAGTATCTTCATGATCCCTCCTTGTGGTCAGGAGAGTGCATGCCCATTCCATGCCCCATGATTCTTCCCATCTCACCTCCTCCACCCTTCAGCTCGCTGGAATAAACCATTGGATCCAGGTCGGGATGAGGAATCGGGAAGTTTCCCGCCATTTCCCGGTCTCCCTTCCGCACGGTCATCAAATCAATCATCCGGTAGATTTCCTTTTTCTTGTCCTGCACCTTGGGTGACGCGAGGATGTCATAGACAATGCCGTGAAACATATGAAGATTGTCAAAAATGTTCGCCGCCTCCGGACTCAACTGGCTGAAGCGCGGCATCACCTCGCGGGACAAATGCATACGCCGGGGAGGATGCACGACAACATCTTTCATGAATAGATCATCAATTTTCTGGATCGCCCGTTTTTGATCTTCCAGATTGGGATTTAAAAGCTGCACCTCATAAATGACCGGATGCCACCAATGAAACGCCCAAAACAATCCGTTGGTTTTCGGCCAATGGGTGCGGAAGGTTTTAAACCAGGGCTGGTGTGTCAATCGCACACGCTTCATAACCACCTCCTCGAAAGGAGCCGGGCTGAACGCCGTCTCCGGCTCGCTCAGGTAGTAATCCACCGAACGATTGATCCACTGCTTTTTTTGATCCGGAGGAATGTTCGGGTCGGCCATGATGTCATACAACTGTTCGTGCAACTGATGAGTCCAGTCCACCACCCGGATCGCCCGCCATACCAGCCGCGCATATTCAGGGGCGACGTAATCCTGATGCGGTTCCACCTTCGAGGGATTTTCCAGGAACCACTTTCCCTGCTTGAAAAAATCTTCGTCCGATTTCCGGACATCATGAGGTGCTTCCAGCAGAATATCGCTGATTCTGCCATGGGCCCAATGAGCTACGGTGGTCAGAGCGTAATCCTGCGGATGGTTTTTATAGAATTGATAATTGTAATCGCCCCTCAGGTGGAATATCTGGTCGCGCTTTTCCAGCGCGCACCCGGTTCCAATTAGGGCGATGAAAGCTCCGATCAAAAGAAATCGATATACATTTGTACGATTCCAAAACATAGTTTTTCCTTTCTTTCCAAACACAAGCTCTTTTAAAGGTATCAGGCGCACCTTTGACGAAAAGAGCTCTAATAATGAAAATAAATTTATTGAGGAAAGAAAAGATTTATCCGGGAGGATGGTAATGCGATACGGCAGGACTTATTACTTCGGGAATGACTAAAGAGGAAGCCGTATCCAAAGACGGAGAGAGAGAATGATCGATTCGGGTACTGGCAGGCAATGAATTCGCACAAGCCAGGCAATCCATCGAAGTTGAGCAGTCACTCATTTCCATAGAGTGATGATGTGAACTCATGGCATGTGCGTAAGGAGCCAACGCCATTCCAAAAACCAGGACGCCAGCCAGCAATATGATTTTTCTGTTACGGAATAACTTCATGGCTCTACTGAAAGATACATTAACTACCTACAATGTACTTCTCTGACCAACTCTTTTGCAAATAAAAACCGTGATTTGCGTTCAGCGATATTCTTTAGGAAACAGCGGTCAACCCGTTCCCTCTCCGGGCAGGAGGCGGAGTACCTCCGCAGGCAATTTTATACTTCGGCCTGCGAAGTCAACGGTGAAATCGGACAACTCTACATCGGCCGAGTTGCCCCTGCGGCGAGCAGCCGAAGTAGACCGATAAGCCGGGTTCTGTTCCTCCGAAGAGGCGGCAGTCATCAATCTAGGCCTGCCGTTGCCGGCAAGCTCGAGCGATCAACCCGAAAGCATCGGGCGGGCCGCCCTCAAACACTTTCCTATTTGATCTTGCTCCGGATAGGGTTTACCAAGCTACTCCCGTCGCCGGGAGTACTGGTGGGCTCTTACCCCACCTTTTCACCATTACCGCCGGAGAAGCGAATTTCTCCGGGTAGGCTGTGTCTTTTCTGTGGCACTTTCCTTAGGGTCGCCCCCACTCCGCGTTACGGAGTATCCTGCCCTGTGGAGCCCGGACTTTCCTCTCTCCCGACCGAAGGCCGGAACAGCGACTGCCTGGTCTACTTCGGCACTGCCGATTCGGTTTGGGGTTCCGGTTCGGGTATGTAACACAGGAACCGGTCGCAGGACTGGCATTGATGGAGTCTTTCTCCGGCCCGCACTTCCAGAGCCACCTGCGGCTGCATGTTCTGATGACATCCCTGACAGGTATCACCCTTGATGGAAACCACCGCAACATTCTCGCGTAATTTTCTGATCTTATCGTAGCGAGTTATAAATTTCGGATCGATTTCCTTCACCAATGCTGCCCGCTGAGCCTTGGCTTCTTCCAATTCTTTCTGCACCCGCGCCTGCTCCGCTTCTTTTTTTTGTTTGTACTGGTTGAACTGGTCTTCCTCGCCCTTGAACTCCGCTTCGAGACCGGGCCTTTCCTGATCCTTGGAATCCAAAAGCTCCATGACCTCCAGCTCCTTATCCTCGATTTCCGTAATCTTGGTCTGGATGGCGTCCGTCTCGTGAAGAATAGCCGTATATTCCTTGTTGGTCTTTACGGTGGGGAGTTTGCTTTTGGTCTTGGCCATGTGGTCCGCCTCGGCCTTGGCGTCCTGCTCCAACTGGCTGCGTTGTTTTTTTAACGAATCGATTTCTTCCTGGAGAGCGTTTAACTTGCCTTTTTTTCCTTCCAACTCCTTTTGAGCCGATGCGATCTGACCGGGAATGATCTCAAGATTTTTTTCAAGATCATTGATTTCATTATCCTTTTTTTGGAGTTCGACCAGATTTCTGAGCTGGACTCGCTCTTTTTCCCGCTTCTCGGTTTCTTCGTTCATATCCTGTCAAGTTCATGTTTTTAATGATTTATGAGTCCGAATGTATCACGCTATTC
>JANQEK010000030.1 GCA_028278405.1 Nitrospinaceae bacterium
GTTGGAATTGAAGGGACGTTATTTTGCGGCCGATGAGATGACCATCCTCTCTCGATCCGAACAGATGCGTTCCGTCCGCATATTGGATTTGTCCGACAATCAGATAGACGACATTGGTTTGAAGATATTGTTTGAAGCTTCCACACTGGGACAACTGGAAGAACTCAATTTATCAGTTAACTTTGTTACCACTGCCGGGATCCAGGAAGTGGCGCAATCCGAGGCTGCCTGCATCATAAATTTGAAAAAGTTATCGATGGAAGACAACAGTTTGGGAGATGCCGCCGCGGTGGAGCTTGTTAATTCATTCAACTTCAGCCAACTTGAATCACTCAGTCTGGGTTGGAACGAGATCGGAAACGAAACCGCCAAGGCGTTGGGTCAGAGCATTGCCATGCAAAATTTGAAAGTTCTTGATTTGGAGCGAAACTATGTCAGCGAAGAAGGTGTGGAAGCCTTGTTCAGTGGCGGAGCATTGTCTCAATTGGAAGAACTGAATCTGTCTTCGAACAAACTGGAGGATGCCGGTGCCGTGGTACTGGCCCAGGCCAAATCCCTGCCGCCTTTAAAAGTATTGTCGTTGACCAATAATTCCATCGGCGATGAAGGGGCGAAAGCCATTGGTGAGTCCACACGATTGACTCAATTGGAAAAGTTGTATATCGGCAGAAATTACTTTGGAGAAACCGGCGGCGATGCGTTATACAACACCAAAACTCTAACCAACCTGAAAACCCTGGTGATGAAGGAAGGTGTGGAAACCAACCCGGCTTTCGTCAACTACTCCCGCCCCGAGTTATTGCGTCCCGACTACGAAGAGTGATTTTTCTCAATCCACATTCCCGCTAAAAAACTTTCAGTGTTTTGATCTGTGTGAGTTTTGGTGATTCGCGAAGGGCTTGCTTGGCCTCTTCGGATTTGACGCGATTGCCGCCAAGATGCAGGTAGGTGAGGTTCTTGAGGTTGTCTGATTGTGCAATAGCCAACGCTCCTTCGTCCCCGACCCGGTTGTCGACCATACTGAGTGAAGTGACCTCGGTCAGTGTTTTGGAGGTGGCCAGAGCTTTCGCTCCCTCCGGACCGATGCCGTTGCATTCCAGATTTAGGGTATGGACTTTCGCGAACAGGGGAGCTTCGGCCACGATTCTGGCTCCCTCGTCACCCAACTCGTTGGAACCCAGGTGCAAGTAGTCGATGCTGTTGAGGATGGGGGAGTCAACCAGGATTTTTACGGCTTCCGCATTGAACCGGTTGTGGGTGATGATCAGGCTGGTGATAGCCCTTAGAGGTTCGAAGGCAGCCAGCATTTTTGCCAGTTGTAATGGATGGTCCGGGTCCTCCGCATTGTGCCCGGTTTTTACAAAGACGAAGCTGTCCTGGATCTTCAGGATTTTTTTGTCTTTAATGCATTCAAAAACGGTTTTTTCAAACGGCGAGAAGTTCTTGCCTTCGTCGCCATAATTTTGGCCGTCATTAATCAGCTCTTCCCAGTTTTTGAGCTTTTTGGGAGGACTTGCCATTACTTGTTTCTTGAGAATTGATCGTTATTTCGAAAGCCACTTGACGTTATCACAGCCGGGCTTGTTTCCCATGTCGCAGGCCTTCTTGAACTGTTTTTTGGCTTTACTTGCCCGGCCTTCCTTGTAGTACAAGGCCCCGAGGTTGAAACACCCTGCATCTTCGCCCGCTTCACAGGCTTTCTTAAACATTTTGGAGGCTTCTTTCCACTGAGGACTGTATTGTTTGCCCGTATTCTGAATCAGGTTACCACCCCACAAGCATGCGGTCATATGGTCCGCCGCACACCCCTTTCGGAATAAAGGAATGGCTTTCTTGGTGTCTCGATCTAATGTGACGTATTTTTTCCCCCGTTCAAAACAGGCGGAGGAATTACCGCTATTGCACAAGTCCAACATCTTGTCCTCAGCTTGAGCCTTATTGCCAGCGGTCAACAGACATCCAAATGCTAATACTGCGATCCAGATGATAGTCTTTGTGTTCACGATGAGGTCCCTTTCCGGGAAGGCGCATGTGTTCTGCGATGAATAACAATTGTCAAAGTGTATCACAACAATATGAGAAAGAGCCCAAATAATGATATTTACGGCGAGTCAGGGAGATTCGTTTGCATCCCGGATCGAAACATTATAACCTGCCCTCCACACACCCATGGAGGACCGATACGGAAGTATCCTTATGAATATCATACTGTTAGGCTATCGCGGAACGGGCAAGTCGGTGATTTCACGGCTTTTGTCCAAGCAACTCAAACGCCGCCTGTTCAGCCTGGACTCAATGATCGAAGAAGCGGTGGGAATCCCCATTCCTGAAATCGTCAGCCTGTGGGGATGGGCCCGGTTCCGGGAAATCGAATCCAAAATTGTCGAGCGGGCAACAGAGGAAGCGCGCGATTCCGTTATCGATTGCGGGGGAGGTGTGGTATTGAGCAACAGCAATGTCAAGAAACTCAAACAAAACGGCAAAGCCGTTTTATTGACTGCCTCATTCGAAACCCTGCTCAGCCGATTGAGTCGGGATAGAAATAACCGGCCCCGGCTCAAAGAGGGCCTGTCCTGGGAGGACGAACACCGCAAGCTCCTCGCCGAACGCGAGGACAAGTACAATGCCGCTGCCGATCTGGTATGCGACACCACGAACAAAAGACCTGATGAAACCGTATACGAAATCATCGAATACTTCAAGAAACATTCCTGGGTGGAAGTATGAGCGGGTCTCTGTTTGAAAGCCTGGTACGGAACAGCATGACGCTGATCACGGATATCGACGAAAGCGAATCGATGGTCGTGCATGAGGGGGATATGTTTGCCCGCGCCGAGGCCAGCGAAGATCCCAAGTTCAAATTGGAGCTGAACGACAAGGACATCATTCTGGAAGAGCTGGAAGAATTGATGCGATACCCTCGTTTGCGCGCCGTTAAGATGCTTTACCTGGATGACAATAGTTTTGAAGACGATGGAGTCAAACGGCTGGCGGATACCGAGGCGCTCCACAAGCTCAACACACTATCGCTTGCCGGAAACAAAATTACCGACAAGGGCATGCAGGCGTTGGCCGTCTCCCCTTATTTGAAAAATTTACGCACATTGTTTCTTCCTCACAATCAATTGGGACCCGAAGCCATGAAAGCCCTGGCAGAATCCGAGACTCTGGCGAATCTGGAATTCCTTTATCTCAAAGGCAATCCCCTTGGCCCGGAGGGAGCGAAGGAGTTGGCGCGTTCCCCTCACCTGCGTCACTTGACTGAACTGTACCTGGATCGGGCTAAGATAGGTAACGAAGGCTTAAAGGCTTTATGTGAATCTGAGATCATGCAGACCGTGGAGAAGCTGACCCTGCCGCACAACGAATTGGAGAATGCCGCTATCGACCTGCTGGCGGATAGCGATTTCCTGCCCAATCTGGTAACTCTCGACTTGTATCGAAACCGCATCTCCCAGAGCACCGCACAACGATTGAAACAGGCGCCAAAACTGAAGCACTTTAAATTTCTCCAGATGGATTGAGGCTCTTATGGCCGATCGCCTTTCATCCGTACAAAAGCTGCCGACGCACCGCCGCATATTGAACCATTTTGGAGAACGCGACCCAAAAATCGCTCGCGTGATTCAAGCGATCGGACCGTTTCGCCTGAAGCGGAACCGAAACTATTTTTTGGTGTTGTGCCGGTCCATTGTATCCCAGCAGATTTCCACCGCAGCTGCAGAAACGATCTATTCCCGTTTCCAGAAACTGTTCAACGGCCACGCACCGACCCCGGAACGTGTGGCCGGATTAAAAGACGCACCTTTGCGTGCTGCCGGATTGTCCCGGCAAAAAGCCGCTTACCTGAAAGATTTGAGTCGACGCTTTCTTGATAAAACCATCCGCCCGCACCAACTGAATTATCTGGACAACGAAGAGATCATCGGTCAGTTGACTCGGGTGCATGGTATCGGACGATGGACAGCGGAGATGTTCCTGATCTTTTCGTTGAATCGTCTTGATGTTCTGCCCGTCGATGATTTGGGTTTGCGTGTGGCGGTTCAGAATATTTATGGGATGAAAACACGGCCCGACGCCAAGCGTCTGCGCACTATAGGGAAAAAATGGAGTCCCTGGGAGACCGTAGCCACCTGGTACGCCTGGCGCAGTTTGAATACCGATATTGTTAATTATTAAAACGACCTCAAGAGGGAATCATGGAATTTATAGATGAAGAAATAGAGCGTTATGTTTACGACCATACCCATAGCGAAGGGGAGCTCCTGGCACGATTACAGAAGGAAACGCAGGATACTCTGGACTATCCACAGATGGTTTCAGGACGAACGGTCGGAAGGTTTCTCAAAATGCAGGCGCAATTGCTGGGAGCGCGGCGTATTCTGGAAGTAGGAACCTTCAGCGGGTACAGCGCTTTGTCCATGGCTGAAGCGTTGCCGAAGGATGGTCGTCTTTATACCTGCGACGCAGATCCGGCGGCGATCGCGGTAGCCAAGCGTTATTTCGCCGAAAGTCCGCATGGCAGTAAAATTATCCTGCTTGAAGGCAATGCCCTGGATTCCATTGCCGATCTGAACGAGACATTTGATATGGCATTTGTCGACGCTGACAAGACCAACTACTTGAATTATTTCAACGCGATCCTTCCAATCCTGCGTTCCGGGGGATTGATCGTAGCCGACAATGTGTTGTGGAGCGGCAAGGTGCTGGCCCCTAAGGAAGAGTCCGATCACGCGATTCATAAATTCAATGAAACCGTATACCGGGATGAGCGGGTGGAGGCATTAATGCTCCCCGTACGTGATGGACTGTACTGTATGAGGAAAAAATAATCAGAGATATTGATCCAGCAGGTCTTTGCGTTTCTGCTCGTATTCCCGCTTGTCGATCAACTGGTTTTCATGCAGGTGTTTCAGAAATTTCAGTTTCTCTTCCAGGTCGGTCGTGCTCTTTATGGGAGCAGCGGGCTGGCCGGGTCGAGTGGCAGGAGGCCTGGACCGAGCCGTACCGGAATTCATTCGTCTTTTCTTTTTTGAACCGGTTCTCAAATTCGACGGCGCCGGGAGATTGATCTTAGCCTCCACCCAGTTGGTCCATTGTTTGGCGCCCAGGAGTTTGTTCGTTACATGAAACTTTTGTCCTTTCTTGAGAACCATTCGCCAGGCCGTTCCGTATCGCGCCATCTGGTTGCGCGTTAGCGTATACTTCACTCCCTGGATTTCGAAGAACCGCCAATGCAAGGTTCCGTTGCTGGCGAACAACTGGCCTTTGGTGGTTCCTTCCTCGGACTCCACTTCAAAACCGATTATATTTTGCGAATGTGCTTTAACGAGTGCCTTGGTCAGCAGCCGTTTCATTTTGTTGATATCGTCTTTGGTGAAAACGGGACCGGGTTTGCCCAGTAAAGAATGATTTTCATATGTCAGGGCGACCATGTGATACACCATCTGACGTTCGGTGATAGGTAACGGGTGGTCCAAACGCAGCTCCCTGATTTCAGTCTCAGCCTGCGCCTTGTCGGTATAGCTGAGAGTGAACCCCTTCGTCTCCAGCTTTTTGCCTGCCGACTTGTGGGTGGAGGTGCAGCCTTCCTGAAACAGAAGGGTCAATATTGCGACAATGAATGAAAGATAAAAGCGCCCGGTTATTTTTGTGTCCGTTAATTGTGTATTCATCAATGAATAATTATTCCTTCCGGGCTACCAGCGAAGCATAGGCCGTTTCGTTTTCGGGTTCGTCCACTTCCTGGTAATCGAGGACGTGCAGTTCGGGAAATGCGCTCCGCAATTCGCTTTTCTCCAGTACCCATTCTCTTTTGAATCCGCTGTATTTTAGATAATCTACAGTAAACGTTTCAAATACCAAAATCCCTCCGGCTTTCAATCCTTTTTGGATGCCTTCGAACAGGCGCCGGTCGAGAAAATAAAAGCAGATTATCAAATCATAGGCATCTTCATCTATTTTAAAATGATCCAAATCGGCAATTTGGGTGTGAATGATGAGTTTATTTTCGCGAGCCAGGGATTGAGCCCGGGAGACGCCGATATCAGAAATATCGACTCCCCACGCCTCATAGCCCAGCGAAGCCGCAAACAGAGTGTTTCTTCCTTCCCCCATGGCAATGTCGAGCGCCTTCCCACGGCCGTCGAGTAGATCGGCGTGGTCCACCAGCCACCGGCTGGGCTCCCGCCCTGCGAGGCAGGTGCTGGAATCGTATTTGGCGTTCCATTTCTCCTTGTCTTTCAACGACATAAATTATACTCAGTATAGGATGGGTTGTTTCCTTATAGCATTTCCCCGGAAATATGTCCAAGCCGGGAAACAGAAGGTTCAATTTCAAGACGGTGGAGGTGGATAGAATTTATTGACTTGGGCTTCTGTTTTCAGTATATTACCGGGTTTGTTCCATTTAATCTATTGAAAGGCCGGGCCGTAAACCATTCCCGCCGATCTATTTCAGGAGTGTTGAATCGAAATGTTTGCTGTATTGAAAACCGGTGGGAAGCAGTATAAGGTCGCCCAGGGCGATGTCATCCAGGTTGAAAAGCTGGAAGGCAACGTGGGGGACAAAGTGACTCTGGACCAGGTCCTGATGATCGGCGAAAAGGACAAGATAGACGTGGGTGCTCCCGTTTTGGACGGAAGCAAGGTGACCTGCGAAATCATTGATCAGGCCAAGGGTCCCAAGGTTCTGGTGTTCAAGAAAAAGCGAAGGAAAAAGTACCGTCGGACCAATGGGCACCGGCAGTTGATCACGCATTTGAAAATTACCGATATTTCGAAGAAGTAACAGGAGACGTCATGGCACACAAAAAAGGACAGGGCAGTACTTCCAACGGAAGAGACAGCATCGGGAAACGCCTGGGCGTCAAACGGTACGGTGGAGAAACGGTAAAAGCCGGCGAGATCATCGTGCGTCAACGCGGGACCTCGATCCATCCGGGAGCAAATGTCGGCGTGGGGACCGACTACACGTTGTTTGCCAAAACCCCCGGTGTGGTCAAGTTCGAATGGTTGACCCGTTCCAAGAAAAAAGTCAGTATCTATCCCTCCAACTGATTCCGCTCGCCACTCGGTGAGCCTCCCAATCCCATGTTTGTCGATCAGGTCAAGATTACCGTCCAGGCCGGCAATGGCGGGGACGGGTGTTGCAGTTTCCGACGCGAGAAATTTATTCCCAAAGGCGGACCCGATGGCGGCACCGGCGGCAAGGGTGGAGACGTCGTGTTCCGGGCGGTCGGTAATCTGTCCACTCTTCTCGATCTAAGATACCAGCAATTGTATCGGGCCGAGCACGGCAAGCCGGGAAGCGGCCAACTGAAAACCGGTAAGAGCGGGAAGGACTGCGTCATTCAGGTCCCTGTAGGTACTGTGGTGCGCGACCATGAAACCCGTGATGTGCTGGTCGATTTAACCGAGGATTTGCAGGAATTTGTGATTGCCCGGGGCGGGCAGGGCGGTCTGGGGAACGAGCACTATAAATCCTCCACCAACCGCGCGCCTCGTAGAGCCGATCCGGGAGAGCCGGGCCAGCATCGGGTGTTGTTCGTCGAATTGAAACTGCTGGCGGATGTGGCCATCATTGGATTTCCCAACGCCGGCAAGTCCACCCTGATCTCGAAAATCTCCAACGCCCGGCCCAAAATTGCCGATTACCCTTTCTCCACGCTGGTGCCGAATCTGGGACTGGTAAAGGTGGGGGATTATCAATCGTTCATCGCGGCGGATATTCCTGGACTGATCCAGGATGCGCATTTGGGCAAAGGGCTGGGCACGCGGTTCCTGAAGCACACCGAGCGCACCCGCCTGCTGGTGCATTTGCTCGACTTTTCCATCGCAAGCGACCGCGATCCAATCTCCGACTACGAAACCATCCAGAATGAGTTGAAACAGTTCAGTGAGGATTTGTACGGCAAGCCGCAAATCCTGGTGGCCAACAAGATCGACCATCCGGAAGCCGAGGCGAAGTTTGCCGAATACAAAGAGCGGTTGCTCGCAATCAATCCCGACCTGTTCGTCTGTTCTTCAGTGACCGGCCAGGGTCTCAAGCAACTGGTTTTCAAAATTTACGCGATGCTGGAACAAAATTAAGAAGAATAAGAAAATAACTCTTGCTGTTTTGTGACCTATTGAATGGCGAAGTCGGTGAACTTGGTTTTTCGGACTCGGCCGTTCTTGAGCGATTGGTTCATGGCCGTTTGCAGGCGCTTTTGCAGTTTTTCTTTAACGTAGAGAATATCGTTATAGAACTTGCGCCGCAGAAAATCTTCCACTGTTTGATTCAGGATATCTTCGTAAACCGGCAGGGATTCGCGCACCCGTTTTGCGCTTTTGGCGTCACTCAATTGCATTTCCACGCTGAAGCTGAGCACGCGGATATCAGTTGGATTATAAGCCACGGGCATGATGGTGCTCAGGGTGACGGAATGGCCGGTGAGCGCTTGTAATGCTGACTCGTCAATCTTGGCGCTTTGGGTTTTCCCGGTATCTTTCAGGATTTGGGATTCGGCCAAATCTTTTAAAAGACTCTTTTCTTCCGGAGATTCCTTCAGGATCTCGGCCGGATCGGAAAGGATGGCTTCTCCCTTGTCTCCCGGTTGTTCTGTAGCTGGGGTTTTTTCGGGTGTAGGCTTTATCAGATCTCCGGCCAACTCATCCAGCGGTACCTCGCGCGGGGTCAGGCCCTCTGGGACTTCGGTTTCAGCGGTCTGCATATCGGTCAATTCTCCGGGAGCAAAGGTCTGCAGGGTAAAGTAGACGCTTCCGGCAATCAGAAGAAAGACCACCATGGCTCCACCAACGACCAGATCGCCCCGTCGACCATGTGGAATGGTGAACGGGCCCAGTTTCCGCTTCCTGCGTTGAAACTCGAATTCGTCATCGTCATCATCATAGTCTGCGTAGGCTGCTTCATCATATTTCAAAGGATCTTCAGAGCTTTCTTCACCTTCCTCCGGCGTGACATCTGCTTTAATGACCAGGGGGACCGGCTGCGACGAGGAATCCTCTTGCTCCTCCTCAGAGAATTGAGAAGGTGTCGTTTCAAATTCTTCATCATCCGGAAAGGCCTGTTTCCAGAGTTCTTCATCCGTCAAAGCCTCACGCTCGGCGGTATCTGGAGCCATGGGTGCGGGTGAATCGGTCAGTTGATCGGGTTCGATAGTTTCCGATTCCTGGGAATCTTTCTCAAGTACTTGATCCCAGAAATCATTTTCTTCGACCAGTTCTTCAACTTCTTCGGATGCACTGGCGGCTGGTGCTTCCGCTTCGACAGGCTTTTCCTCTTCATCGTGTTCAGCGAGCAGATCATTCCAAATCTGCTCTTCCTCTTGCTCCAGCAAGGATTTTTGAGCCTTGGCAGCCTGCTCTGTCGAAGCCTCGGTTTCTTCGGGGATCTCGGTTGTGGCTTCGGATTCCGACTCCATTTCTAGAGGGATTTCCGCAATTACGGCTTCCACTTCTTCCGGAGTTTCGGCAGCTTCCAGGAGGGATTCCAGTTTATGGGCTGTTTCGTCTTCGGTTTCTTCCTCTGCAGATTCGAGAGTCAATTCAGGGATCGGGTCTGTTTCAGTTTCCTCTTGAGCGGTGACTTCTATAGGTTCCGGTTCCTGCTCGTCCGATTCCAAAGTCAGTTCGGGGATCGGCTCCAATTCAGGTTCCTCTTCAGTGGATTCGGACGTCGATTCTGTGCTCGATTCCATTTCCAGTTCGGGAATGGTATCTAAGGATGGAGGCTCTGCATCCTGGGGAGTCTCAGCCTCAGACTCCATCGTCAGCTCGAGTTCCTGGTCCGCTTCATCGTCGGGAGGGGGTTCCAATGCCGAGCGTTTGGCTTTTTCCTGAGATTCCGATTCTTCCTTAAATGCTTCGGTAACCAGTTGCTTCATATTCAGGTCATCCAGATCTGTCATCAGGTCAATTTCGCCGGGAATGGTGTGCTCTTCAACGTGAGATTCCTGGATATCCGAAGAAGGAGCCTGCTCACTTGGGACTTCTGTGGGTTTGTCTTGGCTTTTCGCATCAGAAGGTTCGTCGGATTGCGGTTGAGTCTGAGCTTCCTCAAATAATTGACCGACGGGATCCGGTCCTTTTTCCTGTGCAGATGAGACAGGAGTTTGTTCGTCGCCGGGTTCGGGAGGAACGTATTTCTCTCCCAAAGCGTCGGCCAATTGCTGTTCTTCGTGGATACGATCTTTTTCCTGGGCCTTTCTCCACCCGGTTTCTACTTCTGATTGATCCGCGAAGGCTTCCTCCCAGCTTGGCATAGTTTCACCCGCATCGGTGATGACCTTCTCCTCAGGGTCATTTTCCTCTGTGGGCACAGGCTGGGGAGATTCAGCAGCCTCCTTTTGCGATTCTTGAGAGCTTTTGGCTTCGGTAAAAATGTCATCTACGAGGTTTTGTTGATTTCCCGCAGGATCGTCAGCAGCGGATTCTTGTGGAACGGGTTCATCGGAAGGCGTTTTGCCTAAAGCATCTGCCAGTTGCTGTTCCTCCAGGATACGGTCTTGTTCCTGAGCCTTTTTCCAATCGTCTTCTACTTTGGCCTGATGAAGGAAAGCATCTTCCCAGTTGGGCAGGGCTTCTCCTTCATCGACAACGACCCGCTCTTCAAGGTCAATTTCCTCCTGGGTTTTATCCTCTGGGAGTTCCTTTTCGGTGGAGGGAGGCTGCGTCTCCTCCTCGGTCGGCGACGCTGCTCCGGATTCTTTTTGCTTGGCCTGGTGGTCGGCGATCATCTGGTCGATTTCCCGCTGTCGGTCTTCCAGGGAGGGGAGTTTCTTTTTTTCAGGTTGGGAGGGTGCTTCGACGGTTTCATCATCCGGCTTTTTGGAGGATGAATCAGGGGATTCTTCTTTGGGCTCCGCTACGGTGCGAGACCCCTCAGCCACGGCCTGGTTCCAGATAGTGTCGAGAGCCACCTCTTCCAGGGATTCTTCCGGACCTTCATCTTCGACAACAATTTCAATGGGTTCCGGGTCATCTACTATGGGCTCCAATTCCAATTCCTGAGAAGCTTCCGGGTCGTTTTCTGACAAGGAAGCCGCCTCTTTTTGAGACTGAATGGACGGTTCATTTGAGTCAGAAACCTCTTGATCCTCATCCTTTTGGGGTGGTAATATTGGTTCCGACGAACGGGCTTCCGGTAGATCGGAAGCCCCGGTTTTTATGGAAGCGCTTTTTGGTTTTTCGATGTCTGTTCTAAATAGGAAAATATAATGACATTTTCCGCACTGGACATCGATACCAGCTTCACCTGGATCAGGAAGATCGACTTTGTAGCTTGATTGACATTTAGGACAGGTAATTTTCATAATGTCAATTTTATTAATGAGTTAAGGAAGACATTATAGTAATTTTGAGGGGGAAATCAATCCTTTCCAGAATTTTTGCCCAAAAGTGGTTTGACAATTAATCTGGACCCTCGTATACTCCGTCCGAATTTGGCATCGGTACCTGCCAAAACCGCTGAAACCCTTATAAACAAAGGATTTTAGAAATCTGGCGGGTAAGTTCATATTTTTCTTATATTTACATAGAAAACTTCCGATGTAAATACTGTTACACAATTGTCGTATAGTCTTGATCCAGTTTTAACACGCTAATCCTATATTGAAAGCGTGTAATTAAAAGATAGGTTTAGATGGATACTTATAGCTCTACCAAAAATTTAACTACCCTGTTATCGGTATTAGTTGTCTTCGGTTTTGTGGGAGGATTTTCCGGGAGTATCAACCATCTCACTGGAGCCCCCACGTATAACTCATCGGCAGATATCTCCCTGGACGCGAGACACTTTTTGAAAATAAACCGCAAACAGGAATATCAGGCTTTTCACGTTGCCCTCCGCGAAAAGCAGAGAATCAAAAGCAAGATTTTTGACGTTATCTCATCCTATTCTACGGGATTGGACGGGGCTTCTCTGAGTAAGATTCCCCACTGGATTTATCAGGAAAGCCAGAAATATGATTATGATCCTTTCCTGTTGACGGCCCTCATTGTCACGGAAAGTTCTTTCAATAACTGGGCTAAGTCTCATCGGGGCGCCCTGGGATTGATGCAGATCCGCCCGCAGACGGGATATGCCATGGCCACCGAAGTGAACCTGCCGTGGGAAGGAAAACCGACCCTTTTCAAGCCGGAATCCAATATCGCTTTGGGGACTTACTACCTCAACAAGCTTCAGACCCGTTTTAATAACGATGTGAAGTTGGCGCTGGAAGCTTATAACCATGGTCCCACCCGGCTGGAGCGATACATTCAGCAGGGCAAACGGCTCCCGGCGGACTATTCCGACAAGGTTCTCAAGATCTACGATTTGATCCGCTCAAATAACGCGTAAAAAAATTTTCCCCCGCCCGCAACTGGTTCTCCCCAAAGTTTTCTCGGGTTGTAAAATTTTTGTTTGTTCCCAGCGTAAATGTATAATAGGCTTCAGTTCAATGTCCTGATTTGTAGGTGTTAAGGGCATGATGTTGGCAAATAGAGTACGACGAGGTTTATTTCTGATGAAGTGGTTTTGTGTTTTGGTTTTGTTGGGAATGGGTGCGGGGTGTTATACCCAGAAAATTGAGAAAGCGTTTGATGGAGATTTTGTTGCTGCGGACAGCAATAAAATTATCAACGAGTACTGTCGAAGCTGCCACATTCACCGTGACTTTAATCCCGCCGGTCACGTGGAAGAGAAGTCCATGCTTTACAAGCGAAAAGTGTTTCGGTATGCAACGGAGTGCCGCACCTGCCATTATCTCGAAAAACAGTTTTCTCTCAACGATTTTACCCGAAAAACACGAAGACCTGTGGAGGCCAACCAGGGAAAGTACAGGGAGTTTGAACTGGATGTTCTGAGAGCTCAGAGAGAAAAGGGAAACTAAAAGGGCAACGCGGACTGTCCGTCAAACCACTCTGAAAATGAAAGTTCGCACTCCAACAAGTATTCAATTCTCAGTGATTCTGTAAAAAACGCCCAAAGGGTTTATGCCTTTGGGCGTTCTTACATCAGACAGATTGAAATCTTTTTAAAAGTTTGATTTGCTTTACAAGGTATTCTTAAGAGTCGGGGCGGGTTTGAACCCAACGGTTTTGCTCGCCTTGATTTTTATTTCTTCACCGGTTTGCGGATTGCGCCCGGTTCTGGCTTTCCGGGAACGCACCGTGAAGGTTCCAAATCCCGGGTAGGCGAAACGTTTTTCTTTCTTGATAGACTTCCCGATTACATCGAATGCTGCATCTAGGACGTCAGCCGTCAATCGTTTACTCAGTGCGGAATCTTTTACGTTTTTTGCTACGGCGCCGATCAGCTCGTCTTTTGTCAAGGGAATCCCTCCTTTCGAGGATGGTAGAGGTGGGTAGGGTCTGTAAGCGGATTCAATTATAAAAAATGGCGGATAAAAGTCAAACAAAAAGTGAGACCATGACCCTCTTTTCCTCTAGTATTGGCGGGGGATAAAGGGGTATGCGAGTTTTTGGTCTTGCAATTTATGATAAGATAACAAGTCACTTTCCAAAGCATTTTCGAAAAATACAAACTGTCTTGTACGATCACTTGCTTGTGGAAAACTTTTCCAAGTTTTGGAAATAATTTTGTTTTTCAGGTTTGCTTTTAAATCTCAAAAGTAATTTCAATTCAGGAGAAAAAATTGTCGGTATTGAATATTGCACGACTCGGTCATCCGATATTAAGAGAGATTGCCAAGCCGGTCGATCTCGAGGCGCTCACTGCGCCCGGTGATAATAATGAACTGCAACAATTGATCGATGACATGATCGATACCATGCGGGATGAAGGTGGGGTTGGCATTGCCGCTCCACAGGTGGCCCGCTCGCTGCAAATTGTAATCGTGGAGTATCAGCAGAATGAGCGTTACCCTTCCCAGGATGATATTCCTTTGACGGTTTATGTGAACCCTGTGATCACTCATTCCGGGAAGGAAACCGCTTCGTTCTGGGAAGGATGTCTGAGTTTGAAAGATTTGCGCGGCTTGGTCACCCGACCCAGGGAAGTTACAGTGGAAGCCTATTCGCGGGACGGTAAAAAAATGGTGGTGGAAGCCAAAGGATTTTTGGCAGTGGTGTTGCAGCATGAAATCGATCATTTGCTGGGCAAGGTGTTTCTGGACCGGATGACGGATCTCACACAATTGGCCTGGGCGGAAGAATGGCAAACTTATTGGACCGAGAAAGATTCCGCTCAGAATCCGGAGGCAATATAAATTTTATGAGTATCGATCGAAAACTTCTTGAAGAAGATATCCTGCGTTTGTACCGTGAGCCGATTGTCGGGGCGAATTACACAAACACTTACGGTGAGGAAAACCTGGTTAATCTTGTCAATAAGTACCGGGGCCTCGTTCCAGAGGAGATGGAATTCATGCGGGAGTTGGTGGTGGGATATTCGCAGTCGCCGGATCTTGCTTCCAGTTATGTTTCTGTAGGAGTTCTCCATGCTCTGGGTTTCAACGAGCAAGTGGATGAAGCCTATGCCTGGGCACAGTCCCAGGACAATAGTGAACAGATCACCAGCCATTTCGATATCGGAAAATCACTCGCGGATCATTTCCTCGGCGATTAACAAATTATTACCTGCGTCAAACTGAAGTCGGAGGAATTTTCGAATCACTGGGTTCCACCGGACACACCGAGCCTACGCATTCTCCCTGTTTGAACCGGGAATTTACAAACAGTAGAAATCCTCCCCACAACACTCCCGGGATTACGAACAGGCCGGCCATCCACATGCTTGTTTGATGGGCAGTCAATTCCAAAGTGTCCACGGCGAACCCGGCGGACCAATTACTGAGTCCCATGACCAGGGTCAGCAGGGCCATTTCGGTACTGAACACCCTTCCCAGAAACCGGTTGTCAGCCTCCAAGTGAATCAGGGCAGAACTGAACACCCAGATAATGGAGCCGAAAAAAGTAGCCAGCGCAATACTCAAAGAGGCCGACCATAAACTATGGGACTGGGCGAAAAGAAAATAGGACAGGGAACCCAGAAAAAAACCCATCAGGATGGAAATTTGAAGTACGCGGGTGGAGTCGCCGAAAAATTTCTTTACAAGGATTGGGCCCAGTGCAGCTCCCAGCCCTCTTGCGGAGTACATGGCGCCAATGGCCATCGATATGGCCGAGGCGGAAGTAAACATTTTGTTGGCGTAAAGCGGGATGAGAGTCATCACTCCACCGGCGACCGCCAACCCGGATTTCATCAGGGCCAGGACGAAAATCATCGGCTGGGATATCAGGTAACGCATTCCTTCGATCAGAGTGTTGAATCCTGAAGACGGCGAACGTTCGGTTTTCTCTTTTTTCAACGCTTCTTCGGGGCGCTGGATGCGGGCGATGAACCATGCGGAAAGAAGAAAGGTAAATGCGTCTATAACAAATGCGGTTTTGATGCCGAACCAGCTTACCAGCACCCCGCCCAACGCCGCGCCGACAGCCAGCATGACCGACCAGGTGGAACCACTGAGGGCGTTGGCGGTGACCAGGTCCTCTCGCGGCGTGAGGGCAGGGATGATGGCGCTCCGGGCGGGTTCAAAAAAACCGGCCAGCGCAATTTCCACCACAGCCAGGGTGTACAGCAACCACAGATCATCGGCGTCGTTCACCAGTAGAAAACCCAGCACGACGACGAAGCGCAATATGTCGCTGGCGATCATAATGACTTTCCGGTCCATTCGATCAATCAATACACCGGCCAACGGGCTGACGAAAAAAATAGGCAGAAGTTTGGCCATCATGGCCGAGGCCATGGCGGTACCGGTTCCGCTCAGTTGGAGGACGAGCGTGTAGATCGCAATACTGTTCAGCCAGTCGCCCAGCTCGGAAACGACCTGTCCGTACCAGAGGTGGCGAAAAGGGCGGTTTGTTTTAAGCAGGCGAACATAGCCTGTGGAATGTCGGGAATCCATACTTCATCCTGAACACAGTGTTGAGGGGCAGGGATCATTATTGGCGACGATCAAATATAAATCCCAGCATGGAAGTCTACCGGAAGAAGCGCGGTTATGATAATATTTTAATTTTTGAGCCTTGCTTGAAAGGGACTATGGAAGAAGCGCCGTATGAATTAGAAGATAAGATTGACAATTGGGTGGGCCGGTTTTCTCTGTGGGGCTCCATCATATTGTCAACTCTCGCCACCGTCATCTATTGTATCGGGAATCCCCCGGATTCCGAAGAGGTGCAGAGAATGCGCATTTTTTTTCGTGAAAACGCGATGCAGGTGACCACCTTCATCAAATTACCAAGAGAGGAAATGGCGGAATATGCGGCCCGTCAGACTCATCCCTTTTACAAAAGTTATGTGCGGGCTTCGGAAAATGAAAAGAAGGAGATCAACGCGCAGATTCACAATTCCATCGATTATCGGCCGGCCCAATACTGGTTCAACGTGGTTTTTCTCTGGCTGATCTTTTTTACCACGGTTTGGTTTCTGGGCCTTATGGCTCAAGGTGTCGTGAACTTGGTACGCCAAAGACCTGATTTCAAATAATCCCTTTTTTACGAGTTTTCATGACCGACGATCAAGATCAAATACGACTCTCGATTTTCCTGGGAGTGTTGATATTGATGCTTGTTTTGGAAAGCCTCATTCCCCGTCACCCGACGGTGGATTCCAAACCTCGGCGTTTGCTGATCAACTTTTCCCTCACGGGTTTCAATGTCCTATTGGTCCGGTGGCTGCTGGGCGGAGCGGCTGTGGGTGTGGCGCATTTCGCCGGGCAACAGGGTTGGGGGCTGCTCAACTACCTCGATTGGCCCGTTGCGGTGGAAATGGCGGTGGGGGTGATTTTTCTGGACCTGATGATTTATATCCAGCATGTGGTGCTTCATATGATTCCATTTTTCTGGAGATTCCATAAAGTGCACCATTCCGATCTCGATTTAGATGTGTCCTCCGGATTCCGTTTTCATCCGCTCGAGATTCTGGGCTCGATGATTTACAAGCTGGGCCTCGTGGCCGCGTTGGGGCCGTCAGTCATGACAGTAGTGGTATTTGAAGCGGTCCTCAGTGGAATGGCGCAATTCACCCATTCCAATATCAAGCTGCCTCTGGGTCTGGATCGTGTCCTCAGGTGGCTGTTCGTGACTCCGGACATGCACCGGATTCATCATTCGGTGGAGGTGAACGAGACCAACTCCAATTACGGGTTCAATTTGTCCATCTGGGACCGTCTGCTGGGGACCTATATTGCGGATGGTCTCAGGCCCCAGCCGGAGATCGTCATTGGTGTTCCCGAATACCGTTCGCCCCAGCAGGTATCCTTGGCCAAGCTTGTCATCATGCCCTTTCAAAGCACCCGCTAACCTCAGCAGGATTTTTACCCAATTCCTGAAAAGATTGATAGAATGCCAGCATGTCTGTAAGGTTTTACTGGATCAGTTTCCTGGTTGTCATGGGGTTGACCCTAATCATCAGTTGGGTCAAACAAACCCGGACGCGCAAGGAATTCTTAATGATATTGCTCAAGGTGACGCTGGGGTTTATCGGAACCGGCCTCGCGTTGTGGGGTCTTTCCAATCTATTGGTTGCTCTGGGGATTTCGAAATCCGGTTTTATCTTTTGAACCCTGCCCTGTGTTTCCGACGGAGGTATAAGGTTGGAGAATCTGGAATTTACACCTTTCATGCTGGTGGTGCTGTTTCTGGCTTTTCTG
Source organism: Nitrospinaceae bacterium (assembly GCA_028278405.1). GTDB lineage: Bacteria > Nitrospinota > Nitrospinia > Nitrospinales > Nitrospinaceae > SZUA-226. Next base: position 17,664 of record JANQEK010000030.1, read on the forward strand.
GTCATTTCGTATTTTATGGGGATGATGATTCACGCCGCCTGGATGCATGACGATCATCCTAAAATGAAACGGAACAGTCGGATGGCCTGGATTTTATGTATGGCAGCAGGGACGGGTATTACGGGGTGGTTGTTCGTCTACGGATATTACGTTAATTTTTAGCGGCGAACCGCCGCAGGTGACTTAAAACCTGCTGTTGGCGAGAGTAACTTGTGGCATACGCCATTACGCCACAGCCAAATTTGCTCCGGGCCTTGCCCGGTTAACCGGCCAGGATATCGATGACCCTCTGACAATCGTTTTTGTAGGTCATGATATCGGATTTCTCCTGGTCGTCCAGATCGTCCTCCATATTTTCCTCAAGCATTTCGATCGCGTCGTTGAGTCCGCCGGCTGCAATATCCAACTCATATTCCGCCAGGGCGTAGATGGAGGGGTTGGTCCTTAATTTGTCATAGACCCGCGTGTAGCGGGTTTTATATTCCATGACTTCTTTCTTTTTGGATTCCGAAAGATCGTTCTTGAGCTCCATATTGATATCCGAAATAGCGTCGTTCAGAGCCATTTTGATGGTTTCAATGTCTTTTGTGTTGATCGACGCAAGGGATTTCATTGATTTTCCTTCCTGATGAAGCAGAGCTATAAGAGATTCTTCGCCAGCCTGTCCGTCGGCAGGCCGCGTTATTGATCCAAAGTTTGACTTTACATTATATAACAGAAAACAATAAAAAAAACCCGCGTTCCCGAAGAAACGCGGGTTGATTTTTTAGAGATCAGGAACCAATGGCTACTTTGACCGTCTTTGGTTTGGCCTCTTCTTTCTTCGGCAGAACCAGCTTCAGGACTCCGTTGTCCAGTTTAGCGGAAATGTTGTCCTGATCGACGCCTTCGCCAATCGTGAAAGACCGCTCAAAGCTTCTGCGGCTGAACTCCTGCATCCGGTAGTTCTTCTCTTCCTTCTCCTGGGACTCTTCAACGTGTCCCTTCAGCGTCATCCGGCCGTCCTTGATTTCAATCTCGATATCCTTTTCCGTCAGGCCGGGAACCTCAGCCGTCAGGGTAAAATTGTCCTTATTTTCAACAACATTGACTTTCAGTTGATCCGCGAAAACCTTACGGTCATCGAACGAAGTCCAAGGCCAAAAGTCGTTGAAAAAACGATCGGTATCAAAAAACCGATCCAAATGGGTTCTAGGCGCATATTTAACAATGTTCATGATGATCCTCCTGGAATCAGTTTTAGAGTTAGATATTCCAGTTCGGTACCGAACCATCGTTTCTGATTACTAAATAAAATGAAGGAAAGGCCGTGTCAAGGCAGGCGGCAAGAAAATGTGGCGGCTGGCGACCGAGGTTGGAAGGGGACTGTAAAATTGCTACTGCGCAGAATACTTAAATCTGTAGAGATCGCTCCCTAAGCTTGTCGTTTTCCGACAAAGGCCACATACAGGGCGGTTTCGTCCACCCCATCGATCCGCAGGAGTTTGTTGGCTTCGTCGTCAAAGAAGCCACAAGTGGTCATGATTGCCAGCCCCAAAGAGGTGCAGGAGAGATAGATGTTTTGACCGAGATGTCCGACATCGAGTAATACATACCGGTACCCGCGCTCGCCATACTTGAGTTTGGTTCGCTCCAGAACACCGGAGATCAGGATTATTATGGAAGCCTGGCGAACGTGTTCCTGTCCGCAGCAAACTTCGCTGACAATTTCTGTGGGGTCGCCCGGGATCATCAATTCGATCTCATGATTTGGCACATTGTAATGATAGATTCCCGGCTCGATTCCGGAAACCTTGCGGACTGCAATATAGACCTCTGCCGGGTAGAGAGCTCCTCCCGAGGGAACGGCTCTTAAATGTTGTTGGAATTCGCTCGTTCCGGGCAGTCCTCCGGTGATCCCGTAACTTTGGTGCAGTATTTTGGAGAATTCTTCCAGGCTTAAATCGAGATCGGCAAAATCACGCACGCTTCTCCGGGATGAAATCACGTCATCAAATGTACGGTCCTTTTGAGGAATGGCCTCAATTTGGGGAAGCTTGATCCGTGGTGAAGTGGGGTATTGTTTGTAGGCCCTGGTCATGGCTTCCAAGTCGGCTTTGGAAAAATCAGCCAGAGGTATCATTTTTAGATCTTGAGCGGTCAAAGGGTGCATTTTGGTGTTTTCGTGATACAGCTCGGATAGGGAAGGAGTCGTCGGGTCCAGTACAGACTCCAGTGCGGGAATGGTGTGTGCTCTTATTTTTGACATAACAGATCTCTTTTCGATTAAGGAAACATATGAGGATAAGGGTTAACTTCCTCCTCAGTGAGAGGTTGCTTTCTCAGTCCCATTTGACATGGAACTTCATAAAGCCGTTTCCCTCCCAGATATCTGCGTGCATGATTAATATCCAGGGGTTGCATACCGGGTACCACTGCACGGATCACTTTAAACCCAGCTTCATCCACATCGGTCGTGGTCAGGTCTTTAACGATTACATCCAGATCTTTTTCATTTAGTTTGTTCACAAGATTTTGTACATTGGTCACCATGTTTTCATCGTATACATTTTTTATCTCCCCAATGGCAATCTGCTTTCCGGATGGATTGAAGAACTCTAAAGACTTACCGAGATCTGGGTCCACCGCATGAACCAGCGCATGAAGAATTATCGTATTGATATCGCTGTAATCTTTTTCTGGCTTGTACTCTTTTTCGTCCAAGGCATACCGTCCTATTCCCAACCATCCTAAACACACCTCCTCCACGGCCAACATGAGCGCTCTGTAGGGATTCAGATCTGCCGACATCCCAATGACCGTGTGGGGGAGGTGGCCGGCGGTGTTCCTCAGTAATACCAGAATTACAGGAACCTCTGTATCTGATGGAATGAGATATGCTTGACATGTGACCGGTAAAATTGCCAATTCATTTAACAGGGATTGAATAAATGGATCGTCGACGGTAGCAAGATCAATCTCCAGGCAAGATAATTGATTTTGCCACATGATCATAAAAGCATCCCGTTCAATCACCTCAAGTATAGCTTTGTACATCGCTGGTGCGAGATTGGACCCACAAGCCAGGCCTGTGGATATAGGGTTGTGAGCTAGAGGTTCGTAAGCCGTGTCACAAAAATAAGGGATATAAACAAAGGAAGCCGGAACCAAAACCGGCCGGTCACGACTGATGGAATAAGCTGAAGTCCAGCGCAAAGGCGTGGATGCCGTAAGACGGGAGAAAGGAAAATCGGGTTCAGAATACTGTTTCTCGCTGAAAAGTGCGAAATCTGCCGGGTGAACGGCTTCGCCATCCAATTCGTTGTAGCTGGCCAAGATGAAATCTTCATAACTAAAATGGGAGGGGCAGTAGCGCTCGATGCTTTCTCCCACCGCTTTCATGATGGCTCGTTTAGGGTCGATCGAGGCGGCATCCCCTTGATTCAGCATTTTCATACCATTTAAGGCAAAAGAATTCGCGGGGTTGCTTCGGGCAAAATAGACCGATGGCTCATGGGCAGCCAAATCCTCAAATTCTACAGTTGAAATGATACCGGTACGCTTGCTGACTAATCTTTTGACGGCTTGCAGGGCGTCCGTCAGGTTTCTGGGGGGATAATTTTTCAGGTTCTTGATGGAAAGATGAGCACTATCCGAGGTGATCATTGGCTTAATGAGAGGAGATCCCAAGCCTCGCGTTTTGGTTCTTTTAAATTGCAGGCGGGACAACGCGGCAGCCGCAGGACATCATGACCTTCTGCCAGAGGAGTTGTCGCTTCAAACTCGTAAAGCCGTCCAATGGTTTTAGGTGGCGCAAAGCCTGAAACAATCCGTGCCATTTCCAAAACAACTTGTTCCGCCAATGTCGACCATAAGGGGTTTAAAATACCTTCACTTTTTGATGAGTCGACTTGCTTTTGGTAGGCCAGATAACTCTCAAGTTCTGGTGCATTGGAAGCCAGGCGCTTTTCGTAGCACACATAACAGGCGGATTGCCAGGGTACGATCGTGGGTCCCATAACGCCTTTGGTTCCAGAAATGGATACATGCATCCAGCGGGTTTGGGTTTCGAGACAAGCCTCGTTAATGGCTTCGAAGGACCGGAAACCTGTTGTGTCCTGGCAGGCAATGAGGCAATCGACCTCTTTCAATTGGCCGACGACTTCTTTATGGAGCTGAGATGGGTCCAACTCAGTTTTTTCGTTGAGGCCCTGGATTTCGGTCAGGGAACCGAAGCCCATACTTAGAAGACCCTGTTGAATCCGTTTTCTTATCCTATCAGAGCCGATTAAGACCACCCGCGCTTGATGTAATTGAGCGAGTGTCCCTATCGGGTCCAGCACAAAATGGGAAAAAAACTGGATCTGGCTTTCATGCTTCTTAAGGAATTCCGGGGTTAGTGCAGGAGGAGGCGGGACAATCCCTTCCTGCAAAATACCGTTGGCACGCAGTATCTTGAGTAAAAAGGTAACCGTGGTGGGTAGATATTTTGGGTCACGGGCAGCAACAATCTCGTCGACTGTGCGCTGACCGTCTAATAAGTTGTGCAGGGATTGAAAAGTTTCAATGAACAGGGGATGTTTTAAGGTAAAAGAAAACTCTGCCCCACGCAATTGCAGTCGGTTCTCACCGAGGTCAACCAAAGTAACCCAGGGAGCCAGCCGTGGTTTTTGAGGTAACGGAACGGTGACATAATCTACCGCTGTAGAGGGATCTTCAGCCATGCACCCTGATTCCTTCCAATCGCTTTCTGGAAATAATTGATCAACATTGAAAATCAAGAATCAATTACTTTGCAGAAATGAAAAAAAGGCATTACTCAGAGTCGAGTAATGCCTTTTCTATTCAAAACTTGAGATTAGCTGTCGCTTTGGTAGCAGGTGCAACAATAACAATAAGATATAGCAGTAGCCCGTCGTGGTGCTAACGTCTCCATAAGTGGATTGTGTGATTCCATGGCCAGTACATCTTCTTTGCTCAGGTTAAAATGTTTTTTGATCTCTTCAGAACTCATCGTTTCATTTGTAGACAGTTGTGCAATTGCCTCTTGAAAGTCTTGATGGACCATAAATCCCCCCTATTTTTAGATTTAATTTTTACAAAAAACAGTAATCCAAACTCAAGTTTTATAAAAAAGCAGCCACTCAAAAACACTATAATTACGGTAAATCGATTTTTGATCTTTTTACCAAAAAAGGATTACGTTGTCTACAAAAAAGTGTAATTGTAAGTCTATTTTTTCGCTATTCCTAAGTTTCTGTTTTATAATAGATTAAGCGGACAAGAATAGGTGTTTTATGGGAGGAAGGAAAAAAATAGTTGTTTTTACCCTTTTAATAAGTGGACTTGGTCTCTATAATAGAATTATTCAGAAAGCAAATGTAAAACAGTTGAAGCAACTTCAGCTTTCTCAAAATATTGGAAAGTTGGGAAATCCCTCATTCAAAGGTCAGGCTCGGATGGCTGTTATAAAAGGTTTTTTAAGGTTTGCAGGTGTTTTTCACAGTATTCAATGGAAGACTTTGAGAAGTATGTTTTGCAAAGATAATTCGCATACCGTTTTCGTTCAAAAATCCCCTTTCTCGACCCAATTCTTAAAAAAGCTTTCAGCGCGTTTCGGGTATTTGAAACAATTTGGGTTTGCACCCAACAATCTCAGTATTTTGATAATTCTGGCAGTTTTGGTTTTACCCAGTCTGGCTTTTTCAGATGACAGGAAATTGTCGCCGGAAGAGGAAGACTTGCTTGACGCACCTATTCTCCAGTTGATGCAAACGGAAGTGGTTGTGACATCTGTCAGTAAACGGCCTGAGCTGGTTCACAAGGCTGCTTCGGCCATCTATGTGTTGACGGAGGAGGATATTCGAAGGTCGGGGGCAGTCAATATTATGGAGGCCTTGCGCATGGTGCCCGGTGTATTGGTTTCCAAGCTCAATCAAAATCGCTACGCTATCTCCATCCGGGGATTCAATCAGCGGTTGGGTTCGGACAAACTCCTGGTTCTCATGGATGGACGATCCATTTACAGCCCGACTGATGCGGGTGTGTTTTGGATTGGCCAGGACACGGTTCTGGAGGATATCGAACGTATTGAAGTCATCCGGGGTCCGGGAGCCGCGCTCTGGGGTTCCAACGCTGTGGCCGGGGTGATTAATATCATCACCAAAAGTGCGAAAAAAACTAAGGGGGGATTGCTTTCCTCAGGAGTGGGTTCCGAAGAACAGGGATTTGGCACGTTGCGATATGGCGGTGAATTGGATAACGGCATCAATTTCCGGGTCTATGGCAAATATAGAGACCGGGATGACGGCATCGCCGCAAATGGAAATGATGCCTTTGATGATAAACAAATTGGCCAGGGTGGATTCCGGACGGATTGGGATATCAACAAACGGGATAATTTCACCTTGCAGGGTGATTACTACCGGTTGAATTCCGATTTGGACTTCACTAGCCGATTCGTTTCTTTGGCGGCCGGTTCGGCTCCATTCCAGGGAACCAATGTGCAGGAAGGAGCCAATGTCTTGAGCCGGTGGACTCGCACCCTCGATGATGCATCTTCTTATCAGCTACAATTTTATTATGATCGCCTGAAACGAAAATCCGGCGTTCCGTTTGACAATGTGGTTGACCAGTTTGATATCGATTTTCAACACAACTTTTCATTTTTAAAAACGCACAATTTTTCGTGGGGATTGAATTACCGGTTTATCAAATACGATTTAGAGAATACCAATATTATTGAAAACAACAGGAGTAACTCCAATCTGGCGAGTTTGTTCTTGCATGATGAAATTCAATTGATTCCTGATGAATTAAGCCTGATTTTAGGTATTAAAATAGAAAACAATTCTTTTACGGGTTTTGAGTTCCAGCCCAGTGTTCGAACGGCATGGAACCCAAGCCCCAATCATACGCTTTGGGCAGCTTTTTCAAGAGCGGTTCGGTTGCCAACGGTGAGTGATGAAAATATAACGGTTAACAATGCCTTGGTTCCTCCTGGAGTCATTTTTCCCGGGGCAAATCCAACATTGATCCTGCAAGTTCCCAATAGGGAGATGAAGGCAGAAGAACTATTAGCGTATGAGCTGGGTTACAGAGCAAAAATTAATGATAAATTGAATTTTGATATCACCGCTTATTATTTTGATTATGACAACCTGATTGGGTCTAATTCCGCTGGGTCCTCATTTACATTTCTACCTGGACCGCCCAACGTAGTGGCATCTGTCAATGATAATTCTTTGAAAGGTGAAGTTTATGGTGTGGAATTGAGCGGTCAGTGGCAGGTTCTTCCAAACTGGCGGCTTTCCGGAAGTTACACTTTCGCGGATATTCAATTGCATGTCTTCCCCGGTGCTCCTGTTGATGGCTCTGTGGGATTTGAAGCCGAAAAAGAACCGAACCATATTTTCACTATCCGTTCTTATTTAAATCTACCTCATAACTTGGAATTCGATACCTTTTTTTATTACGTGAGTGACCGGGAGACCTCAACTCCTCCGGTAGGCGCTTTCATGCCCATTCCAGAATACGGTCGTCTGGATGTGCGTTTGGGATGGCAGCCCATGAAAAATGTTGATCTGTCGCTTTCCGCCCAGAATTTATTGGACGACTCTCATCCGGAACTCAGCGAACTGTTGGAAGTGAGTTCTGAAACCCAGCGAAGTTATTATCTGAAAGCAACACTTAAGTTTTAAGGGGGTTTTTTCTTTTTTCGTATCAAGGGGGTTGAATGCAGTTTCATTGAAATCCCGATCGATTCAAGCAGGAGTTTTTGACGTAGAAAGTTACCCGGGAACAAATCCATTGGACAGGTTTACAGAAATAAATGGTAATCTCATGTCAAAATTCCTACCCTCTAAATTTCTTAAATCCCTCCTTGGTTGTTTTGTTGCATTAAACCTATCGTTTTTTTTATTTTCCCCTTTTTTCTCCCAGAACGTTACTGCCCAGGAAACAAGTTCGCGCGCCTATGCGATCAAAGCCGGATTTATTTACAATTTTACCCGGTTCATCAAATGGCCTCCTCCCTCAAAATTCAGAGGAAACAATAACAGTTATAATATCTGCGTTATAGGCGACAATCCTTTTGGCTCTATTCTCAGTCGCCTTGAAGCAAAGCACCGTTTTAAAGAGCACCCTCTTAAAATCGAGCTCGATACATCCAGAAGCGGTTTTCAGCAATGCCATATTTTGTTTGTCAGTTTTTCCGAAAGATTCAATGTTGAGAATATAGTGGAGCAAACAAAAGATCTTCAGGTTTTAACGGTTGGGGATACAGAGGGTTTTGCCGAACGGGGAATTGACATCAACCTTCTAGTTGTCAAAAACAAGGTCAAATTTGAGATCAGCAAAAATTGCTTGGAAGCAAAGGGCTTTGAGGTCAGCTCTGAGCTCTATGATCTGGCGACCATTGTTGAGGGGGGGTGCCGGTGAAATTTTTCAGCGAATATTCGATCAAAAGGAAGCTGGTCCTGTTGCTGGTTGCATTGGTGACGTTTACCTTGCTTTTGCAAGGGAGTATTTTGGTCTATAATGATATTAAGAACTTAAAAACCAATATTGTAGAGAATCTCTCCGTTCTGGCTTCGGCTATCGGATCCATGAGCCGCGCAGCCATTGTGTTTGAGGATGTCGGAGTGGGAACGAGGATCCTTTCATCCTTGGCGAATGAAAGGCAGGTTGACTTCGCGGTCATTTACAATGCGGATGACCAAATTTTTGTGACCTATCTGAGGGATGAAAATGCAAAGGTAGAGCCTCCGACCTTGAATCAGGAAGGGGAAGCGATAACCGAAGAAGGTATCGAGATTATCAAAAACATTGCTTTGAAAGGTGAAGTTCTCGGAAAAATTTATATCAAGGCAAATCTTAGTGAAATGGAGTCCAAGATTGAAAATCAATTGGTCTTGGTCGTCGGCATTTTTTCCGTCATTTTGTTGATTTCAATTCCTATTTCAGTATTATTGCAACGATTTATCTCGGAACCCATTTTATCCTTGGCGAAAACGGCTCAAAAGGTATCCAAATTGACTGACTATTCGGTGAGAGCAACATATGAAGGAAAGGATGAGCTCGGGGTCCTTTATTCCGGATTCAACGAAATGCTGACACAAATTCAGAGCAGGGATCAAACATTGGAGCAATATCGTTCAAATCTTGAGGAATTGGTCAGCGAGCGAACTCGGGAATTGGAAGCAGCTCAGAAGGAGCTTGTGAGTAAAGAGAAGCTTGCAGTGATGGGTACTTTGTCTGCGATGGTAAGCCATGAAATCCGGAACCCGCTGGGAACAATTCGCAATACTATTTTTAATATCAAGCAATTGATCAATAAAAACAACTACGCAGTGGAGCCCGAACTCGAAAGAATTGAAAGAAACGTGGTTCGTTGTGATCATATTATTGAAGAACTTCTGGATTTTACCCGTCTGCAGGAGAAAAATTTCGAACCCGTCAAGATCGATTCCTGGTTAAAGGAATTAATCGATGAGCAAACAATACCGGAAGGAATGATTGTCACGACAAACTTAAAATCACAGGCACTGGTCCAAATTGATAATGAAAGCTTTCGCCGGGCGGTTATCAATGTGACTCAAAATGGAATTCAGGCGATGACAAAGGTCAAGCCAGGCAAGAAATCGGAGCCTGTCGAACAGAAGGAAATGAAGCTGACGATTGAAACCCGCGTTCATCAGGATAGGGTGGAAGTGGTCATCTCCGATAGCGGCGAAGGAATAGCTCAGGCAGATTTAGATAAAATTTATGAACCGTTATACAGCACAAAAAGTTTTGGGGTTGGGCTGGGTCTGCCTATAGTGAAGGGAATCATGGAGCAGCATTTGGGGGGGATTGAGATGGAAAGTGAAGTCGGGGTAGGAACAAAAGTCACTTTATGGCTACCCCTTAATAAAGGAAGCTAAGAAGATGCGGGAAGAAGAGAACACTCCAAATATAAGTCAGTCGGAATATCGAATTCTTATCGTTGACGACGATTTGGATTTTGCGGCCAGCCTAAAACTTATCCTTGAAAACGAGGATTATCATCCGTTGATGGCCCATAGTGAAGAAGAAGCGTTGGAGTCTGTGGGAGAGCACCCTGTGGATTTGGCGTTGCTTGATATCCGATTGGGCCAGGATGATGGAATTGATTTGCTTCTGAAGCTAAAGGAAATCCAACCTGATATTCTGTGCATCATGGTTACGGGATTTGGGTCCATAGAAACCGCGATCCAGGCCCTTAGGAATGGTGCCTATGACTATCTCAGGAAGCCGGTCAATCCGGGTGAGCTTTTGGCGACATTACGCAGGGGTTTCGAAAAGATTCGTCTAATTAAAGAAAGGCAGGCCAGAGATATCCGGATAAAAAAATTAGAGAATGACCATCGAAAATCTCCTCCACCCGGTTAGAACGGAAATAATCGGTTGTGGAATGGAAAATGACGGTCGTGAAGGTGGATTCAAGAGCGATTTTACGGCTTCCAATGATTGAAGAAAGCTGAGGATATGCAGGAAGAACAGATTTCAAATTCAAATAATCCAGAATTTCAAATTCTCATCATTGACGATGATGTGGATTTTGCAGCCAGTTTAAAGCTGATTCTGGAAAATGAGGATTTTCAACCGAGATTGGCCCATAGCGAGGAAGAAGCGTTGGAGTCTGTAAGAAATAGTCCTGTCGATCTGGCGTTGATTGATATCCGACTGGGTCAGGATAATGGAATTGAACTGCTTCCAAAGCTGAAAGCGATTCTTCCTGATATTCTTTGTGTCATGGTCACCGGATTTGGTTCCATCGAGACAGCCGTACAGGCTCTCAATAGTGGGGCTTACGATTACCTTAGAAAGCCGGTCAATCCGGGTGAGCTCTTGGCGACCTTGGGGAGAGGTATTGAAAAGATCCGGATGTTAAAAGAAAAGCAGATCATGGAGGGCACTTTAAATGAAATCGAACAGCAGATTAAAGCTTCCTTCAACCAGGCTGCAATAGGGATCACTCACTTGTCATTAAAAGGCATGTGGCTTACATGCAATGAAAAATTCTGCCAGATCATTGGGTATGATCAGGAAGAATTAAGGAAAATGTCCATTTTCGATATCATCCCTCAGGATGAGGTTAATAATGTTCAAAAAACAATAGATGAACTCCTGACTTCGAACGTCTCCTATTTCTCCAGAGAAACTCAATACTTGCGAAAAGATGGTCTTCCGGTTTGGGTGAATGTTACGATTTCCCCGGTTTCCTCTCCCTCGGGGGAGCCTTTATATTTCATCCTGTTTATCGAGGACATTACGAAAAGAAGAGAAATCGAGGAAATGCTCCAAAACCTGATTAAGGATTTGGCCGAGGCCAATCAGAATTTAGAAGATTTTACCCGCACCGCTTCGCACGATCTCCAAGAACCTTTGCGAAAAATTATTTCGTTTGCGGATCGATTAAAGACTTCCATCGGCGATAAGATGGATAGTAGAGAAAAGGAATACTTTGACCGGCTGGAAAATTCTTCCGTGCGGATGAAAAAGCTGATTGAGGATCTCCTTCGATATTCAAGAGTGTCTTCATTAGCTCCGGAAATGGAGCCTGTCGACTTGAAGGATATTGTTAGTGAAGTGCTTCTTGACCTTGAAGTGAGCATAGAGCGGTCAAAAGGAGTGATTGATGTAAAACATCTTCCAAAAATTGAAGCCGACCAAACCCAGATGCGGCAATTGTTCCAAAATTTAATCAGTAATGCCCTGAAGTTTCATAATAAGACCGAAGCGCCCAGGATCGAGATCGACAGTATGTACAACGATAACGGGTATTGGAAAATTTTAATTCGCGACAACGGCATTGGGATGAAGGAAGAACACATCAAGCGCATTTTTAAACCCTTCGAACGATTGCACGGATCCTCCGAATTTCCGGGTACTGGGATGGGGTTGGCGATATGTTTGAAGGTGGTGACACGCCATCATGGAAAAATCACGGTAAACAGCTCTTTGGGAAAGGGTACCTTATACATCGTAGAATTACCCGAAAAGCAAAACTAAGGCCTTAGACAAAGAACCCGGTTTGAAATGGATAAAGTTTTAGGTATCAAAGCTAATTTGGGTATTTTCCCACCAGCATGTCTTTATCCCCCGACTCATCAAAAGTGGCGATAAACGCTTCTTCATCACTACCATTCATCCCTAAACCAATGACCATGCGGTCCCGGTGATTTTTGTCTTTAAATACCAGCACGGGAGATTCATTTCTGCCGGCGAGCCGGAAGAGCAGACGCAGTCCCCCTTTGTTATCTGAGAGGCCAATGAAAGGAAGACCCTTTTCTCCTCTTGCCAGATAAGTGCCCATTTGTATTCTTGGATTTCTATCTGTTCCGTAAAGATAGATCTGACCCCCTTGGAACACCCTGTCATTCGACGCTTCGGCCTGGGTTGGTGAGAGCCAAACCTGCGCAAAAATTCCTCCAGAAAATCCTACAGCGAGAGTCATGAAAGCGAAAAGCAGTTTCTTGTAGAAGGTCATATCTCCGTTTCCTCGATTGGTGTGGGTTGATGCTTACAGAGCACTTCCGGTGTTCCGATTCCTCCCGGTCCGATGGGTTGGCCGAATTTGATGGGACAGGTGACCGGTCGCATTTGAAGTGCCATAGATGTCATTTTTAGTTTAACGGCTATACATCTGATTTCAAAAGTGTTTTGAATGTAATCACTTACCGTTTTTTGGGTAATTGCCCGAAGAGGTAAAAAATCCTCAAAAGTCCTTAAAATCGGTTCGGAATACATGTATTTAATGGTACAATTACAGTTATCGTAAAAATATAAAGGCCGGCTCATTTTGGAGTTCCTTATGATCGCTTTGCGAAGGATTGCCTGCAAATGTCTGATGCTGATCCTCCTTTCCGCACTTCCCGTGAAGGAGGGTTTTTCTTATGAAAGCCATCATTATTTTGGAGGCCATCCGGTTTCGTTGTCTTTGAAGACACAGGTCCATCCCTGCGGGAAGATCAGGGCGCAACTATATGCGACCACCCACGCCTTGGAAGCTCCCATCGGTGATCCGGTATCAAGCGATTGCTCAAGACCCCTGCGAATCGGTTTGCCGGAAGTCCGGGTCAAAACAGAATTCAACTTGGAAATCGAATCCCTGACCGAAAAAGGTTGGGTGACCTCGGGCAACATTCCATTACAGGTCTATCCGCAACAGTTGTTGGCTTCACTTCGCGACTGGGCGCAGGAAAATGATCTGGTCGTGGCGGATTCCGACGGTAAATTGGAACAGTTTCTCGAAAAGCAAAATATACCGTTTGTTCCAAATCATCGGAAAAGATTAGAGCCCCCAGCAGTCCATATATCGGCTGGTGAAGGAGAAATTTTTTTTATGGAAAAGAGTGAAGGGGTTCCAAGGATTTTTGTAAAAGAAAAAAAGGTTCTGATCGAAATGCCCTTTTTGGACCGATTGGCGATTGATCCTTCGTTTCAATATGAGTTTGTAAGGATGTTTCAAGAAATTTTATAACCCTTATAGAGGAAAATGTGATGCTTTATTATTTCATTAAGAAATTCAATCGAGTGCTATGGGTAACCCTCCTGGTGGCCATGTTCAGCCTGCTTTCCGGTTGGAACTCCCCTGCGGATGCGCAGGAGGGAGAATTGACCACGGCGGTACTGCCTCTCGCGGTTAAAGGGCAGGATACGGGCCTGATCAAGGAACTGATGTCACGTGTGAAAGGAAGATCCCAGGACAGGACCGATACGCTGGGAGAGGAGTTTGCTCTTCTTCTCACACGTGAGCTTTCAGAAACGCATGGAATTCCTCTGGTGGAACGGACGGATTTGGACAAGATTCTCAGTGAAATGGAATTGGGCCAATCGGGGATAGTGGATCCTTCGACCGCTGCAAGAATCGGAAAAGTTACGGGCGCCAAAGTCATAGTGACCGGACGAATGTTCCAGGTTCAATCGAAAATGGTTGTGGTGGCCAAAACCATCGGGGTGGAAACCAGTCGTGTGTTTGCCCAGACGGTAACCATTCCGAAAAGAGGTTCCGTTCAGGAAGCGGCTACAGAATTGGGTGTAAAAATTGCTGAAAAACTGACGGCCAAGGGTTCCACTCTGGTGGCCAGGGCTGAGAACAAACAAACTTCCATCAAAAAACTTCAGGGATTGCTGAAAAATTATGACGCCAAAGATTTTCCAGTGGTCTCCATAAAGATTCGTGAAATGAGTCTGGATCGAAGAGTTCCCGATCCGGCAGCTCAAACGGAATTGGAATTTATCATGCAAGGCGTGGGCTTCGAGTTGTTTGAGCCGGGCGCTGCAGCGACTCCTCCGGATGTCGATATTGTGGGAGAGGCCTTCAGTGAATTTGGCCTGCGAAAAGGCAATCTGGTTTCGAGCAAGGGCCGTGTGGAAGTGAAAGTCATCGAACGAACAACCGGAAGAATTCTGGCTTCGGACAGGGAGGTTGTGGTGGCAGTCGATCTTTCACCGGAGATTGCTGGTAAAAAGGCGCTCCAGAATGCCACAGCGCAGCTATCCGAACGGCTGGTGCCGGCACTCCTTAAAAGAATGAATGTCAAAACACAATAAGGTTTTTCCATGAATTATAAACGAACCCGCCGATGGATCATCGGCGTTTTTTTCATACTCTTGGTAGGAATTCCGTTTCAAGGGCAGGCGGGTAATCGCCAGGTTACCTTGACGGTCATGCCTTTTACCGCTTTACAGGGTCAGTCTCAAGCTTGGTTGAGCAAAGGGTTGTCCGACCTGTTTACCAAGAATCTCGGGCAGGTGGACTCTTTTGTTCTACTGGAGAGAACCCGGATGCAGGCGTTCGTGAACGAACTGGAATTGAGCCAGAGCGGTTTGATCGACAAGAATCAAGCCTTGCGCATGGGTCGGGTCGCCCGGGTCGATCAGGTTCTTTATGGCAATTACACGTTGTCCGGCAAGGAAATTCGTTTAAATGCTTTTTTGTTGGAAATGGATTCCCAGGCGATCGTGCAAACAGCGCAAGCTTCCGGAAAGTTAGAACAGATACGGAAGCTGGCTCAACAGATGTCTCTCGATCTGGTCAAAAACCGGGGTATTAAATTGAGCCGGGAGGAAAGCGAAAAGATCCGCTTTGTGGCCACAGATTCCATTAAAGCCACGGAACACTTTTATACCGGTATGGATCTGTTTGACCGCGGGCAGTACGCGGATGCCTTTGGACGATTTTTCGCGGCGTCAAAAAACGATCCCAATTATTGGGAAGCTCACTTGTGGATGGGGCGACTGTTGGAAGCCCAAGCCCAGGTTCGTGAATCAGTTTTGACCTACAGAAAACTGTTCAAAAAAGCTCCCGCCATCGTGGAAGCGCAGGATGCCATGATGTTCGCCGGACTGGCCGTCGAGAATCGCTTGCATGATGCGGGTCAGGCGATAGAAATTTATAAAACCCTGTCCGCTAAAAAGCCTCAGACTCCCCATAATATTGAAGCCTTGTTTCGACTGGGGGGTCTCCTGGCCGACAAAGGCCGTTTTGGAGAAGCTTATCGGGCTTTTCAAAAAGTTGTCGATTTTCACAAAAAATACTCATCCAAAAGATTGAGGCAGCGGGGAGGCCTCCGCAATTCTTCTTATTTCAGTTGGCGTCATGCTTCCACGTTACATTGGGATTCCGTTCGGCAGATGATCGCTCTTTATCCGGACCTTACCGAAACATTGCCTCGCAAGCAATGGCCGCCTCTTCCGACTGGGGCATACCTGATGGATCCCAAAAACCCGGTTATCAAATCCCGTAAGAACGATATAAAACCATTTTTTAAAGATGTGCGTCCGGGATGGGAAGAATACTATTACGCGATCGTGGTTCCCAATGGCTATGAGTTTACCGGAGTGGAGATGGAAGCTACCGGTCGAGTGTTCAAGAGAGGAACTTCGGGAGGGCAGTCAGGAGATGACTTTAGAATTCGCGTGCACCCTTTCCCACTCGCCAGGGATGTCCACAGTTCCTGGATAGGAGCTCTCTATGGTCAAACCCTGAAAACCACCACATTGCGGAAGGGTGTGACCTTTCATGGTGAAAACCGAAAAATTATTGTAGTGGAAACAGGAGCCGCCAGTGCTCAGATCGATGGATGGCAACTCAAGGGGCATATTCAGAAAAGAAAACGTAAACCTCAGAACGCTTCCCCATTAACCGCACAAATTGGGAAAAATCCGGAGGCTCTGCACTTAAGCACGATTCCTTTTCTCAGCGGAAAATTCTCCGGCAGCAATCGGGAAAATCATTTCTACATTCCCAAAAAGGAATTGGCCATGGCCATGGCCCGGAGCGGTCGCATTGGTTTGGTGACGCTTTCCGGAGCGTTGGACGATGCGGAAAGTGACCTGTGGTTTTCTGAGAGCAAAGATGGAACAACCTGGGAAGCTCCCTTTCGATTACCGATCAATTCTTCCAGTCAGGAATACAACCCTCAGCTGGTGCCTGCAGAGGATGGGAGTCTCCAGTTGTTTTGGATTTCCAAGCGCAGAGGCCGTGGTTGGGAGCTATGGACCAGCAAACTGTCTCGCAATGATAAATGGTCGCACCCCAGCCGTGTCCCGCTGGAAACGATCGAACCCTGGAAACCGACCTCCGTTCATATGGCGCAGAAAACCAAATCCAGCGCCAAAGGGTTGATTAAATCCCTTTTCAGTAACGAATCAAAGACCCGAAGAAACAAATTTAAAGAATTTTCCAGGGTGGGTATTCCCAGGTTCCTGGAATATTCCGTTACTCAAAACCGCCGGGGACAATGGGTCCTGGCATATTATTCTTATGTGAGAAATGGTTTGGTGATTCTTCAGTCCATAGATTTGAAGGACTGGAAAAAGATTTCTGAAATCGACACGGGCGCTCCGGTATTCGGTCCTTCCGTGATTCAGGATTCAAAGGGTGTTTATCGGCTGGCTTTGTTTGCCAACAGTGGGAAGGTTCAGGTTTACAGTTCTAATCAAGGCCGCCGTTGGTCCAAAAAGGAATACTCCCTGCAATGTTATTGTGAGCCATATTCCAATGAAGTGCATTCCACGCAGCTTATCCCAAAACCAGACGGACGACTGACTCTGTTGCTTTCGGATAATTTTTACGGATTGCAGTATGCCAACTTCGATCCGGATAAGGATCAACCCAAACTCGATCTGGTCAGCCGGGTGCGGACGGAGCCATATGCGATCACTCCTTTCAAAAACGGAAAGTATTTGGTCGCTCTCAAGAAAGACCGGGGAGTGGGAATTTACCAGTACAAAAACTTCACGACCAGTTCCAAAAACTCGGGAAACGGCATCATTTATACGGAAAGGTCCCAGGATCCATCCGGCAATCGTTGGGAGCGGATTTTTGCCCACCGCCGTTTTATCTCTTCAGATGTGACGTCTCTGGCGATCGGTCCCAAGGGACGTATCTGGTGGGGAATCGAAAGTGGGCTGATGACGCTGAATGGGGAAGTCTTTGCGCTGCAGGATGTTTCCAATGGCTTTTTCCACAATTTTGTTACCGATATTGCTCCCTGTTCCGACAGCTATGCCTGGGTATCCTCCAGCTTCCATGAATATCCGGAAGTGGGCCGGGTCAACGTCAACCCAAAAGAATACAGATCCTTTATTCCTCTTAAGACCACGCGAGTAAGAATACCAGATGCTCGAGGTGCCATTTCCGTTATCAAATGTACGGACAAAAACAATGGATTACTGGTCGGCACCACGAAGGGACAATTCATCCATTTCAAAAATAATCGTGCGGTTTTGAAACATCAATTTCCGTCGGCCGTTACAGCGATCGCAGAAAACGGTCATGGGAAATACTCCATTGGAACCGGAAAAGGGGAAATCCACTTTGTTCAAAACGATGTCTCGATAAAAGCCAAAAGTTTCAAAGGCCGGGTGAATGATTTGGCGGTGGATGCGCAAGGCAATCTTTGGGCCGCTGTCGAAGGGGAGGGGCTGAGCCGCTATCAAAAGGGAAAATGGAAAACGTTCTCTACTAAAACTTCGAAAGTGGCTTATGACCGTATAGGGACATTAACACCGGACAAGTCCAGGGGAGTCTGGTATGTGGCGCATGGAGAAATGCGTTCCTTTGGAGTGGGATTTTTTGATGGCAAGGAGCACGGATTATACAATCCGTCTCAACGGTTTATAGAAAAGCCCAGCTCTCTGGATGTGGGTCCGAAAGGCAACGTATGGCTCGGGACCTGGTTCGACGGGGTCTATCAACTGGTGAAAAGCAAAAAATGAAGACTCTTCTCATAGCATTGCTGTTAATGCAGGGCACCCTGGGGATGTCGCCCAAAAAAACGAATTCGCTGATGATCCTTCCTTTCGAAGCCGTGTCTGTTGAAAGCGAATATCGATCCCTTGAGAACGGGATTCCAGATATCCTCATGGCCTGTCTTTCCGCCCATTCGGATTCCGTTCAGGTGTTGGATCGGGATCATTTGAATTCGCTTGCCCAGGAATTGGGGTTGGTTTATGAGACGTCCATGGACCGGAAAAGTGTGGCGCAAATTGGACGTCTGGCTTCGGCCCATTTCATCCTGACCGGAAGCTTCTGGGTGAACAAGGGAACTCTTGAAGCCCAGATGTTTGTCTATGAGACTGAAACCACCCGATTGATCGGGTCAACGGACTTTCGTGTTCCGGTCGATTCCCTGACATCAAGTTGTGAACCTTTTGCCAAAAAAATATCGGCGCAATTTGACAAAATCAAAAAATCCCCGTTCCGCAATCTCAGGACTGAATCGCACCCTGAGACGAGCCGCTACATGATCCAGGGATTGGGATTTTATTACAACGGAGAATTTTGGAAGGCTTTTCCGGCATTTCTCAAGGTTTTGGAAATGGACCCCGATCACGCCAATGCCCGGTTCTGGCTGGGGAAAAGTTATATGCATGCGGGAATGAGCGATCTAGCCGAAATTTCGTTAAAAGAGTTTGTGCGGAGGTTTCCAAAACACGAGAAATGGAAAGAAGCGCAAAGGTTAATCCAGGAGGAGAATCATGAAAAACACTAAATCAAAAATACTCATACTGGGAGTCCTGGTCGCAGCCCTGGTGGGGATTTTGATGAGTAAAGGCTTTTCCCAGAAAGAAAATACTTCGAACATTGCCAACTGGCCCCCGCAAATCGGGCAGGAATACCCTGATCTCGAATTGATCGATCAGGATGGCAATCAATGGAACCTGTCCCGGTTCAAAGGTCAGGTCATCCTGGTTGAACCGATCGGCATGAATTGTCCGGCCTGCCAATCCTTTGCGGGTGCACATAAAAAAGGACCTTATGGAAATATAACTCCGCAAAAAGGGTTGGGCGACTTTGAGGGATACTTTAATTCCTATGCCGGAGGACTGAGCCTGCATGACGAGGGAATTGTATTGGTGGAACTTCTCCTGTACGACCTCACGATGGGGCATCCTACGGTAGCTGATGCTAAAGGATGGGCAAAGCACTTTGATATGAAAAGCAAAAATAATCATTTCGTCGTTATTCCTGCAAAGGATATGAGAAATAGAGCCAGCTATGATTTGATTCCGGGATATCAATTGATCGGCAAGAACTTTAAGCTTCGTTCGGATAGCACCGGTCACTATCCAAAAGATGATTTGTGGCGCAAGCTGCTTCCCATGGTTCCAAAAGTTTTGATGGAAAAGAAAGGAGGGTCGGCATGAAGTTCAAACTGTTAATCAGCATGGTTTTTTTCGCTCTGGTTTGGGTTCCTGATTTGTTGGCATTGTCTGTGGATGAAGCTTACAAGGCCATTCCGCATCAACAAACAACATTCGACCGGTCCAGTTTCAATGCCTCCTCCCGCGATGGAATATATCTCAGCAAAATGTTTAGCATTACGGATCAGGCCATGGCTGCGCGTGTGGAGCAATTGTCGGCTCTGTATTATTTCAAAGGGCAGGGCGACACAGGTATATCTATCTATAATCAGAAAGTTGACGTGCTGATCGAGCAGTTGGAAGCTTTGAATCCTCCGGGGTTTCTTGAAAAACCCCATCAATTGATTTTGGAGTCCATTCAGGAGCAAAAGGAGTTTTTCAATGAATGGTCGAACGCCTCAAATTCAAAAAAGAAATCTTTTAGAAACACTTATGCTCGGCACCCTTTGGTTCAAAGTTCCCACCACAAGCTGTTTGCCGCCTATAATGAGTTAATGCGCCACTTCCCGGAGGAGAACCCACACAACAAGCAGGCCTTTTTCGATCATCTCTGTGCTTTGGATTTTCTCTGAATGAATATTGATTGAGGAGAACCGAAATGAAAAAAATCATAGTTATTTCAATTATAACCTTGTGCATGTTGATGGCGGGCCTGCGCGGTTCGATGATTCCTGTAAATTCCCTGACAAGTACGGCGGAAGCTGCCTCCGTCAATACGAAGGATTCTTTAGCCAAGGAAGCTTATTTTCTTATCGAGGGTAACGTTTTCAACTCAAGGAAAATCAGACAGGCTCTTTCAAAAATTGAGGAGGCCGAAAAACGTAACCCGAAGGATCCCTGGGTTTATATGTCCTCTTCGCTGGCTTATCTGGTCAGAGGTTTCATGTCCAAAGATTGGTACGAGCTTAAAAACTTTGATGAGACTCATGTGGAGAAATCGCTGGAGCTGGCACGGATGGCCGTCAAGCTCGATAATAAAGAGAGTCAAACCCATGCTCATTTGGGGCGATTGTACATTCTTACAAAAGATTTTCCCCGTGCGCTTGAGTCCTTAGACCACGCGCTCCGCCTGGATAAGGAAAGTTTTTACCCCTGGTATTTTAAAGGGATTTTGTTTGAGAAGCAGAGAAAGTGGAGGGAGGCCAAGGATCTGTTTGATGAAGCAGAAAAAAGAGCGCAGTTCAAATATCATCACATGATTTTGAACAGCCATAGAGGAAGAGTGGCGGTGCATGAGGGGGATATGGTCAAAAAAGAAAGGCTTCTCAAAATTAATATAAAAAACAATCCGGGAAATATATGGATGTATGACAATTATGCGGATTTTCTGGTCAGCCAGGAAAGGTATGATGAAGCGATTGCCATGTGGAAGAAAGCGGTGTCCATTCAGCCCTACAACCGTGGCTTCAGAAAAATCAAAGAAACCGAAAAAAGAAAACAAAGAGGCAACAGGTAATTGGTCCCGGTAAAGAGTGGCTTGTCTTCGATACCGCGACGCGTTAACAAGAGTCGTAGCGGTAACCGACGCCGTGAACGGTACGGATGATTTCTGGATTTTGCGGATCTTTTTCGATCAGCTTTCGAAGTTTGGAAATATGCTGATCGAGGGTGCGGCTGTTGGGAAGATAGGATTGCCCCCAGCAGCGATCGAATAAGGTGTTGCGGTCCACGACCTTCCCCTGATTGTCGTGCAGCAGTTCGAGAATGCTCACGTCCCGGAGGCTGAGGTCAATTCGGTTGTCGTCTCTAATGGCCCGCAATTCTTCCGGGTAAACCTCCAAGTCCCCCAGTTTCAATATCCGTTCCTTGCCTTTGCCGGGTTCAGTGGCCAGGTACCGCCGGGTGACCGCGCGGATTCTCGCGACCACTTCGCGGGTGCCGAAGGGTTTCATAATATAATCATCCGCACCGAGTTCCAGCCCGATCACCCGATCGATTTCTTCCGATTTAGCGCTCAGAAAAATAACCGGTACTTGACTGCTCTGGCCGCGAATCTCCCGGCACACTGTGTAACCGTCCTTACCCGGCATCATGATATCGAGAAGAACCAGGTGCGGTGATTCTTTCTGATATTTCGTCACCGCTTCCGTGCCGTCTACAGCCAAAATGGTTTGGTAGCCTTCGGCTTCCAGCAGATCGCGCAATCCTTCCCGGATGTATTGATCGTCTTCCGCGATTAAAATCTTCATTCCGGCCTCCCGGGTGTGTGCAGTTCAATTTTAAAACAGGCCCCCTGGTCCGTAGGCATCAGGGTAAGGTCGCCGCCGTGCAGCCGGGCCAAATCCCTGGCGATGCTCAACCCGATTCCGGTGCCGGTGACGCCGTCAGTGATACGGGAATGAGTCCTGTAAAAAGGTTGGAAAATACGGTCGGTGTCCCGCTTGGAAATTCCGGGACCATAATCGCGAACAAAAATAAAAGTGCGATCGTCTTTGCGACTGCTCTGGATATCCAGCCGTTCCCCAGAAGTTCCGTATTTTTCCGTGTTGCTGAAAATGTTGTTGAGGATTTGCTCGAGTGCGTCCGGGTCAAACTCGACCCGGTCTCCCGCTCCCGGCTGAAAACGAATTCGCACTCCTTTGGCTTTTAGTGAAGGGGCGAACATGTTGAGGGCGGTTCTAATGATCTCGTCAACGCGGCCCGGTTCGGGTCGCAGGATCATGCGGTTCTTTTCGGACCGGGCAAAATTGAGTACGTTGGAGATGAGTCGGGAAAGCCGGTGGCTTTCGGAAGTGATCACATCCAAATAGCGTTTGAACTGTCCCGTTTCCTGCGAATCGTTTTCACCCAGCAGCTCGGCGTAAAGCCGGATATTGGTCAAGGGAGTTTTCAGCTCGTGGGAAACCTGATTGACAAAGTTCACCTGTTGCTCGGCCAGTTTCGTTTCTCGGGTGTGTTCGCGATACAAGTAGAAAGCCAGTCCGAACAAAGCTGCACCGACGACGGTCAGGGCACCGGCCACATTGAACCATTTCAATTCTGCGCCCGTTCCAAGACCCGAACCGAAATATTCCAGTTTCCAACTTCCCAGAGGGGGACTGAGGGGCAGTTGATGCACGGGTCCGTCCACCGGTTCGAAGCGGCCCCACTGATAGACGACAGTTCCTGCGGCATCGACCAGCCGGATACGAGCATCTCCCAGACGGTCTTCCGGTCCCCCGGTAGCAGGCAGCAGCCCGATGATATTGGCTTGCAAACGAATCGGGTCCAGTTCGAACCCGATCCAATGACGGCTCTGGTCCCGCCACCAGAACAAATGGTTCATCTCCGCACCGGAATACCAGACATGCCAGCCCTGCAAATCTTTTCCCCCGTCTCCAGGTTGCGCCTCAGGGGCTTTTTGCGATTTCGCGGGGCCACTGCCGGGAACCAATGTGACGCCGGATTCCTGTGCGTCAAAACTCCCCGACTCCAGACGGGACAACACCGCTCCAGCCCGTTCCAGAAACCCGCGCTCCATTTGGGTGAGCGGTGAATTACCGGGTGGGAACACCCGTTGATAACGGCTGTCAAAAATCAGCATTTGCCTGACATCGGGTTTTCCGCGCAGGAAAGTGCGAATAGCCGTTGGTGTTTTGGAAAGGCTGGCAGTTTCTTTAGGGAGCTCGATTTCCAACATTTTGAAATATTGTGAAATGGATTGGTCTACTGCCTGGAGTTGTGAGGTAATCAAGGTTTGGATTTGGTGATCATGCAGTCTCTGGTCATCCTGCAAAATACGAATCCCCATCCATGCCAGGAGGACGAGTGGGATCAACACAATCAGTAAAAGGACGGTCAGAGCCTTGGTTTTCAAGATTCAGTTTCGCCTTTCAAATCGGATTTCCCCCGGGAAATCTGCGCTGATCCCCCGGGGAAGATATCCGGTTCAATACTTCTGCTGGTTATCGTACTTGAACTGGCGCTGTCTCATGGACTTGCGTTTCTTGTTCCAGTTTCGATTGTCGTCCAGTTCGTCGACATCTTCTTGGACTTCCTGTTCCAATTCTTGGACGCGAGGAGAAGCACTCATTCCAAAATCGATCATACTTTCTCTCAGGGAATCCATACCTGATTTTAAAGAATCTTTCGCGGCTTCAGTTTTACCCTGGTCGCGCAATTCAACAGCTTCCTTGCTCAATTGATTCACGACCTGCTCCGCCGCTGAATCCATAACGGGCTGATTCACTGACTTCTTAACTTCTTCACGTTGTTTGCTGAAATTGACGGAAACAGACTGTTGCAGCGAATCCCTTTTCCGCGTTTTCAGATCGAGATAGGAGACATCGACCGAAGCAAGATCCCGTGTTTCTCCCGCAACTCCCGGAGGTACCTCGACTTCCAGCATGACATATTTTTCCTGATTACTGGACAATTGATTGAGGTTGATATGAACTTCCTGGCCGATAATCTGCGCTTGCCGTCCCAGTACCCGGATGGGCCGAATGGAATCCGCGCACCGGATAATGATGTTGAACTGGTTTGCGACGACGGTCAGGGCGGTATTGAATTCGGACGCAAAAATTCGACTCAGATCCGCGGAATTCTGTACAAAGGCGTGGTGGCCGTCGCTCATCCCGGCCAACTGCGTCATCAGGTCCTCATTGTAGCCGAGTCCTAAACCGATGGTGGTTACGCTGATGCCTTCTTTTCCCAGGGAAGCTCCCAACCGGCCCAGTTCACTGGGAGTGCTCGGACCGATGTTGGCCAACCCGTCGGAGAGAAGAATGACACGGTTGACTCGGGTTTTATCCAAGAATTTTCTGACTTCGGAGGCTCCCTTGCTGACCCCTGCAAACAGGGCCGTGCGGCCGCCGTCGGTGATGCGGCGGATCGCCCTGTAAATGAATTGTTTGTCACTGACTCGCGTAGCAGGTACCACCACGTTGACGATGTTGTCGTAAGTGACCACCGATACGATATCATCGGAACGCAGCAAGCCGATTGCCATGATTGCGGCTTCCCGGGCGCGCGCCAGTTTTTCTCCCGCCATGGACCCGGAGCGATCCAGCACAATCGCCAGATTGACCGGTGCGCGATCAGATTCTTCCAGTTGTTCGAAACCTCTCAAACCGACCTTCAAAAACGTTTTCTGGTTCTTCCCCGCTTCCATGACAGGGGTTCCCAGGTTCACCTGCAGGTCGATGGTGCGCGCCGACGCGCTGGCCGATAAAAATACCGACACCATAACCAGTAGTAGAATTGATTTAAATTTGGACTGGATCATTGGCCTGACTCCTTTTTAAGTAGATAACTTGGACAAAAATTCGGGTTCAAATGCATCACCCGTGCTTTTTATCCAATCTACGAAATCCGGCGATCCCCTGGGTCAGACAAGTTGGAGAGTTTTGTAAAAAATTTGTAAATAACATCATGGAGGACATTTTTGACTGACAGAATTTATTTCCGGAATGATCTGATTTAGAACCCTTTTCAGGTTAACAAAGCATATAAACCAATTCAATTATCTTAAATTGAACCCACATATTATCAATAATTGACAACATGGTGCCTATAAACGATATTAGGGCAAACAAACTGGAGAATTGTATATTATGAGGAAGATTTATGTGCCTTCGGGGGGCGTTGAGGATTGGCGCAAGTTTTTGGCAGAGCCCGACAAGCAATGGAGAACCGGTTATTCTGCCAAATCATTGGCTTATAGTTGGGAGGAGGCAGATGGTTTCCCTAGAGAAGTCCAGGCTGTTTTCGAAGAATCCGAGTTCGAGGAGCTAAGAGATATCGAACCTCTATTGGTCGTTCCCGAACACCAGGTTCCACTGCCACCTAAGAATGGACGCTCCTCTCAAAATGATGTTTTTGTCTTGGCAAAGTCTATGGATCAATTGGTTTCCATTACCGTGGAAGGGAAGGTTTCTGAACCCTTTGGACAAACCGTGGCAGATTGGATGGCCACGCCATCGGAAGGGAAGAAGGAACGACTCGAATTTTTGAAGGAACAATTGGGTTTAAAAGGAGAACTCCCTTCAGATGTAAGGTATCAATTGTTGCATCGAACCGCTTCGGCAATTCTCGAAGCTAAACGCTTCATGGCACAAAAAGCAATAATGCTGGTGCATTCATTCAGTCAGGAGATGGACTGGTACGAGGACTACCAAGAGTTCCTAAAGCTGTTCAATGCCGAAGCCTCCGTAAACAAACTCACAAGGGTTACCGATATCCATGGAATCCAGCTTTATTGTGGTTGGATCAAGGGTGATCAAAAATATATAAGGATGTAGGGACAATTTCATGACTCTTGATGTCTCTAACAGATGATTAGGTAGTCAGCCGATGCCAGAAAACAACATTAAAGATAAATTGGATGAGCTATATAAGGGGGTTTCCCGAGATATTCATACCGCAGAAGAATGTTTGTATTTAGAAGAAAAAATTGGGGAATATGCTTCTGAAATAAATAAGGAAGGATTTGGGAATTTATTCGGAAATTTGCAAGCAATATTATTAGATAACGCCCGTCTAAAAATTTGTCGAATATTTGAGGAAGAGAAAGGCAATTATCCTCTCAGGAGTATTCCGGCTATCTTATGTTTTATGGAAAAATATAGAGGTGCTCTAGTTGTTCAGAATAAAAATTCTATAGTGAAAATACTTGGGGAGCTGGGGGCGGATCCAACTATATTGGGTAGTAAAGATCAAAACAAACCCGAATTTACAGATGAATGTGTATCGTTTTTATTATCTATACTGAGTCATTCAAGTATAACGACACCTCTTGATGCCATAAAGGATGCGAGGGATAAATACATTGCTCATCATGAAGATATCGAGACAACTAAACTAAAAGCTCACACATACAATGAAATGGATGAATTAATTCAGTTGTCGAAGAAGGTTATATCTGTTGTGACTAAAGGATATTTAAATGTAAACTTTGTCTCAACTTCTAAGCGATCAAGTAATTCATTAGAGCGGTTGCTAAAAATGTCTGGTGTAGTTAAATAAAAAGAGAACTTGGAGCATTTTGGGAAGTGTCATAATTTGACACCACCCAAAAAAATGACTTACGATTTTAACTGTAAGTCATTACAAAGATGGTGGGCCCACCAGGATTCGAACCTGGGACCGCCCGGTTATGAGCCGGGAGCTCTAACCAGCTGAGCTATGGGCCCGCATAAGACTAGCTTTCGATAAAGCTGCGCAGTTTTTTGGAGCGGCTGGGGTGCCGCAACTTGCGCAGGGCCTTGGCCTCGATCTGTCGTATGCGTTCCCGGGTGACGGCGAAATCCTGGCCGACTTCCTCCAGGGTGTGTTCGGAATCGAGCCCGATCCCAAACCGCTTCCGCAGAACTTTTTCTTCCCGGCTGGCCAGCGTTCCCAGAACCTTCATGGTTTGTTCCTTGAGATTCTTTTTGACCACCGAATCGATCGGAGACAACACTTTTTTGTCCTCGATGAAATCGCCCAGATGGCTGTTTTCCTCTTCGCCGATTGGAGTTTCCAGGGAAATCGGCTCTTTGGCGATTTTCAGAACCTTGCGGACCTTGTCGACCGGCAGGCTCATTTTCGTTGCGATTTCCTCCGGCGCCGGTTCCCGTCCCAACTCCTGTACCAGATGCCGTGATACCCGGATCAGCTTGTTGATCGTTTCGATCATGTGGACCGGGATTCGAATGGTGCGGGCCTGGTCCGCGATGGCGCGGGTGATGGCCTGGCGAATCCACCAGGTCGCATAGGTGCTGAACTTGTAACCGCGTTGGTATTCGAATTTATCCACGGCTTTCATCAGGCCGATATTGCCCTCCTGAATGAGGTCCAGAAACTGCAAGCCGCGATTGGTGTATTTTTTGGCGATGCTCACCACCAGTCTCAGATTGGCTTCGGCCAACTCGCGTTTGGCGGTTTTATCTTTCACACGTCCCCGCGCGATGGTGCGAACCGTTGACAACAGTGCGTCCTTGGTGGTGAGGGTTTCCTTTTCAATTTTCCTCACCCTGCGGCGGCAGGCTTGAGCCATTTTAATATAGCCGTCGTATTGTTTTTTGGTCACCACCTTGCCGGTGGGCAGTTTGACGCTCTTTTGCTTGGCCCAGTTTTTGGCCAGTTTCTTGACCTCCGCCAAAGACATTTTTAATTCTTTTTCCAGAAGGCGCTCTTCTTTTCCGGCCTCACGGATGGAGGCGGCGATTTCATAAATGTTTTCAATGATACCGTCCATAACATCGACATGGACATTAAGGTCGCGAACCATATTTTCAAGAACGGTGCGTTGTGCCGCCAGTTCCTTGGTCACCTTGGCCTGCATCTTCTCCGAAAGTTTGGTTTCGCTCCGTTTCTGGAGCTTGTCCACTTTTTTGTATTGAGTGGTCAAAGAGCGAATGGCTTTCATCACCCGCTTGGTTTCCTCTTTTTCGGAGACCTCTTTTTTATCTTCGGAATCCACCTGTACGATAAAATCAAATACGGTGAGTTCTGATTTTTTAACCAGGTCAGCCAGGTACGCCAATTCCTGGAGGGTGACCGAGCAGTTGGCTACGGCAGCCAGGACCTCGTTTTGTCCTGATTCGATGCGCTTGGCAATTTCAACTTCCCCTTCCCGGGTCAAAAGAGAAATGGTACCCATTTCCCGCAGATACATCCGGACCGGATCGTCAATGGTGACGTTGTCCGGTTTGGCGGCAGGGGTGGGTTCCTCGGGAGCAGGCTCTTCTTCTTTTTCCGTTTCCAGTTCGACGGGTTTATCGTTTTTCGCGGCCGTGTCAACGATATCGATTTCGTTTTCCCCGAAAATGTGCATCAAATCGTCAATCTGCTCGGGAGCGACCAGATTGGCGGGAAGGACATCATTGACTTCCTCGTAGGTGAGGAATCCCTTTTCCTTACCCAATGAAATCAATTGGTTGACTTCAGTTACATCAGCGATTTTTTCGACATTAGACATCAGTGAGTGTTCTCCTGCTGGGAAATAAATTGATAGATTTCATATAGTTAGATGCAAAAACTTTATTGCGGATGCAGGGAGACTTGCATTTCGCGCATTTGCTGGTGCAGCTCCCGCGACCGATCGGTTTGGCCGGCCCGTTCCGCCTCGTTGCGTTGTTTCTTTAAATCATTGATTTTCTGGTCAATAGTTCGTTTTCGAATCTCATTAATGCAGTCGGCGACAGCTTTTTTAACGTTATCAAACAATATGGGCTCCATACCCACCTGCGTCAAAACTGATTTCACTTCCGATTGGTCCGTGTGGTCAATCAACTGGTCTATCCGCAGCGGCTGGTCGCGTTCAATCAGGCCATACAACAGGTTCGCCGTTTCCCTATAAATGGGATTTTCATATTGTTCCAAAGCCACATTGGAGACAATGTCCCGTGCCGCTTCCGTATCTGCCAGTATCAAATGGATCAAATACCATTCCGGATCGAGGTTGCCCTTTTTGGAAGACACGGGTTCATCCACCCGGTTTTTGTTTTGAGCCAACGATTTCCTCATCTCTTCCAAAAAAGCCCGGTCCTCGACTCCCACTTTTTCGGCGACGTAACGGATATGCTCGCTCCGCTCCACACTGTTTTTGATTTTGGCCAGTACTGGCAGGATCTGGTTGATGGCGCCTATTTTATCCTCTGTGGTCCGGGTTTCCGCTGAACGCAGAATACGGCCCAAAAAATAATGGACAAATGATTGAGCGCCCTCGATCAATTTGAGAAAGGCGTCTTTACCCTGTTCGCGAATTAGAGAATCCGGGTCATGCCCTTCCGGAAGGACAGCGACGAATACCGACAATCCGTGCTCTTGTAACACTTCGAATCCGCGTTCGGCGGCGGCGTGGCCTGCCGGATCGGCATCGAACACCAGGACCGCTTTAGTAGTGAACGGTTTCAGCAATAATGCCTGCTGAGAGGTCAAAGCCGTGCCACAGGTCGCGACCACGTTCTGCACATCATTTTCCCAGGCACGAATCTGATCGAAATATCCCTCAACGATCAATACCTGGTTTTCCCGTCGGATGGTTTCTTTAGCCTTATTGAGTCCGAACAATTGCCGGCCCTTCTTATAGGCCAGGGTTTCAGGAGAGTTGAGATATTTGGGTTCGCCGTCTCCTAGAATACGTCCACCGAATGCGATGATATTGCCGTGGGTATCCTGAATCGGAAAAATAAGGCGTTCACGAAAGCGGTCGTAAAAGGCATCCTTCTTGTCCCTGGTATCGGCAGCCTCTTTTTTGGAAACCAACCCATATTTCACCAGGGTGTCGCGGGAGCATTTGACCTGGCCCTCAAGATGAGTCGATAAATCCCTCCAAGTCGGGAGAGCCCAACCCAATTGATAGTCTTCGATTGTTTTATCGTCAAAACCCCTCGAGACTAAATATTCGCGGGCAGTTTTTCCCGTTTGCGGGTTTTTGAGTTGTGAGGCGAAATATTTGGCGGCCAGGGTATTACAGTTCAAGAGTGCTTCCCGCTCGCTTCGGGAGGCGCCTTCCCGGGATGAGTATGCGGATTCCGGGATCGATACCTGATAGCGGAGCGCCAGCCGTTTGACCGCATCGACAAACGGCAGGTCTTCTTTTTCCATGAGAAATTTGAACACGTTGCCCCCGGCACCACAGCCGAAACAGTGATAGATCTGCTTTTCAGGACTGACGCTGAAGGAGGGAGTTTTCTCAGAATGAAAGGGGCACAAACCCTTATAGTTCTTGCCCGCTTTCTTAAGAGGAACAAACTCGGAAACGACCTCGTAAATGTCCGCACGCGATCGGATTTCCTCGATGATGTTGTCAGGAATCGTTTTTTTCAATGTATTCGTTTATGCCGAAAAATTCGTTGATGGTTTAGGGAGCCAATAATTCCGTGACGATGTTACGAATCTGATCGCCCTCCGCTCTACCTTTAAATTCGGGAACCACCACTTTCATTACTTTCCCCATGTCTTTGGGACCTTGAGCACCGGTTTCGGCGACAACTGCCTGAATGCGCTGTCTCAGTTCCTCTTCTCCCACCTGCTCGGGGAGATAGGATTGAAGAACGGCAATTTCCTTCTCTTCTTTTTCTTTAAGATCGGTCCGGCCGCCTTTCTCAAACATTCCGGCAGCTTCTTTTCTTTTTTTGATCTGAGTGGTCAGGAGAGCGGTGATCGCTTCGTCTCCCAGTTCTTCGTGGAGGTCAATTTCTTTGTTTTTGATTTCGGAAACAATTAACCGAAGGGTGTCGACCTTCAAGGAGTCCTTGGCCTTCATGGCCCCTTTCAAGTCAGAAAGAAGCATCTGTTTTAATTCCATAGGCTTTCTTCAATCAACCAAAAAGCAAATATAGGAACCGAGCCCGGTTTTGTCAATAGTTTGGGGTAATTAAGTTGAATATATTCATTCTAAAGGCATTTTTTGCAGGGTTCCACATAAATCGTTGATTTTATGTAAATTACATGATTTTTTGGGGCGATTGAGTCCTTTTCGCTTTTTTAACGCCGGGAAAAATATATAATAATGCGATTTTTCTTGCTCCGGCGGGGGAAGTCATTAGATTATAATTTGAAGTATATGTTAATCTAATAAAGGGGCGTCGAGGTTAATTTTTTTTCAAATTCAGGTAATCGAATGGCTTTAAGAATATTTCCCGCCACAGTATTTTTTGCCGTCACATTCTGGTTTTCCGCATTTGTCCACGCCGCGTCGCTGGGAGAAGACTCCGTTATCTTTCAGGCTATGGAAGAAGAGATGGCTCGTTCGCTGTCGGAATTGAAAGTGGATGTTTTTGAGCCGCCGTATTTTATCAATTACCAGATTAGACACCACGACCATGCTGAAGTGGCGGCCAGTTTCGGGGCTCTGATTGCTTCCGACACTCAACAGAAGCGCACCCTGTTTGTCGATGTAAAAGTCGGGAAGCCGAAATTTGACAGTTCTTCTCCACAAAGTCACCGTTATTCCGTGGAACAGTTGATCCCGGTGGACAATCATCTGGATTCTCTCAAGCGCGCACTTTGGTATGAGACCGATCTCCGATACAAGCAGGCGATCGTCAGCTTTCTCAGGAAAAAGGGTCGCTTCATCAGCGGGGTGGAAAGCCATGATCTTCCGGATTTTTCCAAAGGCAAACCGGCCCGGGAACAAATTGACCCGATACCGGACTGGAAACTGGATTTACCGGCATGGGAGACACTGGCCCGGGAGGTATCGGGATTATTCAAAGGAAATCCCGAAATCGAAAAATCCAGAGTTAAAATTTTGTCTGACCGCACGATCCGTTATTACTACGATTCGGAAGGGAATCGGGTCCGCGATTCACATCTGGAATATGGAATCCACCTGGAGGGTTGGACCAAGACCGTTGAAGGCACACAACTCCACGACCAGAAAACTTTTTATTTTAAAAAAATCAGCCAGATTCCTTCAAAGTCGGAATTGATAGGTGCTACCCGGGATCTGATTGCCTCGTTGAAAGCCCTCAAGTCGGCTCCGCAAATGGACCCTTACGTCGGACCGGCAATCTTCAGTCCGGATGCGACCGCGGTTCTGTTTCATGAGGCCATCGGTCATCGGTTGGAAGGGGACCGGCTGCGGAGGGATAAGGACGGCAAGACTTTTCTGAAGAAGATCGGCCAGCGTATTTTGCCGGAGTTTGTTACGGTGGTGGATAATCCGGCTCTAAAGAGCTATATGGGAACGCCTCTGATCGGGCATTACCATACTGATGATCAGGGACAGTTGAGCCGGGAAGTCGTGCTGATTGATCATGGTGTTTTGAAAAGTTTTCTGCTGTCCCGGATGCCCGTTCTGGGATTTAATCGGACCAACGGCCACGCCCGGAGCGACGGCACCCATGCCCCCATGTCGCGCATGAGCAATTTTGTGGTTCAATCGGATCGGACCCTCAATGCGTCGGCGTTGAAACAAAGATTGATCGAAGAAGTCAAAAAGCAGAACAAGCCTTACGGATTATTTGTTAAGAAAATTGTGGGGGGAGAAACCCAGACCGATACCCGGCAGTTTCAGGTATTCAAGGGTAAACCGTTGTACCTCTACAAAGTGTTTCCGGACGGAAGGGAGGAGTTGGTTCGAGGAGTGGATTTTGTCGGGACGCCGCTGTCCATGATCAGCAAGATATTGATCACCGGAGACGATCCTACCGCCATCAATGGCTTTTGCACTGCGGAATCGGGAATTCTACCAGTGGCCAGCATCACCCCCAGTGTACTTTTGAGTGAGGTTGAATTGCAGGCTTCACACCAACCCCATGTCCGCCAGCCAATTCTGAGTCCTCCGCACCCGACGGCGTTGCCCTGACCTTGGGTGATAACAACACCATTCCCACCGCGGCATGTATCCCCATAGAAAACCGGCCTATTCCAACCCGGCTAGAATATCCCTTGTTTCGGTTTAAAACTCGAGGTGGATAATCAGGCTGTGAATAGACCGGTTGTTCGTTATTTGCAATGGATTTTCAGATTCGCATTTCCGAGCGTGGAATTGACAATGCGTGCTTCGTCAACCCAGTTGCCCTCACTGGCGCCCGTGGCGAAAACCGACCGATCCTGTAATTTATATCCTAACTTTCCTCCCGAAGGGATCTGGTTAATGTCATAGTTATCCCCGTTTCCACGGATGATTGAGACTTCTGCCATTTCCTCGCCCAGGTTTTCCACTGTAAAATTTTTGTTGCAGTAAGTGGTTGTGCCGGGTTGCAGAACGGCCTGGTTGTTCTCCATACTTTCAACAAACCAGGGCTCAACGGTTACCTCGTCTGCGGCCCAGGTTGGGGAGCCCCACAGAAAACATACGGTTAAAACAGCCATCACTATGAACATGCAATTTCTGCTTTTCATTGGTTTACTCCTTCATTTTAATATTTGTTTAAAATATGGGAGGATAGGCGGGAAAGAACCTCCCGCCTTGCAAAAAATGCTTCACTCCTCTTTTTGTTATTTGCAAAGAACTTTCAGCTTTGAATTGCCCGGAGTTGAATTGATAATCCGTGCTTCGTCAATCCAACGGCCCTCACCGGCTCCTGCAGCGAAATCCTGCAACTGATACCCCAGTTTGCCGCCGGGGGGAATTTGGTTCACATCTAAGTTGCCCTGATTGCCTCGGACGATGTGCACCTCGGCTGTTACCTTACTCATATTCTCCACCGTAAAATCATCATTACAGTGGGTCTTTTTACCGGTATACAAAATAGTCTGGTTGTACTCCATGATGTCAGCAAACCAGGGATAACCCGTATCCTGCTCTGAGGTCCAAACCGGAGCCTTTCCTGAATGGGTCATCGTGCTGGACTGCGAAATGGGTTCGTCTTTCATAATGTCAGCAAACCAGGGGTAACCGGTGTCCTGCTCTGCGGCCCAAACTGAACCTGCCAATAAAACAGCGGCAGTTAGGACCGCCAATCCCATCGACACGAATTTTCTGCCTTTCATCGGTTTTCTCCTTTAGTTTTTCTTGAAAAATGTATTGAGTGTGACGGAAAAGACTTTCCGCCTTTGATGATTGCTTGCACTTCTCCTATGGTCTTTACTATTACAAGTTTGATGCCAAACCTCTCGTGCCTTCTAACTATTTGTTTTTAAATGTGTAAGCAATAGGGTGGGGATGAGTGGTTAAAGTCCTGGGCGGTGAAAATCCGCCGGTTTCGCAGGGAGATTGAACAATCCCGTCATTTAATACGGAAAAAATTTAGTGGCAATAATTCGCCGAACGGCAAATATTAATCATAAAAGTTTCATCAATTTCCTCCTCGAAAGGGAATAAATTTCTCCGAGATAAATTTTTTCGAAGTTTTCCTGCCCCATGAAATACGATCTTGAATATGTTCTGGATAGTGCATTAGACGGTGTTTTCATCGTTGCCAGTGACCGTCGTTTGGTACTTTTCAACCGCGCTTGCGAAGAGTTGTACGATATTTCCCGTGAGGATGTGGTGGATAAGGCCTGCTGGAAACTCTCTGATTTTCAGCAGTCTTGTGACAGTATTTCCGAAAGAGACGGCAGAATTTCCTACGGAGAGCTCGGTTCCAAAAAAGAACGCATGGTGTTGACTCACAAAGAGGGGAGACAGGTTTGGGTGGAGACGATTTACACCCCTATTTTTCACAAGGAAAGCGAGGAAATCGCCTATGTCATGGGAGTGATCAAAGACATCACCGAGCTCAAACGGGCGGAAGACGAAAAAGAACGCCTGCAAAAAGAGTTGATCACTATCCGGAGCGAGCTTGAATCCAAATACGATTTTTCCACCATCGTGGGGAACTCGCCGCAGATAATACAGGCTTTGAAACTTGCTTCGCAGGTGGCACCGCAGAACACCACTGTCATGCTGGTGGGGGAAAGCGGCACCGGTAAGGAGTTGTTGGCCAAGGCGATTCATTACAACAGCCCGCGCGCCTCCCGGCCGTTCGTGGCGCTCAACTGCTCGGCGTTTCCCGATACGCTGTTCGAGAGTGAGTTGTTCGGATATGAAAAAGGAGCGTTTACGGGGGCGGATAAATCCAAACCAGGGAAAATCGCCTTGGCTTCAGGAGGAACGCTGTTCCTGGATGAAGTGACCTCCATGAGCCCCACCGCGCAGGTCAAAATTTTACGTGTGATTCAGGAAAGGGAATATGAACCTCTGGGTGCTGTGAGGTCCAAAAACGCGGACATACGCATTATCGCCGCCACCAACAAGGAGTTGGAGTCACTGGTTAATGACGGGGTATTTCGAGAGGACCTTTACTATCGGTTGTTTGTTTATCCGATCCAACTGCCTCCCTTACGGGAGCGGATGAGAGATCTGCCATTGCTGATTGAAACTCTCCTGAAAAAATTTCATCATGCCATGGGCAAAAGCGTTCAGGGAGTTTCTTCGGAAGCGATGGAAGTGTTGATGGGATACAGTTGGCCGGGCAATGTGCGGGAGTTGCAAAACGTCATTGAGCGGATGATGATTCTTTCCAAGGGAGATCGCATTGAGATGTCCGATCTTCCGGGTTACTTGGTGGATTCCGCTCGAACTCGATCTCGTCGATCCGATTCCCCGAGTGAATTTTCCGACAGAATATCGCTGGAGGACTCGATCCATAAATACGAGCGGGGCCTCATACTCAAGGCTCTTCAAAAGTGCGACAACAATAAAACCCAGGCCGCCAATCTGCTGGGTCTCAGCCGTTCCACGTTTCGTTACAAGCTGTCTAAAATTTCTCCTGAGCTTTCCATGCGCTCAAGGGTAGGGGCGGAATCGTATAGAAGGAAATGGAAATGAAAGAGAGAAACGAATACCCTGAAGTTCGCCGCGGGCTCTAGGAGGTTCGGGAGTATTTGAAATAACTCACCAGTTTGTGAAGATCCTCTGCCATACCCGCCACTTTGCTGGCGGCGTTTTGAGCTTCCAGAGATTCATTGGTGGTGCTTTTAGCATACTCTGCTACGTTGGTGATGTTCTGGGAAATTTCATTACTTCCCTTGGCAACTTCTCCAACCTGCAGGGAAATTTCATTGGTCGTTGCGGTTTGCTCGACTACCGAACCTGCAATAGAGGTGATAATCTCACTGACTTTGTCGATGGTTTTGGAAATTTCACCAATGACACTGATGGCTTCTTCTGTATCCTTTTGATTAGCTTCAATTTTTTTAATGATATCTTCCGTTGCTTTGCCGGTCTGCTTCGCCAGCTCTTTGACTTCATTGGCGACTACGGCGAATCCCTTGCCGGCTTCGCCTGCGCGAGCGGCTTCAATGGTAGCATTCAAGGCCAGCAGGTTGGTTTGTTCTGAGATGTCGTCAATTACTTTAATGATTTCGCCGATTTCTCCGCTGCTCTGACCGAGTTTAGTGATGGTGGAGTTGGTTGTGGTGGCCAGCTCCACAGCATTTTTTGCGATGTCCATGGCGCTGTGCGTGCTTCTTGAAATTTCCCGGATACTGGAGGACATCTCTTCGGTACCGCTGGCGACGGTTTGAACTATGGAGTTGATCTCTTCCGCGGCCACCGAGGCCTGATTGGCCTGCTCGGAAGTCATTTCTGCATTGCTTTTCAGTTTCTCACTGACGCCCATCAGTTTTTCGGAAGAATCGGTCAGGGTGCTGGCGCTGCCCCCGATGGTGGCCATGTTTTCACGCAACTGACCAAAGAATTTACCCAGGATTTCGTGCATTTTGCCGACCGCTTCATGGCCGTTACCACCCGTTACGATTTGACTGATTTCCTGAGTCAAGTCTCCCCCAATGGCAGCCTGGACGACGCTTTGAAATTCCTCGGCTAATTTGTGGGTGGTCTGCTCCGCCGCTAATGTTTTTTCTTTGCTCTCTTTAAGGTTGTGCACCATTTTGTTGAAATCTTCGCTCAGATTTCCGATTTCATCCATCGACTTCACTTGGATTTCGATATCCGTATTGCCCTGGGTCAGTTGGTTGGTGGCTTGTCGCAGCTCTTTAAGGGGTTTGGTGATGGCATCGCTGAAGAGCATTAAGAGGATAATGCCGACAACGGCGCACCCCAAGCTGACCATAATGATAATAAGACGGTAGTTCTGGGTTTGGGAATTAACTTCCTTCAATGTGTTTCCCAACACCAGTTTTCCCTGAACAGCGCCTTGATATTTGATGGGGACGGTAGAAAACAAGTTATCGCCAATTACGACAATGTCATTGTCCTCAAAAATCTTGGAGGGATCCAATTTCATTGAGTTGGGATTGAAAGAAGCGACTTCCCTGTTTCGTTTGTTGTAAGCGGCCAGAAAATTCAGGTTGTAATCGTTCTTTGACAGCTTAAAGGCTTTTTTGACAGAATTATAATCCCCCATTGCCATGCCAGGGCCGGCATTCAGGGCCACCAGATTGGCTGTCGCGCGCGCCTGAATTTTTATGTAGTTCAGAGAATTTTCTTTGGTCAGGTTGGGGAAATAATAGGACATGAAAGCAGATATCAATAGGAGAACAATTGCAAAGAAGAAAATTAATTTGAGACGAATCGACAGCCGCAAAAATAATGAATGCATTTTATCCTCAAAGCCTGAAGGGGTCGTTTATTGTTTCCCGGGACATCGGTCTATCCTGTGAAGGAGCGGTGGGTATGTCCCTGACGCTTGTTGGAGCGCAGTTTTCGGGAAGATTTAATAGCAATACATTTAATGGTTATGTAAATTTAATGTATCATTGTTGAGGATTGATTACAATCTATTATTTTGCAAGGGTTTTGGGGTTCCGAAGTGCAGGCCGGGTAAATACTTAATAAAGAAGGTAATTTTTGCGGATGACCAGAAAATCGGCCAGATCGGCCTGCCAGGACTCCTCAATTTCCTGCAGAGGGCGGTTTTCAGGCAGGAGAACCTCACGGAGTTCCGGGTGACCATAAAGCAGGTCGATCGCCGGGCGATCGCTGACAAATTCATAGGGCTCGGTACGCCACTGGAATAGATTCGGAAACAGGCGGCCGATGGCCCGGATCACGGCGACTCCGGTAATGAGGGGTTTGAATGCATTGCGGTCGATGACGTGCAACTGTATGCCACCGCAGGTTTCTCCGGCACACTTCTGAAAACCCGGTTTGAAAAACTGGGGCCGAAACAAAACCCCGGGAAGACTTTCTGAATTGAGGGTCTCCGCCAGGCGATGGGCATCGATTCCCGGTGCGCCGCATATTTCGAACGGTAAAGTGGTGCCGCGTCCTTCCGACAGTTGTGTGCCCTCGATCAGGCACATTCCGGGATAGACTGTTGCCGTCGATACCATCGGCATGTTGGGAGACGGGGCCACCCATAAGAGATCCGTCTGGTCGTACCACATCTCCCGTTTCCAACCCTGCATTGGCACCACCGTGAGATCGCAGCCGATACCGATATGTTCGTTGAACCATTTGGCCAGTTCGCCGACCGTCATGCCGTGGCGATTGGGCAAGGAGTACTGCCCGACAAAAGAGTGCCAACCTTCTTTCACCAGATTGCCCTCCACTTGCATGCCGTTGATCGGATTGGGCCGGTCGCACACCACGACAGGAACGCCCGCCTGTTTACAGGTCTGCATGCAATTGGCCAGGGTATATATGAAAGTATAGTAACGCGAGCCGATGTCCTGGATGTCGAACACGAGGGTGTCGATATCGTTCATCAATCCGGTGTCCGGCGTGAGCGAGGCGTGGTCTTTTCCGTACAGGCTGACGATGGGAATCCCGGTGACGGGCTCTGTGCCATGATCGACGTCCACCATGTCCTGATCCACTCCGTACAGACCGTGTTCGGGAGCGAACAGTTTGACCAATTGGAAGTTCGGGTTCCGGTGGAAATGAATGAAAGAGGGCAGGCCGTCTTCCGTTACGCTGGTATGGTTGACCACCAGTCCGATACGGTTCCCCTTGATATATTTTTCGGGTTCGGCCAGCAGCCGTTCCAGTCCGGTCGCGACCTTTTTCATATGGGATAAAGGCTGAGATTCATTTGGGTGATGTTTCGGGAAATTTATAACCTTTATGAATGACTACGATGTTGGACTCTTTATCGACATGAAATCTCTTTTTGTCCTGCTCGGGATCATAACCGATTTCCGTGCCGGGGGGAATGACTACATCCTTGTCGATGATGGCCATGTTGATTTTACAATTGGCTCCCACATGCACCCGGTCCATGAGAATGGAATTGATGATAGCGGCTCCGGTGTCGACCTTGACACTCCGGCCCACCACGGAATCCTGCACGATACCGCCGCTGATGATACTTCCCTCCGAAACCAGGCTGTTGATGGCTTGTCCCCGCCGCCCGTCCTGGTTGAATATGAATTTGGCAGGTGGAAGCACCATGCTGGAGGTTTTAACCGGCCACTTCATATTGTACAAATTGAATACCGGTTTGATGTTTCTAAGATCCATGTTGGCTTCCCAGAAACTACCAATGTTTCCCACGTCTCGCCAATAGCCGATTTCCTCCGGTGTGATATCCGGTACCCGGTTTCTTCCAAAATCATAGGCGAAGACCGGATGATCCTTGAATATGGAGGGCAGAATATCCTTTCCGAAATCGTGAGAGGAATCCGGGTTGTTCGCGTCTTCGTGAAGCACGTCGGTTAAAAATGGACCGCTGAAAATATAATTTCCCATGGAAGCAAAGACTTCATCCGGCCGTCCCGGAATGCATTGCGGGTTCGTCGGTTTTTCCTGAAAGCCGATAACGCGGCCGGTATGATCAACCTGAATCACTCCAAAATGCCGCGCATCTTTAATGGGAACCGGGATCGCGGCAATGGTCACCTTCGCCACATTGGAAATATGAAAGTTGATCATTTGCTGGATATCCATCCGGTAAATATGATCAGCTCCGAAAATGGCAACGAGGTCGTATTCCCGATCCTGGATCAGGTTGATGTTCTGATAAATGGCGTCCGCAGTTCCCCGGTACCAGCTTTCGCCGGTTCGCTTCTGTGCGGGAACGGGCAGAATGAAGTGATCGGCCAGTATGGAGCTGAATCGCCATCCTTCCTGCAAATGCTCGGTCAAAGACTGCGACTTGAACTGGGTCAGGACGTAGACGGAGAAGATTTTGGAATTGATGAAGTTGCTGAGTACGAAGTCAATCAGGCGGTACTTGCCCCCAAATGGAACCGCCGGTTTGGCCCGGTCCATCGTGAGAGGATAAAGGCGGCTGCCTTCGCCGCCGGCCATGATCATGCCCAGAATATTCATAAGTCCTGTTTGGGGCCCAAGAGGTTCTCGGGGTAGTGGGTATGGAGCTACCGATATAGTGTCTCACAAAAGACCGTGAAGGTTCAATGACTGGAAGCATTTCAAACAACTTGCAAACATTTTGAAATTCTCATTTTTTGGGTGATCTGCTGTGTGCTCTGTGTCGAGGAGATTCCTGAATTTCAAAAGCCGACATGGCTTTAGGCTCAAAAGTTAAAATCATTTGTCCAGAGGTCGTGATACAATCGGCCAACATTTTTTTGAGGTGACCGTGTTGAAAAAATTTTTTTGGATCGTTGCAGTTGTGGGGTGTTATCTGGCCTGGCCCGCTCTTCTGTTTGCCGGACGGATGGAGGTGGACTCAAACTTCGACGGAAAAATCGATCAATGGC
This sequence comes from Nitrospinaceae bacterium, assembly GCA_028278405.1. Classification (GTDB taxonomy): domain Bacteria; phylum Nitrospinota; class Nitrospinia; order Nitrospinales; family Nitrospinaceae; genus SZUA-226. Next base: position 58,287 of record JANQEK010000030.1, read on the forward strand.
ATCATGTTTCTGCCTCCGGAAAAGTCCTCAAGGTGGAGTATGACCTGAACTTCAACGGCAAAGTCGACCAGGTGCAATTCTTCAAATCCGAAAAGCAACTGGAGCGTATCGAGTTCGATACAGACCACAATGGGACGTTCGATCAGGTTCAGTATTACTCCGGAAAGAATAAGGTGGATCGCATTGAGAAGGATTCGAACAACGACAGCAAGGTCGATTGGAAGGAATTTTTCAATTCAGCGGGAAAACTGATTCGAGGGGAAATCGATGATAACCACGACGGTAAAACCAATATCTGGAAATTTTATAATGATCAGGGTGTTCTGCAAAAAGGGGAATATGACATCGATCATAACGGCCAGGTAGACCGCTGGGACCTGTTTCATCGCGATACGCTGACAGAGGCCGCGTTCGATACCAACGGGGACCGGAAACCTGACCAATGGCAATATTTCAACGCGGCGGAAAAACTGGAACGCGTGGCCTATGACACCAACCACGACGGCAAGGCCGATTATTGGGAATATCTCGACAAAAAGGGGAAAGCGATTCGTATCGAAAAAGACCGGAATTTCGACGGTAAACCGGATATCACTCAAAAGCCATAAGGCCGTCCGAAGGGAGGTTCAATCGCCTCGGGTTTTGGAGGGGTACGGGTTTTGAAGTATTCCTCAAACAATGGGAATTCCGGTCGCCAGGTAATGTTGAAAACCATGAGGGGTTGAAATCGCCCTAACAGAAACTGGGCCCGCAAATCCACGGTGGCAATCACCTCATCCGCCAACTGCCAGGTTTTGACGACTCCCACCTCATCATATATCCGGGCGCGGTACAGGGGATCGCCCTTGGACAGCGGAATGCCGGGCATGGTGACATCTCCCCGCGGTGAATTGAAATTGAGACTGCCGCCTCGCCAGTGTTGAAAATAAATATAAGTATCCCAGACCGTTAGAAATGCGCGGTAGGCCATGCCCTCATCTTCCACCTTCGGTAGTGCCGGGGGATCGTCACTGTTACGCAGGTGATGGACCGTGAAGCCGATTTCATCCAGCCAGCCGAGGCTGCCGCCGGCCTTTTCCGGACGGTAGGTGTAGCCGCCGCCCACCCCCAAACTTAAATTGTTGAACACGCCGGGGCCCGAGTTTTGCTGGCCGCCCAGGTGAACCCAGTAAACCTGTCCCTCCAGCATAAAACCTCCCGCTTTCAGTTGGGTGTAATCGCCGATGGAAAATTTCTCCCGCTGCGTGGAGGTTTCTCGTTCTTCCCAGCTCAACCACAAATCCTGCCGAAGATGCTGGGAATTGGCCTTGATTTGAAACCCCTGCTCGATCGGTTCCCGGTAACGCAGGACGTCGTTGAAGAAAGCGTCGTGCAGGGGATGGTTCCGGTCGATGGTCCCGGCGGTGAACAACCAGTCCGGTGCAAAGGCGTAGTGCAGGGAGATCACCGGGTCCACTTCGTCCGGGACATTGTCCTCACCAAACTCGAAATTCCACAGCGCTCCCGCTTCGATCCGCAATCCCTTTTTGATTTCGTATTGGAAAAAAGATTTGGTCAGGTTTCCAATCAGGGTGAACCCCTCGGCCCGCAAACTCGTGTCCACTTCCTTTTCAAGTTCCCGGTTGTAAACATAGGTCTGGTTTTCGATCACCAGCGACAATGGAGATTCCGCCCAGGTCGTGGAGGCGGGGAACAAAAGTCCGAACAACAGAATCCAAAATCCTGCTTCAAAAAATCGGCGAAGGGGATGAGGCTTTCGGAGAGTTGGCAGAAAGAAGTTCAATAGAACCCGGCGAGGAATGGTTGTCAGATGAAGGCAAACAGTCTTGCTCAGCCGCATCGAGCTCCTGAATCTACCATAACTGGAGAAAAAAGTTTAGGGTAAGAGCGGGCAGGGATGTCCCTTACCGGGTAGAGTCAGGCTCCTCTCCAGCGCAGTCAATTCATCTGAAATACCCGATTCAACTAGTTGATTTATGGGATATTATAGTGTTCCTGCAGAAATGTCAAATTTATTGGAGGAAGCCTCTCCTGACGGCTTGCGGGCAGAAAAAAACCCCCGGTCCGAAGACCGGGGATCGATAATCAAAAAGCGGGTGTCACCCTCACAAAACCTGAAAGTGAGAGTTGTCCGCTAATGCGGGCCCTCGGCTTTCAAGCGTTTGACCTGCGACACCCCATCTTATCCCTGCGAGATTCTGTCTCATTGAGACCATAAAATGTTGCACCATTATATGGCTACCGTCTTTTCCTCCTAGGAAATTGGACGGTATTTGATGTTGCTTTATTGCATTACTCCCATTTGGTCAAACTATCACCAGGTGCAACTGGTGGTGAGGAAGGGGAATCCAAAAGTTTGGTCAAAATGACCTCCTTTCAACTTCCCTTCATGGGAAAATGTAATTAATTTATAGGCCCGGGGTTAACCGGGAAGCTAATGCATTTGTCTAATTGTGGATAAAAATCAAAAATGACTTCTCCCCCGACATTAAATGCATGGTAAAGCAAATTTTGATATTCCGTCAAACTTGGATTTTTGATCTTAACTTCCCTGATGTTAGGGTTTCCTATTAAACGGACTACGCATGAAATTTGGGAAGAGATAATATTTTCTGGATGGTGAGTAGAACTCATATCAACCCTCCTCGAAATTAATAAAGGAAAGTGTATTTAAAACCATACCCCCGGTCCGGAGACCGGGGGTGGGTATTTCATGCTTGATGAAAAGCAGGGTTACATCATGCCGGGCATACCGCCCATGCCGCCCATGCCACCCATGCCGCCGGCAGCAGGACCGTGGGAATGCTCTTCCTTCTCTTCCGGAAGATCGGTGATCAATGCTTCCGTGGTGAGCAGGAGTCCCGAAATACTGGCCGCGTTCTGCAATGCGGTGCGGGTTACCTTGGCCGGGTCGATGATGCCTTCCTTGATCATATCGACATACTCCCCGGTGCGGGCGTCGTAACCGTTGTTGCCTTTCAGTCCCTTGACCTTCTCGACGATCACGGTGCCTTCTTCACCGGCATTGGCCGCGATTTGACGAATCGGCTCCTCAAGGGCGCGACGGATGATTTTCACACCCATCATGAAGTCGTGGTCGCCCTCAACTTTATCGAGAGCTTTGAGGCAGCGCAAAAAGGCCACGCCGCCGCCGGGCACGATTCCCTCTTCAACCGCAGCGCGGGTTGCGTGCAGGGCATCTTCCACGCGGGCTTTCTTTTCCTTCATCTCGGTCTCAGTGGCCGCACCGACTTTGATGATGGCCACGCCGCCGACCAGTTTGGCCAACCGCTCCTGCAGTTTCTCGCGGTCGTAGTCGGAAGTGGTTTCATCGATCTGGTTGCGGATCTGCTTGACCCGTCCCTGGATCTCAGACGCCTTGCCTTTACCGTCGACGATGGTGGTGTTCTCCTTGTCGATGGTGATGCGCTTGGCCTGACCCAAGTCGTCCAGTGTGACGTTCTCCAGTTTCACGCCGATGTCCTCGGTGATCACCTGGCCGCCGGTGAGAATGGCGATGTCGTTCAACATGTCCTTACGGCGGTCGCCGAAGCCCGGGGCTTTGACGGCGCACACGTTCAGGGTGCCGCGCAGCTTGTTGACCACCAGGGTGGCCAATGCTTCGCCTTCAATGTCCTCTGCCAGCAACAACAGCGGTTTGCTGGTTTTGGCTACTTTCTCGAGGACCGGCAGAAGGTCCTTCATGTTGGAGATTTTCTTCTCGTGCAGGAGGATGTAAGCGTCCTCCAAAACAGCTTCCATGCGCTCGGCGTCGGTTACGAAATAGGGGGACAGGTAACCTCGGTCGAACTGCATTCCTTCCACGATTTCCAGAGCCGTTTCCATGCTCTTCGCTTCTTCCACGGTGATGACGCCGTCTTTACCGACTTTGTCCATCGCTTCGGAAATGATGTCACCGATGGTGGTGTCGTGGTTGGCGGAAATGGTTCCGACCTGCGCGATCTCGGTTTTATCCTTGGTCGGCTTGGCCAGTTTCTGGATTTCGGGGATGATGGCGGCGACGCCGTCTTCGATGCCGCGTTTGATATCCATCGGATTGGCGCCGGCGGTGACGTTCTTCATACCTTCGCGGAAGATCGCCTGGGCCAGAACGGTTGCCGTGGTGGTGCCGTCACCGGCGTTGTCACTGGTTTTGCTGGCGACTTCGTTGACCATCTGCGCACCCATGTTTTCAAACGGGTCTTGCAGCTCGATCTCTTTCGCCACGGTCACGCCGTCTTTAGTGATGACGGGGGAACCGAATTTCTTGTCGATGACCACGTTGCGGCCTTTCGGACCCAATGTCAGCTTGACGGTATTCGCCAGCTGGTTGACACCGTCCAGAATCTTGTGTCGTGCTTTCTCATCGTAAACAATTTGCTTTGCCATTTATTTCAATCTCCTAATTATGGATGAATAGTATTTTTTAGTTACTCGACGATGCCGAGGATGTCGTCTTCCCGCATCAGCAGGTAGTCATCCCCTTCGATTTTGATTTCGGTGCCGCCGTACTTGCTGTACAGGACTTTGTCGCCGACTTTCACGTCGAGCGCCACGCGCTTGCCGTCTTCTCCCACCTTGCCGGCGCCGACTGCGGTCACCCGGCCTTCGATCGGCTTCTCTTTCGCCGAATCGGGAATAATGATGCCACCCTTACGAACTTCCTTCTCCCGGATGGGTTGTACCAGAATGCGGTCTTGCAAAGGACGAATCTTCATAACAACTCCTTGAATTAGTGATAAACTTGCGTTTGTTGATAGACCTCTATCTCAAAAACGTTTTTGATAGAAAACGAGAATGACAGCGATTAGATTTTAAATCCTTTAAAAATAACCAGTTATGTGATTTTGGCCGGTTGGGGATACCGCAAATTAGCACTCCTTGGCCGTAAGTGCTAATAGATACTACCATAAATAAAACCCCGGAACCGAAAAGCAAGGCCGGGACCGAAAAAAAACTCAAAAAACCTGAAAAAATCCGAAAATCATGAAAAAACAAGGCACTAAAGAGCTGGAAGTGTTCCTCAACCCCTATCCGGACCGGGACTACGAGATCCATATGGAGTGTCCGGAGTTCACCTGCCTGTGCCCGCGCACCGGCCAGCCGGATTTCGCCCATATCGATATCCATTACGTGCCCGACCACGAATGCATCGAGTTGAAGTCGCTCAAGCTGTATTTATGGTCGTATCGCAACGAGGGCGCGTTCCACGAGGCGGTGGTCAACAAGATTTTGGACGACCTGGTGGCGGCCTGCCAGCCGCGCTGGATGGAGGTCGAGGGCGAGTTCTTCGTGCGCGGCGGCATCTACACCACCATCACCGCCGAGCACCACGGCAAGCCCCGGAAGACCAAAACCAAACGTAAAAAATAGCCAGCGTGACGCTGGACTCTACGGGTTGACGGTTAACGGCAGACAGGATTCTTTGAGCACAATTGGATACCGTCCGCAGAAATTGAAATGAGATGTTGAACATATTTGTCGAAGCCAACTGCAACCGCTATGTGCGGGACGAGTGCACGTACTGCCACGTGTACGAACCGCTCATGCAGATCGACCGGAGCGCGTGGCACCTGATGCCGGAGCAGGCGCAGGTGATGGCGGACAAGATTCGCCAGATCGACCTGTTCAATCAACTGGCGCAACAGGAAATCAACTTCACCGGCGGCGAGCCGTCGCAGAATCCGCACCTGGTCGAAATCTTCCACATCTTCCGTGATCTGTCGCCCAACGTGCGCCTGCATACCAATCTTGATATCCAGTCGAACACCCATTCGCGCTGGCTCAGGCTGGTGGAAATCATGAAGCTGGGCGGGCGAGTCGACTTCACCCTGTACCCGACGGTGTGGGAAAAGAACCAGAGGCCGCTCTTGCAGGAAATCCTGGGACTGCAGAACGAACTGATCGTGAATATGATTTTCGAAAAGGTGCCAGACTTGCTGAGCCAACTGGAAACGATGCAGGCCTTCTTTAAGGAACAGGGAGCAAAGTTTCACCCGACGCTCACCCTGCTCGAAAAGCATCGTGTGAAAATTGAAAAGCTGCTGGAAGAAAAACCGGAATGTACGGAGGCGGAGTTCAACAACTACATGTCAGACGTCGAGAGCTACACCACGGCGGGCGGGTTCACATTCGGGGTCAATATGATTCTTGGGTTTTACGTCGACGAGAAAGGGGAGAGGGCGATGGTATCGCAGCCGTTCCCGAAAGACGTGAATACTTTGGAGTGCACCATCCCGCGGGGGACGATTGAGATCATGACCGTTCAGCAGACCGGCGAAATGACTCCTTGCTGTGACGTCGGCAATTTAAAATGCCAGCCCAAGTTCGGCAACCTGCTGACCGATTCACCGGATGAAATCATGCGCCAGATCGAAATCTCGCGCCAGAAAATGATCTCCGGTACTGCCAAAAACCTCAAGAACATCCAAAACGGCAAACCCGGCCAACCGGTGGAAGAGGGCATCCCGCCCTACTGTGTATAATGTCCGGATGGCATCTCGTCTGATATCTATTCATGAATTAAAATAAACGAAGGAAACGTTGCAATGATCAAATTTATCATGTGCTGTACCCGCCATCCAGATATGACCCGCGAGCAGTTCCAGGATTATTGGCTGAATAATCATGCTCTACTCTTCCAGAAATTCGCCGACACGTACAAAACAAAAAGATATGTGCAATGTCATACCATCGACACGCCGCTAAATGCAGGCATCCGCGAATCCAGAGGGATGATGCAGGAATACGATGGAGTGGCTGAAGTCTGGTTTGAGTCGGAAGAAGAACTGATGAGTGCGATGAGTTCCCCTGAAGGGGAAAAGCTGGGTGCGGTGTTACTCGAAGATGAAAACAAGTTTATCGATCATGCAAAGTCAACGGCGCTCATTGCCAAAGAATATGAGTTATAAACCGCTGACGAGGCGCTCGTTTGCTCCCGGGCAGACCCATCCCGGCGCCTGAAACCTCAGGAGCATCCAGAACGACCGACCCGGTCGAAGGGGGGATTCCCCCTTCATGAAACAAGTCGTTCAGTTGTGAGGTCCCCAGGCGATGTCACTGTCGGAAGCATCAGGACCGGTATTGCCTTCATGATGCCCTCCGCTGCCGGATGTGTTTTGTGCAGAGTGTTCGGACATGCTGGGTGCAGAGCTTATAGAGCTGCCTCCTGTTTGCGTGGAGCAACCTGCGAAATACAGAGATATAACCAAGATGAGCATTGCTGATAACGTTTTCATGAGATCTCCTTAGGTTGGCGATTTTATTGATTTTTTTCTTTGTTTTAATAGTGTAACAGCATTACACCGATTGTAAAGATACGGAAGATCAAAATGTTTCACCGGAAAGCAGCCCCTAATACCGCCAAAAACAACCAGAACGGAAAACCCGGTATCCCTGTCGAAGAAGGCGTCCCGCCATGTTGTATATGACTTTAAGTGCCTTGTTATAAATCCTAATCGTTGAAAATGAATCCTAATGGGTAGCTGAATCAGAATACAGATCATCATGTCCACGGAAACAGATAACGCGCTCGACTCGATGCTCCCACACATCAACTTCGACAACAGCTATGCCCGCACCTTTGAAGGTTTTTACGTCCGGTGCCGGGCTACTGCTGCGCCCTCGCCGAGCCTATTGCAACTCAACCACGCGCTGGCCGAGGAGTTGGGCCTCGATCCGGTCGCACTCGATTCGGAAGCGGGTGCGTCGATTTTCTCCGGCAACGCAATCCCCGAGGGGGCGGAACCCCTGGCGCAGGCGTATGCCGGGCACCAGTTCGGCAGCCACGTTCCTCAGCTTGGCGATGGACGTGCATTGCTTCTCGGCGAGGTCATCGATGTTCACCAACGCCGCCGCGATATCCAGTTGAAAGGATCGGGCCCCACCCCGTTCTCCCGCGGGGGAGACGGCATGGCGCCGCTCGGTCCGGTGTTGCGCGAATACCTGATCGGAGAAGGCATGCACGCGCTCGGACTACCGACGTCACGGGCACTGGCGGCCGTAGCCACCGGGGAACTGGTGTACCGTGAAACCCCTCTGCCCGGCGGGGTGCTCACCCGTGTTGCGGCGAGCCATCTTCGTGTGGGCACGTTCCAGTTTTTCGCGGCACGGGGTGGAGTCGAGAAGATTCGTGATCTCGCCGATTACGCCATCGCGCGGCACTATCCTGACATTGCTGAGGCGGACAATCCCTATCTGGAATTCTTCAAAGCGGTCGCCGAGGCCCAGGCGGCACTGGTGTCGGGCTGGATGAATATCGGTTTCATTCATGGCGTGATGAACACCGACAACATGACCATCTCCGGCGAGACCCTCGATTACGGACCTTGCGCGTTCATGGATACCTACGATCCGGGCACGGTGTTCAGCTCTATCGACCGCGGAGGCCGTTATGCCTATGCCAACCAGCCGGTGATCCTGCCTTGGAACCTGACACGATTTGCGGAGACGCTGGTCCCACTGATCGATCCCGTCAAGGACAAGTCCGTCGAAATGTTGACCGGCGTGCTCGAGCAGGTGGAGTCTCGTTACAAATCACACTGGCTGGCCGGCATGCGGACCAAGATCGGATTGACAACCGAAGAGCCTGACGACCTGGATATGGTCAACGATCTGCTGTGGGTGATGAAAGACGGCAAGGCGGATTTCACTCTCGTCTTCCGCCGACTTTCGCAGGCCGCGCGCGGGAACAGCGACGCGGTTCAGGACCTGTTCGAACAGTCGGGGGCCTTTGAAGTCTGGGTGCGGCGCTGGCGTAAACGCCTCGAACAGGAAAACATGCCGGCAGAGACCACCGCGCAGGCCATGGACCGGGTCAATCCCATCTATATTCCCCGAAACCACAAGGTCGAAGAAGCACTGATCGCCGCCGTCAATCACTCAGACATCGAACCGTTCAAGAAACTGCTGGCGGTGTTGCAGAATCCCTTCAACGAAACACCCGGCAACGAAGCCTACGCCACACCGCTCCCGAACCCCGCTTACGTGACGTTCTGCGGAACCTGAATGGAATCGTTTGCGGATCTCGGTTACCTCGGCCTGTTTGCGGCCTCGTTTCTGGCGGCGACGATTTTACCGCTCAGTTCGGAAGTGGTGTTGAGCGTTCTGCTGGTGAACGGGTTGTTGCCCATTGCCCTGGTTGCCGTCGCAACGGTCGGCAATGTGCTGGGGTCCCTGACCAACTATGGTCTGGGCTACTGGGCCGGCCCGAAGGTGGCCAACAAGTGGTTGAAGATTTCCGAAGAAGAGTTCATCAGGGCGGAACAGCGTTTTAAGAAGTATGGATTGATCTCTCTCTGTTTCGCATGGGTGCCGGTCGTGGGTGATCCCATAACCGTCGTTGCGGGTGTTTTGCGGATTCGTTTATTGTGGTTCGTGCTATTGGTTACTGCCGGGAAGTTGCTGCGCTATATTGTCATCAGTGTTCTGGCGTTACAGGTGAATTGATGGGGCAACCCGGTTACAGCACTGTATCAATACCTTTTTCCAGATCACTGTTCAGTCCATCGTCCGGGTCGCGTTTTTTGGGTTCTGCCTCCTTTTGATACCGCTTTTTCACCAGGTTGTTCATAATTTTTTCATGGCAGGTCGTACAGATCCAACCCTCTCCTGAATTGATCCAGCATTCATACTCGACCCATAGAACGGCATCTTCTTCGCTGTCACAATACTCCCCGTTCTGCAGGCATCTTTGAGATACCTTGGTCTGGCATTCCACCGCATACTGGTCGTTTTTCTGCAGGATCACTGCGGTCCTCCTCCATCGTGAATCGTTTATAGAACTTTACCATCCCTGTGCCATGGAGTACACCGCAAACCGGAGGGCAGACCTGCGTTGTCGATTCAAGTTATGTTAAGATCATGGCCTGAAGAGGTGGGTTATTGAAAGAAAAATGGCTGTGACGGGTCCAAAGCGAGCATTTAAAAATCGATTATTCACTTTAACCGTATTTCAAAATATGGGTGCATTTAACTACATACAAATTCGGGGAATATGCCCCGAGTGCAAACAGGAAACCGATATTTCCTGCCAAACACATGTCGCATCGGATTATGACGGAAACGATGAAGTAGGGCGGTTTCACGATCATACATATGAGTTAGGCCAAAGAATGCATTGGTTTGAGTCTACGGATAAACGTTATTTGTTATGGCATGAATATTATTTAGTTGAAGAAAATGTTGCAAGAGAAGCATGTTACTCAGAATGCAAATCATGCAATGCTGAAATTTACGTGATGATACAATTTGAGGATATCACACCTGTCAAGGTCATTGAAATTGGGCTAATACAGGATATGCCAGAGGAATAGCAAAAAGGAGCAAGGATTGTGAGTCAGTCGAAATCGGAAGATAACTGGGCGCAGGAGGTATTGGATGCGGCTACTGAAACATTCAAGCCGACCCGCGAGCAAGCCCGGGAAATCAGGAAATTAAAACGAATGGGTTTTAATGATTTCGCAGACGCCTATTATGAATATCTCCGACTGGAACAACAGGAAGGTCCGTTGGATTGCTCTCTGGAGGAATTCTGTGAAACCAAAGGGATTCAATACCGGTCTCTGAAATAATCGCGAATTCCGTACTGACTGAAGTGTTGATCGAATCCTATAAACAAAATAAGGACCTCTCTAAAAACTCTAAGGTATTCGGTTTCTCTGATTCTTCACTTGAATTGACTTGTTAGCTGTTGAACAGCTTTTTCCATCTGTTTTGGCGATGCCTATAGAAAATATGTGCAATTAACCAAATTGGAATGGTTAATACACCAGCTTTGATCTCAACTTCATCAGTATATTCGATAGTATGGTCGTCAATTGGGTTCAACTTGATGATATGATTCCAAACCTTTGCTAATGTTCCATGTTCTTTGGAAACGATGCGTTTTTCTTCATTGTTTAGTTCTACTAAATTAATAAAATGTTCTCCTAGCGGAATCATTCCAAATAAGGATACTCTGAACCTGTATTCATTTCCGAGATTCCATTTATCTGGAACTGAATAGCCTTTCTGAGGTTTGATTTTAAGTATTGGTGAAGCAACATACATTAAAGACGAAACTTTTTGAAGTTCCTCCCACATTTGATTTTCATTAGCTTTGATTATGGACGAAATGATGGCTTTCATTGCTGTACATATGGGGAAGGGTAGGGAAGTTTCCTTGGAACCTATCTCTGGATCAAGTTTAAATACACGAAGCCAGAGTGCCCTTCGACTTCCCGACGCTAAGGTGGCTCTCTGGCCTCCCTTATATTCTATGTTTCAAGGGCGCTCTGGCGTATCCATGAAACCGGCTTCACGCAGTTCCTTCCTTTTCTCTCTATAGTAAATTTATGGCTCTGGCTTGATTTTTTCAAGTTCTTTAAGCGCCCGTCATAGCCAAGTAATCCGAATATTTATCATCAGATTGGGTCTATATAAATAGGGGAGTTTATGCGTTTTTTATTCGATTTCAATACCTGTCGCCATAAATGAAAACAGAGAAAATTATTAACTTCCAAATATTGTGAGGACCAATGAAAATGATTAACAGCAAAATCGCCAAACTCGCAACTCTAGTGATTGCATTCGCCCTTGCATCAACCACCGGGTGCAGCCCTCTTCAAACCACCTCAAATGATGAGGCCCAGGTTACGGAGGGTAAGCCTTCAACCACCAAGATGGGCGTTGAAAGGAACTATGAGGTCACTGGAAAAGCTCAAATGAAACGTCTTCCCGGCGGTGATACCGGAAAAACGATTGTCGACCTGAACGTAAAGGGACTTCATCCCAACGAAAAGTATCCGGTTCATGTACACAATCTGCCCTGTGGTGAAAAAGGAGGCGGCGGCCATTATCAACACGAAAAGGGCGGCAAGGTGGATGACGTCAACGAAATATGGTTGACCTTTACCTCCGACGCTTCCGGAGCCGGATCAAGTCAGGCGGAACATGGTCATGTTGCACGCTCGGATGCGCAGTCTATTGTTATCCACGACAGCACGGCTGACAAGGCGCGTATTGCCTGCATAGACCTGAGATAATTTGAACACAGGTGGTTTGTTTCAGAACTATTAGTTTCTTCAAATATCGCGGCGGCCCCGTGTGGGTCGCCGTTATTCAATGTTTGATGTCAGAGCAAAGTGGACCACTTGAGGTGAAATTCTATGAGATACTTTCGGTTAAAATTTTCAAAGCCAAATGTTTGCTTTTGGCCTTTTTCTGCCGTTTTAATCAAGGACGTGCTATCAGCCTGAATTATTATTTGATCGCAGCGGCGGTGACTTTCTCGGAAAAGAGGTAGTCATTTTCCGATGCCTGCTCGTGGCACGTTCTGCAGACGGTGACCATCTTCCCGCTATCAATCACCTTGGTCCCTGTTGCATCGAAGCGGGCATACCACCAGTTATTGTGTTCCGGGTCATAGCCCCCAGGCATCTTGACCATGATCCCCAGTTCTTCGATCTCAGTGGCCGTCTCGTCTGTGTATTGTACTTTGAGGATCCTCGAACACTTAGGGTAGGGTGACGTGGCGGCAAGATACGTACCTTTGGCCCGGTCGTCTACGTGAATGTCAACATGAACCTCACCATGGCCTTTAGAGAGAAGGACGGTCGGGTTCACCTTCTTCCAACTGCGCCAATCTTTGAAGGTCATATCAGCATCCGGACTACAGTCAGGATTTACAAATCCCTCAGGTCCCATACCAGCACATCCCGACACGATAAGCATGCATATCGCGCTTAGAGTTAACTTTACTCGTTTGAACATGGGTTCTGTTTAAGGAATGGGAAGGGTGATAGGTTTCAGCTCTTCCTGTGCTTCTCTGATTATGCCCAGCGAGGATTTCAAAATAAAGGAGCAAATGAGCATACTGATCACCAGGTCGGGCCAGTGCGAACCTGTCCAGGCGACACCTCCGGCTGCCACCAGCACACTTAGGTTCACCAGGACGTCATTGCGTGCGCAAATCCAGGAAGAACGCATATTGATGTCGTCATTTTTATGGCGAGTCAGCAGGAAGAGGCAGATCACATTTGCAGTAAAGGCTAAAATTCCAATGATGCCCATCATTTCCACACCCGGCATCACCGGATTATAAAACCGATAAAATGAAAACAACATGATGGAGAAAGCCAGGGCAGCCATGAGATAACCTTTAAGCAAAGCCGCTCGGTTTCGCCAAACCGTTTCCTGGTTCAATACTATGAGAGAGACTCCATAGATGATCGCGTCCCCCAGCATGTCCAGGGAGTCTGCCCATAACGCATTGGAAGAAGCCAGCCACCCGTATATCGCTTCGACGACAAACATGCCCAAGTTGAGGTAAAGAACAACCCAAAGCACGCTTTTATGCTTTTGAAAGATTTTTTTCCAGGTCTTTTGATCAGTCGAGCAACAATCGTTCTTAACGGACAACTCTGGGGCATCAAAGGCGTTCTTTGCTATGCTATGGTTACAAGATTCTTTGCGGCAAAGGGAAAAGTTACGCCAATGAGACCAGGCCAGAATAATAGCCGCTACGAATGTGGCACCCTTTTCACCTGTTTCCCCCAGTAGATCATGACCGAAAAATGCGGTGAAGACGAATATTACCAGTCCAAGCCCGATTCCCAAGAAGACTCTCAGATCTTTGTGGCGTGAACAACCTATAGATGCAGCCATCACACTTGAAGGCAGCACCAGCCAAACCAGCATCTCGTGAAAAACCTCGTCGTCAACAGGAAGTACAGCGATTGAAGGAAAGACAGCCAGTATTAAAGGGAAAGAGGCGCAGTGTAATGCACAAATGACCGAAACACCGATTGAAAGGCGGTCTAAAAAAAACTGTGTTGCTTTTCTCATGTGCTTATTCCCTTGGGCGCAACTCAATTAAACTTTCAATCAAGTCAATTATTTTATATGTTTGGATGGTAATATCAAGGGCATTAATCGACGCCCGACCTTTTTCCGGTTTTTCTCCAACTTATGATAAAGTACCAAATAAAAAATCTGGAGAGAGTTTATATTGCCGCGAATAGGGGAGTGTCACCCGTATGGCGAATGCAGTAGGATGTTAAACCTGACTAACGTTACCACGGCTATTGCCGTTTTACGATGATGGAGAAATTATGCGTTCGATAAAAGTCGAAGGACTCGATATACCCTGGACAGCCCTCACCCTGGGCTGCCTGCAGTTAGCCCCCAGCGAAGCGTGGGGAGACGCGTGTACGGTCGAAGAGGCCGACCGGGTGGTGAAGACCGCCCTGGAGGGCGGCATCATGGCATTTGATACCGCCGAGGGTTATGGCGATGGGGAATCTGAACGCCGCCTCGGCAAGGCCCTGGGCTCCCGCAAAAACGATGTCATCATCGTTTCAAAAATCTGGCCCGATGCCGAAATGAGCCTCGAGGCTTACCAGGTGCGCCTCGAGGGGACGTTGAAAGCGCTGGGGCGGGATTATGTCGATGCGTATCTGGTCCACTGGCCGGGCATGTATATAGACAACATGCTCAAGTCCGGGAAGATGTGCGACATCATGGCCGCCCTCAAGGAAAGCGGCAAGGCCCGTACCATCGGTGTCTCGAATTTCCAGGAGCGGGACATAGGCTTTATGGCCGGCAAGGCCTCGTTGTTCTCCATCAATCAGGTACCTTATAACCTGCTGCAGCGCGAGTACGAAGGCCCGCATATAAAAATATGTGAAAAGAACGGTATCGGTTATATGGCGTATGCGCCCAGTGCCCGGGGTCTGTTAGCCGGTCGACTCGATGAAGAGGCCTTAAAGGCACCCGCCCGCAAGGAATGTCACCTGTACTATCAGCCTCATTTGGGTGATTCGAAACACGTGCGCCGCGCGGTTCAGGAAATTGCAGAGGAAATCAATACGGCCCCCATCAATGTGGCACTCGCATGGGTGATTCAGCAATGGAATATCATCACCGCTGTGGTCGGGTCACGCAAAGTGGATCAGGTGAAGGAATTTTGTGCCGCCGGGGATATCACGCTGACTTCTGAACAGCTGGGCCGGCTCAACCGGGAGAGCGCTCAGTTTCATTCCGCGAGCGGTGTAATTGTCTGAAGTCGACTGGAAAAGTCGCCCGTCCCGTTAGACTAGTCTCCGCTTGCCTAACAAATCCTTGCCTCACACTAATTCCGTATTGCTCTCCCTCTATTTTCGGGTAGAAGATATGTTACGATAATCGCCTGAAAGGATAATTTATTTGAAATCTAGATAAATGAAATTTACCCAACTAACATGGCACGCCTAATTCCATCTCTTAATAGTTGCTTGAATCGAATGCAATCAGGCGAGAAACGTTTCGCGCGGGTCCTAGAGAGCCATTTGGAGGACGACTACTTCTGCTGGTACGAGTTACCTGTTGGAAAAAGACAAAGGTATTCCGACTTCATCATCCTGCATCCGGCGCGTGGTCTTTTATTGCTGGAGGTGAAGGACTGGAAGCTGGATACCATCCAAAAGGTGGATAAGGCGTCAGCAACTATCAATACACCTGTCGGCGTTAAAATCGTAAGCAACCCTCTGGAACAAGTGCGTCAATGCACCTATCAACTGTTACAACGGCTGGAAAGAGACCCACAATTAGTCCATCAAACGGGACCCAATAAAGGCAAAATGGTTTTTCCATACGGTTATGGGGTGGTATTGAGCAACGTTACCCGTAGACAGTTCAAATCTACTGACCTGAAAGAAGTGTTACCCGAGCATCTTGTCATCTGTAAAGACGAGATTGTTGAAAGCGTAGAGCCAGAGGCCTTTCAAGAGCGGTTATGGAACATGTTCAACTTCAAGTTCAAGAATCCTCTTAACTTACCGCAGATCGATCGTATCCGTTGGCATCTGTTTCCCGAGGTTAGAATAAGTACAAGCGAGCAGGGTAATCTTTTTCCAGAAGAGGAGGATATAGGAGAGCTGCAAACTGACATTATAAAGGTCATGGATATGCAGCAGGAACTTCTGGCACGCAGTCTTGGTGAGGGACACCGGGTTATCCATGGGGTGGCCGGTTCTGGCAAGACCTTGATTCTAGGTTATCGTTGTCTCTACCTCGCTAAGCTGCTGAATAAACCGATTCTTGTCCTCTGCTTCAATATAACACTGGCCGCTAGGTTGCGCGAACTGATTGCTGAGCGGGGTATTGGTGACAAGGTCAATGTCTATCACTTTCACGACTGGTGTGGTGAACAACTACGCACCTACCATATTGATCGGCCACAGCCGTGTGATAAGTATTTTGACCGGCTTGTTGAGACGGTTATTACAGCAGCAGAGAAGGGTACGATACCAAAAGATCAGTATGGTGCAGTGATGATAGACGAAGGCCATGATTTTGAGCCTGAATGGCTAAAGCTTGTGGTTAGTATGGTTGATCCCGATACCAATTCCCTTCTGTTACTTTATGATGATGCGCAGTCGATTTATAGCAAGAAGAAGCAACTCGACTTCAGTTTATCTAGTGTTGGAGTCCAGGCAAGAGGACGGACAACAGTACTGAAGTTAAATTATCGAAATACGAATGAAATTCTTAGCTTCGCTTACAAATTTGCAAGCAGATACCTTAAACCAGATGCTAAGGACGAAGATCATGTGCCGTTAATTGAACCTGAGGCGGCTGGGCGTCATGGTCCTGCACCCGTAGTAAAGTCTTTTAAATCTTATGAAGAGGAAGTAGGTTATATTGCTCGTGTCTTCAAGCGAATGCATGACGAACAAGGGATTCTCTGGTCCGATATGTGCGTAACATATCGAAATAATTGGATGGGAGAAAAACTGAATGCCCAGTTAGCGTCCATAGGTGTTCCCTGCCAATGGCTAGGTGATTCAAAAGCTAAAAAGCAGTTTAAGCCCTCGTCTGACAGTGTGAAGTTAATGACAATGCACAGCAGTAAGGGTTTGGAATTTCCCATTGTTGCGGTATCTGGGATAGGGAATATGCCAGCTGACGGAGAGGACCCTATCTCAGCAGCCAAACTGTTATATGTTGCGATGACACGTTCTACAAAAAAGCTGCTGCTTACCAGTCATAAAGAGACAGAGTTTCTTTCCCAATTGAAGCAGGTAGATCATGGCCTTTAGTCTTAAGTTTCGGTTTTCAGTAGGACACTATAATGCAGAGCTGTTTTTGTGAGGAGCAGATCGTTTGAGTGACCGCTTTTGACTGAAACAAGATTTGACCAACGTCCAGCCTCCAAAGCTTTTCTTCAGAGATATGTTAGGATAATGTTTTTAATATTCGGAGAAGATGTATGTTGGTTCGAACAGGGGTATGTCATCAATGCAGCGAATGTTGTAAGACGGTGAATCTAACGGTGGTGCGGGATGTGACGCTGCGTCAGCACGGTAACCGGGAGGAACTGGAGCGTTACCTCAGCTATAGGGGTATCCGTGTCGTGGGAGAAGATATGGCGGCCAACGCGCTGTTTTATGAAATCGATATCCCGTGCAATCAGTTGACGGAAGACAACCAGTGCAAAGTCCACGACTCGCCTGAAAAACCCCTGCTGTGCCTCAAATACCCCGATGCGCCGAGCGATATCGAAGAATGCGGTTATTCCTTTGAACGTTCAACCCCGCTGGAACGCCTGGCATGACCGAACGCAGCATTGAGCGCTACGTGGACAACGGCGACGGCACACTGACCGATTCCCGGACCGGCCTCATGTGGCAGGAGAGTTACGCCTACGCCGAGACCGGCAACTACATCACCTGGTTCGATGCCGAGGAATATATTAAGGAGCTCAACCGCAAGCAACTGGGGGGTCATTCCGACTGGCGCCTGCCCAACAAGCTGGAACTGCAGAGCCTGTACGAATTGAAGTATGAATTTGAATCGCGCGGCAGGACGTTTATCCTGCATATAGACCCGGCCTTCGAGATCGGCTACGGCAGTTGTTTCTGGACCTGGCAGACGCGGCTTTCCGGCGCGATGGGGTTTGCCTTCGACGTCGGCGAAAACC
The DNA here is from genome assembly GCA_028278405.1 of Nitrospinaceae bacterium. Lineage (GTDB taxonomy): Bacteria > Nitrospinota > Nitrospinia > Nitrospinales > Nitrospinaceae > SZUA-226. Next base: position 76,225 of record JANQEK010000030.1, read on the forward strand.
TGTGGTATCCACAAGGCAGTCTGTCGGCCACGGTGCGGGCGGTGCGATTGAACATGAATCCCTTTAAACTGATACGAACGTATGGTCACGAAAAAGCAGCGTCGTAAAAAGGGTAGTGAGTCCCCCAGCCCGGAGAGCATCAAACGCGAAAAGGAAAAGGCGAAGGTGCTCAAGACCTCGGTGTGGTGGCAAAACCAGCTTGAAAAAGGACTGTGTTATTACTGCGGGCAGAAGTTTGCCAAGAAAGATTTGACGATGGACCACATCGTGCCCCTGTCGCGCGGCGGTAAGAGCACGAAGGGCAATGTGGTGGTGGCGTGCAAGCCGTGCAACAGTGACAAGAAATATTATACGGCGGCAGAACTCATCCTCAAAAACCAGATGAATTCGAATATTCAATTCTGAAAACGGAGCGGGCGCATGGAAAGCGACAAGATGCTGAAGATCATGGGATTCGGAACACTGGCGATTGTTGTGCTCGGCATTCTTCTGTTTTTGTTCAAGATGTAACCAGTATGCCGCTGGACCCGTATTGATTTGAGAATACAGTTGTCTTTACGAGGGGATGTCCATACTCGATGGCGGGGCCTGAGAGCGGGGAGCGTCTTTGGCGGCGAGGGCTTCGTAGCGCGGGTCGAGTTTTTCCTGTTCTTCCACAAGCTTCTTGCAAATCTGCGTTTCACACACCAGCACGATGTGAAGTCCGAACTTGGATTTGATGGGTTCGGGAATCACAAACTTTTCACACTTTAAAATTTCGTCGCGCAGCTCCTTGGTCAGGATGCCTTCGATCTCCGGCATCTTGGGATAGACCCATTCCAGGTCGCCGCCCAGGGCTTTGCTGGAGCAGACGCTATATTTTTTTGCCAGGCGCGCGAAAAACTTTTCGATCTTGTCGTAATCCTGATAGACCTTGTCCGGATCGTCCGTCGGTTCGTCCGCCAACTCCTGTTGAAAATCGAGCACCGTTTGCCGGATCAGCTGGGCCGCTTCCATGCTGGACACGAGGATATGGCGGACGCGATGCTCCAGCGGTTTCTTCGTCTGGATTTTAACCTTCTTCGCCTTGAAGACCTTGCGCGGTTTGATGACCGGGCGCTTCGGTTTTTCGGCTTCCGGACGGTCGGGGACCTTCGGCTCCGGCGCAGTTTTGTCGCGCTGGTAGACGGTCTTTTCCGGTTCCTGAGGCTGTTGTTTATCAGACATGGTTTGATTCTACTCCAATCCGTCGGAAGGAGCCAGTGGAATCAGAATCCCAGGGACTCCAGATAATCGAGTACCGCACCCTCGTCATTGGTGCCGATGATCTGATGGGAGACGGCCTGCACCTCCGGCAGGGCGTTGCCCATGGCTACCGCTTTTCCGGCAATCTCAAACATTTCAAGGTCGTTGAGGTAATCCCCGAACACTACGATTCGTGACAGGGGAGTGTCCAGATGCTGGGACAGGGTGCGCAGCATTTTCCCCTTGTCGGCGTGGTGATGAAACATCTGCAGCCAGTTGAATTTGGGGTGGGCGATGTCTTTCGCAAAATACAGGTTGAGATGATCCGGAAACCGCTCCTGCAATTGCCAGTGGGTGGCGTTCAATGCCGCCGGGGTGTCGATCAACAGAAGACCGGCGATGCGTTCGCCTTCTTTAAACTGGTATTCCTCGACGTATTGCAGTCGGCCGTCACCTTCCAGGCTGCTCAGGTAAGCCTGCGAGCCTTCGTTGGTGGCGTTGCGGTAGTACAGTCGGTGCCGTTCGTCGAAGGTATAGACGAAAGGGTCCTGCTCCAGCGGAGCGATCATCTCCAGTAACTCATAGACGATATCGCGTTGGATGTAGTTGGATTGCTCCATGTTCTCCCCGGTCTGGAAATGGGTCAGGTAAGCCCCGTTGAACAGGATGACCGGCAGTTGCAGGTTCACCTCATGCAGGATGGGATGGACCGAATCGTAGTTGCGGGCCGTGGCGATGGTGAACTTGAGGCCGCGATCGATCAGGCGGTTCAGACGATCCACCCACGGGCGGGGGAACTCGCCGTGCATATTCAGCAGGGTACCGTCGAGATCGGAGACGTAGAGCAGTTCTTTGGAGTCGGGATTCATGCAGCCATTAAAAAAGTGTAAGGGAACTCTTCCGGAAGGGACTAAACAGGGAACAATTTTGATGAATAAAATTACCGTTCGCCCTGGGAGCATCTTTCATGTCATTATACCGTTTAAATATTAGAAATCAGTTAAAGGATTTGAAAATGTCAGTGAAGCGTATTTTCTTCGAAAAAATCTGGGTTTTGATGGTCTGTGCCGTGCTCGCCCCGTCTTCGGCCTGGGCGTTTGATTTCAAAGGCTGGGACGGCTTGCTGAAAAAACATGTCGGGCCGACCACGATCGACGGTGTCCGCCTGGCCGGGGTTAATTATCTGGCCTTGAAGAAAGACCCGGCGTATTCGAAATTGATCGCGGATTTAAAATCATTTTCTCCAGCAACGCTAAAGACGACCAAAGAGAAAATGACTTTCTGGATTAACACGTATAACGTTATGGCGGTCAAGATGGTGTTGGACCATTATCCCGTGGACAGCATCAAAGACGCCGGTAGCGTGTTCACATCGGTCTGGAAGAAAGAAGTTGGAGTGGTCGGCGGCAAGAAAGTCACCCTCAACGATATCGAGCACGAAATTTTACGGAAGATGGGGGACCCGCGCATTCATGTAGCGATTGTCTGTGCATCCGTGAGTTGTCCGGATTTGCGTAAAGAAGCGTACACGGTGGACCGGCTGGACGCGCAACTCGACGACCAGTTCAAACGGTTTCTGGAAAACCGAAGCAAGGGACTCCAAGTCGACCGGGGGAAGAAGCGTGTGACACTCTCAAAAATTTTCGACTGGTTTGAAGAGGATTTTGAATCGAAAGGCGGCGTGCTGCCTTATCTCTCCCGTTACGCGCCTGAGAAAGATAGAGCTTTCCTGAAGAAGGGAAACCCTAAAGTTTCTTACCTGGATTATAACTGGGATTTGAACAAGAGGAATTAAAGGAGGGAGGAGAGGGAACCGCCTGAGCGGCTCCGCATCTCCTCTCTGGGCGAACCTGCGGATTAATCGGCGTGTTTCCGCAGGAACGTCGGGATATCAAAGTTGGAACTGTTGGATATGGTTTCCGGCGACTCTTTCCGGATGGTGTCTGCCAGTTCCTTCAGGCTTTCCTGCTGATAAGCGGGGTGACCTTCCAGGTCTTCCACATCTTCCCCGTTCACCACTTTTTTCATAGGCATGGCGCTGGGTTCTTCCGGAGCCAGGAAGAGTCGTTGTTGTTCTTCCTTCTCGAAGCCGGTGGCAATCACCGTCACGCGCATGTCCTCTTTCATGGTCTTGTCCACCACAGCGCCGAAGATGATGTGTGCGTCTTCGTGAGCACTTTTTTGGATCAGCATGGCGGCTTCATTAACATCGTGCAGGGTCAGGTCTTCGCCGCCGGTGATGTTGATGAGAATGCCGCGTGCGCCTTCGACCGATGCTTCGTCCAGCAGAGGGCTGGAGATGGCACGCTGGGCCGCCTCAATGGCCCGGTTTTCGCCGGAAGCCATGCCGCCGCCCATCAACGCTTTGCCCATGCCGCACATGATGGTTTTAACGTCCGCAAAGTCGAGATTGATCAATCCCGGAATCACAATCAGGTCGGAGATACTGCAAACCGCCTGACGCAGGACGTCATCGACCTGTGAGAACGCTGTTCCCAGTGAGGTTTGCTTTCCGATGAAGCTCAGGAGTTTCTGGTTGGGGATAACGATGAGGGTGTCGACCGCTTCCTTCACTTCCTCGATTCCTTCCTCAGCCTGCTTCTGTCTTCGACTGCCTTCGAACATAAACGGTTTGGTGACGACGCCGACCGTGAGTGCACCGACTTCCCGGGCAACATCTGCGATGACCGGTGTTGCCCCGGTTCCTGTGCCGCCGCCCATGCCGGCGGTGAGGAAGACCATGTCCGACCCGTCCAGCACCTCGTACAGATGATCGCGGCTTTCTTCGGCCGCTTTTTTCCCGATGTCAGGATTGGACCCGGCGCCGAGTCCGCGGGTTAATTCCGTCCCGATCCGGATTTTGTGCTGGCAGGGAGAGGCATCCAGGGTTTGCATGTCCGTGTTCGCCTGAATAAACTCCACGCCCTGAATGTTGGATCGCACCATGGCATTGACGGCGTTGCCGCCACCTCCACCGATGCCGATCACTTTGATATTCGCCGAATAATCATTGGTTGGTTCAAATTCGATCATGCCCATTGTTTCCTCCTTGGTGACTAAAAGAATTCTTCCGTCCAGCCCTTCATGCGGCTGAAGATTTTGTCAAATAGATTTCTACCTTGCAGTTCCATGGTGCGTCCTGCCTTGTAACTTTTTTCGCCGTAGTGGATCAGGCCCGTGCTGGTGGCGTAGATCGGGCTGGTCACGACGTCCACCAGGCCACCCAGACCCATGGGTGTTCCGATGCGGACGGGGACCTGGAACACTTCTTCCGCCAGATCTGCCATGCCTTCCACGCAGGCCGTTCCTCCGGTGATGACAATGCCGGAGGAAATACTGTCCTGGAATCCGGACGTCTGGATTTCGTGATTGAGCATTTCAAACATTTCCCGAATCCGGGCTTCGATGATTTCGCTGAGAATTTGCCGGGAAACTTTAAGCGTGTTCCGTCCGCCCACAGTGGAAATTTCGATATTGTCATCGTGCTTGATCAATCCGGAATAAGCGCATCCGTGCGCGTGCTTGATCTTTTCCGCCTCAGCGTTCGGAGTACGAAGTCCGATAGCGATGTCGTTGGTCACCTGGGCGCCGGCGATGGCCAGCACGGACGTGTGTTTGATCGCGCCCTGGTAAAAAATCGCCAGGTCGGAAGTGCCGCCTCCGATGTCGATCAACGCCACACCCAGTTCTTTCTCATCATTGGAAAGCACCGCCTCGCTGGAAGCGAGCTGTTCCAGCACAATATCCTGTACGCCAAGGCCGGCCTTGTTGACGCACTTGACGATGTTTTGCGCCGAGGTAACGGCGGCGGTGACGATATGAACCTTGGCTTCCAGCCGTATACCCGCCATGCCGAGCGGCGTTTTGATGCCGTCCTGGTTGTCCACGATGTACTCCTGTGGCAGAACGTGGATCACCTCACGGTCCAGGGGAATAGCGATGGCTTTGGCCGCCTCAATGACACGCTCTACATCGTGGTGGTTGATTTCCTTGTGTTTCACCGCGATGATCCCGTGGCTGTTCATACTTTTGATATGGCCGCCCGCGATGCCCACGAAGACCGAATCGATTTCCGTTCCCGCCATCAACTCCGCCTCCTCGACGGCGCTACGGATCGATTCGACGGTACCGTCGATGTTGACCACGACTCCTTTACGCAGACCGCGGGAAGGCGACTGGCCAAGACCGATGATTTCGATCTCACCCTGAGGCGTGATCTCCGCGATGATGCAACAGATTTTGGTTGTGCCGATGTCCAGGCCGACAATGTAGTTTTGTTTTTTGGACATGTGTGTCCCCTTTTCGAAAAACGGTTAAATCTTGTGTACGATCCCGCGCCGCGGCTCCCTCCGGTTTTGCTTGACCACTACCTTGTCCTTGAAGGACAGATCAATGTAATGAATCCCGGTAAGATTGGAGTCCATGGCGTCGAGTATTATTTTCAAATTCTCAAACCCCTCCTGAATCCGGTCCACCGCCAGATAGATATCAATCCCCTGGTTTCCGGTAGTGAATACCAGCTTGCGTGGACTGGACATATGGAATTTCTGAATAGGATCGTCTTTGAACGCTCCCAGTTGATTCATAAAATGCATAGCCTGTAAACCCGGTACGATTCCCGCCACCGGGATTTCGTGGCCCAATTTCACCCCGCGTACTTTCACTCCCGTAATGAGGGGAAGGGTGCCGTGTTTTTTTTTGTCGGGAACGATCAATACGCCGTAGTGATCCATCAGGTAGGTTTTATCCAATTGGATACGTGCAAATGGCGTTCGTTCCTGAACCTTGATGCGGATTCCACCGGGCAACTGGCGCGCGGCGGAAACGTTTTCGATCCAGGGATTGTCCTTGAATCGTTCGGTGATGGACTGAAGATCGAGCTGGAATATATTTTGGCCCAACAATGGCTGGGCCATTTTTTCCAGAGTAGGCAGGCCGACCCTTTCGTTTCCGGAGAAATTGATGTGTGCCACGGCAAACTGTGGTGCGGTTGTGACATACCTGTATCCATGAAACGTTCCATAACCCATAATCATAACCAGGGCTGCTTTGGCGATCACATCCAGCCAGGTTTTGGCGCGCTCTCGAAAGCCGACCTGACGGTTTTTGATTTTTCTTCCTTTCAGGGTTTTGCCCGGACGTTTGTGTTTTTTCCGCTGGCGCGAATGCACCGCTCCCCAGTTGAGGCGGGACTCTTTGAATTTGTTCCAGGTGTAGTCCATGATCGCTCTTTAGTTTTTGTAATCCAGTCGCGCGCTTTTCAAAATTTTGATGACGAGATCATCAAACTCCAAACCCGCCTGGCGCGCCGCCATGGGAAGCAGGCTGGTCGGAGTCATTCCCGGAATGGTGTTCATTTCCAGGACGTAAGAGACGCTGTTTTCCAGAATCAAATCCACGCGGGGAAATCCCCGGCCTTTGAGTGCTTTGAACACCCGGATTGCAGCGTCGCGGCATTGTTTCTCTTCCTTTGCTGTCAATTGGGCTGGGCATACATAATCCGTTTTGCCCTCGGTGTATTTCGCTTCATAATCATAGAAACCCGACTTGGGGACGATCTCCACGATCGGCATCGGTTTCGGACCATTCATGCCCACCGCCAGCAGTTTGCCTTCGATGTATTGCTCGACAAGAATTTCCTCGGAAACCTCGAAAGCCTCGTCGAGTGCGGTTTCCCATTGGGCATCTGTTCGAACGACACTGACGCCGATGCTCGATCCCTGGTCGGCGGGTTTTACCACCACCGGCAGATCCAGCGTTCTTTTAACCTGGCCCCGCTCTTCCGGGGTGATCACCTGATAAGGTGCGGTGGGGATGCCTCGTTCCATAAAAATCTCTTTTGAAACTACTTTGTTGTACGCGATGGAGCTTCCCAGGACACCGGACCCGGTATAAGGGATTTTGAGATATTCCAGAATTCCCTGAATCGTTCCGTCCTCGCCCCAGGTGCCGTGCAGGGCGATACAGGCCAGGTCGATCTTCCGGTCAGCCAGAGTGGCTCCTATTTTGTGATCTACGTCGATCATCTCAGCGTTCAATCCTTTTCGTTTGATGGCGTTGAAGATCTCTTGTCCCGAGGTCAAGGAAACCTCCCGCTCGGGGGAGAGTCCCCCCATCAACACGCCTATCTTTTTTTGTTTCAATGGCTCCAACAAACTCTTCCTTCATTTTCAAATTTAACGGTCCGCCCCCCGGTCCGTGGCCGCAGACCGGGGGACAAAGGAAGGAGGGGTACCTTTGATAACGGACCATGTTCATTCAAGTTTTTAATGAGGCGTTCTCCAACGCACTCTTTACCGTTCTCCAACGATAACGACTTCGGTTTCCAGCTCGATGCCGGTTTTTTCCAGAACCGTGGCCCGGACGTGTTCGATAATTTCGATCACTTCCGAAGCCTGGGCAGCTCCTTTGTTGACAATAAAATTAGCGTGCTTGATCGACACGCCGGCATCTCCGATACTGAACCCTTTCAACCCGGCTTCCTCGATGAGGCGGCCTGCGGCATCGCCTTCCGGGTTTTTGAACACCGATCCCGAATTGGGCAGTGACAGCGGTTGTTTGTTTTTGCGTCGGACCAGATGGCTGTCGATGGTGTTTTGAATTTTTTTGTGATCTCCTTTTTTCAAATCCAGTTCCGCGGATACGATAATGCCGCCTTCCGTGGGGAAGGTGGTTTTGCGGTACTCGAATTTCAGTTCCGATTTTTTCAGGGTTTCCAGCTCGCCCTTGGCATTGACGCGGGTGACGCTGCGAATCACATCACAGATCTCTGTGCCGTCTGCTCCGGCGTTCATGATCAGTGCACCGCCGAGGGAACCCGGAATACCTACCAGGTTTTCCATCCCGGTCAGGGAATACTTCGCGAGATTCTTGACCAGATAGGACATCTTGGTGGCCGCGCCTGCCGTGACCACAGCACCTTCTTGACCTGCCGTGTCTTTGTAAAACACCGGGGGTTCGATTTCTTTAAAGCGGTTTTTGGTAGAGATCACGATTCCCCGGAAACCTTTATCGTTCATGATGAGATTCGTGCCTTCTCCCAGAATGAACAACGGCATGTCACCGTGATTTTTGAAAATGAGTTGCAGGTCTGATACGTCCTTGGGAACGATAAAGAAATCCGCCGGGCCTCCAACACGCAGGGAGGTATGAAGAGCGATAGGTTCATCGCGACGAATTTCTCCTTTGATTCGGTTCAACCAGTTTGTTGAGGGGCTCATAAAGGTTCTCTTGTGAATTGTTCTTCCCATGATCGTTCGAGACGATCCGGTCAGGGTTGCCATAGGTACGCTCTGTCCTTGATGAAGGTGGGCAAAACGGATAAGTCGGGTTTTCCAAGGATTGTTCAGCATGAATTAACTATCCTTTCCGGATTTTCCCTCACGGAGCCGATCGGGAAGGTTGGCAAGAAGATCGCGCCCCAGTTCCCACACATTTCCCGCGCCAAGTGTCATGAAGACATCGCCGGGTTGAAGGATTTGGGACAGGCGTTTCAATGTTTCTTTGGGTGTTGCAACATATTCGGCGTTTTTGTGTCCGAATTTCCGGACACCGCTTACGATTCCCTGGGAATGAATACCTTCGATAGGTTCCTCTCCGGCAGGGAAGATGTCATTGATGATCAAATAGTCCGAATCATTGAACGAAGACCAGAAGTGTTCCATTTGGGTTTGGGTCCGGGAGTATCGGTGCGGTTGAAACACCACCACCAGTCGCCGGTCCGGCCACACGTCCTGCGCGGTTTTTAAAGTGGCTTGCACCTCGATCGGATGGTGACCGTAATCGTCCACCACCACCAAAGGCTCTGTGTTGTGATGGATCTCGAAGCGTCGTTGAACGCCCTTAAATTGTTTGAGCGACTGGGCGATGGTGTCAAACGTCAGGTTGAGCTCCATGCCTACCGCGACGGCCGCCAGGGTGTTCAGCACGTTGTGTTTGCCGGGAGCGACGGAATGAATGGTTCCCAACTCATCGCCCAGATAAAACACGTCGAACTGCGTGTCCAACCCTTTTACGCGGATGTTTCGCGCCGTGTAATCCCCCTGGCTCACCAATCCATAAGTGATGAACCGTTTTTCCAGCTTGGGAATCAGGGACTGGATATTGAGTTCGTCCAGACACAACACTGATGTTCCGTAGAACGGTATCTTGTTGAGGAACGTCAGAAACGCTTCCTTCAGGTTGTCGAGGGATTCGTAAAAATCCATGTGCTCTTCGTCCAGCGTGGTCACCACGGCGATGGTCGGTGTCAGTTTTAAAAAGGAACCGTCGCTTTCATCCGCTTCCGCCACCAGAAATTCGCTTTCTCCCATCTTGGCGTGGCTGCCCACGCTTTTGAGTTTGCCGCCGATAATCACGGTCGGGTCGAGGTTGCCGCCTGCCAGAACCGTTGCCACTAGTGAAGTGGTCGTCGTTTTGCCGTGGGTGCCGGCGATAGCGATGCCCTGCTTCATGCGCATCAGTTCGGCCAGCATCTCGGCACGCCGGATCACGGGGATGGTCTGCTTGCGGGCGGATTGCACTTCTACGTTGTCCGGTTTGACGGCGGTCGAAGTCACCACCACCTGGCATCCGTCCACGTTCTTGGCCTTGTGCTCGTACGCGATGCGGGCACCGATTTTTTCCAGGTGCTCGGTCACGTTCGACCGGGCCTTGTCCGATCCGGTGACCTCGTAACCCTCGTTGATCAACACTTCAGCAATGCCGCTCATGCCGGCACCTCCGATACCGATAAAGTGAATCCGTTTGGTTTTGCCTAAAAACATACAACCTCATAATTCCCTGGTTTCTGCGTACTGCTTCAATCATTCAATGGGGACTGCGCATCAACTCCAGACACAGTTGCCGGGCACGCTCTGTGGCGTCGCGCCGTCCCATTTGAAAACTTTTGTTACCCATCTCCCGCAAGGTGTCGGGATGTTCGATGCCATCCAGAATAATCCTGGCCAGCCGTTCGCCATTGACGTCTTTGTCGAGAATGACCTGCGCCGCACCGTTGGATTCCAAAGCCCGTGCGTTGTGCTCCTGATGGTTATGGGCCGCGAAAGGATAGGGCACCAGCACCGAGGGAATCCCCAATGCCGTGATTTCCGCCAGGGTGGTTGCCCCCGAACGGCAGATGATCAGCGATGCTTTGCGGTATTGCTCCACCATGTCGAAGATGAATGCCTGAGCATCGGCGGAGAACCCTTTGTGCTTGTAGCCTGCCTGTACTTCGGCTTCGTCGGTTTGTCCGGTTTGATGGATGAAGTGCAACCGGTCTTTCACGGAACCCAGATGATCCAAAGCATCCAGCAAAGCCAGATTGATTGACCGTGCTCCCTGACTACCGCCCAGCACCAGCACAGTGAACTTTTCACTGGTAGGAATGTTGGCTTCTTGAGTTTGTGTAAATTCTTCGCGGATCATGTTTCCGGTTTCCACCACCTTGTGGGTGGGAAAATATTTTTTGGACATGTCAAATGTGATCGCCACTTTGTCAGCGATTTTGCCGAGCCACCGGTTGGTGGCGCCGGGAACCGTGTTTTGTTCGTGGATCAGTACCGGGATGCGGAGCATCCAGGCCGAGATCGCCACCGGTCCGGAAACATAACCGCCCACGCCCACCACAAGCCTGGGACGGTTTATCAGGAGATAACCCATCGACTGTAGAAGGCTGACCGGTAGTTTGAGCCAGTTGACCAAACGTCCCATACCTTTTTTTCCAAGCAAGCCGCCGGACGAAATCGTCTTCAGGCGAAATCCTTCGCGTGGGAGAACGCGGGACTCGATTCCCTGCCGGGTACCGACGAAAGTGATTTCAATGTCTGCATCGTGCTTCATAAGCGCTTTTGCCAGGGCAATTCCGGGATAGAGATGCCCTCCGGTCCCGCCGCCCGCGATGACGACTGAGTTCGTCATTAACAATGGTTCAACGTCGGACTGAATGGTCCGATATGTTCAACAGCACTCCCATACACAACAACGTGATCAGCAGGGACGACCCACCGAGACTGATGAATGGAAGTGTCAACCCTTTGGTCGGCAAAACGCCGACCGCCACACCCATATTGGTGAAGGCTTGCACGCCAACCAGCAGGGTCAACCCGATGGCCAGATGCGTGCCGTAAATATCCTTGGCTTGCGACGCAATGGTGAATCCCCGCCAGATCAATATGCTGAACAGCAGAATGATTCCCAGCGTGCCGATGATTCCCAACTCTTCGCCGATCACGGAGAAGATGAAGTCGGTATGCGCTTCCGGCAGGTAAAACAGTTTCTGCCGACTGTCGCCCAACCCGAGCCCCCAAATGCCGCCGCGGCCGAAAGCCAGAAACGATTGAACGGCCTGAAATCCGGTGTCCGACGGATCGGCCCAGGGATCGAGAAACGAAAGAATTCGACGGGCGCGGTATTGCGCTCCCATCACCGCGGCAACCAGAAACGGAATGACGGCGAGTACCGAATAAAACAGGAACTTCTTGCGAATACCGGCGACATACAGCATGAGGAACGCCACGATGGAAATGATCATGGCGGTTCCAAAGTCCGGTTGCAGAAGAATCAGCAGGAAAAAAATCCCCAACACGATCAGGTTGGGCAAATATCCGTACGCAAAGCTTTTCAGTTTTTCCGCGCGTTTCACCATCGACTTGGCGATGAACAGAATGACGGTGAACTTGGCAATCTCCGACGGCTGAACGGATAGTCCGCCCAGGGTCAGCCACCGTCGAGCGCCGCCCACTTCCTTGCTGAGTGCGGGCACCATGACCGCCAGCAACAAAAGAAAGGTCGTGGCCATGATCGGGAGCGTCAGTTTTTCCCACTTGTGATAATCGAATTTGCGCGCAAAGATCAGCAGCACCGTTCCCAACAGAACCCAGACGACGTGGCGTTTCAGCAAATAGAAGGAATCCTGATAGGTTTCCTGCGCGTACACGGCGCTGGAGCTGAACACCATGACGATTCCCGCCAGAATGAGCGCTGCAAGCGTCCACACTAATGTGGAATCGCATCTGAACTGTTTTTTTCGATGAGAACTCACTTGCCTCCTCAAACGACTTCAAGTGTGTAACTCTGATACTCAAGGCTGAAAAACCTCAAAGAGATTGCACGCATCCTTTAAATTGTTCGCCCCGGTCTGCGTAATCCCGGAACATATCGAAACTGGCGCATGCCGGAGAGAGCAGAACCACATCGCCCGATTGTGCCTGGGCGAAAGCCCGGCGCACGGCGTTTTCCATATTCTCTGCATCCTCGTACCCGAACGACCCGTTCAGCACCGCCTGAATCTTGGGTCGCGCTTCACCGATCAACACCATGTACTTGACTTTCTTTTTGAACAAAGATTTCAGCGATTGGAAATCTCCGCCTTTATCCTGTCCGCCAGCGATCAATATGACGGGGCGATCGAAACTGTTGAGCGATTTTTCCAGGGAGCCGATGTTGGTGCCTTTGGAATCATTGATAAAATCGATTCCGTTGAGAGAGCGCACCCATTCGAGCCGATGCTCCAATCCTTTAAATTCCTGTAAAGTTTTTGCGATGGATGCGGCTTCAATTCCTGCCAGACGGGCGACCAGCGCTGAAGGGAGAATGTTTTCCACCTGCCATTGCAAGGCTTGATGCAATTCGCTGACGCGACAAAGGGTTTCCTCTTTTTTGCCGTCTTTAAACAGGACTTCGTTCTCTTTTAAGTAGCAACCCCGCTCGACCGGTTCGTTTATGCTGAAGTACCATTGTTGCGCTTGTTTGCCTTCCGCGATGCGACGTACCCGAGGATCGTCGTGGTTGAGAACCAGAACATCGTCCTGAGTTTGGTTGGCGGCTACTTTTTCTTTTAACTCTGCATAACGTTCGATCGTCTTATGCCGGTCGAGATGATCCGGTGTGATGTTCAAGATCACGCTGATATGCGAATGAAAATCGATGACGCCTTCCAGTTGAAAACTGCTGATCTCGAGAACCATGTAATCCTTTGGCTGGTCCTTGACGAGCGATATAAAAGGAACACCGATGTTGCCTCCGACCTTTACGTCCTTGCCGCCTTGTTCCAGCAGGTGACCAATCAGGGAAGTAGTGGTGGACTTGCCGTTGGTTCCGGTGACGGCAATGATGGGGGTTTCACCGACCCGGTAGGCCAGTTCCAGTTCGCTGATGATTTCGGTTCCACTCTCGCGGGCGTCATTCAGATCCGGTGAATTGATATCCATCCCCGGACTCAGGATCACCAGGTCCGCATCGGGCAGAGGCTTGGAGGATTGAAAAACCGTGTTCACTTCGGGCACGAGTTGTTTCATGGCGTCGCTCAACGCTTCTTCAGATTTGCCGTCCAGCAGAGTCACACGCGCACCTTGTTCCACCAGGAAATTGGCCGCGGCGATTCCGGTGCGCGCCATTCCAATGATGGAAATATTTTTGTCCTTAAACTTCACGCGTTACCTCAGTTTGAGCGTGCTCAAGCTGGCGATGGCTAATATCGCCGCGACGATCCAGAACCGGACAATCACTTTCGGTTCCGGCCAACCCAGTTGTTCGAAATGATGATGCAGGGGCGCCATCTTGAAAAACCGTTTACCCCCGGTGTATTTGAAATACCCGACCTGAATGATGACGGACAGGGCTTCAATAACGAAAATTCCCCCGACGGGAATTAACAACAGTTCCTGCTTGGAGATGCATGCAATGATGCCGAGCACCGCCCCAAGAGAAAGAGAACCGACGTCGCCCATGAAAATTTGCGCGGGATAGCTGTTGTACCAGAGAAACCCGAGGCTGGCCCCGATGATGGCGGAGGTGAGCACGGCGAGTTCTCCCGCTTCCCGGATGTGCTGGATGTTGAGATAATCGGCAAATTTAAAATGTCCGGTCAAGTACACGATCCCCGTAAAAGTGATGGTGGCGATGATGATCGGGCCGATGGCCAGTCCATCCAGCCCATCGGTCAGGTTCACCGCGTTGGAAGTTCCCACAACGATGAACACGATGAACACCAGATATCCCCAACCCAGGTCGGGTCTGAAATCTTTGAAGAAAGGCACGAACAATTGGCTTGCATAGTCGCTTCTGACCGGATCGTAATAAATCAGAAACACGGCAACCGCGATGCTCAACAGAATCTGAAGGATGATTTTGCTGCGCGCTTTCAGGCCGTCGCCTTTGCGAAACTTCAACGCATCGTCGTATAACCCGATCAGCCCGAACCCGACAGCGACGAATACCACCACCCAGATGTAGATGTTGCTCAGGTTCGCCCACAGCAGGGTGGACAGGACGAAGGCAAACAGAATCAACAGCCCTCCCATGGTCGGTGTCCCCGACTTGCTCAAGTGGCGTTGCGGCCCGTCATCTCGGATTTTTTCTCCTATTTCCAGTTTTTGCAGAAACTGGATCATGGGTGGGGCGATCAGCAGACACAGAGCCAGCGCGGTAATCCCGGCCCAAGCCGAGCGGAACGTGATATACCGAAACACGTTCAAGAACGAAAAGTCCGTGCTGAGTGGATAAAAAAAGTGATAAAACATCGTTGCCTCTGTTCCCGCTACATTAAGTCTTCTAAAACTTTTTCCATGTGCGATCCGCGCGATCCCTTGAACAACAGGCAATCGCCGGGTAGGGCGGTTGCCTTCAAAAATTCCGCTGCTGCCACATGGCTGTCAAAGCAGTGGACCTGATCTTTCGTCATACCCGATTCAACCGCTGCGTTTCCGGCAATACCGGCCAGTTCTCCAACGGTGACTAAAAAGTCAAACCCGTGTCCGGCCGCCTCGTTCCCCAATTGCTGATGGGCGGATCTTTCGCCGTCGCCCAATTCCAGCATGTCACCAATCACCAGAAACTTTCTGCCTTCAGCGGTGTGTTCTTTTAGAGTTTGCATCGCCTCGCGCATGGACTGCGGATTGGCGTTGTAGGTGTCATCAAGAACTTCAAGTTCTCCGTATCGAACCATTTCGCCCCGCTGAGAGAGTTTGTGCTCCACACCCAACCCGGTTTTGATCAGGCCCGGAGAGATGTCCAGGGCATGGCCGACCGCGGCGGCGGCAAGCGCGTTATAGATGTTGAACCGGCCGAGGAAGGGCAGGTGGACCGGAATGGTTTTGTTCAATATGTTGAGAGTAAAGTCATACCCGGAACGCTCACTGGGACGGATATCGGTAGCTCGGATGTCAGCCTGCTTGTTGATTCCAAAAGTGATAATTCCGGCCCGCAACTTTTCAGCCAGTTCATAGACCAGCGGGTCGTCGGCATTGACGATAGCCGTGCTTTCCTTATCCAGAGATTCGAACAATTCCCCCTTTGCCGCCTGGATGTCTTTCAATGTTTTTAATTGGAGCATGTGAGCCTTCGAGATATTTGTGATGACACCGATCTTAGGCTTGGCGATTTCCGCCAGACGCTTGATTTCCCCCGAAGCGCTCATTCCCATTTCCACCACCGCTGCTTCATGAGACTTTTTCAATTCCAACAGAGTCAATGGCACACCGATATGGTTGTTCAGGTTGCCTTCTGTTTTTAGAGTTGGATATTTCATTTTCACCACACTTGCGATCATTTCCTTGGTGGTTGATTTCCCATTGGTGCCGGTAACGCCGATCATATGGACGGAAAACTGATCCCTGTGATAACCCGCCAGCTCTTGGAGAGCGTGCAGGGTGTCCGGCACGGCTACCGCAAAAAGGCCCGCTTGTTGAGCCAGAGATTCCTTCAACTTTGCACGGTCGGAGATCATCACGCCGGCTGCCTGCTTTTCGATCGCGTCATTTAAAAACTCATGTCCGTCGAACCGGTCACCCTGAATGCAAACAAACAACTCGCCGGATTGCAGGGTTCGCGAATTGATCGAAACCCCTTGAAATTTTTGGGAAGGTTCTCCCATCAAACGTTCTCCTTGAACCGCAGTGACCAAGGTCTTCAAATCGCTATCCATCAACACCAAGTCTTTCTTTAAGAGCCCGCTCTGCTTCTTCGCGATCGTCAAAATGAATTTTCCCGGTATTGAGGATCTGATAGTCTTCATGACCCTTACCGGCGATCAACACCAAGTCACCGGTTTGCGCCCGATTGATGGCGAAGTCGATCGCTTCCCTGCGGTTGGGAAGGACTGTGTAATGTTCTTTCGGCTTCCGGTTTGCAGGAATGCCCTCGCAGATGTTCCGGATAATCTGTTCCGGATCTTCAGTTCTGGGATTGTCGGAAGTGATGACGGTGAAATCGCTCATCTCCAACGCCACGCGCCCCATTTCCTTGCGCTTGCCCGGGTCCCGATCGCCGCCGCATCCGAATACAACAATCACGTGATGTTCGGAGATGGTTCGTGCGGCTTTCAATGCGTTGGCCAACGCATCGTCGGTATGCGCGTAATCGACCGCGACAATAAAGTCCTGACCTTTTTGAACTTTTTCAAATCGTCCGGGAACTCGCTCCAAGGATTGAATTCCCTGCGCTATGTGGGCAAGTGAAATTCCCTGCGCTAACGCGACGGCAGAGGCAGAGAGCAGGTTGTGAACATTGTGCCGCCCAAGCAGAGGGGACTGAATTGCCTGGGAGCCTGAAGGGGATTTGAGTGTGAATCGAATACCCTCTTCAGACAGAACACAATCCTCCGCCGTCACGTCTGCACGCGAGTCCAATCCGGTGGTCAGGGTTTCAAGGGAGTTCTCCTGCACAATTTCCCTGCCCACCGGATCATCAATATTGATGACTTGTTTTTGAATACTGCAATCCCGGAACAATATCTTCTTGCTGTCCTTATAGTGCTCGAACGTTTTGTGGTAATCGAGGTGGTCCCGCGTGATGTTAGTGAACACGCCGACCGCGAATCGCAATTCACGCGCCCGCTTGAGAGCCAGGGAATGAGAGGACACCTCGATGCAGCACTTTTTGACCTCTTGCTTCACCATTTCCGAGAGCATGCGGTTGATCTCCAATGCTTCCGGTGTGGTCATGGGAGCGGGGTATTCCTTTCCTCCGTAGCGGTAGTTGATGGAACCGATGACGCCGCAGGAATGGCCTGCTGTCTCGAAAATCCTTTCCAGCAGATAAGTCAACGTTGTTTTGCCATTGGTTCCCGTGATTCCGATCAAGTCCAGCTGATCCGAAGGGCGTTCGTAAAACCGGTCGGACACCCAGGCCAACGCATGTCGGGAGTCGTCCACATGAATGGCCGTGGCGCCGCGATCTTGAAAACCCGCTTCGGCAATCTTCTCCTGAGGCATTTCCGTGACGAATGCCCCGGCCTTTTTTTCGATGGCCTGCCCAATGAACCGGCTGCCGTCGTGATGATGGCCGGGCATGGCAACAAACAGCCCGTCAGGCTCCACTTTGCGGGAGTCGTAGGCGATGGATGAAATGTCGCGATCCAATGTTCCTATTACGTCTGTCATGGGAAAACCATCGATCAGGTCTAAAAGTTTTTGACCCATAAGCACTCAAATGAAAGCTAACGGATGGCTCAACACCGATCCGGTTTGCCTTCGGGACTGGCGTTACACCCGGTCAAGCACAAACACCCGGTCCAGATTGGATGGGATGTGCAGGTATCGCAAAGTTTTCCGGGCGATTTTTTGAAACACCGGAGCGGCTACTTCGCCTCCCCAATACGATTTTTGCGGCTCGTCGATCATCACCAGGATGACCAGCCGGGGCGCGTCCGCCGGAACGAATCCGATGAATGACGCGAGATATTTGGTTTTTGAATAACTTTGAGTTGCCGGATCGATCTTTTGAGCGGTACCGGTTTTACCCGCGACTTCGAATCCGGGTATTGCTGCTCTGGCCCCAGTTCCGCCTTTCTTCACTACGGATTTGAGGATGTTGATCATTTGCCGGCTGGTTTCTTCCGAGAGAACAGTCTTGATCGCTTCAGGCTCAAATGATTTT
>JANQEK010000013.1 GCA_028278405.1 Nitrospinaceae bacterium
CATCGCCATCGACGGACCGGCGGGGAGCGGTAAAAGCACCGTCGCCCAGCTCATCGCCTCGCGCCTGAATTTCAAATATATTGAAACCGGGTCGATGTATCGGGCAGTGGCGTGGAAGGCGCAACAGGCTGGAATCGATCCCGAGGACGCGGAACGGGTCGCCGAAGTGGCCCGCACTATTTCCATCGAGTTTCTGCCGGGAAACGACCGCCAGAAGGTGATGGTGGACGGAGAAGACCTGACGCCGCTGCTGAAAACGGAGATCATCGGGCGGCTGGCCGCGATCGTCGCCGCGAATGAGGCGGTACGCGAGATCATGGTCGCACAGCAGCAGCAAATGGGACGCAACGGCAACGTGGTCATGGACGGACGGGATATCGGAACAGTGGTCTTCCCCGACGCCGACAAAAAATTTTTTATGGTCGCCGATCAAAAGGAGCGGGCCCAGCGACGTCATGAGGAAATCAAGGCCAAGTCTCCGGAAGTGACCTTTGAAAAAATTTACGAGCAATTACAGCAGCGGGATTTTGAAGATGAGAATCGAGCCGTGTCGCCGTTGGTGCCGGCGGAGGACTCGATCCGGCTGGACACAACTAAAATGGGCATCGACGACGTGGTGAACCGCATGATCGAAATCATCGGTCCGGTTCATTCACAGTAATATATTATTAACCTTAACCCGAAACATGAAGGAGAAGTAACGTGGTAAAAGCAGTTTTTGATCTTGACGACTCAATGGAAGAAGAATTAACCGCGGAAGAAAAAGCCGCGCATGCGGAAATGGAGGCCTATTTCGACAAGAGCCTCAAAAATTTTCGTGAAGGAGAAATTATCACCGGCAAAGTGTTGGGGCTGTCCAAGGGATTGGTCACCGTCGACGTCGGGTTTAAATCGGAAGGCATCATCAGCCACAGCGAATTCCCCGAAGCGGAAAAGGATCTCCAAATCGGGGATGAAATCGAAGTATTTCTCGAGCGCGTGGAAGACAACAACGGCATTGTCGTTCTGTCCAAAGAGAAAGCGAACAAGATCAAAATCTGGGAAAAACTGGTTACTGCTTTTGAGGCGGAAGAAATCATCGAAGGAATTGTTGTTGCCAAGGCCAAAGGCGGCTTGACGGTCGATATCGGACTCAAATCATTTCTGCCCGGTTCTCAAATCGATCTGCGCCCGGTGCGCAACCTGGAAAAACTGATCGGCGAAAAGTTCCAGATGAAAATCATCAAAATGAACAAAAAGCGCGGCAACATCGTGCTTTCACGCCGAATCCTGCTCGAAGAGGAACGCAAACAGGCCCGCGCCGGCACCCTGACCAAGATGGAAGAGGGTAATCAGGTCGAAGGCATTGTCAAGAACATCACCGATTACGGTGTGTTCATCGACCTGGGCGGTATCGACGGCCTGTTGCACATCACCGACATGTCTTGGGGACGCGTCAACCATCCTTCGGAAATGTTCGCCATCGGCGACAAGGTGACCGTAATGGTCCTCAAGTACGATAAGGAAAAAGAGCGCGTCTCCCTGGGCCTCAAACAGATCACCCCGGATCCGTGGGTGGACGTGGACAACAAGTATCCGGTTCAGACCCGCATATCCGGAAAAGTGGTGAGCATCACCGACTACGGTGCTTTTGTGGAACTGGAAAAAGGCATCGAAGGACTGGTTCATGTTTCCGAGATGTCGTGGAGCCGTCACGTCAAGCATCCCAGCAAAATGGTGAGTATTGGGGATACGGTGGAAGCGGTGGTCCTGACTCTGGACAAGGAAAAGAAACGGATTTCCCTGGGCATGAAGCAAATCGAACCGAACCCGTGGGACAGCATCGAGCAGAAATATCCCATCGGTACGGAAGTCGAGGGACTGGTGAGAAATCTGACCGATTTTGGGGCGTTTATTGAACTGGAAGACGGGGTGGACGGATTGATCCATATTTCCGATTTATCCTGGAACAAAAAGATCAAACATCCATCCGAAGTGCTCAAGAAGAAAGACAAGGTCAAAGCAGCGGTATTGAATATCGATAAGGAAGCCTGCCGTATTTCTCTCGGTATCAAGCAACTTGAGGCCGATCCCTGGGAAAAAATTCCCGAGCAGTATCCCATCGGGAAAGAGGTCACGGGGACCATCATCAAAGTTACCGGATTCGGAGCCTTCGCGGAATTCGACGACGGGCTGGAAGGCCTGATCCACGTTTCGCAACTGGATTCGGAAAAAGTGACGCATCCGGAAAAAGTGGTCAGCGTGGGAGATGAAATAAAGGCCAAGGTGATCAAGGTCGATACCAGCAGCAAAAAAATCGGACTCAGCATCAAAGCATTCAAAGAGAACCTCGATCCTTCACAGATCGATCTGGAAGAGGTACAATTAGATATCCCTTCCGAAGATGAGGAGGAAACAAAAACCGAAGAATAAGAGGTTCTGAATGCAGCCTATACCGCCTGAAGAAAAACCGAAAAAATCGTTTGGCCGGGCCATCCTTTATTTTGTATTGGGTCTGGTCGCCCTGGTCGTTTTATCGTCAGTATTCGGCCGTTTTCTTTCAGAAGGGGGACTGGATGACGGCAACGAAAAAATCGCTTTGGTGGAAGTCGCCGGAGCGATCATGGACTCGAAGGAGATCGTTCGCCAGCTTTCCCAATACCGCCGCGATGATGATATCAAGGCCATCATATTGAGAATTGATTCTCCGGGAGGTGCCGTAGCACCCTCTCAGGAAATTCACGACGAAGTCCTCCGAGTCCGGGCGGATAACAAGAAAATCTACGCGTCCATGGGGAATCTCGCGGCTTCCGGAGGTTATTACATCGCCGTAGCCGCCGACCGCATTTTTGCCAACCCGGGAACCCTCACCGGCAGCATCGGCGTCATCATGGCATTCAGCAACGCTGAGAAACTGATGAATAAAATCGGGTTGGAGCCGCAAGTGGTCAAAAGCGGTAAGTACAAAGATGTCGGGTCTCCCGTCCGCAAAATGACCGCCGAGGAACGAATTTACCTGCAACGCGTGATCAACGATGTTCACCAGCAGTTCATCGACGCCGTTGCCAAAGGCCGCAACATCACCACCAAACAAGCCAAAAAACTGGCCGATGGCCGGGTGTTTACCGGACGGCAGGCCCTCAAGTTGAAAATGGTTGACGAAATGGGTGGACTGGAAGACGCGATTGCACAATTGGGAGAAGCCGTGGGTATCAAAGGCCGGCCCAAGGTCATATGGGAAGCGCCGCCCAAGGGAATCATGGAATGGCTGCTGGAAAGCTCGTTTCCCAAAGAGTTCAAGACCAATTGGATACCTTCACAGTTTCCCTCCCTCCAGTATCTTTGGTTGCCAGGTTAGACCATTTTTTCAATTTAATTCCCATACCGATGATTTTTAAGCTCGGGAATTTTATCCAAGGGCACCATCGCGGTGCCCGGTCCAATTCCATAAACCGTAAAAATTCAAAAAATTATGGCCCTACCGGCCAGGACCCGGGCGGCTTTCTCCCCTCCAAACAGGCCATAAATTTAGCCGCCCAAAACCTTCAAAACGCTTGACTTGTTTGGAGTTAATGATATACTCGCCCAAACTTTTCTAAGGGGAGACTCATTTAAATGACCAAAGCGGAATTGGTAGAAAAGGTTGCGGGGCAGATCAACCTGACCAAAAAGCAGACAGAGGTTGTGGTCAATACTGTCTTTCAAAGTATTACCGAGTCTCTGGCGCAGGGGAAGAAGGTTGAATTAAGAGGATTTGGCAGTTTTCGAGTTCGAAGCAGAAACGCACGGATCGGGAGAAACCCGAAATCCGGAGATCGCGTGGATGTCCCCGCCAAACGGGTGCCTTTTTTCAAAGCGGGCAAGGAACTGCGGGAATTGGTGGACGGCGAGCTGGATATCTCAGCTGATGCCCAGTAAAACCTTTTTCAACTAAAGGTTTTTCTCAGATTTTCCGGACTTCCGGAGTACCGAATAAGCAGGGTTTCCCCTGCTTTTTTTATTTCCCGATCCCTTCGACTGGTTGACCGAGACTCCCTTCCCACCCGCTGATTAATCGTCGATTGCTACTTCCTTTTTCAAAATATCATCATGCCCGGAAACACGTTTGGACAGTTATTCAGAATAACCACTTGGGGTGAATCCCATGGTCCCAGTATTGGCGTCGTCGTCGACGGCTGCCCTGCCGGTCTGCCTCTATCCGAAAAGGATATTCAGGTCGAACTGGACCGTCGCCGAACCGGCCAGAGCAAAGTCACCACCACTCGCAAAGAGCCGGATCAAATTCGATTTCTATCCGGAATCTTTAAAGGCAAAACCACCGGCACCCCTCTGGCCATGATGGTGGAAAACAGCGATGCCGATTCCTCCAAATACGAATTGATCAAACATCTGTACCGGCCTGGTCACGCCGATTTCACCTACGATCAGAAATACGGATTCCGTGATTACCGCGGGGGCGGACGCTCCAGCGCACGGGAAACCGTGGGGCGTGTGGCTGCCGGAGCAATTGCCAAAAAACTTCTGGCCCGGCACAAAATCAAGGTCTTCGCTTTTACCCGTCAGATCGGAGAACATGTCGCCCAAACGTTCAGCCAGAAAGAAATTGAAAAAAATATCGTCCGCTGCCCGGATAAAAAAATAGCGGAGCAAATGGTGGAAGCCGTCATGCAAGCCCGCAAGGATGGCGATTCGCTGGGCGGAGTGATCGAAGTGGTCGCCCAGGGAGTTCCGCCGGGGCTCGGAGAACCCGTATTCGACCGGTTGGATGCCGATCTGGCCAAAGCGCTGATGTGCCTGCCGGCAGTTAAAGGTGTGGAAGTCGGCATCGGATTCGAGGCGGCGCGTCTTAAAGGATCGGAATGCAATGACGTCTTCATTGCCAAGGGTAAAAAGATCACTACAAAAACCAACAATGCCGGGGGTGTTCTCGGCGGCATTTCCAACGGCAACGATATCGTCGTGCGCATGGTGGTCAAGCCAACGTCTTCCATCAACCGCCAACAGGACACCGTCACCCAAAAAGGTAAAAAAGCCAAAATTCGGGTTGAAGGACGGCATGATCCCTGTGTCGCGCCCCGCGCCGTACCCATGGCCGAAGCGATGGTCGCACTGGTTTTGATCGATCATCTACTCCGCCACCAGCAATCCAAACTCTGAGATTTGCTCCGGGCCTCGCCCGGGTTGTACAATAAACCATGTCATCCATCATCCAGGCAGGCTTTCTACAAACCCGGCCCGAATTCGGGGCGGTGCAAGCGAATCTCGATCACGCCAAAAAGCTCTGGGGAGAGCGTAAGGCTGACCTGCTCGTCCTCCCCGAATTGTTCAGTACCGGCTACCAGTTCCAGTCCCTGGCCGAAGCGCGGAATCTTTCCGAACCCATCCCTGATGGACCCACCACCGATTTTCTGATCGACTGGGCACAAAATGCGGGGATGACGATTGTCGCTGGTCTCGCGGAACGGGAAGGGAAAGCCCTTTACAATTCTGCAGTCATCGTAGGCCCTGAGGGCCTGATCGGGAAATTCCGCAAAGCCCACATCTTCGATACCGAAAACAATTTCTTTGAGCCAGGAGATCTGCCGTTCACGGTGTTCGATGCCGGGTTTGCCAAAATCGGGATCATGATCTGCTTCGACTGGCGGTTCCCGGAAACAGCCCGCACGCTGGCCCTGCAGGGAGCGGATATTATCGCCCATCCGTCCAATCTGGTGCTTCCGCACTGCCCGCAGGCGATGATCACCCGGTGCCTGGAAAACAGAGTGTACGCCGTGACCTCCGACCGCGTGGGATCTGAAAAACGGGTCGCCGGTGACCCCATGAAATTCATAGGCCAAAGCCAGGTGGTCGACCCCGACGGCACAGTTATGGTGCGTGCTTCTGAAGACCGGGAGGAAGCGCATGTCGTGGAAATCGACCTCGAAAAGGCTCGAAATAAACGGATTAACGGTCGCAACGACCTGTTCGCGGACCGGCGGGAAGACCTTTACAGGGTCGACGGGAAAGGTTAAGATAACCTTCTTCAACCCGAATAAAAATATCCGTCCGGCAGAGCTTGTTAGCCGGGCGTTTTATATTGCAAGTGAGATTCTAATGGAAAAACCCAAATCGCGATTTATCAAAACCGACGACAACACCATTTACGACTCTCTGACCAGCCTCATGTGGATGGCCAACGATTCCCGCCTGGATTTGGACAAGGAAGTGTCTTGGGACGAAGCCCATGAATACGCCAGGGACATGAACGAAAAAAAATTTGCCGGCCACTCGGATTGGCGGATGCCGACCATCCATGAAGCGTCTTCGCTGTTTGACGAGGAAAAACTGAACAAGGATTTCAAGGGGGGCGATATCAAGCTGGATTCAATATTTCCACCGGGCGCGGGCAACTGCTCCTGGACCAGCGATGAACGCGGCACCGAAGCTCAGATTGTTTTCTACCTCAACGGCTGTCCCTACTGGTACGATAAAAACGATAAAACCATTTCCCACGCCGTCCGCCTGGTTCGACGGGGTTAGTCCTCACACCGGAACTCTCAGTCTTTCAGCCCCCGCTGGACCAGCTTGCCGATGGTCAGCCCCTGAACGAGGATAGAAAACACCACCACGACATAAGTCATCATTAGAATCAATTCCCGTTCGGGAGATGCGGGCAGGGAGAGCGCCAGCGCCACGGAAATACCGCCCCTCAACCCGCCCCACGTCAGCACCTTGATCGCATTCGGGCTGAACTCGCGTTTGAATTTCATAAGCCAAATGGGGAGACTCACCCCTATGAACCGAGCCAGCAGAACGACGGGTATCGCGATCAAACCGGCTTTAAAACTGGACAGATCGAACGTCACGATCAACAGTTCGAAACCCAGCAAAACAAACAAGACTCCATTTAGAATTTCATCGATCAATTCCCAGAACAAGTCCACGTGCTCGATGGTCTTTTCTGACATCGCCAAGGTACGACCTTTGTTGCCGATCAGCAATCCTGCCGTCACCGCTGCAATCGGTGCAGAAATATGCATCGCCTCTGCCGCGGAATAGCTGGCGAAGACCAGAGCCAGTGTGATCAATACTTCGACCTGATAATTGTCCACCGTACGCAATAGACGATACGCCCCATACCCCGTCGCCAAACCGAATAACGCGCCGCCTACTGCTTCTTTAAAAAATAAAAGAGCGATCGATCCCACTGTCGGTTCGTGAGTGCCATTGGCGATGCCCAGAATTACGATGAAGATCACCACGGCTATGCCATCGTTGAACAGGGACTCACCGGCAATTTTGGTCTCTAATTCTTTAGGTGCGCCGACGGTTTTTAAAATGGCCAGTACCGCAATGGGGTCGGTCGGGGAAATCAATGAACCAAACAACAAACAATAGATAAAGGGTATACCGACTCCAAGCCAGTCCAACACAAAGTACATCAATCCTGCGACAATACCTGTCGATAAAACCACCCCGAAAGATGCCAAAAGACTAATGATCCATTTCTGCTTCGCGAGATCTTCCAGATTGATATGCAATGAACCGGCAAACAGCAATGCACCCAGTATTCCGTGCAGGACCAGTTGATCAAAGTCGATGGACTCTAATATTGATCGCGCGGAATCCTCCAACCCCGGAATCCATTTTAATTCTCCCAATGTAACCAGAATCACTGAAAACACGAGGGCGATCGCCATCAGCCCGATGCTGGTGGGAAACTTGAGGAAACGATGATTGATATAACTGAACCCGGCGGTGATGAACATCAGCCAGGCAATGAGATCCAAAGTGGTCATTCGGTCATTTCATGAGTTTGGGATTGGGGAGCATTTGCCCGAAGGCGGGGACTTGTTCGTCCTGCTCGGTCAACTGCCGATACAATTTGTGAAATTGAAACGTGTCCAGAGCCGGATCGAGCAAATCACGCAGCTGTTGCTTATTAATGGGCTGTTGTGAGCTTTCCGCGAACAGCGAAGTTCCGAGGCCGATCCAATGTCCGGAAACAAAACTCTGATGCACCAGGCTGTTCACCTCTCCATAATAGATCAACGCCTGCTGCAGGGCATGACGGGCTACGTATGCCGGAACACACGAGCCAATGGCAGCCACCCGCGAAGGATTCTTCCCCGGATAAGCCCACAATGCGGCATAGGTATATCCCATGGCTTCAAACTGGCGCCGCATGGTCCGGTAATCCTTCATATCTTTTTTGGAAATCCACGCTTCAATTTTGATAGGCCGCTCCTCGATAGGACGGCAGGGTTCCTTCGCGTAAACGGGAGTCCCAAAAGATCCCTGAAGTATAACCGCCAAAATAGACACGGCAACTGATTTCAGCCTTTGTTTCATGACGTCAAGACTCTAAGAACAGGCTTTCATTAACGATCCGCGCCCCATATTAACAGGAGATTCGTTTTTTTCATCAACCCATTTCACACACCTTCCAAATAACCTTCTAACACAAAGAACTGATCTTATTACAAACCATTAAGGAGAATTATTATGGGAAACAATATATTTGAAATCAAAAAAGACTGGGTTCAGGAAATCGCTCAAAACCTGGAAGATCAAATCGTACAAACTATCCTGGAAATGGGAGATGAGGCTCATACCACATTCTCTCTGGCTCCCTATTCGATGGGTTACATGTTCGGGTTTTGTTCCGGTGGATTCGAATTTAACAATGTTGACAAAGATCTTGAAAAAGTGAGCATCCTGATTGAGGTGTACTCGCAGGTATTCGGCGAGGCGAGCCATGAGATTTTGCAGACCACCCTGAACCTCAACAACGACGAACACTCTCAATTCAAGGAAGGCGCGGCATCCGGACGGGAAGAATTTTTGCGGTGGTTTCACCGCCGGGAAAATCCGATCGGCCTGCTCCGCTATGTATTGAATGGTGAAAAAACCAATAGCCTGAATCCGCAGGGCCTGCCGCGGTTCCGGGCCCGTTCGCCCCTCCCCTTGACGGGTTGAGGTCGAACCTTTCCCACCCGCTATTTAACTTTTTTTACATTCTTCGGAGTACTGCCGAAATAGGGAACGGTGTCATCCTGCACCGAAAACTGGCGGTACAGTTTGTGGAATTCTTCATCCCCTAAGGAAGGGTCCATCAACTGCTTCACCTGCTCCTGGGTCACCAACTGCTGCGACGGCTCATCGAACGTGGTGGTACCGATACCGATCCAATGCGTGTGCAGAAAGGTCTGGTTGACGAGGCTCTCAATACCACTGGTATATTTCAAGGCCGTCGCCATCACATGCCGAGCTATGTACGCCGGGACGCACCGGCCGATGCCGATTACTTTAGCAGTCTTGCCCATGGGAAACGGGCGGATGGCCGTGCGCGTATGACCGATCTCTTTGAACTCCTTCAGGATCGCCCGCTTCTGCTTCCTGAACTTTTTCGAAATATAACCCTCGACCTTGATTCCCTTCGTCTCCACCGGTTCGCAGGGCTTGGGGGCTTCCGCCGCCTGCGCGGTCCCGGCCATCCACAAGAAGATCAGGCCGACGGCCATTATTCTTTTCAATCCAATTTGATACGTCACAAGCTTCCTTTCCTGGGGCTGTTTCCCCGTTCCCGGCGGCCCCTTTCCGCCGTGCAGGTTATGTTACAATATGTACAAATGTGGGGCTTTTCAGAGTAAATTCATACAGTACTGTGCCATTTTCGGTATTCTTCGGCGCATTTTTCACTGCAGAAAAAATGGTCCCGACCGCCGATGGTGGCCCGGATCGCTTCCGTCTCCGGGATATAGGTCTCGCAATTGGGGTCCATGACCATCTCCGTAGACGAAGGCTCGCCGCCTTTTTCTTTAGGGAGTTTCTGATACCAACGGTACAGTAATACCGCCGCGATCAGGAGAATTATAAAAATATCGATTCGCATATCGTCATTGTACTTTTTATAAGATCGACATTCAACGGTTCCTATTCCCTCAAATACGGGCATAAAACCGGTCTACAAGTGATTGATTATGAACGAGCCTTTAAAACATAAGCCGGAATTCGACGAGGACGAGGAAGAAAAACCTCTCCCGCTGGAACCGGAGGTGCTGGACGGCGACCTCGACGACGACCCGGATGAGGAGCAGCGTCCCTTGCCCGTTGTGCGGGGATCAGACTCGCTGGCGCCGCTCGACCCGCTGACGGCTTACATCAACGAAATCCGCCAATACGGCGAATTGTCCGAGGAAGAGGAAAAAGAGCTCGCCATCCACTATAAGGAAACCGGCGACGTCAAGGCCGCCTACAAACTCATCACCAACAACCTCACGCTGGTGGTGAAAATCGCCATGACCTTCCGGCGCGAATGGCAGAACGTGATGGACCTCATCCAGGAAGGCAACGTCGGCCTCATGAAAGCCGTGCAGAACTTCGACCCGTTCCGCGGCGTACGCCTGCCCGCCTATGCCAGCTGGTGGATCAAGGCCTATATCCTGAAATACATCCTCGACAACTGGCGACTGGTACGCGTCGGCACCACCAACGCCCGACGCAAACTGCTCTACAACCTGCAAAAGGAAAAAGCCAAACTCGAGGAACAGGGGTTCACCGCCACGCCCAAAAAGCTGGCCGAACATTTCGGTGTCGCCGAAAAGGACGTGATCGATGTCCAGGCCAGCCTCGGCGCCTACGACGTCTCGATGGACACCCCGGTCCACCCGGACAGCGAAATGACGCCTTCGAAATCGCTATCCGACGGCAAAAACCCGGCCCAGGCCATCGAGAAAAGCCAGTTTCATGAGGCCCTCCACGAAAAAATCGAGGCGTTTCTCGAGGACCTGAAACCTATTGAAAAAGAATTGTTTGCCACCCGCATCCTGTCCGAGGACCCAACCTCGTTGAAAGAAATCGGCGAACACTATAATATTACCCGCGAAGCCGTCCGGCAGACCGAACAACGCTTGCTCAAAAAATTCAAAACGTATATAACTGAGCACTTACCGGAAGCGGAAAACTACTTCATGAAGTGACCAATACAAGCTCCCCTCCTTGAAAAGGAGGGGGATAAAAATGGGCTGGTTTTAAATTTATCCGCGGCGATTCGCCGCTAGAGGGGGAAAATATGGACTACCGGATGGAATCGGACAGCATGGGGGAAATCAAGGTTCCCGCCGATAAATATTACGGCGCACAGACCGCGCGGTCGCTCATCAATTTCAACATCGGATGGGAAACCATGCCGCGCGAGATCATCCGGGCCATGGGCATCCTCAAAAAAGCCGCTGCCATCGTCAATGCCGAATTGCATGTCCTGCCCGCCGAAAAAAAAGACCTCATCGTCCAGGCGGCGGATGAAGTGATCTCCGGAAATCTCGATCTGCATTTCCCACTGCGCGTGTGGCAGACCGGCTCCGGTACCCAGACCAACATGAACACCAACGAAGTGATTGCCAATCGCGCTATCGAAATCGCCGGCGGCACACTCGGCAGCAAAGACCCCATCCACCCCAACGACGATGTCAACAAGGGCCAGTCGTCGAACGACACGTTTCCCACCGCCATGCACATTGCGGCGGTCGAACAGATTCACAACCGGCTCATCCCGGACATCTCCGCCCTGCGCGACACACTGAAAAAGAAATCGGACGCCTTCAAAAGCATCATCAAGATCGGCCGCACGCATTTGATGGACGCCACCCCGCTCACATTGGGACAGGAATTCAGCGGTTACGCCACACAGCTCGACAACGCCATCCAGCGCATCGACGGATGCCTGCCGCGCCTGTACCAGATCGCTCTCGGCGGCACCGCCGTCGGTACCGGCATCAACACGCACAAGGATTTCCCGGTAAAGGTGGCCAAAGTGATCGCCGACCTCACCAAACACCCGTTCATCACCGCGCCCAACAAGTTTGAGGCGCTGGCGGCTCACGACGCCATCGTCGAAGCCAGCGGCGTGATGAAAACCATCGCCTGTTCTCTGATGAAAATCGGCAACGACGTGCGCTGGCTGGGGTCGGGTCCGCGCTGCGGTATCGGCGAACTCGCGTTACCCGCCAACGAACCCGGCTCGTCCATCATGCCCGGCAAGGTCAACCCGACGCAATCGGAAGCACTCACCATGGTCGCGGCACAAGTGATCGGTAACGACACCGCCGTCAACGTCGGCGGCGCATCCGGTAACTTCGAGCTCAACGTGTTCAAGCCGGTGATGATCTACAACCTGCTGCAATCCATAAGACTCATCAGCGACGCCTGCAAATCGTTCAACGAACACTGCGCCGTCGGCATCCAGCCCAACAAGGACAATATCGAACAATTCCTCAACAACTCACTGATGCTGGTCACGGCGCTCAATCCGCACATCGGCTACGACAACGCCGCCAAGGTGGCGAAGAAAGCTTTCGAGGATAACAGCACACTCAAAGAAGCCGCCGTGGCACTGGGATTATTAACCGCCGAAGAATTCGACCAGAAAGTCCAGCCGAAGAACATGATAGGACCAAAATAGTCAATGCAAAGTATATATAAATTATAGATTTGTAAAACTAGCAAAATAGACTTGGAGACGACATGGTTGACGGATTTTATCAAATTACTTTTCGTGGCACAGCCGATTGGGGCATGGGAATGCTCATCTTAAAAGATGGGGTAATAACTGGCGCTGATGTTGGTGGTGTCTTGTATGACGGAACCTATAAAGAGCATAAAGATAAAATTTCTAGCAAGATCACTCTAACAGTTCCCCCCGGCGCAACACTTGTTACAGGCACTCTCCCACAACCGAAGGAACATAAATTTGATTTCGAATTATCATTAAATAAAAAAAATATTGAAACAAAAGAACCCGTTCTTGTTCATCTGCCAACGGGTCCTGTCAATGTCATTTTCAATCTCTTGAGAAAATTTTAATATCATGGCGAAAGATACATGCCCATGTCCATGTAATACCTGCGGTGTCGAAACAGAGCATGATGTTATTGTTCTAAATGATTTGCGTGAGGAAGATTCAGATGGCAACTCTGTTCATCGTGAAATAAGTGCTATTTACTGCCGAGGTTGCAAAACAGCGGCAATCCGCGAAATAATAACTAAAGAAAATACAAAAGAAAAACAGTTGCTCTACAAACCGCCTCGTCTCTGGCTACAACAACCCAAATGGATAGAAAGTTTGGAGTCGATCGATCCAACGATCCATGGGCTTCTCTTAGAAGTATATTCAGCTGCAAATGACGATCAATCCCGACTATTTTCAATGGGAATCCGCTCTGCCCTGGATCGTGTCATGACATACTTAGTTGGAGACATTGGTGGCTTTGAACAAAAAATCGATGATATGGTCAAGAAGAAACATATCTCTGAAAATCAAAAAGAAACAATTATGATAGTGATTGATGCAAGTTCAGCTACGCAACATCGTGGATTTAGACCAGTACGTGATCTTTTAGAGCATATGATAGCGGTTTTAGAAACGATTATTCACCAGCTTTATTTGTTAAATCCAATGCTCCAAACCTTAAAAACACAAATTCCTCCTAGACCACCACGCAAGAAAAGCAAATCACCCAAAAAGAAATCTAAAAAGAATAAATAATATACATCAACTTTTTCCCTTTGTACGATCTGTATACAGTTTCCTCACGTCAAATCCATGAAGGGATTGTAGGCCACTTCCCACAGGTGGTCGTCGGGATCGGCGAAGTAGCCGGAATACCCACCCCAGAACACGTCCTGTGGTTGCTTCACAAGAGTTGCTCCTGAATCCACCGCCAGTTGGACGACGGTGTCGACTTCTTCTTTCGTTCCCACATTGTGCGCCAATGTTACCGGCGAGCCGCCGGGGGCAGCTTTTTCCCAGCCAACAGCTAGTCCTGCACGCTTGGCATCTTCTCCTAGATCCTCAGCCAGATCAGCCAGCGGATACAGGGCCAGCCAGGTGCCTTCCATTTTGAAAAACACGATCCCGGCGTCGTCCTTGTACTCGTGCGTCGGGAATCCCAGTCCATCGCGGTAAAAATTCAACGACCGTTTCAGGTCGGACACACCTAAGGTGATGATACTGATTTTTGGTTTCATGGAAATTTTTCCTCTTGTTCTTCATCTGTATCCCCCTCCTTTCCAAGGAGGGGTTAGGGGTGGTTGACATCAACCCCTCCCAGCCTCCCCTTGAAAAGGGGAGGAGAAAATTAGCTCCGGCGCTTCGCCGGTCAGGCGGTACTTGGCCTGAAGGTATCCAATAACTGTAGGTCGCTGGAAAAACACCGGCGTGCAGCTAATAGCGTCACGATCATACAGGTCAGACTTGCTGTGCCGGCGATCATGAACACGATAGCGAGCTGGTACTTCACCGCTTCCAGGGGCGAGCCGCCGGCGATGATGAAACCGGTCATAATGCCCGGCAGATGCACGAGTCCGATGATCTTCATGCTATCGATCACCGGGATCAGGGCGGACCGCACAGACTGACGCACCGCCCATTCCGAAGCCTGCTGCGCGTTGGCGCCCAATGCCAGCAACGTTTCGATGCGTTTGCGCTGATGTCCCAGTTCACCGATGAGACGGTTCATGGAGAGCGACGACGCGTTCATCGAGTTGCCGATGATCATCCCGCCCAGCGGGATGATGTACTTGGCCTCGGGACCGATCACCCCCGCCCCCGACAGCACCGCGAAAGTGATGACCGAACCGATGAGGATACCGGTAAACGCAATGCCTGTGGAGTGCGGTATCTTTTCGCCCCGCTTCCCGGAGATCGCCGCCGCAATGCCGGTCATCGCCAGCAGGATCAGGCCCAGATAGATGAAGTTGTCCAGCCTCAGAATCCATTCCAGCAGGAAGCCCATGATTACCAGTTGCACCGTAGCGCGCAGGGAAGCGATCACCACTTCCTTCTCCAGTTTCAACCGGTTGTGCCATGCGATGAACAGAGCGATGGCGATCAGCCCGTAGGCGATCAGTAACGATTCAATCGTCATTTTTTTCTCCTTGTCATTTTCTAATACTTAATCGTGTCACCCTGAGCCTGTCAAAGTATGGCACCATGGGTTATAGCGTTTTAAATTTGCTCCGGGCCTTGCCCGGTGAGTTCTCCTTTAAGAAACTTTTGTAACGTTGTATTACCCGTATCGTTCACCAAGTCCTGGATATTGCCGCGAGCGAGGACCGATCCGCAGACCAGTACCAGCGTCTCGGTATTGAAGCGGACGGCCTGCGGGATGTCGTGCGTCACCAGCACCGTTGCCGTGTGCAGACGGGAATGAACATCCTTGATGAGGTTCTCGATGGTTAATGCCGCCGTCGGGTCGAGCGCCGAAGTCGGTTCGTCGAGCAGGAGTACGTCCGGCTTGTTGGCCAGCACCTGCGCGAAAGACACGCGCTGCTGTTCGCCGACCGAAAGCGTTTCCACCTGGCGTGTCATGAGCTCCGGCGGAAGGCCCACCTGTTGCAGCAGTTCCTGAATCTCCGGTTCGCTCACCGTTTCGTGGCGCAGGGAAGGCCCGAGTGCCACATTCGCCGCCACCGTCTCCGGGATCAGCGCCGGCGTCTGGAACACCATGCCCATGCGGCGGCGCAGGTCCAAAATGTCGAGCGACCGCACCTCGGCGCCGTTGAGGAATACCTCGCCGGAGTCTGCGGGATCGAGCCGGTTGAGGCAGCGCAGGAGCGACGACTTGCCCGCGCCGGACGGACCCAGCACGGTCAGCATCTCCCCCGGTTTCACCTCGAACGAGAGGTCTTTGAGGATGGCTTTGCCTTTGGTTAACGATAAGTTGGATACACGCAACATGAATGACCGCTTTCGCTAAAAATGCAGAGCGTATTCAGGAAGAGGTTTTTTCAGCGTATTCGAACATACGTTCGACACAATGAAGCGCGTTCTGCTGAACTTCTGGGGAAAGCTTGATGATCTGATCCTGCCGCGGATTCTCCAACGCCTGCAAAATATCCTGCAGGGAATTGGTTTTCATGTATTTGCACATGGTACAGGACCCCACAAACTGCTTGTCGGGAAACTCGGATTGCAAAATACCGGTCAACCCGCATTCCGTAAGCAGGAAGAACGTTTCGTCACTCGATTCCCGAACATGGTTGAGCATATTCGTAGTGCTGCCCACGAAATCCGCTTTCTGGACGACAGCGGGCTGGCATTCCGGATGCACCAGCACGTCGACTCCCGGGTTGTTGTTGCGGACAAAATCGATGGCGTCCGGCGCATATTCCTCGTGCACATAACAGGTGCCATCGTACCAGGAAATATTTTTGTGGACTCCCCGCTCCTGCAAATACTGAATCACGTTCATGGCCATCAGCTTGTCAGGCAGGAAATAGATGTTGTCGTTGTCGATGGCTTCCACAATGCGGTAGACGTTGGACGATGTCACGCACACATCGCACAGCGCTTTCACTTCCGCGGTAGTGTTGATATAGCAGACAAAAGTATGATCGGGATATTCCTTGCGCAGGCGCCGGACATCGGCGGCGGTGATGCCGTCGGCCAACGAACAACCACCGTCGGGATTGGGGTCGATCACCGTTTTATCGGGATTTAAAATTTTCGCGGTTTCCGCCATGAACCGCACTGCGGGAAAGACGATTACCTCCGCATCGGAATCGCGGGCGATTTTGGCCAGGCCGTAGGAATCGCCGGTGTGATCGGCAACTCCGTATAGAATCTCCGGCGCGACATAGTTGTGAGCCAGAATGATGGCGTTCTTCTTTCGCTTGATTTCCTCAATACGTGCAATGACCGGATGAAGGCGCCGGCAATGCTCGAGCGTGAACTCGCACAGGGGACTGCCGACTTTTATCGGTTTCAATTTTTCATATAACTGTTCAACGGTGATCATACGATTAACCGGGAGGCCATTTCATGGGCCTGCCGCCCAATAAATGAAAATGAATATGAAATACGGACTGGCCGGCCCCTGATCCGCAATTGACCACCAAACGGAAACCCGAGACTTCCAGATCATTCTTTTTTGCCAAGGATTTGGCCACCGTACAGACCGATCCCATCAGTTTCTGATCCGAATCCTCAATATCCATGAGAGTTGCAAAATGCTTCTTGGGAATGATCAACAGATGCGTTGGAGCCTGCGGATTGATGTCCTTGATTGCGAACAGATGTTCATCACTATAAACCATTTCAGATTCTATTGTTCCACTGGCAATTTTGCAAAACAGGCAGTTTTCCAAAGGGACCTCCCTGAAAAGTGAACAAATATCCGTTTTCTTTCACTTTAATATACTCCTGCCCCCCTGCGAAACCAACCCAAAATCGACTTCACGTAGCGGCATTTTTGCGCTAGAAACCGTTTTGCGATAAGGAGTAATTCAATCCGACAAGCGATTGATTTCAGCGGAAGTAATTTTTATCTTCGAAGGGATCTTGCAAATCCATACTTCGCAAGTAGTTCTGGATTTCCTTTTTATAGGAAATGAAGGGGTCCAGCATAAGGAAGGGTTCTTCTTTGTTCAGGCGGAAACCGATCCAGTCGATCAGGTAACCGGTCTGGCATTCGAGCAATGTTTTCACCAATTCGCCGCGGCCATCGGCGCGGGTACCCTTGGGGGCGTTGGATTGAGAGAAGAGGATGGCTTCGTCGGAAGTTTTACGGTAAGCGTCTCCGTTATTTTCCAGACCCCAATACAGACCATGCGCTTTATTGAGGTTATGAAATTCAAGGTCGAGACTTTTGATCCAGGAATCTTGCCACCCCAAATTTTCCGACTTCATGAATTCGGTGAGCATCCAGTATTTGCTGGCCCAGTCGACGCGACCGATCAGCGCTTCCGGCCCTTTGGGAATATCGTTTAGTACTGATTCCCAGGCTTCCAGCACCCAGTCGGTGTCACTGGAAGATCCAGCCAAGTATTTTTTCCCGACCTGCATGATTTCTTTCTGCAATTCCAGAGCGGTGGTTTTGTTGCCGTCCCGCAAAGTGATTTCCCACTTGAACTCCGGATCCCTGGAAATATCCCGCATGGCATTCACGGAATCCGAAAGAATCCACGACGGGTCCGCCACTCCCAACTCGATCAACTCCATCATCAGCGACGTGGCACCCATCTTCAGAGCGCAGGCGAATTCGCTCATGTTGGAGTCGCCGACCAATAAATGAATGCGGCGATACTTGCTGGGATCGGACAACGGTTCGTCGCGGGTGTTGACAATGGCGCGATTGTATTGCACCCAGCGGTAAAATTCGTTGGGGATGTGATCCGCGCGCTGGGAAATCTGAAAGTTGACTTCATCCTCGTCTTTGCGTGTTTGGTGGATGTCGTCCCAATCGCGGAACGGTTGCGGGTTGCAGGCACCGGTACGTCCGGTACCGGCGTAAATTTGCCGGGTCACCAGAAACGACGCCAGCAGGCGCAGGTTCTCGCGGTTGTCAAACTGAAACGCACGGCTGACCAGATAATTTTCATGGCATCCGAAAGTGGCGTTGGTTTCCAGATCGACGTTGTTCTTGATAAATGC
Organism: Nitrospinaceae bacterium; assembly: GCA_028278405.1. Classification (GTDB taxonomy): domain Bacteria; phylum Nitrospinota; class Nitrospinia; order Nitrospinales; family Nitrospinaceae; genus SZUA-226. Next base: position 18,392 of record JANQEK010000013.1, read on the forward strand.
TACCTGGTCGGCCCAACCCAATTCTTCCAACGCTTTTTGTACAATTTCGTCGCCGGCACGATCGAACGTGACCAGATCCACTAGGTTGGAGCATTCCGGGGACGCGTATTCGAGGTGCCCCATGTCGAGATAAATACGGCCGCCGTTTGCGAGGAATCCGCCATTGCCGGGTGGTTCGTCGTTGGCGCGGTAATGCAAGTCGAGCACACCCTGCTTCTGATCGAAAATATGATTCTTGATACGAACGGCGACATCGATCGGGCCGTATTTAAAATCATCCTCCTTGATCAGGAGACCGTATTCCGTTTCAATACCGTATATTCTGCGCTTCATATTATTTTGCCGCCGATTTTAAAGGTTCAATTTCGTCCGGGGTCACCACCCGGTACAGGGCCCTGCGTTCTGTCGCCGTGGAAAGCAATGCCGCCTCCAGCGTCCATCGGTCGAAGGCCTCGGCCAGGGTCGTCGGTTGTTCATCGGAGTCTTCCGATTCAGGTGAACCTTGCTTCTTTCCCTCTTCCCACAGGCGGCACGCTTCTTTCAAAGCCTGCTTCAGAGAGAGTGATGCAAAATCGGTCTGCTCGATTTGTTTCTGAATCCACTCGGATTCCTTGTCGTTGCCGGAAATCACCGCGCCTTTTTTAAACATCTCCCAATGCCCATCGTAGTTGAGCCGGAAGAACGACGGCCGGTTGTCGAAATCGATTTCAGCAAACAACAATTTGACCAGATAAGGCGCCCGCATCACCTCTTCGAAATTCTGTTTCATTGCGGGAGCAATGCCGAACTGAAGCAATCGGGCAAGCGTCACATCCTTTTCCGAACGGTTGAACCCTTCCAGATGAGCCATATCCAGCAAAGTCATGCGGAGACGCTCGACATCGGCAGGATGTCCCAGGCTGCCCAGCGCAATGCGGTCATACACCTCAAATATTTTTCCGGGTTGGGCGGCAAACCCCATTACCAGCGCACCCTCTTTGTAAGGGACTGCGAGTACCGGTTGACCTTTTTTCAGTTTCTCCTGGACATAACTGTGGCGGGTGGAAATGGCCTCCATCCAGCGAAACGGTTCGTCAAACATGATTATTTCCTTTTTGTGGATTCCTGGAAGAGGACAGCCAGTTCCTCTTCCGGCATGAACCGGTAACCTTGATCGGTGATACTGGCGATAACCGGATAGATTTTATCTTCGGGGCGGCCTTGTCCAGTGGCGCTGTCAAACTGCCCGGCGGTTTGCAACAGCCGAATGGCCAGTTGAGCGGCTTCCTTCAAAGTTCTTTGCCCAAGTTTTTGAGCACCCCAGAGGTCTTCGTATTCGAGGATACCGCGAATGACCGGCGATCCGGAGCCGGTGGCGGTGTGGGTCTGGATTTCAAACTGGGCTCCCAGAATATCGTAAAAATAAATGTAGGGCTTGGCTTCTCTTTGATCGTAGGACGCAAAAATGGGACTGACCGCGCCAACTCCCTGCATAGCGAGCCCCATATTATCCTTCAACAGTTTGGACAAGGCGCGGATTTTGCCTTCGGTGCTTAACGGCTGCAGTTGTGACCGTCGATAGTATTCGAAATTGTGCGAAAGAATGCGCGCCATTTCGAATGCCGTGGCGGGAACCCCGGCGATGGCCATCAGTGAAAAGTCGTCGATGGGAATCACCTTGTCGCACCGCTCGTACATAATGGCATTGCCAGCGGTGGCACGGCGATCTCCGGCAACGATCACACCATCCTTGAAATGGAACGCCATCACGGTCGTGCCCTGGGGCACACTGGCCTTGTCGATGGCGGTCAATCCCGCAATCGCCTTGGGCCAGGAATATCCCGACCGCTCGAGGAGATCGATAAAATCTCCCGGCCCGCTAAAATTTTCCGGTTTATCGCTCATTGACCCGTTCGCTGTTTGTATTTTTCAGATTGCTTGGGGTCGACTTTTTTCATTCGCTTGAGAAGATCATCGCGCCCCGGCCGATTCACATCGGGTTTGGAAGGACCGCTGTCCTTCCTGTCGGGGGTGGATTCTTTCTTCTCTTCCCGTCTGAGGGGATCATTCATTTCCATGCAAACTGCTCCTTGTTTGAATCCAGGACCTGTAGGACATCTTCTTTGCTGATGAGTCCGGACAGATCCAAATACTCACCATTGTTGAATTCGATTCCCGTCCAATGGATGTTTTTAATATGATCGCGCTCCTGATCGACTGCCTGCCCTCGAATCCGCGCCCGTGTATCCTGAGGGGCCCGGTGGACGGCGTCGTCGATTTTGTCCTGCTCAATCAATCCCGCTACGCTTCCCTGATCTCGCAGGCTGTAATACAATCCGCGTTCCGGGTTAAGATTATGATACTCCAAATCGAGACTTTGTAAAATCGGGTCTTCCCAGTGCAAACCCTCCGCTTCCATAAAATCGCTGAAAAGGCTTTTCTTGATGGCCCAATCAATGCGATCGGCCAGCTTTTCCGGATGATGCCGGTGATCGTCCAAAGTCCGGCCCCATTCGCGGGTGACCCAGTCCCACTCTTCCTTATCGTCGGAGAAACCCGTGTGCTTCAAAGTCTGCTCCAGATACCACTCCTGGATTTCCAGAGGGGTGACGGTTTTCCCAGACTGCAATTTTAAAAGAACTTTGCCGGTGGTGTCCCGCGACACGCGCTGGACATCGGCCACCGGGTCCGCCAACTCAAACGGTGTTTCCAGTTTGCGGGCACCGATCAGCGTCAATACCAGCCGGGTGGCGCCCACCTTCAACGCCGTCGCATAGGGCGACATATTGGCGTCTCCCAATATCAAATGCAAACGCCGGTAATCTTCCGTTGCATGCGGCTCATCGCGGGTATTGATGATGGGCCGCAGGATCATGGTCTCGATACTGAGAACGCTGTCTATAAAATCGGAGCGTTGTGCCAGCTGCAAACCGGTGAATCCGTCTTCGTTCTTCCGTTCCGCTCCAACCTTTCCCGCACCGGCGTACAATTGCCGCGTTACCAGAAACGGCACCAGTTGATGGACCCAATCCTCGAACGGCTGGTTCCGCGGAATTAAATAGTTGTCATGCGTGCCGTAACTGTGTCCGCTGTAATCCGTATTGTTTTTAAACAACTGTAAAAAGTCACCGCCCAGCTCCTGATTGCGGAGGCGGCAGCATTCGCCGACGATGTGCTCCCCGGCCAGATCGTGTGCTACCAGATCGAACAGCGTGCGGCATTCCGGCGTGCTGTATTCCGGGTGCGTGTGATCGTTATAAAAACGCGCACCGTTGGTCAACACCCGGTCGCTTTTCATTTCCCAATACGAGTAGGGCCGCTTGCGATCCTCTTCGCAGAATTCGTCTTCCTCTTCATCCTGGGCCAGCCGGGATACCTGAAACCCGCGCATATCCAAATGCGTGCGCTCCCGGTTATACGCCCAGACCTTGAATGCGCTCTTCACTCCACAGCGGGCCAAAAGCCACATCGATTCTTCGACCGGATCGGATTCCTCCTGATCCTCCCGGATAATGCCGTATTCCGTTTCGATCCCCAGCAGAGGTACAATTTCGCTCATATGATTGACCGGCTGAGGGTATCGGAGGCAGCCTGATCGGAATCGTTGGGCCGCCGTACCCGCGCCACGTTCTTGGGATCAAAGTCGAGCAACTGGAGCCAGTCTTCCATATTGGAATCGGCCGGCAAAACGCTGTTTTCCGTAAACTCGTTGTGCAGGGCTTGGATCATATCGTCTTTGGTGATTTTCAATTCTTCCCCGGCAATAGCACGTTCAATGGAACGTTCCTTGGCGCGCAAAACGATTCCTTCCAGAATGGCTCCGGAAATAAAATCCTTCCAATAGAGTTTCTTGAACTCCCCACTGCGGAGAGTCAAAATCAGTGCTTCCCGCTCCGGAGATTTGCTGAACAAATGGTCCAGGAAAGGATGAATCAGGTCCTTCTCACGGTTCCCATCGATCGGGAGATTCGGCTTGAGATAGACGTTCAGGATAGATTCACAATCCTCACGATTGGGCCGCCCCACCTTGATTTTGCGGTCGATGCGCCCCGGTCTTAAAATTGCCGGATCGATTAAATCCGGGCGGTTGGTGGCGAGGATCACCACCATTTCGCGTACCGATTGGATTCCATCCATCTCCGCACAGAACATTGGAACCAGGGTATTGGAGATATTGTTGACGCGCATGGCCTGCCGTGTGCCAAGCACCGATTCGGCCTCGTCGATGAAAATGAATGGAAGCTTTCCTTTTTCCTTGTACTCGCGTGCGCGTTTGAAAATTTCACGGACCTTGCGTTCCGATTCGCCGAGCCACATGTTAAGAATTTCAGGTCCCTTGACGTGGATGAACCGGCCTTCCAGATCCTTGCTGCCATCATCCTTGGATTTGAGCTGGTCGACGACATCGGACAAAATGGCTTTACCGATCAGCGTTTTGCCGCAACCGGGCGGGCCGTAAAACAGAAACCCTTTGGGCATCCGGTATTCCATCTTGTGAAGAATCTCTTCGTGCAGAATGGGGTATTCAATAACCTTGCGGACTTCCTCGATGACTTTCTCCTGTCCACCCACCTGCTGCCAGGTAACGGGAATGTAATCGTCTTCCACCAGCGATTTGGACTGGCGTTTGGGAAGGCGCTTCATGATGACCTTCTGGGTTGGGTCGAGAACCACCTCATCCCCTTCTTTGAAAGTTTCCTGTTCCAGCCCGGTGCAGGGGATCACCATGGATTCGGAAGTGTTGGAACCGCCACCGACCAGCCAATGACCATCATCCAAACGTGACACAATACGAGCGATCGGGCCTCTTTCGGGCAAAGGAAGTTTGGCGATTGCAACAAACCCTTCGTTGACTGCAACCTGGTCTCCTACCTTCAGCTCTCCGTCTTCAAGAATTTCTGGAGAAACCGCCGCCTGGTATTCGGTTCCGCCAACATTCAAACGGTACAAATCCTCCTGCCCCTTGCCGAGAATAGTCCCAATACGATGGGCCGGCAGCTTGAGCTGGCGGATGGTTTCTTCCAGTGTTTTGATTTTGAGATTATACTGCTGGGCAGACTGCTGGGCTTGCAGCAAGGCGTCGCGCAGATCGAAAATTTTTTCCTGAAGGTCCGGCCGGTCCGCCGTTTCCTCCAGCATTTGATCGATCAATTCTATAATATGGGTTGGATCTCCCATTAAGCACCTTGTAGAGGAGTGTTTAACAATTGTATGAATAATAAACTCAATAAATCAAGTCATTTCGCAGGTTTGGGGGATTGGCGGATTGACTGGAAAACCTGCATTTGTAGGATCTCCAGGGAAATGCTGAGTGGACCCGGTCCGGCACGCTAATGGAGATGCCAACTAACTCCCCGATTTCAAACAAAAATTGGTAGAAATGGAGTTAGTTTTTAAATTACAATAACTTAAAAGGTTCCAACTTCTCAGGGAGATATTTCGGCAATCTCCCCTCATGCGGTACATCTGAGGGTTTGCCGAAACCAGCTATGTTCCGAGTCAAAAACAAGCCTGTAATCGATAAGTGTATCGTCAGCTTCAGCCACAATTGTTACGAAAGCCGAAGCCTGGCGGACAAATTTGCCCTGGAAAAAGCGCGAAGGGAAATCGCTCAGAAGAAAAAAGGTGTGAGCCATCTCATACTGCGTGCCGAGGGAGAAGAAATCGACCGGCTCAAGTTTCTGTTTCTGGTCCGGGGCATTCCCATCATGTGCTACGCCCTTGGCAATTTACTTATGTCGAGCCTGAAAGAAATCGTAGTGGTGGGATCGACAGAGGTAAAAATTATTCTGGAGCACTTTCTTAAAGTGATCGACACGCGTGGCAAGAAAGTAATGTTCGTCCATGAGGACCCGGACAACCTGATGTTGATCAACACCCTGATTCTGGGCCGCAACCAACTTTCCCTCGCCGCGAATGAACTGGTCCTGTTTCAACCGGGCGACCTGCCTTTCATGTACGAATTGGAAGGTGTGCTGCGGGACAAGGATCTCAAGCACCACAACCTGATTCTCTGGTTGAATTCACGGCAGGCCATGTTCCCGGAGTTCAAGGAGAACCCGGAAAGCGAGTTCGTAGGCCGCAATTACCATTACCGGGTTATCGCTGAAAAAGCCAAGCAGTTACACGATGTGAAGGAACCCAACGTTTATCCCATCAATTTATCGGCGATTGAGGAAGATATCATCGAACTCCTGCACCAAACCCGTAAGGACGGAAAAATTCTCAATGCAGGGTTGAGCAAAGCTTTGCGCTCTCCGACCCGCATGTTGATGCTGCTGCCGGTTCTGGCGAGACACTTCCGGCGCTTTGATTCCGACTTGAAACAATTCCGACTGGATGATGATTTTAAGTTTGGAGCGCACCTAAAGAATTTTAACCAGGGAGCTTCTATTCTTCTGGACACTCCGTTTCTTGCCAAATTCAATGACGACCCGGCTTTTGTTTCAGATGTAGACGCGCTGGAGGATTGGGAGGATTTTGAGTCCCTGGTTCATTTCGCGGAAGAGCGGAACGGAAGTGGTGGATTAACAACCATCCATCCCTTCGGCAAGCAACTGTTACGGTTCAGGGAAGAGGCCATGCCCAAACTGAAGAAGCTCATCCCGATGTACGCCGATTTTCAGGGTTACCTCAACCAATTGTATCGCTCGTTGGAAATGAAGTATGTCCCTTTCGATGAAAACGGCCGGTACGACACCCCCAATCTGCACACCCCTCAAATCGAAGTAGCCTATACCTGGTATGCGGACAAGACCCGAAAGTTCGCCCAAAGAATCGCCTAACCAGCGAAGCGCTGGAGGGCAGAAACGCCCGTCCTCCTGTTAAACAGCTCTGATTTCAACCCCTTTCAAAGATCCGTAACTTCGCAGAGTTTTTATTTGCTACCGAAGGGAGGGATGCTATACAGTGAAGAGACGGCCGTATGTCAAATGAAAGGCTCCAAGGCTGGGCCAGGGATGTTGAGGTTATGTCAATCGATCGGTTTGAAATCCAGGAAGCGCCGCACCTTAAGCGGTTTGTGTTCGTTTCCTTGTGCCTCCATATCACGGTTATGGTCGCACAGGGATTGATGCCTGACGAAAAAAAGACCGAGACGAAGTTACCCGCCGTGAAGGTCAAGTACCTGCCACCGGAGAAAAAACCCTCCCCTGAAAAAATCCCGACGTTTGTCGATGCTCCCAAACCACGGAAAGTTGAAACACCCAGAAGCTCTGAGTTGATCGCCCGTTTCGACAGCCGGGCACATTCCAATCGAAGTCCCAGAAAACACCTGGCTTACAAAAACAAAAAAACCGTGGCCCCTAAGGTCAAACGATCCACCGCAATCTCCAAAAAGCCGCGACCGATCACCAAGAAAAAAAAGGTGCCACAATCTGCTCCCTCAAAGATTAAAAAACCTTTCCGCCTGCACGACAAGGGATTTGCCAAACCAGCTGCTGAAACCCAGTCTTCCCCTCCGAAACGGATCACCGGTGGAACGCTGGCACTTCTGGATGGCTTCGATGCAGATAAATACGCATCGGTCGATACGAAATCCCAAACCATTGAAGACGACGGTGAAGCCATTTCCCTGGACACCAAGGAATCCAGGTATGCTTCCTATTTTGCCCGTATCAAGCGGCAGATCGAATTGGTGTGGGATTACCCGGACGAAGCGGAGCGCAGGGGAATCGTCGGACAACTGACATTACGATTTCAAATATCCAGAGACGGTAATCTGATGAATGTCCGGCTGATCAACGGTTCCGGGTACAACATTCTGGATGAAGCAGCCCTGCAGGCGGTCAAGTCCGCCGCTCCTTACTATCCCTTCCCGGTAACCATCGACCGGGAAACACTTCCGATTCTAGCGAACTTTATTTACAGTCCCCGGTCGGGCCTTCCCTATCGCCGTTGAGGCATACTCTAGGCGACAATCCAGAAATGCTATAGAGAGCTTCTGCTAGTTTTAATGAGTGGGAAAAGATTTACTCGAAATTAATGCCGGGAAGATGACGTGTGGAGGAGATCGGCAAAATGCCTGCTGATTTCCATTCGATCCTGATCCCCGAAGTGCAGGAAGCTTGCGCCCACATCATATGCCGATCCAGACGGCTGCGAACGGGTTACCCGCCCCACCATCACCAGTGGTTTTTCCCGTGACGAGAGAGGCACTTCCACCTGAATGCGACTTCCCATATTCAGGGGTTTCTGTGATTCAAACAACACCCCCGAAAGGCTGAGATCTTTTATGCGGCCCAATGCCGGCAACTGGCTGGTTTTCATTCCAAGTTCCTGGACTTTAATCGGACCGATCAGGTCCATTCGATAATTATGGCGTTTGTCTTCGGAGAATAAAACAATCTGATTCCGTCCCTGATTTTTGGCGCGGTACAGGGCCCGGTCGGCACACTCCACCATTTCCGCTGCGATATCGGTATCCAGAGGAAAGGTAGCAACTCCACCGGAAGCCGTGACTTGAATTCGCTTTCCTTCGAAACGCAAATACATTTTTTGTATTTTGTGCCGGATACGCTCGGCAAGAATCAACGCGTTGTATTTTTGTGTTCCAGGAAGCATCAGGATGATTTCCTCTCCGCCAAAACGGGCCGCGATGTCCTCGGCCCGTTTTTCTGATTCAATCAGTTTGGCGACAGACTTTAGTACCTCATCCCCGGCCTGGTGACCGTGGGTGTCGTTGATCGTTTTAAAGTGATCGAGATCAAAAAAGGCGAGAGAAAATTCAGTTCGATAACGTTTGCATCGGGAGGCTTCGCTCTTGAGAGCTTCCTCCAAATAAGACCGGTTGTACAGGCCGGTCAGACTGTCGCATTTGCAATAATGGCTGGTTTCTTCAAACAGATTCAATTCCACCACTTTGGGATGGAGCAACTCTCTGCGAACAGTCAACATGTAGTCACAAATTGCCGTGGTGAGGTTGACCGGACGCGCCATGGAATCCGTCATCTGCTCCCGATGCCGAACCATGTCCTGCCAGATGAACCGTGCTTCGTCCTCCTTAAATTCCAGCTGGGTGAAGATATTCAGCAGAACGGGATAAACTTCTTCGCCCCGGGTTCCTGCCAGGTCAACCACATGACGCAAAAATTCATCCTCATTCTGTGAATAGGCACTCAGTTGCTGGATCAGGGAGGCTCTTAACAGCTCATTGGTATGGTCTTTTAATCTATTCATAGCTGCAAACAGGCTTCTGCCATCGATTGTCGATTTGTTACCTCATATGAAAAGCAAAATAAATGCCAAACAGACTCGACCCAATCATATAAATTCAACAAAATCAATGTTTTATTGGGTTTGCGGTGCTGAAGTAATTTGCGTGTTGAGATTCGGGAGGTGTTGAACGGGTCAAAGAGTCAAAAAAATGTTTCCTCAGGAGGGGGTTTTTGACGAATTCCGGTACAAATTCTGAAATGAGGGATTGAATTAATCAGGTAAGGAATACTGGGGCCGACAGGATTCAGGATGCGGGCATTACCTTCAGAAACGAACTCAGCTCTCTGCGATCAGCCCCTTGCAGTTGAACAAAGCTGACGCCGATGTCATAGTGCTCGTCGAACACTTCCACGCGCACTACGGTTCCGACCAGAATAATGGGATTATCCTTGCTGGGAATGGGAACTTCCAATTGAATGTTGGTTCCCATTTCCATTGGATCTGCAGATTCAAACATGATCCCCGAAAGGCTGAGGTCCTTGCCTCTGGCAGAAATCTGATTGTGGCCAACCCATTTTCCCAACGGCTGGACTTGAACTTCACCGGCAAAATCAATACGTACGTACTGGCGTTTGTCGATGGAATAGAGACAAATCCGGTTTTTACCTTCAGATTTTGCGCGGTACAACGCCTGGTCCGCACAATGAATGAGTTTGTTAGCGTCAACTGCGTCCTGGGGAAAGGTCGCAATCCCGCCGCTCACTGAAATCTGAATCTTGTTGCCGTCAAAAACAAGGGGCATTTCCTGGATTTTCTTCCGTATCCGCTCTGCTTTGATAATTGTGTTGACCTTGTTGGTTTCGGGCAAAACAATCACCAATTCCTCACCCCCGTAACGGGCCACCACATCTTCCTCCCGTTTTTCTTTAATAATGAGGTTTGCCACTTTCTTGAGGACAAAATCTCCGGCGAGGTGCCCCAGACTGTCATTTACTTTTTTAAAATCATCCAGATCCAGAAATAGAATGGAAAATTCAGTGTCGTAACGCCGCGCCCGGGAAATTTCACCACTCAGAGATTCCTCAAAGTAGCCCCGGTTGTACAGGCCGGTTAATGAATCGCATTTTGAAAAATGGTTGGCTTCTTCAAAAACTTTGAGCTCAACCACCTTGGGATAGTTGAAGGATTTTTTTATGGTCAGAAAATAATCGCAAATCGCTGTCAGCAAATTGACCTGCCGCTTGAAGGAAGCACTCATATCCTTGCGATGTTTCAAAATGCCATTCCAGATTTCCTTGGCTTCATCCTGACTGAAGTCCAGCTGAGTGAAAATGTTCAGTAATACCGGGAAGATTAAATCTCCTTCCGAATGCGCAATATGTTCCAGCTCTTGTAAAAATTTTTCCTCGTCTTCCCCATGGTTTTTCATAAATCCAATGATGGATTCCCGCAGGGGCTGGATATTTTCGATGCTCTGGACAGCTTTATCTACCATATGGATTTAAAGGAAAGGGGTTCCCGGAAAATTGCGCAACGATCAGAAATGCGTTTGACCCATTCAGGCTAAGTTAATATTCTGGAGATCCAAATGTCACGCTGCGACTGGGTATCCTGACCGCAGTGAATTGACTATCTATTAGATGGTCAACGCTCAAATCAGGAGTAATGGATTGGAGTATATAGAAAAAAGCACTTAATAATAAATACCCCTAAGGGGGTATTTATTTACACTAACTCTAGGGTTTTTAGCTGCGTCAAGTTCTTGGAGTACCGCAGTGCATCTTCTCCCGCAGAGGTCAATTTGTTCCCAATCACATTGAGAAAAGCCAACTTATTTAAAATTTTTGACTCCGCCAGATATTGCGCTCCTTCATCTCCAATTACATTCAAACCAAGAACCAGCGTCTGCAGGCTGGACAGGGCCGCAGACTCCGCTATGGCCTTCGCACCCTGTGCGTGAATCCAGTTGTCCTGCTCCAGATGCAACTCCTCCATCTGGGTCAGGGTCGTACTCTGGGCAAGAGCTTCTACCCCCTGATCCGAAATGTTGTTGTCGTTTAAGCGGAGATATTTGAGCTGGGTTAAATGCGGGCTTTGCGCCAGGGCCAGGGCTCCTTCTGCATTGAGTTGGTTTTCGCCGAGATCGAGTCTCTCCAGATGCCTGCTGTTTTCCGATTGCGCCAGCGCTTCAGTACCCTCGGCTCTCAGATCGTTGTTGTTGAGATCCAGCGAAGTCAGTTGGGTGAGTGTTTTTGATTGCGCGAGAGATATTGCACTGTCCGTAGTCAATCCGTTGCATTTAAGATTCAAGACTTCCAGTTGAGCTCCGAGAGGGGATTCGGCGAGGGCATAGACTCCGTCATCTCCCACATGGTTGTTGTCGAGATTGAGACTTTTCAAGTTGGGAAAGACCTCGGAGCGCGCCAATGCTTCGAGCCCCTGGTCCGTCAGGTGATTGTCCGAAAGGTTCAGGGATTCGAGTTGCTCCATCGGCGCTCCATCGGCAATTTTCTGAAGTCCCTCGTCGCCGATGCCGGTATCGGTCAAATTCAACTCTTTTAATTGCGATCCCAAACCAGACCCGGCCAGGGCCTTGATGCCGATTGCCTCGACCCGGTTGTAGGACACATCAAGATGCGTAAGGCCGGTCAGCGTCTGGCTGAGCGCCAGCGCCTTCAGTCCCACCGGACCGATCTCGTTGCTGGCAACACTCAATTTTTTGAGTTGGCTGAAGGTTTTAACTTTGGAGATGAAAAACAACCCGTCGTCATCGACGTTGTTGTTGTCGATGATGAACTCATCGAGACCGGTCAGATGAGGCGACATGCACAAATGCTGCAGGCCGGCGGTGGTGAGGCTGGTCTCTCTTAAATTGAGGACCTTCAATTGCGACAGCGGCGACAGATCAGCCAACAGCTTGCAATCGTCCTCCGACAAATTATGACGGATCAGGTCCAGCGACTTGGAGTTCTGCTCCATCTTGTGCTGGAGCACACTCAGAAGGTCCTCGGACTCTGTGTATTTCTCGAAATACCGGAGAAACTCCAGACTGTCGTCAATGTCTTTGGCTTCCGCCATAGCCTCACCAATAGGGGATGTGGATGAGGCGCATTATAGCATTGATCTGGATCAGGAACCGCGGAAAAGGCGCTATCTGGGCTCTTTTCAGGGGACAGGAATTGATGACTAAAAGAAACCTACCGCGTTAAGCGGCCTCGTTCAAGTGGACGGAGACGACTTTGGAAACGCCGCGCTCTTCCATGGTCACGCCGTAGAGGGTATCGGCGAAGGACATGGTTTTCTGGTTGTGGGTGATGATGATGAACTGGGTTTTGTCGGACATTTCTTTCAGCATTTCCTGAAAACGCACGACATTGGCTTCGTCGAGCGGGGCGTCGACTTCGTCCAGCAGGCAAAACGGGCTGGGCCGGACTTTGAGAATGGCGAACATGAGGGCAATGGCGGTCATCGTTTTTTCGCCGCCGGAAAGCAGGGAAATGTTGTGCATGCTCTTGCCCAGCGGGCTGGCGGTGATGTCGATCCCCGACTCCAGAATATCTTCCGGATCGGTCAGGGTCAGTTCTGCCTTGCCGCCGAGGAATAATCGTTTGAAGTTTTCCTGGAAATGCTCATTCACCTGCTCGAAAGTTTCCTTGAACAGTTTACGCGTCGTCTGGTCGATCTTTTCAATCGTTTCGTGCAGGGCGCGAATGGAATCCGCCAGGTCTTCCTGCTGCTTCTGTAAAAAGTTATACCGTTCACTGGCCTGCTGAAACTCGGACAAAGCCGCAAGATTCACTTCTCCAAGCTTGGCAACTTTTGCTTTCAGTTCATTCAATTCCTCAGTCACCGCTTCTTCGTCGACTTCGCCATCGTATTGGTTCAGCATTTCCTGCAGGCTGACGTTGAAATCCTCAAAGGCCTTTTCCTCAATGTGACTCATCTGGATTTTTACCTCGGAGCGTTTCAATTCCACGGCGGAAACCTCTTCGGTCAATTCCTGAATCTGGTGAACCAGTTCGCGGCTCTCGCTGTCCCTGGCACCCTGGGCCTCTTCCTGCTCCCGTAGATTTTCTTCCTCACGAACCACTTCACCGGACAAGCGATCTTTTTCCCTCGCCTTGTCGAGGATGCCCTGTTCGATCTCCGCAATCGCTTTCTGGTTTTCGCTGATCTTCTCGGAATTGAGCCGACTGTCTTCACTGCGCTGTCGGATACGCTGATTCAGATTTTCTTCCTGCAGGTCCAGTCGTTTGATTTCCAGTTGCACATTGTCGCGCCGGCCTTTCATGGAAGCAATCTTCACATTCACTTCATTGATCCAACCGGCCATCACCTCGATTTCCTGACGCTGATCCCGGAGGGTGTTGCGCAACTCTTCGACCACCGCTTCGGTTTTCTTCTTTTCCTCTTCACCCGTGCGAATGTCGTGAGTCAGCGTGTCGAATTCTTGCGTCAGCTCTTCCAGCTCGCGCGCTCCCGAGGACAATTCGTTCTCGAGGTGAGACTGTTTCTGTTTCAATCGTTCCAATTCCCTGCGGGCCTGTTCCAGATTGTTCCGGAATTGAGTCTGCTCGATTTCCACCTGATGCGCGGAAACCCCGGCTGACCGATGCTGTTCCTCTACAGTCGCCAGCTCACTCTCTACTTTGCGGTTGGCTTCTTCCGTCTGTTCCAGTTCGCGTTGGAGTTCCGCCACCTCTTCAGCCAGCTCTTCCATTTCACGGGTCTGCGACAGCAACCCGCCGGGATCTTCCCCGTTGCGGCCGCCGGTGACCAATCCCTGTGCGTCGATCACTTCGCCGTCGACGGTGACCACCGTCCCCTGAAACTCATCGTACGAATGCAGTTTGAGGGCGGTTTCCAGATCGCGTACCAGCACCACATTGTTCAGCAGATGCTCAAATACAGATTTGTACTCTTCACGGGTCTCCACCAGATCCACCAGTTTGCCGACCACGCCCTGATCGCCGTTCAGGTACACCGGCTTGAGGGGAATCGATTTCGGATTCAGCGGAATAAATGAACCGCGTCCGGATTGATTCTCATTGAGGTAACGAATGACATCCAACGTGTCGGAGTAGGAGTTAACGATCATGCTCTGCAGTTTTTCACCCAACACCGCTTCCACCGCCTTTTCATATTCGGCGGGAGTCTGGAGAACGTCCACCACCACTTCGCGCAATCCTTCGGGCCGGGAATTCTGACTCATCAGCGACCGGACTCCCTGACCGAAACCTTCATATTGGCTGCGCAACTCCTTGAGGGAACTCAACAGCGACGCCTTGGACAGGTACGCCTCCTTGTCGGCGCGCGCCTTGCCCTCTCCATCTTTGAGCTGCTCCTTGCACTGGCTCAGTTGCTCCTGTAAGCGGAGGTGCTCCTGCTTGCGGGTCTCCAGGTCCTGTTCTTTTTCATCATGTTGAATGTGCGCTTCGTCGAACGCGGTTTGGGCCGATTCCATCTGCCCGCGCGTTTCTTCCAACTCGCCGGTCAGTTTTTCTCCCTGGTCGTTCAGGTACTTCCGCCGGGTTTCCAGCTCCGTCAGTGAATTTTGCTTCTGAGCGATGTGGTGCAATAAATCGAGTCCCTGGTTTTCGCGATCCTGTAATTCTTTTTCCAACTCCCGCATCAATCCCCGGCTGTGGTCGCATTCCCGGGTTTTTTCCTCGCTCTCTAGCTCCTGCACACCGATAGCTTCGTCCGCGGCTGCCAGTTCACTACGATGCTCTTCCCGCTCTTCGCTGTGGGATCCGATTTCTTCCTGCATCTGCTGGATTTCCTGCGCTGCGGTTTCTATGTCCGATTGCGCCTGTTGGATCTGGGAGTTTCTCAATTCGATATTGTGTTCACTGCGGCTGATCTCCGCCGTCAACTCATGCAGAGTTTCACGCTTCTCGTTGAGGGACCGGGTCAATTCGTCGATTTCAACTTTCATCTGGCTGATCTGGTTTTCGAGAGTCGATGACCGGGCGGACCATTGCGTTTTCTGTTCGACTTTTTCCTTATAAGCTTCTTCTAACTCCTCAAACTGTACTTTCAGGCCGCGGATTTTTTGCGAGAACAAACCGAGTGACAATTCCTTGATCTCTCCCTGGAATTTCTTGTAGCGCTCCGCCTTGTTGGCCTGGCGTTTAAGGGATTCCACCTGCCGCCCCAGCTCCTGCACGATGTCGGAGATCCGGTCCAGATTCTGGCCGGAATGATCGAGCTTGCGCAGGGCTTCCGCCTTACGGACCTTGAACTTCAACACACCGGCGGCTTCTTCAATCCAGATGCGACGCTCTTCCGGCTTGGAGCTGATCATGTCCTGGATATGTCCCTGCTCGATAACCGTCAACACCTTGGGACTGATGCCGATGTCGAGAAACAGATCGGTGATGTCTTTCAAACGGCAGGGAATCTGGTTGATGTAGAACTCGCTGTCGCCGGAACGGTGGTAGCATCGAGTCACTTTGATTTCATCCGCCAGGTTGGGAACGCTGGCGACGCGCAATCCTTCCGGCACCTCGCTCAGTGTCAGAGAAATTTCCGTGCGGTTGACCGGCTTGCGGCCCGAGGAACCGTTGAAGATGAGATCGGTGATGCGGTTGCCGCGCAGGGCTTTGGAGCTCTGCTCCCCGATGATCCAACGGATGGCGTCCGAGATATTGCTTTTGCCGCACCCGTTGGGGCCGACGACGGCGGTGAATCCGTTGGTGAAATCGAGGCGGGTGGTGTCAACGAAGGATTTGAAACCGGCGAGTTCGAGCTGTTTTAAAATCATGGAGACTCCAGTAGGCCTTTTAAAATGAATCGTTTATAGCAAAAAACCACAATTC
>JANQEK010000031.1 GCA_028278405.1 Nitrospinaceae bacterium
ATTATATACTACCCTGCTTACAATAAGCCTAAAATTTGTAAAATCAGGGTCTTCCTGACATATGTTCGACAATTTATCCAATCGCCTTGAGGCGATCTACAAAAAATTAAAAGGTCGCGGCAAGCTGAAAGAAGCCGATGTCGATGAAGCCCTGAGGGAAATCCGTGTCGCGTTGATCGAAGCGGACGTCAGTTTGCCCGTCATCAAGGATTTTCTGGCGGCTGTGCGGGAGAAGTCCATCGGTCAGGAAGTGTTAAGGAGTCTGACACCCGGCCACCAGATGGTCAAGATCGTCAACGACGAACTCGAGCAATTGCTGGGGGGCGAGGTCAGCGACATTCAGTTTTCCGATAAGCCGCCCACCATCATTTTGATGGTCGGTCTGCAGGGGTCCGGTAAGACCACTACAGTCGGTAAACTGGCTAAAATATTCAAGAAGGAAGGCAAGAACTGTCTGCTGGTGCCGGCGGACGTGTATCGCCCGGCGGCTATCGAGCAGTTGAACGTATTGGGACGCGATCTGGAGATCGACGTCTACCAGGCCGGGGACAATAAGGATCCGGTCAGCATCTGCGCCAACGCGGTGAAGCAGGCCCGCGATGAGATGCGCACGGCAGTGATTCTCGATACTGCGGGACGTCAGCACATCGATGATGCGCTGATGGACGAGATCAAGGCCATCAAGGAAAAAATTGAACCGCACGAAGTGCTGTTCGTTGCCGATTCCATGATGGGACAGGAAGCGGTGAACGTGTCGAAGGCGTTTCACGACGCGGTCGGTATCGATGGCGTGGTGTTAACGAAGATGGATGGTGATGCGCGTGGTGGCGCGGCGTTGTCGATCAAGTCCGTTACCGGCCAGCCCATCAAGTTCATCGGGACCGGCGAAAAGCTGGAGGCGTTGGAGCCGTTTCACCCCGACCGTATTGTGTCGCGGATTCTTGGTATGGGCGACGTGATGACCCTGGTCGACAAGGCCCAGGACGCCTATGAAGTTGAGCAACAGGAAGAGCTTGAAAAGAAATTAAAGAAGAACGCGTTTGATCTTGAGGATTTTCGCGATCAGCTTCAGCAGATTCGTAAAATGGGTTCGATTCAGGATTTGCTGAGCATGGTGCCCGGCGCGAGCAAGATGATGAAAGGCATCAAGGTGGACGATGGAGCGTTTGCTCGTATCGAGGCCATCATCAATTCGATGACCCCGCACGAACGGTCGCATCATAATGTCATCAATAGCAGCCGCAAAAAACGCATCGCCAACGGAAGCGGTACCACGGTCAGCGAAATCAACAAACTGATGAAACAGTTCTCGCAGATGAAAAAAATGATGAAGAAAATGTCTTCCGGAAACTCCCGGGGTTTTAATCTGGGAGGTTTGATGGGAGGCCGGGGAGGTATGAACCCCTTTGGCTGAAGTTTTTTTATACACTAATCTTTTTTCCATTAACGCAGGAGGAAACATTGGCAGTAGTTATTCGATTGAGTAGACGAGGAGCAAAAAAGAGACCCTTCTATAGGGTGGTTGCGACTGATTCACGTTCTCCGAGAGACGGCAAGTTTCTTGAAGTGCTGGGCACCTACGACCCGTTGAAAGCTGAAGATCAATTTAAAATTGACGCAGATAAAGCGCAGAGTTGGATACAAAAAGGAGCATTGCCCTCCAGGACCGTGACATCATTATTGAAAAAAGCCGGAGTTACCGTATAGAGGACGGCATCCTTTTGATCTTCGTGTCTCACACTATGCTGTGAAAACGATTGATCCCACTGGACCATAAGATCGGTTTTGCGGCGGACCTGGGAGGTATCGGGCATGAAAGATCTTATCAGTGTCATCGCGAAAGCATTGGTGGATTTTCCGGATCAGGTGGAAATCAAGGAAGTGGAAGGCGACAAAACCACGGTCCTGGAACTGAGAGTGGCCAAGGAAGATTTGGGAAAGGTGATCGGCAAACAGGGCAAAACCGCCCGGGCCATGCGCACCATTTTGAATGCCAACGCGACCAAGTTGAAAAAGAGAGCGGTTTTGGAAATTGTTGAATAATTCATGGATTGGGTTCCGATAGGCGACATTACGAAAACCCACGGATTGAAGGGAGAGGTCAAACTTCGGCCTTCAGTAACCGATCCAAGTCTGGTTCAGGGAGCACATCGCGCCCGCATCGTCGGGAATGATGGTGAGTCTTCCGAGACGGTGCTGGAGAAAGTCCGCGGGCAGGGCGGACGATGGATTGTCAAGTTCAAGGATTGTAAAACCATTGAAGAGGCTCAGGTCCTGGTAGGACAGTCTCTCGAAATATGCGGAGAGGATTTTAAACCTCTCCCGGAAGGCGAATATTACTGGTTCCAGATTGAAGGCCTTGAGGTTTTTGACGAGGAAGGCCGGTATTACGGAACGGTGAACGAAATCATTGTCACTGGCAGTAATGATGTCTATGTGGTTCAGGATGGCGACAAAGAACTCCTGCTTCCGATGATTGACTCCGTGGTCAAGTCCATTGATCTCAAGGAGAATAAATTGATTTTTCATATCATCGAGGGATTGCTTGAAGACCATCCGGTTTGACATTATATCGATTTTCCCCGGGATGTTTGATTCCCCGTTTCGGGAAAGTCTGCTGAGCAAAGCGCAAGACAACGGTATCGTCGAGATCAGAACGCACGATCTTCGCGAGTACACACTGGACAAACACAACCGTGTGGACGACACCCCTTACGGCGGTGGGGTGGGGATGGTGATGAATATCGAGCCCATCGACCGGGCTCTCGAAGCGGTTAAAAAGGATCGTCCCAAAGCGCACAGTATTCTGTTGTCGCCCGGCGGTTATCGCTTCGATCAGAAGAAAGCCTGGGAGCTTTCTCGCAAAGACGAAATTGTTCTCGTGTGCGGGCGTTACGAAGGGGTCGACGAGCGGGTTTCTGATCTGGTCGACGAAGAGTTGTCGATCGGCGACTATGTGTTGAACGGCGGCGAAGTGCCCGCCATGGTCGTAGTCGAAGCCGTCGCCCGTCTGGTTCCCGGCGTCGTTGGAGACGAACAGTCGCTGGCCGAGGAATCCTTTTCCGGTGAGATGCTGGAATATCCGCAGTACACGCGTCCACGGGAGTATAAAGGGCGCGTGGTTCCGGAAGTGCTGGTGTCCGGCGACCACAAGAAAATTGAAGCGTGGAAGCGGCAGGCCGCGCTTGAGAAAACGGCAAAATATCGTCCCGATTTGTACCGCAAGCTAAAATCGGACGGTTCCGAATAAACCCGTGCAATACGGCTTAGATTGACCGAATCGGTTCATACGAATATTGACATCGCGCTGGTTCATTTCCCGGTCTACAACAAATCGGGAGATATTGTCACTTCGTCGGTGACAACGCTGGACGTGCACGATATTTCGCGTATCTGCCGGACGTATGCAGTCAATACGTTTTATGTGGTGACGCCGTTGGAGACCCAGCAGAAGCTGGTGAACCGAATGATGGAGCATTGGCTGGAAGGGTACGGCTCGGAATACAATCCGACGCGCAAGGAAGCCCTCCTCAGCACCCGGGTGGTCAACGTGCTGGACGAAGCGGTGGCGGACATCACCCAACGCCGGGGGAAACAACCGAAAACGGTCATCCCCGACGCCAAGCGGTTTCCACATAGCCGGTCTTATCCGGAAGTGCGGGCGGCATTGAATACAGATCATCCTCATCTTCTGGTATTTGGGACGGGATGGGGGTTGGAAAAAGGGATTGTGGAGCGGGCTGATCTCATACTGGCCCCGATTGACGGGCTGAGCGGGTACAATCACCTGCCGGTCCGGGCGGCCATAGCCATTATTCTCGACCGGTTGTTGGGACGGGAAACGCAGGCCGAATAATTATTTTATTGTGAGTTTGGGCGGATATTGATATGATCCGCGCTTTTCAGTCGAAGGAGACAGGTTTCATGAATTTGGTGGATCAGATTGAACGTAAGGAAATGAAGGAAAAGGTCCCTGAAATACGCATTGGGGATACGGCTCGCGTGCATATTCGCATTGTTGAGGGAAGCAAGGAACGCGTCCAGGTGGTCGAAGGCGTGGTCATCAAAATGCGCGGCAGCCAGAACCGGAAAACCATAACGGTTCGCAAAGTGTCGTTCGGTGTGGGCGTCGAACGTATTTTTCCTCTGCATTCTCCGCGGGTGGAAAAAGTGGAAGTGGTTAAGCACTCCAAAGTCCGCCGCGCCAAGTTGTATTACCTCCGCGAACTGCGCGGTAAGGCGGCACGGCTGAAAGAGGTTCGCGTTCAGTCTACGAAAGCCAAGAAAAAATCCAAAAAGAAATCCAGTGCAAGTGTCGAAACGGATGTCGAGGCTCCGGTCGAAGAAAAGAAGGAAGCCAAGGCTAAAAAATAATTCCGTTTGATATATCCCTGTTTTCCCAACCGGTCTCGATTTCGAGGCCGGTTTTTTTTATGGCATTATTTCTGGCCGGGTGCGGGAGCCGGATCGATTGGCTTGTTTAGGGGAGGTTGAGCTGATTTGTTGTTCATCTCCTGCATTTTCCTGCGGCTCAAGATATATAGGAAAGATTGACCCAGTCCGTGTTTAAGAGGATTGGCCCGGTAAATTTTATTCGCTTTGGGTAATAGTCGGCGAATGTCTTGTATGCGCGTGGTGTCCGTAGGATGGGTGGACAGGATTTCGGGAGGATTCGATCCCTGCTTCATTTTACTGAACCGTCCCCAAAACCGCTCGGCTTCTCCCGGGTCGTATCCCGCTTTTGCCATCAATGTCAGGCCGATTTCATCGGCTTCCGACTCATTACTCCGGCTGAAAGGCAGCGTTAACCCGACAGTTGTGCCGACTCCCAACGCCGCCATGATTTCTTTTTGGTTTTCGTTATTAGACAGGCTGCTGGAAGCCGCCGCCAGAAGTCCGGTGAGAATCAAAGACCGCGACATTCGTTGGGCTCCGTGGCGGGCGATCGCATGCGCGATTTCATGACCCATCACAGCCGCCAATCCCGCTTCGTTGGCGCAAACGGGCAGGATTCCGGTATAGATCGCCACTTTACCGCCGGGCAGGGCGAACGCATTTTTCTGGGGAGATTCGATCAGCTTGAACTCCCATTTCAGGTGGGGCATGGGAGACACGGCTGCCAACTGTCGCCCCACCCGTTCCACAATGGTGATCAATTGCCCGTCTAACGATAGCGTTTCCTTTTTAAGGATCTCGTTGTAAGCCTCTTCGCCCAGGGCGACTTCCTGTTCAAAAGAGATTAGAACCAGCGAACGGCGTTCGGTGACTGGAGTGGTAACGCAACCTAAAAAGAGGGAAAAGATCAAAAAAATTGGGATGAAACGCTTTCGTGACATGAGTTGATTATAGAATCTGCCATCACAATTATCAACGAGCACTTTCCTGTTGCGGGCCAAGAGGGAATGCCCTATTATCGCCACGAAGGAGCAACTCCATGTGGAACCACGAAAGGGAAGCGGAACATTCCGGATACCGTTCAGTGGCGGGAGTCGATGAGGCGGGACGCGGGCCTCTTGCAGGACCTGTTGTGGCTGCCGCTGTGGTGTTGCCTCCAGAATTTTCCCTGCCGGGTTTGCGCGATTCAAAAAAAATCTCCCCTGCCTTGCGCGAAATACTGTACGATCAAATCATTGAAAGATGTACGGGATTCGGGATCGGCCAAGTCGACGAAAATACAATAGACAAAATCAATATCCTGCAGGCCGCTTTGCTGGCCATGAAAAAAGCAGTGGAACAACTTCCCACGCCGGCGGATATGCTTTTGATCGATGGCAACCGTGGTATCGAGTGCGAAACGCACCAGAGAACCATCGTTGGTGGAGACGATGCCAGTCTGTCCATCGCGGCTGCGTCGGTGCTGGCCAAGGTGACACGGGACCGGTTGATGGAACGTTACCACGAGCAGTACCCTCAATACGAGTTTTCCCGTCACAAGGGATACGGCACCCGGTTGCATCGTGAACGGATTCGACAGTACGGTCCGTGTCCCATTCACCGGAAAACATTTAAGGGTGTGACGGAGTTTCTGAACCGTCATCCCTAAGAAATATATTGGATTGTTTATGCTATCAGCGCTGAATAAAAAATGGATATTCACCAACGCAAAGGATGAAGTCGTCCGTCAATTGATGGAGGAGCAGGGCCTTTCTTCCTTACTTGCCCGGTTAATGGTCAACCGAGGGCTTGAAGATCCCGAGGCAGCCCGGTTTTTCCTGGATGCACAGTTGGACTCGGTGCATGATCCCTTTCTGATGCGGGGTATGGATGTGGCTGTCCGGCGCATCGTACAGGCGATTCAGAACCGGGAGACGGTCACGGTTTACGGCGACTATGATGTGGATGGTGTGACCTCCGCTGCATTGGTGGTGCATTTCTTTCGGGAGTTGGGCGCACCATTTGACTATTATCTACCCAACCGAATGGAAGAAGGCTACGGCCTCAACGAGAAAGCACTGGAAACCATCAAAGCGCGCGGCAGCAAACTGGTGATCACGGCGGATACCGGCATCACCGCATTACCGCAGGTGGCACATGCCAACAAGATCGGAGTGGATGTTATCGTCACCGATCACCACCAGATTTCTGTGGATGGATTGCCGGATGCCCTGGCAATATTGAATCCTCATCAGCCCGAGTGTAATTATCCCTTCAAGTTTTTAAGCGGTGTGGGCATCGTGTTCAAGCTGGCGGCAGGGATTCGACGGGGATTGCTGGAAGCGGGTTGGGATGCAGAAAAACTGCCCAATCTCAGAAAGCATCTCGACCTGTTTACTCTGGGTACGATTGCCGATATGGCCCCCTTGATCGATGAAAACCACGTACTTACGTCGCACGGATTGGAAGCCCTCCGCAACAGCGTCAAACCTGGAGTGATTGCGTTAAAATCCGTTGTCGGTATTGATGGTAAAGTCGACTCCTCATCCGTGGGTTTCGGCATGGGACCCCGCCTCAACGCCGCCGGAAGACTGGGTCAACCGGATCGTGGCCTGCATCTGCTGGTGTCATCCGATCTTAATGAAGCGATGGAGATGGCGAAATCGCTGGAGGCACTCAACCAGGAGCGTAAGGAAACGCAGAAATGGTGTTTTGAAGAAGCGGAATACCTGCTGGAGCGACAGGTGGATCTGGAGAACGAAAACGTCATTGTTCTGGCGTCGGAAAATTTTCACCAGGGTGTCATCGGCATCGTGGCCTCCAAACTGGCGGAGAAGTTTTACCGACCGGCGATTCTCATTGCTCTTGAAGAGGGTAAAGGTAAAGGCTCGGCGCGAAGTATTCCTTCGTTCAATCTGGTGAAAGCGATGACGCAATGCTCGGAACATCTTATCCAGTATGGAGGGCACGCTTATGCCGCTGGGTTGAATATCGAGCAGGATCGCGTCGATGCTTTTCGGAAAGCGATCAATCAGGTGGGCGATGAATATCTCACCGAAGACTGCCTGGTGGCAGAATTGAAAGTGGACGCCACCTTGGCGATGCAGGACATCACGCAGGACACGTTCAAGGAAATTGAAAGCCTGGAACCGTTTGGGCAGATGAATAAAGTTCCTGTTTTTATCTCACGGGAAGTCCAGGCGCGCGACGTCAAGTTCGTCGGCCAAGATGAAAAGCATGTTCGCTTCCGGGCGTTTCAGGGTAACCAGTTCCGCAACGTCATTGGGTTCAATCTGGCCCATGCTTTTCAATCCATAGACGCTAACGAACCGGTCGACATCGTTTACGAACTCCGCCGCAACACCTGGAACGGCCGCGATTCTATCGAAATCAAACTCCTAGACCTGCGATCCAGCCACGCTGAAGATTGAGTTAATGTTTCATTCTGTTCTCACGGACTCTTTAGGGTTGAGGCGTGTGGCGAGGCGCGCAGGGTAGAGTCCGGCCATACAGGCGATCATCCAGAACAAAATAACCGCGATCAGGATAAATCCATAGGGAAAGAAGACCTGTATGGTCCAGCCGAAGGATTGCTTGTTGATCACGAAGATCAGAAGATAGGAAACGACGATCCCCACCGCCAGTCCCAGTACGGAGCCGATCACTCCCAGCAGGCCCGCCTCGATCAGGATCATTTTTTTCACTTGTTCCTGAAACGCTCCAATAAAACGTAGAATTCCGATTTCCCTCCGCCGCTCGATGATCAATGAGATCAGTGTATTAAACAGACCCAGAACCGCTACGCCGATGCCGATGATCTCCAGCGAATAGGTGATGGCAAACGTTTTGTCGAAAATCCGAAGCACTTCGGTTTTCAGTTCCTGGTTGGAACGCACCAGAATGCGCTTCGATTTTCCGACGGTGCGGATGATTTCCTTACGCACCGCTGGTAATTGTTGCGGGTCTTTCAGGTACACGACAAAGCTGTTAACGTTGGGGTCGTTGTAATGTTTTAAATAAATTCCGCGATCGATTACGATGTAACCGCGTTCCTGTGAATAATCGTAATAGATAGCCGCGATTTCTGCGTTCAATGGGCCGTTGGGGGTGTTCAGGGTCAGGTGGTCTCCCCGCTTAACTTCGTGCTTCAGTGAAAACGCTTCGGACACAATAGCGCGGTTCTGTCCCACCATCAATGTTGCAAGTTCCGTCGCAGGTGGACCGTCCTTGATCACCAGGTTGCCATAGCGCGACAATGCGGCAAAATCTCCGGAGGCCAGAATGGCAGGTTCGTCGTTGTAGGAGATGTTGATGGCGCGGAACAGGTCCACTGCCTGCACTCCCTCAATATCTCTGAGTGCTGTCACCTGATCGACGGGCAGCGTGTACTGGTAATCGATATTCTTTCCGGCAGCGGCCCGCACAAATAAATCGGCGCGCAGTGTCTGATCGATCCATACCACTACCGTCTGGCGAAAACTGTGCACCATGATCGACATGCTGATCACCATCATGAACGCGATGGCCAGGGAAGCGACAGCAATGGAGTTGCGCCCCACGTTTTGCGAGAGGTTCATGCTGGCCAGTAGACCCTCTCCCTGGAACCACCGTTTGCAAAGGCTATGGGAAATATCGCGCAGAAACAACAAACCTGAAGGAGCGATGAAGGAGATACCCAATATGATGAAGAACACCGAGAGAAATCCGAAATAAGGAAATTGATTGATCGCAGGAAGTTGTGAGCAGATCCCCGCCAGTCCAAAAATCGCCAGTGCGGTAACGGTAAGCTTTCGGTTGCCGCGAAAAACTTTAAGATCGTAGCTGCCGCGACGCATCACCTGGGTGGGCGAGGTGGTAGCGGCGTCGTAAGCGGGGATGATCGCCGAAGCGAACGACAACCCAACTCCGATCAGAAAGTAGAGGCTCACTTGGTCCCAATCGAAGATCACCTCGGTCACTTGCGTCGGGGCATACAGGTTGTTGACAGTGATGGCCACCGCTTCCAGCGAAAACTGAGCCATGTAATAACCGAACCCGATCCCGATCAGGGAGCCGATTGCTCCGATCACACCCGCTTCCAACAGAAAAATGGCGGCGATCAACCCCGGAGTGGCTCCCATGGCGCGCAGGGTTCCGATCTCTGTTCTTCGGCGTACCACCGAAAGGGAAATCATATTGTAAATAAGGTACAGGCCAACCAGTAAAGCCACGAAACTGAGCGCTGACAGGTTGTATTGAAACGCCCTCAACATTTTTTCAACCTGTTGGTTTCTGCGTTCCGGCCGGTCCACGCGCAAGTAATCGGGCAGCACCTTGGCAATCATCTTTTGCATTTTTGGAAAATCTTTACTCTTTAAAAACTCGACTTCGATGCGATCAAGTTTGCCGATTTTACCCAGCACCTTTTGCGCTGCAGCAATATCCATGATGACAAAATTGCCGTTCAGCGCTTTAGCGATCCCTTTATGTTCCAGAATGGCGTTGACGTTCAGGGTTTGCTCCCGGTCATTGATAAGGAGGCGAAGCGGGTCTCCCGGCCGGTAATCGATGCCGGGAATGAACTTTTCGGGGAGGACCACGCCGGCAGGATCCAAAATAATCGGCAGCAGTCCCTTGAGGTCCTGGCTAGTCGTTTTGAGCGAAAAATCCCTCACGCCGCTGTCCTGCAGCAAATCGGTGCCCATGATTTCGACCACCTCATTGCTGTTCAGTTCCACACCGTAGCCGCGGATGACGGGATATACCTTGATCCATTCCCGGAGCGGTAGCAGGTTTTTAAAATATTGTTCGTCGAAGGACATGCCCTCCGCCGCGATCACTGCATCCGCCCGGCCCAAAACCAGATCAATACTTTCACTGAAAGACAGCAAAGTTTGCCGGTTCGCCAATTGAATACTCAAGAAAACCGAAACGCCAATGGCTACTCCGAAAACGGTCACTACACATCGAAAGGGATCACGGATCAAGGGGCGCAGGATGAGCGCGGTGAATAAATCTTTGAAATAAACCAAAAAACTCATGATGGGTTACATATCCTTCTGAAGCTCATTTCAAGGTGGTCAGCGTGCCGTCGCGGATTTCAAAATGTCGATTACCATATTGTGCGGCCTGTGGATTGTGCGTGACCACAACGACAGTGGTTTCGAATTCTCCGCTGACTTGTTTCAGCAGATCGAGAATTTTCACCCCGTTCTCAGAATCGAGATTGCCGGTGGGTTCGTCCGCCAACAGTAGGGCGGGTTGATGGACCAGGGCACGGGCTATGGCGACCCGCTGCATTTCACCGCCGGACAGCTCAGCGGGAAAGGACCGGGCGCGGTGTTTCAATCCGACGTAATCCAATAGCGAATCGATTCGACTTTTCCCCTCCCGCGATGCATGACTGAGTAACAGAGGCAGTTCGATATTTTCTATGACCGATAGAGTGGGCATGAGATTGAAGAACTGGAACACGAAACCGATCTCTCGTCTGCGAAGCTGGGTAAGGTCGTGGTCGTTCATGCCGGAGAGCGAATGGCCGTTGAGGTAAATTTCCCCCTGGTCCGGTGTGTCCAGACCGCCCATACAGTTGAGCAGTGTGGTTTTGCCGCCTCCACTGGGACCCATCACCGTAACAAAATCCTTTTTCTCCAGGCTCAGGCTGACGTCTGAAAGTGCGGCAATGCGGGTCTCCCCGGCCTGAAAATATTTGGAAACCTTGTCGAATCGAACAATCATGACGGTGTGGAAAATACTCCTGAGAATGAGCGGTCAATCTTATCAAAGAATGCCCACCAAGTGGGGCTTCTCCCGATCCGAGGCGGCGTTAGTAGAGGAAGGTGGAATGCATTACGGATGATCACCATACCCTAGCGATCAAATAACTCAATTAAAATCAATTAGTTTGGTCTATACTTAAGGGCAATAAGATAGCTCTTTATAAATATTAAATAATTTGTAAAAAATTTATTGACAAATATTTATTTCGGGATTAAATTGTCCAGTAGATGAGAAACAAGGGCGCTCTCGTGATTTTGAGGAGAGGTTGTAATGAGTTTCCAGCCTCTCCTCATAGAATCAACCAACGAGCAGGAGGATAAAATGGGTGAGACCCAACGAACCATCGATCTGGAGATTGCGCAAAACGAAATTTTTGACGTGACTATTATCGGCGGAGGAATCAACGGTGCCTGTCTGTACCATCATCTGTGCCGTTTGGGATACCGGGTGTTGCTGGTAGACAAGGGCGATTTTGCATGCGGTACCAGCCAGGCTTCAGCCATGATGGTGTGGGGCGGCTTGTTGTATCTCCGCAACCTCGATTTTTTAACGGTCGCCAAGTTGTCCCGCGATCGTGAAGCGATGATCCGGCATATGGGATGTGAGGTATCTCCCACGTTGTTTCGCTACATTCCTTCACGGGACTCGGGACGGAACAAGCATCTCATGGCTTCCGCCCTGTACTTCTATTGGATGCTTGGTTTGTGCCATCGGGACCGGCCTCGTGTCGAAAAAACGTTCGCGGAAAAATCTTTTTTAAAGAATAGCGAGCACGACGATTCCTTTCTTTATCAGGAAGCGGTTTTGAACGGTTCCGACAGCCGGTTTGTACTCAAATGGATCACCGAGCAGGAATCGGACAGAGGCATCGCTCTCAACTATTGTGCACTCACCGGAGGAGAATTCCATACCGGAGACAAGTTGTGGCGTTTGACCCTGACGGATGAGGTCACCGGCTGGGCTCGGGTCTCAAAAAGCCGGTGCGTCATCAATTGCGCCGGGGTCTGGACCGATTCAATCAACCAGCAGTTCCGGATTGAAACGCCTTACCGGCATGTATTCAGTAAAGGAGTGTTTGTTGGGTTGGAACGGCAGGACCAGCATAACTATCCTCTAATTTTTGACATGGGTGAACAGGGGGATGTTTTGTCTTATATTCCGTGGGGTCCCATTGCCTTGTGGGGACCGACGGAAACGTATATGCCTACACTCGAAGGTGGATTTTATACCGAACCGGAAGATGTCGATTTTCTTTTGGACCGGGCCAACCGACATTTGAAACAGGAAGTCAACCCTCCTGACGTTATCTCTCTCCGCTGCGGAGTGCGGCCGCTGGTGGTTAAAAAGGATTACTCCAAGAATTGTTATCCCCTGGACCTTTCGCGCAAACATCAGATCACCAGGAATTCGGAAAAGCCCTGGATTTCCGTATACGGCGGAAAGTTCACCAGTTGTGTTTCAGTCGCCGAAAAAGTGGAAGAACACATTCGAGGGCTGGTTGAGCCCGGTCGTAAGCCACTGCCGATGCCGCAGAACCAGGCTATCAAAATGGAATGGGATGAGTTTCCCGGTTTGCCCTCCAAGGTGCCGTCTCTTCGGAGTTGTATTGAAAAGGAGCGGTGTTTGAATCTGGAGGACTATCTGAGGCGCCGGACGAATATTTCCCAATGGATACCCCGCGAAGGTCTGGGGAGAAATAACGAAAATGTTCCTCATCTGGAGCAACTGGCATTGCAATTTTCCGGAGGACAGCTGGCGGTTGCTCAAGAATTGGTTCAGGACTATATCGAAACCGTGGAAAACCGTTTTGACAGTGTGCTGACTCAAGTTCATTAATTAAACTTTAAGAGGTGAAGCATGATTCAGGTCAAAAACAAACAGTTGGCGATGCTGGGAGGCATGCCGGCGGTGACCGTTGATCATGAACCCGCCAACCGTTGGCCTCTTCTGAGCGAAGAGGATGAGCAGGCGGTTCTTCAAGTGATGCATGACGGTAATATTTCGACACATCCCGTCATTCGCGAATTGGAACAGGACTATGCCCGACTCACCGGGCGCAGGTATGCCCTGGCACACAATAACGGCACAGCGGGGTTATTGGCGGCGTTTCAAGCGATAGGATTGCAGCCGGGCGACGAGGTGCTGGTGCCTTCGGCCACGTTCTGGGCTTCGGTCGTGCCCATGTTGTGGCTTGGGGCGATCCCCGTATTTTGTGAAAGTGAAACCGAACGGATGGGGCTTGACCCGGAGGATGTCCGCAAAAAAATTACCGGTAAAACCAAGGCTATTGTCGTGGTCCATCTTTGGGGCTTACCTGCTAAGATGACTGAATTGTTTGAGATCGCTAAAGAACACGATTTAAAGATTATTGAAGACGCATCCCATGCGCATGGAGCCGTTTGGAGGGATAGACCCTGCGGTTCGCTGGGCGATATTTCCGTTTTCAGTTTGCAGGGGGACAAACTGTCACCCGGCGGAGAAGGAGGGATGTTCCTTTGCGATGACTACGAATATTTTGAAAAAGCCGCATGCCTGGGAGACATCACCCGCATCATCGAACTGGAAACCGCGGCCCGTAGGTTTGCTGCGACCGGTTTCGGCCTCAAAACCCGTATCGCTCCGTTAAGCGCGGCGATCGCACGTGGACAACTGCGGCGATTGGAGAAGAACAACCGACTTCGAAACGACAATCTGGAATACCTGTCCCGCGCTTTGGAAACGTTAGGGTTCCATACCTTTCAGGCGCCGGATCATATCGAACGTGTTTATTTTGAATTCATGATTCGTTATAATCCGGAAAAGATTATTCTTCCGCGCGATATGCTGATTGCAGCGCTGCAAGAGGAGGGATGTCAGATCACGGTACCACGTTATCCATTGCTTCATCAGCAGCCGTTGTTTGTCGAAGGCGCATGGAAAAATATCGCGCGATTGGGTTCTGAGATCAATCTGCCCGAATATGATCCCAACGCGTTACCTCATACGCAGTCAGCCAATGAAGCGCTTATTAAATTACCGGCGTTTCCCAATGCGGACCGTGAAATTCTGGATCAATACGTCCACGCGTTTGAAAAAGTGATTGAAGGTGCCCGGGATATTTTGAAGCACCGTTGTCCATCCGGCCTTTCTGGGGGCAAACCATTATGAGAATCAAGCTGTTGTTCATGGATTATATGCTTCATATGGTACATTTAAGCATTATATTCCTTTGCGTGACTGGATGGATGTTCGAGCCGACACGCACCTTGCATTTGGTGGTGGTTGTTCTGATCGCGGTTTCCTGGTTCGGGCTGGGAAAATTTTTCGGTTACGGGTACTGTGTCCTCACCGATACCCAATGGCGCGTAAAACGAAAACTCGGACAGGAACCCCATGCGGAATCCTACGTTAAATACGTTCTGGACAAAGTCACTGGACGTAATATTGACAAAAATATAACAGACCGATTGACGTTGTATACCTATGCAGGAGCGGTAATTCTCTCTCTCGTGGTGAATTTTATTCTTTAATTCCTTCTTAATATTGGCCTGACCCCCCTTATTTCCCTCCATGTTGAAACAGTGGTGCCATCCGCCGTTTCCATGTATGATTGCCTGACATTTAACCCGGATTAAATCACTTTGGCATCAGGGCGACTCATGGCAATTTCGCAAAAAGTTCACGATTTTATGGAGCGGGCTTCCTGGATCCGCAAAATGTTTGAAGAGGGAATTCGCCTCAAGCAGGAATTTGGCGAGGAGAATGTATTCGATTTGTCTTTGGGCAATCCGGTGGCGGAACCGCCTTCTGAATTGGTGGAGGCCATGGTTGCCGCCGCGAAGGACGAAACGGCCGGTCAGCATCGTTATATGCCCAACGCCGGATATGAGGCAACCCGCCAGGCGGTGGCGGAGTCCCTTTCTGCAGAATGTAAGGTTCCCTTATCCCCCGGCGACATCATTATGGTGTGCGGCGCAGCCGGCGGGTTGAATATCACTCTCAAAACCCTGCTCGATCCCGGCGATGAAGTGATCGTATTCGCCCCTTATTTTGTCGAATATTTGTTTTATGCAGACAACCACGGCGGCAAGGTGGTAGCGGTGGATACACGAAACGATTTCTCGATCGATTTGGAATCGTTTCGGAATGCAGTGACATCTAAGACTAAAGCGGTGATCATCAATTCGCCCAACAATCCGACCGGCGTGGTGTATTCTCGAAAGGCCCTTGAAGGGCTGGCCGAAGTATTGCGGGAAAAGTCGAAGGATATCGGACGGCCCATTTATCTGATCTCCGACGACCCGTACAAAAAGATAGTGTTTGATGGGGTGGAGACCCCGAACATTCTTGATTTGTATGAGAACAGTATTTATATAACCTCGCACTCCAAGGATCTGGCGGTTCCGGGTGAACGTATCGGTTATGTGGCCGTACACCCGCAAGCCGAAGACGCAGCGGGGGTAATGGCCGGACTCATCTTCTGCAACCGGGTTCTGGGGTTCGTCAACGCACCGGCTTTGTTTCAGCGTGTGGTGCAAAAGGTTCAGCACGCCACAGTGGATGTCGAACCTTACCGTCGGCGTCGGGATTTATTGTATAAAGAGCTCACCGGCATCGGTTATGAGGTGGTGAAACCGCAAGGCGCGTTTTACTTTTTTCCCAAAGCGCCGATTGCCGATGAAGTGGAATTCGCCAAACTGCTGGCAGATAAAAAAGTACTGGTGGTCCCCGGACGAGGGTTTGGGACGCCGGGTTATTTCCGGATATCCACCTGCTTCCCCGACCGCGTCATTGAGGGGGCCTTACCGGGATTAGCAGCGGCCTACCGGGAAGCCACTCATAAATAAGGTTTTGTGGAATCTTGAATTTATGCTTTGGAATTGAAGGATTTTGATAGAATAAGGATATTCAGCGTAGAGAAAACCAGAAAATTTTAAGGATTGGAAACCATCATGAGTTTAAACCCGGATCAAATCAATCGTTACAGCCGTCATTTGCTTTTGCCGGAAGTCGGTATGGAAGGTCAGGAGAAAATCTGCAACTCCAAGGTTCTGTGTATCGGAACCGGTGGGTTGGGATCTCCCGTGTCTCTGTACCTGGCAGCCGCGGGCGTCGGCAAGTTGGGATTGATCGATTTCGATGTTGTTGATAAAAGCAACCTGCAACGACAGATTGCCCATGGCGAATCTACTGTCGGCAAACTGAAAGTCGAATCTGCCAAAAACCGTATCGCCGATCTGAATTCGGATGTGGAAGTGGTTACTTACAACGAGCGTCTCACTTCCGAAAATGCAATGAGGATTTTTGCAGACTGGGACATCATTGTTGACGGTACGGACAATTTCCCGACACGCTACTTGGCGAACGATGCCTGCGTGTTGCTGAAGAAGCCTTACGTTTACGGTTGTATCCTGCGTTTTGAAGGGCAGGTGTCTGTGTTCGATTCACGCACGGGGCCCTGTTATCGATGTCTCTATCCAGAGCCGCCGCCCCCAGGTTTGGTGCCCAGTTGTGCCGAAGGCGGAGTGTTGGGTGTGCTGTGTGGCATCGTCGGCGGGTTGCAGACCAACGAGGCCATCAAGTTGATTCTCGACAAGGGAGACAATTTGAACGGGCGCCTGGTCATCTTCGATGCGCTGGGGTTGAAGTTTCGCGAAATGAAACTACGCAAGGACAAAAATTGTCCGATCTGCGGTGACAACCCGACGATTAAAGAGCTGATCGATTACGAGCAGTTCTGCGGAATCCTGCCGCCTCAGGAAAATCCTGCTGACCGCGAGCTGGAAATTGAGCCCGCCCAAGTCAAGCAGATGATGGACAACGGCAAGAACTTTACATTGGTTGATGTGCGTGGCCAGGGTGAATACGAAATCTGCCGCATTGACGGGTCCACACTGATTCCGTTGGATGTCATCGAGGAAAGAAAAATTGAAAAACTTAACGGACTGAAAAAGGCCGATGAAATTGTGCTTCACTGCAAAGCCGGTGTGCGCAGTCTGAAAGCCGCTAAAGCCCTGATCGATATTGGGTTTGAGAACGTGAAAAGCATGCGCGGAGGCATCGAAGAGTGGGCTGAAACAATCGACCCATCCATGCCACGCTATTGATTATACACCGGTTATAAGCGCTTGGCCTTGACATTGCTTTCGCACAGGTTTATGTTGAGCCCAAAGTTAAGATGAAATATTCGGCAATATCTGTCACAATAGATTTAGAAGGCTAATTCAGATTTTTTCTTGAAAGGGGTTTGTCGTGAGTCATTCCAGCGGCCAAGACGGGGATTACGAAAAGCTGTCGAAAGCGATTACTGAAGCGGTATTGAATTCTCCCAAGGTCAAAAAGATCGTCTCAGAAATTCAACAACGGGATGAGATCTGCCCCCAAAGTTTCATGGTTCTTGTGTTGAAACTGCAATCCTTGACAGAAGGATTTGAGGTGGAAGTGGAAGAGGCTCAGGAAAAACCCAAAAAGAAATCCCGCCGCACCAAAAAGAAGGCGACGGAAGAGGCGCAGTACATTGATGGCGCAAGACTTTCAGAGAAAGAAATCGAATTTGAAGAGTTCATCAGTGAACGCTTCGATGCGGAAGAGTGGCTTAAGAAAAACGGCCTCATCCTTTAGAGTTCTGTTTTTTTCCTTCCTCGCTTCATTCTTCCCGTCTTTTCTATATCCAAAACCCGCACTCCCCATAAACTTTGAAGAAGAACGCGCGCGCATGGTGGATGTTGATCTGCGCGGTCGCGATATTGAAGACCCCGGTGTTCTGGCGGCCATGCTCAAGGTGCCGCGCCATGAGTTTGTAACGGATAATAATAAAAACCTGGCATACGCGGACTTTCCGCTTCCCATCGGGGAAAACCAAACTATTTCTCAGCCCTACATTGTAGCGCTTATGACCCAGAGCGCTCACTTGCAGCCTGAGGATCGCGTGTTGGAAATCGGTACCGGATCAGGTTACCAGGCAGCCGTTTTGTCGGAACTGGTGAAAGAGGTCTACACTATCGAAATCATCGAAGCCCTAGCGAATGACGCGCGGTCCGATCTCCAACGATTGGGTTACAAGAATGTCAAAGTGAGGCATGGAGATGGCTATCAGGGCTGGCAGGAGTTTGCTCCTTTCGATGCTATTCTGTTGACCGCCGCAGCGCCGGAAATTCCACAGCCGTTGATTGATCAACTCAAAGAGGGTGGACGCATCATCCTGCCCTTGGAAGGAATGCTGTTTCAGGACTTGGTGCGAATCACCAAAGAAAAAGGTCAATTGAAGCGTGAAGAAATTACCGGCGTACGCTTTGTGCCTATGACCGGTGAAGTGCGAAATTAGGGAGACTCATATGGCTCGTCCACCGGCGGTGGCCGGAAGATTTTATCCTAATGATCCCCAGGACTTGCTCGAAGAAGTGCAACGCCATTTGGCGCCAAAAACTCCGACAGGTAGCGCGAAAGGTGTGATCGCTCCACATGCAGGCTTTGTGTATTCCGGGGACGTTGCGGGGTCGGTGTATTCGCAGGTTGAAATTCCGGACACCGTGATTCTCCTCGGACCCAATCATACGGGGATGGGTGAACGTATTGCCATCTCGTCACACGGTTCATGGATCATGCCCTTTGGTGATCTGGAAATCGATACCAACCTTGCGGCCGCTATTCTGGAAAGCCTGCCGATCGCACGTGAGAATGAGGATGCTCACCGTTTGGAACACTCGCTGGAGACTCAGTTGCCTTTTCTTCAGTATTTCCGCAAGCAGTTTAAATTTGTTCCTATCTGTCTTATGCGTTTGAATCTGGACGAGTGCCGCATGCTTGCCAAAGCCATTGTGCAGGCGGTCCGCTCGTATGATCGCCCGGTTCTGATTGTAGCCAGTTCCGACATGACTCATTACGAAAGTCATGCCCGCGCTTCTGAAAAAGATCATAAAGCGATCGATCAGATATTAAAAATGGACCCGGAGGGATTGTTTCACACAGTCGAAAAGGAAGGGATTACCATGTGTGGAGTCAACCCGGCAACCGTGATGCTGTTCGCGTGCAAGGAGCTGGGCGCGACACAAGCCGAGCTGGTCAAATACATGACTTCGGGTGAAATCAGCGGAAATATGGATCAGGTGGTGGGTTATGCGGGAATGGTGGTGCGTTAACCGACCTTTACATCCGGTTGATACTTTTCAAGCTGTTGATTGACGATCTGCTGATATTCCTTCAATTGGGCTTCTGTTTTTGCTTCGAATCGTAATACAAGCACCGGTTGCGTGTTGGAAGCGCGGACCAGCCCCCACCCATTTTCAAACTGGATGCGAACACCGTCGATGTCCACCACCTCATAACTGGAACGGAAATGTTCGGTCAGCTCTTCAACGATTTTGAATTTTAAAGTGTCGGGGCAGTCGACACGGATTTCCGGTGTGCTGAAGGTTTTCGGTAAATCCGAAAGCATGTCAGAGAGTTTTTGCGGGGAGGAGGCTACGATCTCCAGAATCCGGCAAGCAGCAAAAGTCGCGTCATCGAAACCGTAATAGTTGTCTTTAAAACACATGTGCCCACTCATTTCTCCGGCGAGCAACGCTCCGGTCTCCTGCATTTTCTTTTTGATCAGCGAATGTCCGGCAGCGGACATCACCGGCACACCCCCGTGTTTTTTGATGTCGTCGTAGAGGTTTTGCGAACATTTCACTTCACCCACCACAGCGGTCCCCGGATGCGTTTTTAAAATGGAGCGTGCAAACAACACCAGAAGTTGATCGCCCCATAGTAGATTGCCCTCATCGTCGACCACTCCCAACCGGTCGGCATCGCCGTCGAACCCGATTCCCAGATCGGCTTTTTCGGATCGGACACGGTTGATCAAGTCCTGCATGTATTCGGGAACAGTCGGGTCCGGGTGATGGTTCGGAAAATTTCCGTCGGGCTCGCAGAATTGCTCGATGGGATCCAGGCCGAGTTTGCGCAACAGTTGAGGGCCGGTGATCCCGAAACATCCATTGCCTCCATCGACCACCACCTTGAGTTTTCGAGGTATTTGAATGACCTTGCAGATTGCGTCCATATACGCTTCACGAATATCGGTTGTACTGGAAGTACCGTTCCCGGTCTCAAAATCGTTTTTGTCGATCAGGTTTTTCAGTGTCTGGATTTTATCTCCATACAAACTGTGCAGGCCATGGCTGATTTTGAATCCGTTGAACTCCGGCGGATTATGGCTGCCGGTAATCATCACACCGCCATCGGTTTTCAGATGATGCAGAGAAAAATAAGCAACGGGTGTCGGGACACGGCCAATATCGATCACGTCGCATCCGGTTGAGTTGAGCGCTCGTGTCATGACTTCACGGAACCCTACCGAACTGGTACGGACGTCCCAACCCAGACTCAAGGTTTTTCCACCCTCGCGACGGATGTAGGTACCGATGGCTTTGCCGATCTGCTCGACGTTTTCGGGCGTTAGGTCCTGACCCACGATGCCGCGGATGTCGTACTCTCGAAAGATTTGAGGATTCATGTTTTTAAGGGATTGGTAGTCTGTTATATTAAAAAGATAGGGAAAAACCGGATTTCAGTGACTCTAAGGATAATGCAAATATCCTGATCTGGCAATCCGCGATTTCATCTAGGGTTAGCAAACCTTGTGAGCCTATTCCATACCCGTTGCGAGCATGAAAATACTGAACATTGTCGGCGCCCGGCCGAATTTTATGAAAATTGCTCCTATTATGGAGCACATGAAAGCGTCTCCCAAGATCACTCCGGTACTGCTTCATACCGGCCAGCATTACGATCAGAATATGAATGACGTTTTTTTTGATCAGCTTGAAATCCCGCGCCCCGATATTGAATTGGGAGTGGGTTCGGGAGAGCAGGCCTGGCAAGTCTCGGAAACAGTTCGGAAATTTGATCCGGTGCTGGAAAAGGAATCCCCGGACGCCGTTCTGGTTGTGGGAGATGTGAACGCCACAGTGGCCTGCGCCCTGGCGGCATCCTACCGAAAGATTCCGGTGATTCATGTGGAGGCGGGTTTGCGGTCGTTCGACTGGAACATGCCGGAAGAAATCAATCGGGTCGTCACCGACCGTTTGTCCGATCTGTTGTTCATCACCGAGCCGAGCGGCCGGGAAAATCTTCTGAAAGAAGGAACGCCGCCGGAAAAAATACAGTTTGCAGGCAACGTCATGGTGGACACGCTTTTGAAGCACCGGGAGAGTGCCGCGCAAACCAGCCGCATTCTCGATCAATTGCAGTTGCCATCGGAAGAATATGCGGTGATAACTTTGCACCGGCCTTCCAACGTGGATCGAAAAGATGTGTTTGCAGGCATATTGAAAGCGCTGCATCAAATTTCCAGGCAGTTGAAAGTTGTCTTTACCGTGCATCCGCGAACCCGTACGCGTATTGAAGAGTTCGGTTTGGAGGAATCTGTGAAATCGCTGATTCTGCTGGAACCGCAACCGTACCTGGATATGGTTCGCCTGATGAGTCAGGCCAAGCTGGTGTTGACGGATTCCGGCGGCATCCAGGAAGAAACCACGGTTCTGGGTGTGCCGTGCCTGACGATTCGGGAAAATACCGAGCGGCCGGTTACTCTGGACGAGGGAACGAACACACTGGTCGGGACTTCCCCGGAAACGATCATCCGGGAAGCGGAACATATCATCAAAACGGGAGGCAAGCAGGGACGTTGCCCGGAGTTGTGGGATGGCCGCGCCGCTGAACGTATTGTCCGATTTCTGGAACAATGGCAGCCTCGTTGATCGATTTAAAAAAGGAAAGCTGAGTTGGATATTGCATTGGTAACAGGTTCAGGTGGATTGATCGGATCGGAAGCGGTTCGTTTTCTAATGGACAAGGGATTGGCGGTCCGGGGAATCGATAACGACATGCGCAGCCGGTTTTTCGGTGATGAAGCGTCGACACAGTGGAACCGTGAGCGGTTGGAGAAAGACTTTCCAGAGTACCGGCACCACGAAAGCGATATCCGTTCCGAGAAAGACATGGAGCGTCTTTTCAAAGAATATGGAAAAGACATCAAGCTGATCGTTCATTGTGCAGCGCAACCGTCACACGACTGGGCCGCTCGCGATCCCTTGACCGATTTTACGGTCAACGCCAACGGAACACTGGTTCTTTTGGAAATGACGCGCCGGCATTGCCCGGAAGCGGTGTTCATCAACATTTCCACCAACAAAGTGTACGGCGATACTCCAAACTCCCTTCCCCTTATGGAGCTGGAAACACGATGGGAGATTGATGAAACCCATCCATTTTATGAGCACGGTATCGACGAGTCGATGAGTATCGACGATACCACTCACAGTTTGTTCGGAGTATCCAAGGCGGCGGGTGATCTGTTAGTACAGGAATACGGACGGTATTTTGATATGAAAACCGCGTGCTTCCGGGGCGGGTGCTTGACCGGATCAGGGCATTCCGGTACTGAATTGCACGGCTTTCTTTCCTATATTATGATTTGTACCCTGCAGAAAAAACCGTACACCGTGTTCGGGTACAAGGGCAAGCAGGTGCGGGACAACATCCATAGCTACGATCTGGTGAATGCGTTGTACCATTTTTATCAGA
This sequence comes from Nitrospinaceae bacterium, assembly GCA_028278405.1. Classification (GTDB taxonomy): domain Bacteria; phylum Nitrospinota; class Nitrospinia; order Nitrospinales; family Nitrospinaceae; genus SZUA-226. Next base: position 22,681 of record JANQEK010000031.1, read on the forward strand.
ATCCTGGCGTTGCCAAAGTCTACAACATGGGGGGCGGTCGGCACAGCAACTGTTCGATGCTGGAAGCGATTCAGTTGTGCGAAGAGATCACCGGCAATAAACTGGATTGGTCTTATGAGGAGCAGAACCGCATCGGCGATCATATCTGGTGGATCAGCGATGTCAGCAAATTCAAGAAGGATTATCCCACCTGGGAATACAAATACGATTTAAAAAAACTGTTCGAAGAAATCCACGAAGGTCTTACCCAACGTATTTAGCTCTCGCAACGTATATTTCCTAATAAGGATCCTGCGTGATACCCCCATCCACTGTGAAATTAGTGGCGGTGATCCATGAAGCGTGATCGGACGCCAGGAATAACACCAGTCCCGTCACGTCTTCCGGCATGCCCATGCGTTTTAAGGGAACCGATTCTGCGGTCCCGTTTTTGATGCCTTCTTCCACTTCATGAAGCGGTTTGCCGGTTTGCTTTGCAACTTCATGCGCTTCATTTTCCCACGACCGGGACCACACCGGGCCGGGAGATACCGAATTGACTAGAATATGTTCTTCCGCTAGCGTCTGCGCCAGCGACACGGTGAGGTTGGAGAGTCCTGCTTTCATGGCACTGTAATGTGGAAAGATATCTCCGGGATGAGAACCGGCGACGGATGAGATGTTGATGATGCGCGGCGCGCCCGAGTGTTTCAGGGTGGGAATGAAAAGCCGGCACAAGCGCACCGCAGGAAGTAGATTGATCTCGAACGAATCCCGCCAGTCCTGATCGGTCAGTTCGTGAAAATCGGTCAGTTTGCCGACAGAACCGACATTGTTGACCAGCACATCCAGGCCGCCCAGTTCTTCCAACACACGGTCGTGAAATTGCTGGAGCTGCTCGGCTTGAGTGACGTCGACCGATTGCAGGAGATGGCCATTGCCCTCCATTTCCTCTTCCAGGGCGTGCAGACGGGGTTGGGTGCGGGCGCATCCAGCCACGCGCGCTCCGGCTTTCGCAAATGCCAGCGCCAGTGCCCGGCCGATTCCTTCTGCAGCGCCGGTGATGAGGACTTTGCGGTCTTTTAAATCCAAATCCATGTTAGAATTCTCCCCTTAATTTGACCTTCATCAAAAAAACCTAAAGGTTTCTATGTTTGCCGATGTCTTTCCCCAAGTCAGCGCCTCGCCTTCTTTAATCTGGGTGGTGGCCGCCATCATATTTAATATCGTCAATATCTTCCTGGGACTGTACATGGCGTTTTTCAAAAAAGAGAAACACCTGATCCGGATGCATTTGTATCTTTATATCACGATCGTGGTTTGCCTGGTTTTATTCCTGGTTATGAACGGCGTTCACTCCGAAAACACGATCTGGGAGTACCTGGTCGGCCTCTACTTTATCACACTCGTTCCCATGAGCCGCAAATGGGATATCCTGATCCATGGCCTGATCGCCGCTGTTGGATTGACCCTCCTACCGTTGTTGGTCCTTTTGCAGATGTATTAAGAAAATTAGAGGGATGGCAGAATAAAAAAAGTGTGGATTACTTCAGGCAATACGAGGTGAAGAATTACAAATCTTTGAGGGCGGCTTTAACGGTGATGTCGCCGTAAACTTTGGCGCGGCAACCGAGTTTCTGGTTGGGTCCCAAGCGGTGGATTTTTTCGAGTAGGGAGTGGCCGTTCACATTTTCCAGGGGCTCCACTTCGATCAGGCAGGTGCCGCACATGCCCATACCGCGGCAGTTCAACTGGGCGGCCATGCCTTTGTACAAGGTGACATCGTTAAACACGGCACCCTTGCGGAGGTTGGCGCCGTAGCCGACTTTGAATTCCTGGGTTTTGCCGGTTTCAGTATTTTGAACGGTAACTTTGGGCATCGTTTTTCTTTTTGATTTCCTGAGAAAGGCCTGTGGGCCAAAATGAACGGGCACTTTGTCACGTCAGGGAAAAAAAGTCAATTCCATTTTCGTTGCCTGTTTAAGGCCTTTTAAATTGAATAGTTATGGCCAGTCAGGATTTTCTGGTCCTTCAGGAAATCGAGGACTTTCTGGACCGCGGATTCATGGTTTGCCGCTTCTTCGGTGGTCAGCACGAGGTCCGGCTTGCCTTTCGGGAACTTGTCGTTGGTGACCTGGACTTCCACGATTGGAGTCGGTTCCACCAGTAGGCTGATATTGGAATGGTCCTCCTGGTTGAACACGTTGGAGGTGGAGATGACGACGTGGCCGGCATCGACAAATAGCTTGGCGACTTCACCAAAACGTCTGAGGGCTTCCCCGTCGGAGAAATATTTCTCCTGATCCATGTCAGCGCCGAGGCCCACCTGAATGTTACGTCCATCGAGTAGGTAGCTCTGGAAATTCTGGTTGAACAGTTTCTCTTCCAATTTTCCCGCGAGGGCGGCTTTGCCGACTCCCGCTTTGCCGGTAACGAGAATCATGGCGGCGCGATGGCCGTTGCGGTAAGCCCGCATGTCTGCAGTAACCGCACCCTTGATCCAATGCGAATCGCGGTAGCGCGCTTCGTCCCGGAACCGGTCGATTTCCGACAGGGGAGTGAAGCCAGTGATGATTCCGCCGCCGCAGACGTCATATTCGTCCACCAGTACAAACCGTCCGGTTTCGGCGATGGTGTTGAACAGGTCGAAGGCGATAGGTTGCCGGGTGCGTAAAGTCAACTCTGCGACATCATTTTTGGCGATGAAATCCTGGTCGGGGAGAGTCTCCAGCGTCGAGGCGTCAATGGCCTTGTTGAACCGGGCTACTTCACATTCCACATTCTGCGTCGTTAGCTTGAGGAGATAGGTTTCTCCTTTTTGCAGATGCTTTTTCCCCATCCAGAAAACGTTAGCATCGAAGGTGGTGGTAACGACTGGAGGATCGCTTATCAGCGTGCCTACATCTCCACGTTCCACAAAAATCTGTTCGGTCAAAGTGATGCCAACAGATTGCGACGCTTCAATGGTTTTCGGCTCTTTGTCTATACTCCAACCTTCAATGGATTTGATAACGCCCTTTTTGTTGGAAGGGGAGAAGAGCACTTCGTCGCCGACTTTGGCTGTGCCGGATTCCACCCGGCCGGCGAGAATACGCCGTTCGTCAAATTTGTAAACATCCTGTAGCGGCAGTCGAAACGGCTGGTTGATTTCCGGGAGTTTGTCTTCGAACTGGTCCAGCATTTCCAGTACGGTGGGTCCCTGGTACCAAGTCATGTTTTCGGAACGTTTGGCGATGTTTTCACCCAGTTTGGCCGAGACGGGAATGTATTCCCGTGCTTCTACGCCCATAGTCTTGAGAAATTCGGTGTATTCGGATTTGATCTTGTAGAACACTTCCGGATCGTGTTTGACCAGATCCATTTTGTTAACCACCACGACAACCTGCTTCATGCCGAGCAGGCGAAGGAGGTATCCGTGACGTCGAGACTGCTCCTGCACGCCTTCGTAGGCGTCGATCAGCAGCAGGGCCGCTTCGGCGTTGGCCGCGCCGGTAACCATGTTCTTGAGGAATTCCTTGTGGCCGGGCGCATCGATAATGACATACGGACGCTTCTTGGTTTTGAAAAAAATCTGGGAAGTGTCGATGGTGATGCCTTGTTCCTGTTCTTCTTCCAAAGCATCCAGGAGAAATGCGAATTCGAATGCCTTACCCTGCTGGTCACAGATATCCTTGATGAAGTCGATTTTACCCGTGGGCAGGCTGTCGGTATCCGCCATCAGGCGCCCCACCAGTGTGGACTTGCCGTGGTCGACATGGCCGACGATGACCAGCTTCATTTGCTTGCCGGACAGGGGTTCTTTGTGACCGTTGCTTCCCATTACATATACCCCCGCGCCCGGAGCTTCTGCATGGCGTAGGTATCTTCCTGATCCTGCGCGCGGCCGGATCGCTCGGAAGAAGAGGTGTCCTTCAACTCAGCAATGATTTCCTGGACGTTCTTGGCGTTGGACTCGATCGATCCTGTGCAGGGAGCGCAACCGAGAGACCGGTAACGACGGCCTTCTTCATTGGCAAAATACAGGTCGATGATAGGAATTTTTTCCCGCTCGATGTATTCCCACACGTTGAGTTCCGTCCAGTGGAGTAACGGATGAATGCGGATGTGAGTGCCTTCGGAGAACGTGGTTTTAAATTGGTCCCACAATTCCGGAGGTTGGTCTTTGAAATTCCATTCGAAATTTTTATCGCGCGGAGAGAAATAACGTTCCTTCGCGCGGGTGCCTTCTTCGTCCCGGCGAATGCCGAGAATGAGACCGGTGTAGCCTTCCTGCTCCATGACTTGGGACAGTCCCTGGGTTTTTAAAGCTTCGCAACAGACAATACGTCCCTTTTCGTGGTTCATGCCTTCTGCAAGCGCTTTTTTATTTTGTCCGACGACCAGGTTCAGCCCCCATTCCTGGGCGTACTTGTCGCGGTATTCAATCATTTTCGGAATTTTAAAACTGGTGTCGATGTGCACCAGCGGAATCGGGCAATGCCCGAAAAACGCTTTGCGTGCCAGCCACAGAAGGACGGTGGAGTCCTTCCCGATCGACCACAGCATGGCCAGGTTTTTGAAATTCTTGTACGCTTCGCGCAGAATGTAAACGCTTTGATTTTCCAGTTCAGTTAAATGGTCCATATCAATCGTATTTTTCCCGTAGGGAGGGTTTGTGTACTCACACTCTATCGTTTCAACACAATAGAATCAAGGGTTTTGACGCTTTTAGAGAGGAAAATCGGGGAACAATCTCCTGTTTAGCTGAAATACCGCTCTACCACGCCCGGAAACTGGCATCGCAGACAGTTGTTTTGGTTGCGGGTGCAGTAATCCTGATACACTTGCATCAAACCCTGCGTTTTCCGGTCACTGTCCAATTCCTTCAATAACCGCTCCTTGTCCCCGAGGATGTAGTGGCTCATGAACCGGATCCATTGGTTGTCCGCGGTCCGGGTTTTGGACTGGTATAACGAACTCAACGCCTTTTCCAGAGGCTCCGATTTGCTGGCCCGGGCATAGATCAATGCGACCGGGAGGACGATGTTGATCGTGATTTCCCGCGACCGATCCGGTCCGACAAGCTGTTGTTTTTTTGATATTTTTTTCCCATCCGGGGTGTAATGCCAGGCCCAGAAGTCGTCCGCTTCCAGACAGAAAAAGCTCATGACCTTGTTTCGTGTGGCCCCAGTATATCCTTTCTCCCGGATTGTGGGAAGGGTCGACTTCAGGCATTCCAGGGTATCGGCGAACAGGCCGGATTCCCAATGGCGGACAATCAGGTGGCTGAGGGCGGCGACCCGGCGATAAGGAAAATTGGCCGGCCGCATTTTACCGAATTTCCATTCTTTCCGGTCCATCAGGCGGCCCGCAAATGTTTTCCTGTGCCGGTTCCAGGTTTTCTGCAGCTCCGTGAAATAAGCCCGGTCTTTGGCAAAAGAGCCTTTTTGCAGATCCGAAAAATCGATGAGGCCAGAGACTCCAAACAATAAAGCCTGAATTAAGGTAACTTTGTTTTTGTTAGATAATCTATAGGAAATAAGCTGCTTGATCTCTTCCAATGGCACTTTTTCCGCCAAGGTACGAAAGGGTTGCTTGTTGCTGGGATAACCCATGGCTTCCGCCACGCCTTCGTAGAAGGTCTGTTCGTATCCTTTGGTGATGATGCGGTCGTGGAACCGGTCCATCTTGGTTTGGATGCGCGCATCGCCGGCGTTCTTCAGCAGCTCGGTGAACTTTTCCTGAGACAACAGGGTTAGCGGTTTGTGGCACAGGCCGGTGTTGAATTGATTGAGCAGGGGATAGCTGTCGAAATCCAATTCCTCGTTCAATTGCAGTAGCCCCTGTTTCAGATAATCCTTGAGCTCCAGTTCGTAGATATGAGGACGCGACAGATTTTTTGCTTTGGGTGGCGTTTCTTTTCGAATGGGTTTGCGGCCGCGGCCTTTCCACATGAACACATGCAGGATAACGTCATCGTACTCCTGATTTTCGGAATGACCGTGCGCCTTCCAGTCGCAACCGTAGACGTGAAGCTCGACGTCGCCTTCGTGGAGTTTGCCGTCCACCCGGATAGCGGCGCTTTTGAAATCCGGTCCGCTTCCAAAATTCCAGTAGCCGGGAAAAATGATTTCCAGCGGCCGTCCGTCGGTGGTTTTCAGCTCCTGGGCTTCAATCAACTGATCGTTCCATACGCACCGGATGATTTTTTCAGGAATGCGCTCTTCCGTCTCCTCTTCCACCCGGGTGCGGTTACAAAGTTGCGTAAATTTGATGTAACGGTCGGTAAAGAGATGTGCTTCGGTTCTCATTTGACTTTCCAAACAGTTCCCTCGGCGTTATCCTCCAACACCACACCCATGGCCGCCAAGGCATCGCGGCACTCGTCCGCTTTGGCCCAGTCTTTGGTTTCGCGGGCGGCTTTACGCTGCGCGATCAACGCTTCGATTTGATCGACATCCAGTCCCAGTGTTTCCTTTTTAGCTTCCAGCACACGCGCTTTGTAATTTTTCGGATCGTGGTACAGAAAACCCAGCAAGTGGCAGGCGTATTTCAATGCAGTTGCGGCGGTATCGAATCCGGCCCAATCGCCTTTTTTCTTTTGCAGGTCGGTCATCGCCTTGTTCAAATGACGCAATTCTTCGTTCATGTGCGCGAGGGCAACGGCGGTGTTGAAGTCGTCATTCATAGCCTCTTCGATTTTCTGGATGAACGGTTGCGAACGTATGCCCTCGTTTTCATCCCCGCTGGCCGAAACCTTCAGCTCGCCCCGTTTTTCCTGGGCGGTGGCGAAAAACTCGTAAAACCGATCCAACGTCTTCTCCGCCTCATTGAGATATTGATCGGCAAAGTCGATGGGTCCGCGATAGTGGTGGCTCAGCAAAAACAAGCGTAGAACTTCCGGGTGATACCGTTTCAGGATTTCGCGTATGGTAAAAAAGTTGCCGAGCGATTTCGACATTTTTTCTTCGTTGATGTTGACGAACCCGTTGTGGAGCCAGTATTTGACCGGCGGTGTGCCGGAGCAGCCCTGGGATTGGGCGATTTCATTCTCGTGATGGGGGAACACCAGGTCCTTGCCGCCGCCGTGAATATCGAACCGTTTCCCTAAGAAATGCCGCCCCATGGCGGAACATTCGATATGCCATCCCGGCCGTCCGGGTCCCCAGGGGCTGTCCCAGGACGGTTCGCCGGGTTTGCTTTTTTTCCAGAGGGCGAAATCCAGCGGATCACGTTTATGCTCGCCGGGTTCGACGCGGGCGCCCGCCCTCATATCTTCCAGTTTCCTGCCCGACAATTTGCCGTATTCGGGAAAGTTTTTGATGGAAAAGTAGACGTCACCATCCGCTTCGTAAGCCTTGCCCTGGTCGATGAGCGACTCCACCATGGCAAGCATGCCGTCGATGTGGTCGGTCGCTTTGGGTTCAGTGGTCGGAACGGCAATGTTCAATTGACCCATGTCTTCGTAAAACGCTTCGATGTATTTTTTCGTGACCTCCTGCCAATCGATATTTTCTTCGTTGGCGCGTTTGATGATCTTGTCGTCGATGTCAGTGAAATTACGGACGTAGTTCACCTCGTAACCGAGGTGCTGAAGGTAGCGGTAAACGGTGTCAAACACGATGGCGGCGCGCGCGTGTCCGACATGGCAGTAGTCATAAACGGTGACACCGCACACATACATGCCGACTTTGCCCGGTTGGAGCGGGGTGAATTCCTCTTTTTGTCCGGTCAGGGTGTTATACAGGCGGAGACTCATAGGCACAAAATATCATTCCAGATGGGTAAAATCAAACAGCCGGCCAGCGTGACGCTGGCCCATTTTTATGCTCCTTCCTTTAAAGAAAGGGAGCGTCATATACAATGCTCTTCTTAAAGAGTGCAAATATATAAACGATTTTACGTTTTATGAAAAACTATCTCTTTTCCGGTAGGGCAGCTAGGGTTTGGGATTCAGACGGTTTTCCAGTTCCTTGACGTTGTTTCGTAGCTGGGCCAGGACGCGCTCGGCCTTGAAATTCAGGGATGCGGTTGTAATTTTTTCCTTGGCGCCGATACCGGAGACTTGTTTGCGTATCTCGTCCATGGCTTGTTCCAGTTTCAGGCTGCGTTGTTCGCTGAAACTTTTGGCGATCGCGCCTTTCAGTCCTTCGCCGTCGTAATACTTGGTGATAGCTTTCAGCATGCGTTTACGCGGCATGAATTTTTTGCCCTTGTCCCAATCCTTGATAGCCTGCAGCATTTCCTTTTCAATATTATCGACCACCAGGTTGTAGTCGGTGGCATCGACCAGATCGTGTATTTCTCCCGGCTTGGAAGCAGAGGCAATTTTAAAATCGAACTTTTCGTCTTTCCCGGTCAGCTTGACGCTTCTGACGTTTTTCTCCACGTCTTCCGGATACATCTGCGGATGCCAGAATTCAAGGATGTACTCCTGGCTTTTTACATTATCAAATTGATATTCTCCGTCGGCGTTGGTCTGAGCGAAATATCCGTTGGGCACCACGAACACCGTTCCCATCATATCCTTGTGCAGGTTGCATCGCAGAATGACCGGTCCCGGTGTTTCCAGGCGAATTTCGCGGGAAGCGCCGGCAGCCATGGCGCCCAGATTGAACTGGTTGCCCGAAGATTTGGAATAAATGTTGTGTACTTCACGGTCATCATTGACGAAGGTGATTTTGGACCCGATCATCACTACTGAATGGGAAGGCTGAAACTGAAGCTCCCTTTGAAAAATTTTGATAGCTTGTGTTGATTGTTTGGGAACTTTCAGTTTGCTCTTGGTTTCCAGAATTACTACCCCGCGGTTGTCTACCGGCAAACTATTGATGGTGATCTTGCCTTTGACGTTAGTAACGGGTTTGATGATTTTGGAATCCGATCCTTCCATCTTGTGGTCGGACCCCTCCGCTTTTTTGGTTTCGTCAGCGGCTCCCTTCGAAGATTTTTGCTCTTTGCTTTTCTTGGAGGAAGGTACGAGGTTGGCTTCCTGCGGGCCGATGCCTTTTTTCTTCAGTCCCATCGCTGTGAGAAACTGCACCACAAACGGTTTTTCGTATTGTTTGTCCAGTTCAATGGCCCGCGTGAAATGCGGTGCCGCCCCCTCAAAATTCTTCTGTAGACTGCGCACAATACCAAGATTGAAATGACCCTGTGCGAAATCCTCCTTGAGTTCCAGCGCTTTCACGTAATTGGCTTCTTCGTTGGGATAATCCTTTTTCAGGCCATAACTTTTACCCAGGTAGTTGTAGGCCAGATGATTTTTGGGATTCAGCTTGAGAGTTTTTTGAAACAGGTCGATGGCCGCATCCGCATTCTTTTCGAACAGGCGCGACATGCCCCAGTTGAAAACGATTTCTTCATCCTCCGGGGCCAGTTCGTAGGCTCTGGCGAAACGCCGGTTGGCTCCCTTGAATTTTTTCTGCATACGGAGAGCCGCCGCCCAGATGGAAAACAACTCCGGCGAATTGGGACTCAACTCGGCGGCTTTTTCAAATTCCACTTCAGCCCGTTCATATTTTCCGTTTTCCGCCAGGTTCATCCCTTTGGAAATATGCTCCAGTGTCTCCCGCGGCAGATCAACCGGGGGTTTGGTCTCTGGAACCACCGGGTCGGAAACTGTTTTGTCAAAATCCTGTGCATTTTGCCCCAGATCGTTTTGGGCTACCTGCTCGGGGGTATCAGGTCCCCCGGCGGGAGAAGCCGGTTTCTGCTTGCCATTCACCGGGGCCTCCTCCGGCGCCTGGGTGCTGACATCGGTTTTTTTGTATTTGTTATAGGGAACCAGATTGCCAGAGGGCCGGAACAAATAGACCAGACCCCAGATCATTCCTCCTATCAGAAGGACGTAGAGCAGGGGTTTAACAACGGGAATGGATTTGGAGACGTGCTCGGTGTGGCGGATTTTATTCTTGCTCATGTAAGCCTTATGAAAATAGAGCTATATAAATCAATAAGTTAGCTCTAAGCCCGTTGGCTGGGTTTGGGTTCTTAATCGTGATATTCAGACACGTGCTTGGGTATTGGAAGATTCAAAACCCCTTTGTCGGGCAACTCGTCAGCGGTTACCGGTCCTGCTTTCACGGCGCTGGACTCAGTCCTCGGCGGTATTTTGGATGAAAAAGAGGACATTTGAGGGTGCACATTGGAGGAATTACACTCCGAACAAACGGTTTCCTGCTTGTTGACCGAGGCCGATTGCAGCAGTGTGAAGTCCTTCCGGCAATCTTCACAATAATATTCGTATAAAGGCATCTAAATACCCGAAAATCCCTAAATCTAGGCTTGCAAAGTTAAGAGTATTAGGATTTAATCATACCTCTAAACGGCCTGTCAATTGGATTTTAAGCCCTTCCTGATCTTTGGCCTCCGCTCCGGACCCCTTTGTTTCCGAAGGATGAAAACCGGATAAATCTTCGAACATTGCATGAAAAAATTAACCGCTAAATCGCTCGTCAAAAAATCGCTTCAAAGTCATCTCAAAGGAAAGTCCGGTTACCTGTCGGATCACTGGATCGAGTTGGGTTGTCATCAGGGCATCATTCAAACGGCCAGTACATTGTGGGATTCCCAGATTCAACCGGTCAGCCTGGATTTGCGACTGGGAGAGAAGGCTTACCGGGTCCAGAGCAGTTTTCTGCCGGAGAATGAAACGGTGGCGGCCAAATTGAAAGACCTTCAGCTTTATGAGGTGGACCTTCGGGATGGAGGCATTCTTGAGAAAGGGGCCATTTACCTGATTCCGCTGCTGGAAGAGTTGGATCTGCCGTCTTCGGTCTATGGGGTCACCAATCCAAAAAGCTCTACCGGGCGGTTGGACATGTTCACGCGGGTGATCATCGACCATGGTCACCGGTTTGACGAAATCACACCCGGCTACAAAGGCAAACTTTACCTGGAAGTCATTTCCCGGTCTTTTCCCGTGAAGGTGAAAGAGGGAATCACCCTCAACCAACTGCGCCTTTTTCAGGGTGATCCGGGGATACCCGATCCCAAGCTGAAAAGCCTGATTCGCAAAAAACCGATTCTTTACGATATCAAGGGACCTCCCGTCAAAACAGAGAAAGTGAAAATTGATGGCGGATTGTTCATCAGTGTGGATTTGGCCGGGCAGGGAAAAAACCCTGTCGTTGCGTACAAGGCCAAAACCAATAGCAGTGTGATCGATCTCTCGAAAAAAAATTATTACAAGCCGGAGGATTTCTGGGAGCCGGTGCATCTGACCGGCAGGAAAAGCCGGTTGATCCTGGAGCCGGAAAGTTTTTACATCATGATGTCCAAGGAAAAGATTTGTATTTGGCCCGATTTGGTCGGGGAGATGATCGCTTACGAACCCAACAGCGGCGAGTTGCGGACTCACTATGCCGGATTTTTCGATCCCGGCTTCGGCTGGCAGGGCACGTCATCGATCAAGGGGCAGGGGACCCGTGCGGTGATGGAAGTCCGCCCGCATGACGTACCATTCATGATTGAAGACGGTCAAACGTTCTGCCGCCTGAAATTTGAGCGAATCATCGACAAACCCACCCGGGTCTATGGGAAGAAAATCGATTCCCATTACCACTCCCAGGGTCTTACTCTCAGTAAATATTTCAAAAACTGAGGGTTCCAATTTAAATTTTGCGGTGGCTTTACATACAGGATAAAATGACCCGAACAACGAGGATTTGCCGTGGAACCTAACGAGTTAAAACCCATTGTCGAAAACCTCCTGCTGGCTTCCGACCAGCCGGTCAGCGCGGATTTGTTGTACCAGACGTTTCTGGGACGGTCCAGCAAAGAAGATTTGCAAGCTGTCTTGAAAGAACTACAGGAGGACTACCAATCCAAAAACCTGCAGATTGTTGAAGTGGCCGACGGGTTTCAGTTGTGCACGCGATCGGAGTATTCGGACTGGATTCGAAAACTTTTGAAACTGGATAGAAGTTTCAAGCTTTCGCGGGCGGCGTTGGACACACTGGCCATCATCGCTTACAAGCAGCCGTTGACACGTGCGGAAGTCGATGAAATCCGCGGGGTGGACTCGAGTGGTGTTGTGCGCACTCTTCTCGAGAAAAAAATTATCAGTCCCGCTGGTCGCAAGAATGTTCCCGGCAAGCCCATGATGTTTCGCACCACCCAGAAATTTCTCGAATACTTCGGCCTGCGTGATCTGAGTGAAATGCCGACTCTGGAAGATTTCAACGAAGAGCTTGAAGGACAGGTCGAACCCGAGCAGGGTGAATTGACATTCAATAATCAGGACAATGATCTGCCTCCTGCCGATACCGATCTCCCCGAGGAAACCGTCGGCGAAGAAGCATCCACCGGAGCCCGCGACCCGGAAACGGGCAATGCTTGATATTCAATCCTCCGTTCCTGTTCCTATGGCACTACGCTTACAGAAAATCATCGCCAACGCCGGTATCGCTTCCAGGCGTGAGGCGGAACGTCTGATCGACGAAGGCCGGGTAACGGTTAATGGCACCGTTGTGCGTCAACAGGGAGTGCTGGCTGACCCGGACGCGGACCGGATCAAGGTCAATGGCCGGTTGATTCCCGCTCCGGAAAAGAAGGTCTTCATTTTATTCAACAAGCCTCGGGGTTGTTTGACCACGGTGAAAGATGATAAAGCCCGGCCGACGGTAATGGATTTTTTCAAGGATTTGCCGGCGCGCGTGTATCCGGTCGGTCGCCTCGATTTCAATACCGAAGGTCTATTGTTGTTTACCAACGATGGCGACTTGTCAAAAAAACTGCTGGCTCCCAAATCCAAAGTTCCACGCACTTATCTGGTGAAGGTCCGTGGTGTGCCTGAGGAAAAAGCTCTAAACCGGTTACGCCGGGGAGTGCGGTTGGATAACCGCCCCACCGGTCCCATGAATGTTCATATCAAAAGAACGACAGGTAAAAATAGTGTCCTGTCCATAAAGCTGACGGAAGGAAAGTACCGTCACCTCAAACGAGTTTGCGAGAAGGTTGGACATCCGGTTGTTAAGATCAACCGCACCGAATTCGGCAAGCTCAACCTGAAGGAGGTTCCGCTGGGAGCCTACCGTTTTTTGACCCCAAAGGAAATCCGTTCGTTGAATGCACTGGTCCGTGAGGCCGACAAGAAATGATCCGTATCCTCAATGAAATTTCTTATAAAAAACTTGCTCCGGGTTTTCGGGCCGTGGTGTCTCTGCTGGTTCTTTTTGGTTTTCTTGCAGGGGATGCCTGGGCGAAGGGCGAGCCTCAATTGATCTATGAAGTGGAAGGCAAAGCCTCTGTTAAAAACGGCAACTACAGCCGTGGGCGTGCCCTGGCGGTGGGTTACGCATTTAAAAACGCATTGACTGAAGCCCTGCAGGACCTTTTGGGGGGTTCCGCCTATCGTCGCAACCGGAAAGCGCTGGCAAAAATGTTGAAGCGTCCTAAAAAATATGTCAAGCAATACCGGTTTTTGGAATTTTATGACAGCGATGTAGAACAATTCAGCCGGGTCAAACTGGAGATCGTGTTTTTTCCTGAGGCCATCAACCGGGCGCTCAGCAAGCTGGGGATTCTGGCTTCACTGGTCAAGCCCAATACCGCTGTGGTTTTGATCAGCGAGAAAAGCCTGTCTGCGGAAGTTCCACCGGACTTCTGGGAATACGTTCCCATTTCCGAGGTAGCTATCCTGCAAAAATTTCTGGCGGCTGGGGTGAAGGTGACGACGCGTGAAAAAATCAGCGAAATGGTCGACGAGGGTGTGGTGTTTGAAGCCATGCAGGGAGATCTCGATGCCGCTGTAGACATTGGCTTGAAAGCAAAAGTGGATATTGTTATTGTAGGTACGGCGGTCACGACGCGTTTGGGCGAGAAAAATGAAGAGGGTTTGACCACCGTGCAGGCCAATCTTACCTTGCGAGCCGTTTCCACCACCCAATCCACCGTGATTGCGGCCAGAAGTGATTTTGCATCGGTCGAAGCTGAAGAAGAGTTCAAGGGAGAACTAGAGGCGTTTGAAGTGGTCGGAAAAAAAATGGCTATCTTTTTCCTGGACTCGATGAAACGTTACTGGGAACCCAAACCTCAACCCGATGTCGTGGTGGGTACAGGTGAACCCGGCCCCGAAGATCCCGAACTGCTGGATCCCCCCTCTACACCTTCGGGCTCTACTCCTTCCATAATGGAAGATCTCTGACTATGGACCCCAAAAACAAGAAACTGTTGATCACCTTCCTGGTTTCCCTGGGAGTGGCATTGGTTTTTCTGTATCTGGCGCGCCGGGTGGTGACGCCTTTTTTCATTGCTTTCGCTTTGGCTTATCTGCTGGATCCTCTGGTGGATAAAATGGAACAGTGGAAACTGTCCCGCACGCCGGCGGTGATTCTTCTCTTGGCCTTGTTTTTTCTGGTGACGCTGGCGGGAACTGTGGTTTTGGTTCCGCTGTTGCGTGTGCAGATGGAACATCTGGCCGCCAATCTTCCCAATTACCTGCAACTCCTTCAGGATTGGGGACGCCCCTTGATCGAAAATATTGCCTGGTTGGAGCCGGGTAAAATCCAGGAAGCCGTGAACGAAGGAATGAAAAAGATGGGGGAACTTCCCGTTCAGATTCTCGGAAACCTGACGGATTTTCTATGGTCTTCGCTTTCCAGTTTGTTCAACGCGATTCTGGTGGCTGTGAATATGTTCATTATTCCGGTGGCCATGTTTTATCTTCTGCGCGATTTCGACTATATCAATACCAAAGTAACGAATATGGTTCCTCCACGTATCCGCGATCAGTTCATCGATATTTTCAAGGAAATCGACCGGGTCCTGTCGCGTTTTGTGCGCGGTCAACTGATGGTGGCTACCTTGATGGCGGGTTTGTACAGCGCCGGACTCTTCGCCTGTGGAACACCCATGAGTTTGTTCATCGGGATCCTGGCCGGATACGCTAATCTGGTTCCCTACCTCGGCCTGGTATTCGGCTTTGTGCCGGCGGCCGTGCTGACTTTTCTGCAGTTTCAGGAGTTCAGTCCGATTCTAGGTGTGGTCGTCGTGTTTGCGGTGGTGCAGATGCTGGAAGGAATGGTCATTACTCCCCGCGTGGTGGGCGATCAGGTGGGATTGCATCCGGTAGCGATCATGCTGGCGGTGCTGGTGGGCGCAGAACTGTTTGGTCTGCTCGGTGTTTTTCTCGCGGTACCGGCGGCGGCGGTGATCAATGTCCTGATGCGCCGGGGTATCGGCTGGTATAAAAAATCTCCCGCATACACCTGAATCAAACAAACTCGTAACGCATATTCCGTTTCTGCGGCGTATGCCCGCTGTCGGTGATCAGTCGACAGATTTCCTTCTCGTCCAGGTGATAAATGGTACCCGCTTCGGACACCACGTTTTCCTCCATCATCACACTTCCCATGTCATTCGCGCCATAGTACAAAGCCATTTGGCCGATCTTTGGTCCCTGTGTGACCCACGAAGACTGAATGTTATCGATGTTATCCAGCACGATGCGGGAGATGGCAAGCGTGCGCAGGTAGTCCAGTCCCGTGTTGGAAGGTGGTTCAATGCGGCCCGCCAGGTCCGTTTGTCCGGGTTGAAACGGCCAGGGGATAAACGCGGTAAACCCCCCTGTTTTATCCTGTTGATCGCGGATGCGAAGCAGGTGTTCGATGCGCTCCTCCAGAGTTTCCACATGACCGTACATCATGGTAGCTGTGGTTGAGAGTCCCAGTCGATGTGCCTGGTCCATCACCTCCAGCCACTGATCGGAAGAACATTTTTTAGGACTGATAATCTTGCGAACCCGGTCGACCAGAATTTCTCCGCCGCCGCCGGGAATGGAATCCAGCCCTGCGGCGATCAGACGCTCCAGCGTTTCCTTCAAGGGAATCTTCGAAATTTTGGTGATGTGGACAATTTCCGGCGGAGACAGGGCGTGCAGGTGAACATCAAACCGATCTTTAAGCCGCTTGAACAAATCCTCAAAATAATCGATGCGCAAATCCTTGTGATGACCGCCCTGCATTAAAATCTGCCGTCCACCGATAGCGATCATCTCTTCCACTTTGTTGGCAATGGTTTCGAACGGCAGGACGTAGGCTTCGTCATGGCCTTCATGACGATAAAAGGCACAGAAGGAGCAGTCGGTGATGCAGACGTTGGTGTAATTGATGTTGCGGTCAATGATGTAGGTGACCACATCACTGTCGGTTTCACGGCGTTTGCGGGAGAGACGTGTCGCCACGTTACCAAGCAGATTCATATCTGTGCATTCAAATAACTGCACGGCTTCAGAATCGTTGATGCGCTGGCCTTCAAGTGATTTTTGTAAAATGGATTCAATCATGAGGCTGGGCGGCGATGTCAGGATTAACGGAGAGAGACTTGGTGGATGCCGTCGATTCCGGTATCGCCCATCTGCTCTTCTTCGGTGACGACAAACACATGGTATCCGAATTTGCTGTGCACGGGTCCACCCACTTCACCAAGAGGTTGTTCCATAGCGGCGTCTTCCAGTTCCTTGGCGTTGGTATTGAACTCGAGGAACCCGAGGTCTCCGCCCTTGTCACGGGTCCCGCAGGCGCTGTATTTTTTTGCCAGCTTCCCGAACGTTTTGAAGAGCAGTTCCCGGTCGTCGATTTCCTTCAACATATCGCAGATGGTCTGAGCCAAGTCCTGTGTGGTCAATAGTATATGGCTGACACGGATGGATCGCATGGTTGTTAAACAATCCTTTCATTGAATACAAATGGATGAAAGAAATTGTACCTTTTTTGAGGATTTAAACAAGATTATATGGAGGGTTTGAAAAGAGCCCGAAATTTAGCGCGGGATTCTCTCGCTTGGAGATGATTTATCTTTATTCTTTACAACAAGTTATGGGCCTTTTCATGGTCGGCCAAAATACTTTTCCAACGCGGCGATCAGACCGTTCACCGTATACTCTTTGGCCATGATGTCGACTTTCAATCCGGTTTTCTCTGCGGTTTTGGCCGTCACCGGTCCGATACAGGCGACAGAAATCTTCTTGAGTTTTGGACGAAGTTCTTCGCCGATCAGTTCCATGAAGTGTGTCACTGTTGAGGATGAAGTGAAGGTGACGGCATGAATGCTTCCCTCTTTTAAGCGGCGAGCCAATTCGCCGGTATCGGTCTGTGGCCGGACAGTCCGGTAAGCCGGTGCGACATTGATGGTTGCGCCTTGTGCCCGTAATTGGTCGGGCAGGGTTTCGCGGGCAACCGCGGCGCGCGGCAGCAGAAACCGTTTTCCTTTGATATTTTCTTTGCCGATGCTTTCGATCAACGATTCAGCGACGAAATTTTCCGGAACGACATCCACGGGAATACCCAACGCGTTGACCGCCTGTTCAGTTTTGGGTCCGATCGCGTATAGCCTCAATCCTTTTAATTCGCGTACGTCTTTCTTGTTTTCCTTAAGGCGCTGAAGGAAAAATTTAACGCCGTTGACGCTGGTGAAGATCAAGCCGTCGTAACTGTCCAGTGTTTGAATCGCATCGTCCAACGGTTTCCAGTCTTTCGGTGGTACGGTTTCGATCACGGGAAATAAAAACGGTTCAGCTCCGCGCTCTAGCAGCCCGTTCACGAAAGCTTCCGATTGTTCTTCCGGGCGAGTGATTACCAGAGTTTTACCGAACAACGGCAGAGTTTCGTACCAATCGGTGTGCGATTTTAAATTAACGACTTCTCCCACAATGGTCAGTGCTGGGGGTTTGATGTTTTCTTTCGTGGCGATATCGGCGATGGTGTTCAATGTTCCAGTCCACGTTTTCTGCCGATAGGTTGTTCCCCATTGGATTACCGCAATGGGTGTGTCGGGGGATTTGCCGTACTTCATCAAATTTTCCGTGATGCGCTTTAGTTTGCGGGCACCCATCAGAAAGATGAGGGTCCCCGAACGGCTGGCAATCTTTTCCCAGTCGATGTGCTCATCTTCTTTGCCCTTTTCGTTGCTTCCGGTAATGATCGAAAGGGTCGAAGAAAAATCGCGGTGGGTCAGCGGGATTCCCGCATAAGCCGCAACACCGATAGGGGAGGTGACTCCCGGCACGACGACAAATGAGATACCCGCTTCTTTGAGAGCGTGGGTTTCTTCTCCGCCCCGGCCGAAGATGAACGGATCGCCGCCCTTCAGCCGCACGACGGTTTTACCGAGTTTCGCTTTTTCGATCAGCAGGGCATTGATCTGGTCTTGGGAGAGTGTGACCCGTCCTTCCTTTTTCCCGGCGTAGATGAATTCTGTTTCCGGTGGGGTGAAGCGCAGGAGCCGTTCATTGGCCAGATGATCGTAGATGACAACATCCGCCCGTTCCAGCCACTCTTTACCGCGCAGGGTCAACAGGCCCTCGTCACCGGGTCCGGCTCCGACTAATGCGACTTTTCCGGTTGTGTGCGAGCGGTCAGTCATGGTTCGTTTCGATCAAGTTGGAGAGAACAGCAAATTCTTCCAGCGTCAGGGTTTCCCCCCGGCGGTCCAACTGGATGCCGGCGGCCTCTATTTTTTTTATATCCATTTGGTAGGGTTTGTTCAAGCCTTTCAGGTTGTTCCGGAGCATTTTTCGCTTGTGAAAGAATGCTGTGTTCACGACATGGTGAAACGTTTTGAGGTTGTCGACGGATACCGGCGGTTTCTCCAGGGGAGTCAGACGGATTACCGACGAGTGTACCTTCGGGGGCGGATAAAATGACTCTCTTTTTACTTCCAAAAGACGCTCCACGTGGCAGTGGAACTGCGTGAATACCGATAACGATCCGTAGGCCCGGGTCTCCGGTCGGGCTACGAGGCGGTCTACCACTTCTTTTTGGAGCATCAGCGTCATGTCTGTGATGTGCTCCTTGTAGTGGATCAGCCGTTTCATAATGGGCATGGCGGCGTAATAGGGAAGGTTTGATACGACCTGATAGCGGTTTCCTGCAGTTCCATAGTCGTAGGTCATCGCATTAGCTTCCACCAGTTGGAATTTTGAATTCTTACCGAACTGCCGGCGCAGAAGCCCGCACAGTCTGGGGTCGACTTCCACTGCCATCAGAGATCCGGCCTGTTTCAGCAGGAGTTGAGTCAGGATTCCTTTACCGGGCCCGATTTCCACCACCTGCCCATCCGGTTGAATGTTGGCTAGGCGAACGATTTCAGAAGCGATATTTGAATCGGTCAGGAAGTTCTGCCCGAGTGGTTGTTTTTTTCTCATGAGGATACAAAAGAAGATTGAGCGAGTGCCGTCGCAATCTTGAGTGCTTCCAGTAAGCTGTCCGGTTTGGCGATACCACGGCCGGCGATGTCGAACGCAGTGCCGTGGTCTACCGACGTGCGGATGATAGGCAAGCCCAGGGTGATATTGACCGCACGGTCCATCGACGCCATTTTGATCGGGATCATGCCCTGATCGTGATACATGGTGATGACGGCGTCGTAAGAGGCTTCATGAATTCTACCGAACAAGGCGTCTGCAGAAAATGGACCGGAGACTTCAATGTTTTCCTTCTGAGCGGCTACGATGGCCGGGATAATGATATTGGATTCTTCGTCGCCGAAAATGCCTCCGTCGCCGCTGTGCGGGTTGAGCCCGGTAACCGCTAGGTTCGGATGCTCAATACCCACCTGCGTCAGCCATTGATGGGTCAATCGGATGGCTTTCAGAATGCGGTCACGTGTTAAGAGATCTTTAACATCACTCAGGGGAACGTGAGTGGTGGTCAGCACCACACGCAGGCTTCCTCCTGCCAGCATCAACGCAACTTCGGGAGTGTGTGTGAAGTCCGCCAGCATTTCCGTATGACCTGGATACTTGAATCCTGCAAGATGTATGGCTTCCTTGTTGATGGGGCCTGTGGTGATGGCATGTACCCGATGCGCGGTCGCCAGATCGACGGCTTTGCGAATGTACTCGACCGCGGCTTTTCCCCCTTCGGCGGAGGCGTAACCCATTTTTAGATTTTCAGGAACGTTCTGGAGATCCAACACTTCCAGCACACCGGGCTCTCGGCGTGTTTCATTGAGGTCTTTGATGGGATGGATCGAAAGATGTGGCGCCCATTGCGATGCGTGCTGCTGGAGCCACGCAGCATCGCCGATGACCACAATGCGGCAGGCACTAGACGGAGTGGTCAGTCCCTTGACAATAATTTCCGGGCCGATCCCTGAGGGGTCGCCCATGGTGATGGCAATGAGCGGACGGTTTTTCACGATTTAGTCACCCCCCAGCGTGACCTGTAACTTCCCTCGTCTAGGGTTTACTTGATTTGTTTGATCGCGGCTTTTTTGCCGGCGGGTAACTGCGGTCCCGCCGCAATAACATCCGGTCCGACGCTGTCTTCGTATTCCTTGAAGTTTTCGACAAATTGCTCCGCAAGTTCGCGGGCTTTTTCATCGTAGGCTTCAGGATTTTTCCAGGTGCCTCTGGGATCGAGTACTTCGTTGGGCACTCCGGGACAGGATTCGGGAACCTGAAGGCCGAAAATCGGGTCCGTTTTCAGTTGTACTTTCTTTAGGTCGCCGTTCAGAATCGCGTTGATCATGGCACGGGTATGGGCAATTTCCATCCGGTTGCCGACACCGTAGGGTCCTCCTGTCCAACCGGTGTTGACCAGCCAGCAGTCGACCTTGTGCTTGTCGATTCTTTCACCCAATAGGTTGGCATAGACCGACGGATGCAGGGCCATGAAGGGCGCACCGAAGCAGGTGCTGAAAATGGCTGAGGGTTCACGACTCATACCACGTTCGGTTCCAGCTACCTTGGCGGTGTATCCGGAAATGAAATGATACATGGCCTGCTCGGGAGTCAGTTTAGCCACCGGCGGCATGATGCCGTAAGCGTCACAGGTCAGCATGATTACGTTTTGGGGATGGCCGCCCCGCCTGTCCGGCACCGAATTACTGATGTGCGTCAGCGGATAACCCGCGCGGGTGTTTTCCGTGAAACTGGAATCGTCCAGATCCAGCCGCCGTGTGTTGTAGTCCATGGCCACGTTTTCCAAAAGAGTTCCGAATCGACGCGTACATTCGAAAATTTCCGGTTCCGCTTCTGGATTGAGTTTGATCACCTTGGCATAACAGCCGCCTTCAAAATTGAATACGCCGTCTTCGCTCCAGCCATGCTCATCGTCTCCGATCAGTTTGCGGGTGGAGTCTGCCGACAGAGTGGTTTTACCCGTTCCGGACAGGCCGAAAAAGATAGCGGTGTCACCCTTGTTTCCCAGATTGGCCGAGCAGTGCATGGACAGTACGTTGTGCTTGTAGGGCAACAGGTAATTGAGAATGGAGAAGACGGATTTCTTGATTTCACCTGCGTACCGGGTGCCCCCGATCAGGACCAACTGTTTGCTGAAATCCACAATGACAAAAGTTTCGGAATTAGTGCCGTCGATTTCCGGAACCGCTTTGAAGTTGGGCAATCCAATGATCGTAAACGCCGGGCTGTGGTTCTCCAGCTTTTCCAGGTCCCTGATTTGGATGAACATGTTGCGCGCGAATAGGCTCTGCCAGGCCATTTCCGTGATCACGCGGATATGGAGCTGGTAATTCGGATCGGATCCGCCCAGGCAGTCCTGCACATAAAGATTTTTTCCTTGCATGTAAGCCAGGACGCGAGCATACAGTGCATCAAACTTGTCAACGGGAAACGGTTTGTTGACCTTACCCCACCAGATATTGTCCTGACTGGTGGGCTCCTGAACGATAAATTTATCGTTGGGGGAACGGCCGGTATGTTCACCGGTTTTAACACAAATCGGTCCCAGGTGGGAAATAACACCCTCTTGGTTTCTCACAATATGTTCGTATAATTCGGGGGTTGTCAGGTTCCAGAAGATCTCCTTGGCGTTTTTGATGCCGTGATGTTCCAGCCCGACTTTATGTTTTAAGACTTTTTTTGGCATTCCAGGACTCCATCCACAGAGGAAATTTTAAAATATATTACAGCGCCGCCGGAAAGGGCTCCGGGGCTTGAATATACAGGGAAATAGCAAAAATCGACCAATAAGTTCATGGTATCATAAGTGCTGGCCGTTTTAAAAACTTTTGTATTTATTAGCCGGAACTGGCAGATTTTGAGCGCTCCAGGGTTGAGGTCGATGTCTTTTGACATTGCTCCAGATACGGAATATGACTACGGAAACTCAGCAATTTAAAATTCTGAACCGATCCCGGTCTTCTTATAATGATATTTTCGTCGTCGAGCGAGAAAACCTGAGGGAAATGTGGTTCCAGGGCAAAGGACGGTTCTATTTGCAGACCCGGATCGACCTGGATCGGCCGGTTGACCTGGCACTGATCTATACCCGTCTTTTGCTCGCTCCTTTGATGTGGAACCCGAATCCCTCCCGAATTTTGATGATCGGCCTGGGAGGCGGTGTGCTTCCCCGGTTTTTGAGCGGAGTCTACCCGGGCATCCAGATAGATGTGGTGGAAGTGGACGGTCGCGTGACAGAACTGGCCCGGCGTTATTTCGGTTTCAAAACGGGTTCGGGGATACGGGTTTTCGAAAGTGATGGACGCGCTTTTGTTAAACAAAGCCGCCAAAAGTATGACTTGGTGCTGTTGGATGCTTTTAAAGGCGGGTCTGTGCCGTATCATTTAAAGACCCTGGAATTTTACCGCGAAATCGCGCAGTCTCTGACGGAAGAGGGTATTCTGGCCACCAACCTGTATGGAAAAAGCAATATGTTGAAACCGCGCGACTGGAAAACTTTGGAATTGGTGTTTCAGCAGGTTTCTTTTTTTGAAGATCCGGAGCGCGTGGCGACGGTTTGCGTGGCAAATCTCAGGGATAACGGGGTGGCTTTGGAAGTGCTCCGGAAATATACTTCCAATTTGCCCAAGAGCGTTCAACGAAACTTGTCCTGGATCGAAAATACGGATATGATCCAAAACGGGAGTTTAGTTGAATCCAGCGGCTCTGTGTTTGAGGATGATTTCGAAGCTTCTGAATTTCTCAAGGCCGTGAAGCGGAACAACCGGAACGACCCCTTCTTCGACCATCCCTACCCGATCCGAAATTCGAGTTGACTGCAGATTTCAGTAGTGACCATAGATACCATTAACATTTTTGTCAGGGAGTGATTCATGATTGACGAGCTGAAAAAACAGCATCAGGAAATGATCCAACGTATCGAGCGCATCCGGGGGTTTCTTTGACGTCGATAACAAATTAAAAGAACTTGAATCGCTCGATAAAGAAGTAGCTGCCCCTGATTTCTGGAACGATAACGAGGCCGCCCAGAAAACCCTGCAAAAACGTTCGAACCTTCAGCGCAGTGTCAATCTCTGGAAAGATCTGGCCAAAGAAAACGAAGATTTGGAAGCCACATTGGTTTTGTTGGCCGAAGAGGAAGATGACTCCCTGCTGAAAGAATGTGAGACAACGGTTGCCAGTTTGGAAAAGCAGCTGGAAGCGGCGGAACTGAAAGCCATGCTTTCCGGTGAGAGTGATGGCAACAACGCTATTCTCGCCATCAATTCCGGTGCAGGTGGTACCGAGTCGCAGGACTGGGCGGAAATGTTACTGCGCATGTACATCCGCTGGGGCGAGCGGAACGATTACAAAACCGAAGTCCTCGATATGCAGTACGGCGAAGAAGCGGGGATCAAGAGCGCCACGGTCAATTTCACCGGTGATTACGCCTACGGATATCTGAAGGCGGAGATTGGGGTGCATCGGCTGGTGCGCATTTCTCCCTACGATTCCAACAAGCGGCGGCACACGTCCTTTGCTTCGGTGTTCGTGTACCCGGAGATCGCCGATGATGTGGAAGTCGAAATTAATCCTGATGATCTTAAAGTAGATGTCTACCGCGCTTCCGGTCCGGGAGGCCAGGGGGTCAACACAACGGACTCTGCCGTGCGCATCACTCACCAGCCGACGGGAATTGTGGTGCAGTGCCAGAATGAGCGGTCCCAGCACAAGAACAAGGCCTCGGCTATGAAAGTCCTCCGGGCCCGTCTTTACGAAGTGGAAATGGAAAAGAAAGACGAAGAGAAAAAGGCCAAGGAAAAAGAGAAGAGAAAAATTGAATGGGGAAGTCAGATTCGGTCCTATGTTTTACATCCGTACCGCATGGTCAAGGATTTGCGGACCAATGTTGAAATGGGTAACGTCGATGCAGTGCTGGACGGCGATATCGACCGGTTTATCGAGGCTTATTTATTAAAAGAAGACGTTACCGCCTAAGCGGCGGTTTTCAATATGAAACCGATTTTACATCCATCTTTGGTGAACGATCCATTGGGCGATCCTGGATTGTTCGTCCAGTTTCTTTATGAAAAGCGGGCGTTTCTCTTCGATCTGGGAGATCTGTCGCCGCTTACCAATGCCGACCTGTTGAAGGTGTCGCACGTATTTGTCAGCCACACCCATATCGATCATTTCATTGGGTTCGACCGGTTTTTGCGTATCGTGTTCGGACGCGAAAAAACGATTACCCTGTACGGCCCGGAAAACTTCATTGCTAATGTGGAGGGCAAGCTAGCCGGGTTCACCTGGAATCTGGTGGACCGTTACGACGAGTCGATCACTCTCGAAGTGGTGGAGGTGCATCCGGATCGGTTGCGCAAAGCAACCTTCCGTGCAATTGAAAAATTTCAGAGAAAGGATGAGCGAGAGGAGCCGTGGGATGGCGGCTTACTACTGGACGAACCGGTGTTATCGGTTTCGGCGGAAATCCTGGAGCATCGCGTGCCTTGTCTGGGTTTTGCCATCAAGGAGAAGTTTCACGTCAATATCAATAAAGATCAATTGACGGCCATGCATCTCGAGCCGGGAGAATGGCTGAACCGGTTCAAACAGAATATCTATGAAGGTGCACCCGACGATTTTTTGGTTCAGGTTCCGATGGGAGGCAACGGGTCGCAGGAGACAAAGGAATTTACGCTGGGGACATTAAAGGAAAAGCTGGTGAGCATCACGCCGGGGCAGAAAATTGCGTACATTACGGACACCGTCTATACGCCGGAAAATATTCCACGGATTGTCAATTTGGTTCGTGAGGCAGATCTCCTGTTTTGCGAATCTCCGTTTACCGCCGATGAGGAAGACCGTGCGCAGGACCGGCGTCATTTGACCACCCATCAGGCGGGCTTACTTGCCAAAGAAGCCGGTGTCAAACAACTGAAGACCTTTCATTATTCCAAGCGCCACTCCCACCAGACCGAACGCCTGGTCCGTGAAGCCCAGGAAACATTCCAAAGCAAGTAATTCGAGCGCTATTCAAAGAGTCCAAGTATGTGGTCGCGGTAGTCTTTGCCGATCGTTTCCCAATCGTAGGGTTGTACGGAATCGCGCGCGTTTTGGGAGAGGGTGGCGGCATCGGCATTCAGGGCCTGCTTCATTTTTTCTGCGAGGTTTTTGCCGTCTTCAGGTTTGGCTAGGAATCCGTTGTGACCGTCGAAGATCACATCCGTTGCGCCGGCGACGCGGGTTGCAACCACCGGTTTGCCGCAAGCGAGCGCTTCCAGCAGGACCACTGGTAATCCTTCGGTTTCTCCAGTGGAGTCGATGATGGACGGAACGACGACCAGGTCGGTCATATGAAAATAGTTTTTCACCGCTTCTTTACCTTGCTGTCCGGCAAAGGTGACTCTTGCTTCCAATCCCAATCGTTTCGTTTCGCGTTTGAGCGCACTTTCCAGTAAACCGGTGCCGACGATGACCAAATGGCAGTCGGATTGATTTTTGGCAATGGAGTGAAAGGCCTTGAGTAGATAGATGACGCCTTTTTTTTCGTTCAGTTTGCCGACGTACAAAATGACTTTTCCGCCAGACAGGTTCAATTTGTTGCGGAGCGTGACCGGGTCTGAAGAATTTTCATAATAGTAAGTGTCGATTCCCATGGGCAACACCTGGCAATCGATTTTGTGATGGACCAGCCGTTCCAGCATATGCCGGTTGTAGGAACTGACACTGTATATAAGGTCAGAACGTTGGACTATGCGTTCCGCCATATGCTTGCCCAAGGGCAGACGGCGCAAAGCGAATAATCCTGCGGCATGAATGGTCAACACCTGTTTACAGGGTAGTCGTGGGAGAAGAGACGCGATAAAGCCCTGGGGAATCATCCAATGGCTGTTGACGATGTCGATCTGATGTTCGCGGACGACCCGACGCAGAGCCATCCATTGGCAGAATAAAAAGAAAGGGACCTGGAAGAATGCCCAGGGATTGGATTTCAGGCTGGCCATCATTCCGGTACCATAAGCCAGGCTCTGTTTGGATTCAGGAAAAAAGTAGGGAAACCGGATGACCTGAATTCCTTCTAAATTCTCGGATTTGGCCGCGCCGGGAGTATGCGGTACCAAGGCGTATACTTCGAAGTACCTCCGGAGCTCCACACCCAGTTCCAGAACGAAGCGTGGAATTTCCTTGTCGTTTTCCCAGCGGGGAAAAGTGGATGCAAATAAAAGCAGTTTCTTTTTCATTTTTGAGAAATAGAGGGCAAGGAGTTTATTGGGCTATGTTCCGGGTTCGGGTGAATTCTTTTAACCAGTATAGGGTTACTTTAGCGAACCGTAAAGCTCCATGTAACGGTCCATGACCGCGTTCCAACCGAACCCTTCCAATACCTTTTTGCGGATATGATGGCCGAATTTTTGGCGGGTTTCCGGGTTGCTGAGTTGCAGAATCCGGTCGCAAATCATATCCGGATCGGCGGGTACGATGAATCCGTTTTCTCCGGATGAGACAATCTCGTTGGCCAGGCCTACCGGGGTGGAGATAATCGGCAGTCCGCTGGCTCCAGCTTCCAGTAGCGTTCTGCCGGATGTTTCGTAGGCGGAAGGATTGATGAACAGATCGGCATCGGAAAAGCAGCTATTCAGGTCCTCCGGAGAGGGATTCCCTAAAAAGTCCACTCGATCCTCGATTCCCACTGACTTGGCAAGTTTTTTAAGT
Source organism: Nitrospinaceae bacterium (assembly GCA_028278405.1). Classification (GTDB taxonomy): domain Bacteria; phylum Nitrospinota; class Nitrospinia; order Nitrospinales; family Nitrospinaceae; genus SZUA-226. The sequence continues at coordinate 49,478 of JANQEK010000031.1, forward strand.
TCGCTGAGATATTTGGTTGAGTCGTCAGCCTCACCGATTGGATTTGTGGCGACGAGGGTAACCCGGAAAGGGAGAGTCAGTTTGCGTGCGGCTCTGAGCAACAATTCCACGCGTCGCAACCGGGTTATCGGCCCGGCAAACAACAGATTCAAGGGCGCTCCCTGCCTCGAGGAGCGATCGATTTTCGGATCGGGATCTTCGATGCCATCGGGGATGATATGCAGTTTGTCCTTATGGATACCGAATTCCAACGCTTCTTCATACTCTGTTTGAGAGGACACCACGACGGCATCGGCCCGCTTGGCGGTAATTCCAAAGGTCAGTCCATCATAGAGTTTATGAGAAAGAGGATTGGAAGAGGGCTGATGGTGCTTCTTGTGATCCACCAGGGATCCATGAGTGCTTAGAACAAAGGGTTTGTTGCGAATCAACGCAAAAAAAAAGAGCAGTCGGTTTGGAAGGTGCGGTATTGGTGACTGTGAAGGATGTGATATCGGTGCAGGTAGGTCATCATTCCGAAACTGACCTTGTATTGCCCAAGCGACCATTGAACAGGAACCCGTGTGATCTGAACCTGTCCCAACAGTTCTTTTTTTACGGACCGATCGCCCTCAGTGGAAACCGTTGTGAGCAATGGCGACCGAATGCCTTTTTGTTCCAACCGATTGGAAATCTGCCAGGCTTGCTGGGCAGATTCCAAGCTGTTCGGATGGAAAGAGTCGATGGTTCTCAGGATTCTCAAGATTTCGCCGGGCCGGAGGATATTCGGGCCTGGAAGAGCATCTTTTGCGAGACAAACACTCCCAGGCGGTTGATCTGACCGAATATTCTAGCCCAGATGCACTGCGAAGTAAACCAAGTCCAATGAAATGTCACCTAGCTTTGGCGTACCAGGTTTGCGTTCCGAAGATATTTTTTCTCTTTAGTGGTGGAACGACGTAATCGAGCTGACAATGCCTTCACAAAAGGAAGCCAGACCTTGGGATCTTTGCGAGCCATTGCATTTATATCGCTACGTGAAATCAAAGTGACCTTACTGCTTTCCAAAGCTGTGGCGGTTGCCGAGCGGGGACCGCCGTCGATCATTCCAATTTCACCGAAGACTTCATTTTTTCCCAGAATGTCGATGACCTCGACATTGCCGTCCTTGCGTTTTCGGGACACTTCCACCTGTCCGTCTTCAATGATAAATGCATAGTCACTACGGTTGCCTTCGTGAAAAATCACTTGTCCCTTTTTCATATACTGAGTCGCTGTCATAGTTCAATCTCCCCCGAGAATGATTAGAGATTAATATTGTGGATATGTTCAAGATATGTTGCAAAACGCTGGCCAACCGCCAATGGTTACAGACATTTATGTATAAAACCCTTAAAATCAAATAATTTTAAATTTTTGAAAGTGTCTGGAGACAGGGGGGATAAAAAGAGAATGTGTAAAAAATGATAAATTGCCAGGGAGGTAATAAAAAAAATTACAACAAACGTAAGATCGCCTTGTGTATCTGTCTCTTACCGTTTTTCTGAAATCGCTAGGCCAGGTTTCGGTTAATCCACAGGATCATTTCGTTCAGGCGTCCAAAATAGTGTTTGTTGAATTGAAAAACCAGCCGGGGCAGGCTGGGATATTCGTTCTGGGCTTTTTCCGGTTCCAGCGCTTCAGATGTCTGGAAATCTCCCTTTAAGAGAATATCCCGGAATTCGTGGTTCAGGTATTCCACGATTGCGGGGGACAATGCCTTGGTGAACCGGAGAACGGTATACTCCTTGACATAACGCAGTGAATGGTAGTGGCGATAGTAATCTTCAAGATGCTGAACCGCATCTTCCACGGAATGAGTGATGTGGAACAGGTTCATATCGATGGATGATATGTATCCTTTGGGTAGGAGTTCCTCTTCGATCTGGCGAACAAGTCTTTCCCAATAGGTTTCATTTTTGGGTTCTACCAGAATAATCGGACGCGGCATGCATTTGCCGGTTTGGAACAAGGTCAGATTTTCAAATCCTTCATCGAGCGTACCGAATCCTCCGGGAAAGAGTATGGTGGCTTCGGATTCCTTGATGAACATCAGCTTGCGCGTAAAAAAATACTTAAACTGCATCAGTTTGGAATCGCCTTCGATGTGGAGATTGGCGCGTTGTTCCTTGGGCAGTCTGATATTGATTCCGAAACTGTTTTCGCGCCCGGCTCCCCGGTTGGCCGCTTCCATGATGCCTCCACCGGCGCCGGTGATGACCATATGACCTTTTTCGACCAGTGTCCGTGCGGTTTCCAGGGCCATTTGATAACTGGGGTCCGACTCCGGAGTGCGGGCGGAACCAAAAATTACCACTTTGCGCTTTGCACGATAGGGTAAAAATACCCGGTAGGCATGGCGCAGTTCCTTGAGCGTGTTATTGGTCAACTTGAAATCCCCCCGGTCCTTGTGTTCCAAACCCATTTTCACCACGGTGGTCAGAATTTCCTTCAAAAGGTCCGGAGCTGTCGGGTTGCCGCAGAAATCGACCAGATTCTGAATCATCTGATCGGCCTGGGGATCCCCCACATTGTAGTTCGAATTAGGCATTGCACTTCTCCGTTGAATCGATTATTTTTGAGCTTGAATGAAACAAGGAACGGATCATGGACGACCCCAAAAAACCTGAACCCCCCGTTAACGATAAGCTCCTGGTGTATTCCATCATAGGTCTGCTGGCGATCGGATTTTTAAGCGTTCTGTTCATAGCAGTCCCCTGGCTGCTCCACGACGGTTCCCCGAGCTGGAAGGAAATTTTGATCGATGATTCCATCATCATTGGAGTCATCATCATGTTTGTTTACGGGTTTTATATGAACACCAAGATGCATTAGCCGCTATTTAGCCCCGGGTGAGGGCATTTTCTCTTTTATTCATTGTACAGGACACGGTACCGATGGCAAAAAATTGTTCTTTTGATATTGTTTCCAATGTCGATCTTCAGGAAGTGAAAAACGCAATCAATCAGGCTACGATGGAAATTCGTCAGCGGTTCGACTTCAAAGGCAGTAAAAGCGAAATCACCATCGATGAGAAAGTTCCCGCACTCAATCTGGTTTCAGACGACGAGCATAAAATGAAATCAGTCGTTGATATCCTGGAAGGAAAACTGATCAAGCGCAAGGTTTCACTGAAAGCTCTCAGTTATGGGAATGTGGAACCGGCCGGCGGGAATACGGTCCGGCAGGTGATACAACTGCAGCAGGGTATTCCCCAGGAGAAGGGCAAGGAAATCGTCAAGGCGATTAAGGGAATGAAGATCAAAGTCCAGGGACAGGTGATGGATGATCAGGTGCGGGTTACCGGGAAAAGCCGGGATGATCTGCAGTCAGTGATTGCTGAAATCAAGGCAAAAGATTTTGGTATCGCCATGTCATTCACCAATTATCGGTGAATCCGCCGGCTTCGTTTCTTTTTCTTTGCTGAATACCTTGATCACAGGAAGGGACAAAATAAAAAGCGCCAGGCCCAACCCGCAGAATCCCAAGACAAGCTCTCCGATATAAAACGTTACTCCCAGGGAAAAGACCAAAACTCCAAAGTACACCGCCGGTCCCAGAAGGGCCTGCCCCGGCACCTGCCGCATTCCCATATCCCGGAATCCCCGGCGCATCAGCCAGGCATCGATGCGTGTGAAGCTGAAAAGAATGGCAAACCCGACGACAAACCAGCCACCGAAATTAGTGAGTGGAATATTGAAATATTCTCCCTGCTCGCGGTATGTGTATATTTGACCCAGGAACCAGCGGTCGCCTAAAAATGAAACCGGATCGATCACAACGTCCAGCAACATCATCAGAACGGCTCCAGTCAGGATCACACGCCAGGAATGCTTGATGGCGTTCGTTTCCACAAGCTGGATATCCCATCCTTGCTTTTTCAAGGGACACCACAGGAACAGGCTCAAGGTATAGCTGAAGTAGGACAGAAAGCTGAAAGAAATGGAGTCCATGAAAGGAACATTGGAAAACCACAATTCCTGATCACGGGTGGTTTCAATATAGGTGTAATACCCGAAGGGAAACCCGTTGCGAGTCGAGGAATACTCCGCCATAAACGCAATCCCGAAACCCAAGGCCGTAAAAAGGACCGTCCGCTTGACTCCTATATGGAGGATGGCGATGACCAGATAACTCAAAAGAAAAACAAATACGTAAGGGCGAAGCCAAATCGTTCCCAGCAGAAGTTCCAGAAATTCCATGGGTTTGCAGTCAGTGAGTGGAGTGAATCATGTTATTGAGGATTCTGTCGCGAGCGGCTCTTAATAAAACAGCTGGATATCAGCCCGCTCTCTCATTTTGGAGACCATCTTCCGATGCTCGCTCAGGGTTTTCTTCCGTAACAGGGCATTCATGATATCCGCTTTAACTTCGGACAATTTTATGTGCCCGGCGGGAATGAGTTTCGTCCATTTCAGGATATGGTATCCATAGGGGGAACGGATTGGTCCGCTGATTTGGTGTTGTTTCAGCTTCTTCAATTCATTGGCCAGGGACTCCGGCAGCTCACTCAACGCCACGGTTCCCCAGCTTCCGCCTTTAGAACCGCTTTTGCCGTCTTCAGAATGCTCTTTGGCCAGTGCAGCAAAATCTGCTCCATCCTGCAATTGGTAATCCAGGCCCCGGATTTTCTCTTTGGCATCCTCATCCAGCAGGGCATTTAAATGTTCCGCCTTTTTACGCAGTGCGGGGTCTTGAATCGTTGTGCCGTGTGAGGCCGATTGCAGGGCGGCCACGAAAATATGGTGCACTTCGTATTTCTCCGGAGTCTGAAACTTGTTCAGATTTTCCTTGTAAAAAGCTTCGACCTCCGCATCTCCCACCTTTACATTCGGAACCACTTCCTGGCGGATAAGCGCCTCCTCCACCATTTGCTTTTCGAATTTGGTCTTGAGCAGGTCCATCGTCAGGCCCTGTATATCCAGTGCCGTACGGAGCATTTGCTGGGAGGGAAACTGCTGTCGGACTTCCTGGACACGCTGCTCCAGTAGTTCGGATTTAATAAGGATGTTCTTTCTCCGGGCTTCCTGAAAAATCAATTCCTGGTCCACCAGGCGCGCCAGCGCCTGGTGGGAAAACTCGTCCATCTCTTTTTCTGTCAGGGTCTTGTTTTTCTGCCGGTTCATCAGGCGGTAAACCTTGATCTCGCTGATCAGCAATTTTGAATCCAGCGCTACGCCATTGACCAAAGCGATTTTGTCGGGAATGGTTTTTCCATTGACCTGAAAAGGTTCCGCAAGCGCCGCGGCCGGCACTGCGAGAATCAGCATCAGGCCCAGAGCCAGAGAGCGGGCAAAGTTGGCTGTCAGATTCATCCGGTCTTACTCCTTCTCCGAAATCGGAGGCAGTTCCGACCACCATTGCCCCCAGCGCACCGAGGCAATACGATCCTTGAAGTATTCGCCAGGATGATACCATACCCGATAAAGGCCCGGTCCGGTGTCCGATTGCTTCACCTCCACCCACTGGCGCGGAGGCAGATTTTCCAGGTCTCCTACGGCTATCGGCCGGTCATCCTGTTTGACCAGGATCAAATACCCCTGACTGAGGTTAAAGTCCTGAGACCCGTAGAGTGTTACCGTGGTTCCTTCAGGCCCCGTCAGGTCGATCAGGTAACTTCCGGTCTGGTTATTCGAATTGTATCGTTTAAAGTTCTTTCGGTTGTCGTTTTCGTTCAGAATAAAAACTTCGGAGCACCATCCACAGGGTCCGTAAAGGTACGGGTCCACTTTTTGAAGCCAGAGATTTGCTCTTAATTTTGTTTCAGCCCAGGCGGGGCCGTATAAAACGCTCAGCAGAAGGCATCCGGTTAAAAACACTCTCAAATACTTATATGGGTTCTTCATGGTTCGATCCCCCTATTGATTGGATTCTTTAGGGTCATTATATCTAAAATCAGGAGGGAAAGGGGGTGGGAATCCAGGACAAAAAAAATCCCCGGGCGAAACCGCCCGGGGATTGGAAAGTCTAATTCAAAAGAACTTAGAACATGACATCAAACATCAGGTAGAACCAGTCCGCATCCTCAGGATTCTGAGCACGTCCGCCCTGCCCGACCACAGCATTGTAATCGGTCAACAGTTCATTGGCGAACATGTGCGAATACCCAAGAGAAATCTTGGTGCTTGGGCTGTACTTGTGCACCAGGGTGATGTCGATTTCATTACCCAGGGTGGATGAGCTGGTGGCAGTGGGTCCAGCGACCACTGCGGAACAAGTTCCACAGACATCGTCTTCAGCCACCTGGAACAGATGCCAGTCCACTTTCAAGGTTGTTTTAGCCATCGGCTGCAGAGACAGTTTCACTGCATAGTCGATCAAACCACCCAGAGGATGAGTTCCGATTGAGCCGAGGCTGCCGTGAAGGAAGAAGTCCTGCAGACCATAGTATTTATGACCTGTGTCGAACAGGGTATTGAAAGTACCGAAGTCACCTGCGGCGAGATCTGAGCTATCGGTACCGCTCAGATAGTCGAACCACAGAGTAATGCCGGGTTTCATGGCGATGTTTTTCGCCTTGTAGCCAACCCGCAGACCGAACATGTAGGCATCAAAGTCACCAATTGCACCCGTAACCGGAACGGCGTTGAAACCGGATTTACCGGTCTGGTAGTAGAACTCACCGCGGTAGCTGATGTCACCAAAACCACCCGCCTGGCGGGCACCGATGGTGAAGAAATCCGCGCTGTTGGCGGTTCCTGCGGGTGCTACTCCTGCACCATTCGGACAAGCGGTCGAGTTACAGTCTTCATCCACCATAACGAAATAGAGCGAAGTGGAGGAATTTTCTCCCAAGAGCTTTTGGAAGTTGGCCCAAATAGCGTACGTTTCGGTATCATCCACGTCATCGGATGAGATACCCGGAAACGCTCCGGCGGCACCAGCTCTTGAGGACTGTTCAACATTGGCGCTGTAAATAAACTTAACCGTATGGTTGCCGTGGCTATGGTTCAGGATAAAACCATCATGCGACATCATACCCTGGGTCCATACCGTGTTACCGAACAGGCGATGCCCATCCAGAATGATTTCCTGGCGGCCCATTTGCAGATCAACCGGTGCGCCAAAAAAATTGTTCAGGATGAAATACGCCTGATGGACTCCGACATCCGTTCGGGTGTCGTTAGGGCTCAGCGGGTTGCTGGCTCGAAAGCCCAGGTTGGTTCCCGCTCCCGGAGGGGTAATAACCCCGGCTAAGGCGCCAGCGTTGGTTACGCTACCCCAGCGGGTGTTCGCCTGGAGCTGAATGAACGCACTGGCGTTGTCACTGATTTTTGCTTTGGCTTGCAGACGTGTCAGCACGTCAACGTACTGGGCATCCTGAGCACCCACGTTCCAGTACTCATACCGGGGACGAATCCGACCGCCCATGGTGATGTCTGCCGCATCCGCAGTCATGGCTCCTATCATCAGGAAGGAAACCACACCCGCGAAGGCTGTAAAGAATTTTCTTCTCATGCTTACCTCCTCCAAGTAATCAACCAGATTAGACATCAAAAAACTTCTTTAAAACCTTTTATCACGAAGTCTAACTATCAATAATACAATAATTTAACAGAAAACCTATAGAAAAACGCATTACCTTTGAAAGTAATCCGGGTTTGACTGTTCAGTTTTCCCTCCTCAACAACCAGATATAGGGGAGATAACTACTATCTACCCCATATATGGGTGTAGATCGTGCTGATTTTTTTTTCCACTAAAAAGCCCCCGTGGTCCGCTACATGAGCCATGTGCACCAGCTTTCGCCCTTTGGTTGCAGTGTCCACGGCCTGAAAGGCTGCCATGTACCCCCTCTGTTTTTTTGTCTCATAGGCCTTTTCAAGGCCTTCAGGGGTTATCCTCAATATCACCAGACTGCTGTTTTTGACGATTACCAGCTTTGAAAGAAAACTTCCAGTACGGTGATTCTTGGGTACCAATAGAAATTTTTGTGCGTTGTGCTGAATGAGCTGAAGCTTGCCCTTAAAGTGTATCGGTTGGGGGGCACTCGGGTAGTCAATGAATGTCCCGTCAACCACATCTTTGAGCCCCACTTCAATCAAACGGGGGTCATGGCCGAAATACTCGTTCGAGCTCACGAGAAGGCGACCGCCGGGAGAATATACTCTCAAATGGTAATTATTGTCAAGGAATATTGTTTCCTTGGATTTAGAGGGAGTGATACGTCCTTGGGCGAGCCCATAAACAGTCAGGTCTTTATAATCCCCCACAGAGGGGTTGAGCTCGGATTCCACTGAATATCCCCCACTTATAGGGTGCATTTTCTGGATTCCTGGCTGAAAAGGTCTTTCAAATCCGGGGCGCTGGGAAATGAGAACAGGGAGATTGTCGAAATCACGGAGAACCCGGAAATAGCGATTTACGTTTTCCCAAATGGGAGTGAGCCCTCTTCGCCCCGGAATAGCCTCCAACACAAACGAAGCGAGGTTGTCTCCCAGCGAATCGGTCACAAAGATTTCGTCGCGGCCGTTGCCGTTGATGTCCGCCACGTCCACCGAGAGAAACTGGTGAACGCCTTTCTTAAATTTAACCTTTCCAACTCTTTTAAATTTTCCGTTCTGATAGCGATAGATCATAACGCGGTGGTCGTCGATGATGACATAGTCTTGGCGCCCTTTCCCGGTCAGGTCACCCACTGCAAAGTCGACAATTTCAAATTCAAAATCTTGTTTGCCTACAAAACGAACCGGCCCTCTATCCTTCTTGCTGAAATCGGATTGTATTTCCTGTTCCGTTACTGGGGGTAAACCGGCTGCTGGCAGAGAGGGAATCAGCACACGTGCTTCTTTCAATACGCTGCCCACATCCGATGACACCAGGCGGTAGCTCAATACGGTTTTCCCTTTTAAGGAGCGAACACGGGTGAACAGGATGGAATCCGCCGATACCTTCCGTCGAAGACGTTCGAGGTTTTCCGGTCGGGTCAGTGCGGGCAGGGAGATTTCGTTTTCCAGCAACCAGACATCCAGATTGAATTCGGGGACTTCGAAACGAGTGTGGCGGTTGAGCTGCGTTTCGATTTCCAGGCCCAGAGCCTGGGCATTGCCCGTTACCCCGGGATCCGCCTGTACGGGGGCCACAAGCAGTTTAACCTTCTTAAAAAGACTGCGCACTCCATCCCCTTTCTGCGCCCGTACTCCGGGGGTGGCGATTTGGGCGAGAGAGTAATCCTTGCGTACTTCCAATATCCGGATCTGACCCAGATCGGTTTCTTCATGACCGACAGTTTTTTTAGTGACCGGGTGGGTGATGGGTTTTCCGTAGCGAATCAGTTTGAGCGTTTGACCCGGTGAAATGTCTTGACCGCGTTTAAGATCGATCGCCACCCGGTCACCCTTTACCGAAAGGACATAACCTTCCAGAACAGGAAACAAAGTCTCAATCTGACGGACCATGCGTTCGACTCCTGTCGTCCTGTTGTCAGCCGGTGCGTCCTGGCTGAAAGCCAGCAGGAGGGTAATTAAAGGAATCCACAATTTGAAATATCTTGAGTAGTGATAACGCATAGTCATACCTCCAGCAGTTGAACGGTCACCCGTTCACCGCTCTTAAGCTCATCTTTCTCCAACGGAAATACCAGCAGGCCGTTGGCATTGACGGTGGATTTGAGAACACCCGATCCCTGTTCTTCTGCAGGAGCGACGGTGTACTCCCCGCTGTCCCACGAAACTACGGCGCTCATGAAATGCAGGCGGCCGGTTCTCTTGTGAATCGTGCGGGTCAGTTTGGCCTGAACGGTTCGCGGGAGGATTTCCCCGGCACCCATCATTTTTTTGATGGCCGGACGCGCGAACTGTTCAAAGGAAACAAAAGATGAAACGGGATTACCCGGCAGTCCGAAAATCGGCGTCTCATCAATTTTACCGAAAGCGAGAGGTTTGCCCGGTTTCATCGCCACTTTCCAGAACGCCATTTCATTGCCCAGCTTGTCGAGGGTGGCTTTCACAAGATCATAGTCGCCTACCGATACGCCGCCTGATGAAACGACGATGTCGCATTTCAGTGCCCAGTCGAATTTTTCCAGCAAATCCTTCTCGTCGTCTTTGGCAACCCCGAGGTAACAGGGAATGCCGCCGGCGGAGCGGATCTGTGCCGCCAGCATATAACCGTTGCTGTTGTAGATGCAGGGACCCGTCGGGTTGCCGTCCAGTTCGACAATTTCGTCGCCGGTGGAAAGAATCGCTACGGTCGGACGTTGACTGACGTAAATGTTGGACCGGCCCACGACAGCCATCATCCCGATATGCGAGGGGGTGATAGCGACACCTTTGCGAATAACCACGTCGCCCTCTTTCACGTCTTCTCCGGCAAGACGGATATTTTCGCCGACCTCGGTTTTATCTTTCGCGAGAATGCCGTTGCCGTTTTTATCGGTGTCTTCCTGCATCAATACCGCGTCGGCTCCCGGTGGGATGGGCGCTCCGGTCATGATGCGGATGGCCTGGTTGTTTTTCAGGGTGACTTCGGCGACCGACCCGGCGGGGACGTTATCCACCACTTCCAGCTTGACGGGATTGTCGGGTGTTGCAGACTGAATGTCGGCGGTGATCACTGCGTAACCATCCATGGCAGAGTTGTCCATGGGAGGATTATTGCGCTGCGCAATGATGTCCTCAGCCAGAATACGTCCCAGAGCGTCATCCAGGGAAACCTTTTCAACGCCCTTGAATTCAATTTTGGAGAGTATGATCTCCCTTGCTTCGTCGACCTGGATCATTACCGCTAACCCTCTTCCTGCTCGCGTTGGGTGCGAGCGACTTCATATTCTTCCGGAGTATTTACGTTGGTGAAATGGGTCCGGTCGGATGGCGACACCGTCACATGTTTGAACGGCAGTTCGTTGATGATACGCGTCAGGGACAACTCGCGGCGCGACAAGGCTTCGAACAGCGGTACAATGAACTTCGGTTCATAAATGGCGCACATGGGTTCCACACCGATCCCTCCTTTCTGTAAGAAACAGGTACCATAGCGCAACGGATCGCGCTCGTCGACGATGCGTTTGATGGCGTCCTCCTGAAGAAACGGCATGTCACAGGCGGTAATCAACCAGGCTTTTTCAGGATGCGTTCCCATGAGCGTGGCAAGCCCGCCAACCGGGCCCAAACCGTAATGCTCGTCGTTGATGCGTCCGCAGCGTTCCAGTCCCTCGATACCCTCCAGATCCTGTTCTTGCCGGGCAGAGAGATATACCTGGTCGCAGAAATTGGAGAGCATGGTTACCATGCGCTCGGTTTCCGACTGCCCCTGATAGGAAAGCGAAAACTTGGGTTTGCCCATGCGTTTGCTTTGGCCGCCGATGAATACACCTCCGAGCAGCGGGCTGGTGCAGTTGTAAAAATGCTCTTTCACAAACTGGTAGATCTGATCGGCCTCGTCGCGGTGGAACAGGGGAATACCACGCTCCGTGAACGAGGTGTCCTCGATCACCCCCTGATGAATGATGGCCTTGATGCCGGGATCATCAGCGGAAATGGGCAGCTTGCCGTCTGCGTCGAGAAACACGATCTTGTCGAACGGTGATTTTTTGTAGCCTTCGATCAGGATACAATCGCACTGCTCCAACGCGTGGGTGATAGTGCGTTTCTTGAACGGGTTATCGCCGATGACTGCGAAATGCTCGGGATCGTTGATGGTGATGATGCCTGCTCCAGCCTCCGCTCCCCGCTGAGTGTCCTTGCCTTTTTTATCCATCTGGAACCGGTGAGCGTCATGTTTGTAATAGCCGACGCGGATTCGGTCTTCTTTAAAACGGCGGATCAGGTGCTCGAGCAATGTGGTTTTTCCCACTCCGGAAAATCCCGCAAAGCAGATGAAAGGGGTTTTGAATCGTTCCCAGTACCGGTCCATAAAAATGCCTTATCCCTTAAAAAACAAACAGGCATGGACCCTGTGCTCGGGGTCCGTTAACCCATTCAAATATCGGAAATTATGTGTATTATTCTCAATTCCGCAGGTGCTGTCAACTGGATTTATCGGAGCAGGTCTCTCTGAAGGTGAGTACTCATTTCAATTGTTGCTCTAGTATTGCAATAGCTTAATGCAATGTTTCATTAGGTTTCCCGCCGAATTTTAAAAATACCTAATTACTTGAAAAATAACAACTTTTTGATTTCCTCGCAATTGGCACAATCCTTGTAATAAGAGGTGTAGGATTTTATCAACCTTGTGAATGGGGAGAACCTACATGAACGAAAAGATGATGCGGGCCGTACTCGCGTGCTTGCTGATGATATGGGGATTGACGGGCTGCAGTACTTCAACCAGCTTTGCTCATAATGCGGGTCATGGTGATTCGGGTAAAGAAGTGGGAACGTTAACGGCTGCGCCGAATGTACCGCCTCCGATCACGCGAGGAGGTAACAAAACGGTCGTCCTCCACTTTGAAGCCAAGGAGTATATCGGGGACCTTGCTGACGGTGTCAAATACAACTACTGGAGTTTTAATGGAACGGTGCCGGGTCCCATGGCGCGGGTTCGTCTCGGGGATACAGTGGAGTTTCACCTGAGCAACCCGGCTTCCAACACCCAGCAACACAATATCGATATCCATGCGGTGAACGGTCCGGGCGGCGGCGCGGCGGTCAATACCGTTTCTCCTGGTGAATCGAAGGTATTTACTTTCAAGGCGCAGGCACCGGGTCTGTTTATCTATCATTGTGCAGCAGGATCAATTGTGGATCACATTTCCAACGGCATGTACGGATTGATTCTGGTGGAACCGGAAGGCGGCTTGGCCAAAGTGGACCGCGAGTTCTATGTGATGGAAAGCGAATTTTTCACAGGGGAGCCCGATGAAAAAGGGGTGGCCGCATTCGATATCACCAAGGGGCTGGCGGAGCATCCGACCTATGTGGTGTTCAACGGGCGCGAAGGCGGTCTCATGGGAAAGAATGTTCTCAAAGCCAAAGTGGGTGAGAATGTTCGTATGTATTTTGGCAACATCGGTCCCAACGGGATTTCTTCATTCCATATTATTGGCGAGATTTTCGACAAGGTATATCAGGAAGGCGGGCTCGGCGGGAATGTTCATACCGGCATTCAAACGACGCTGGTGCCTTCGGCCGGTGCGACTGTTGTCGAGTTCAAAGTGGATGTGCCGGGTGCCTATACGCTGGTGGACCACAGCATCTTTCGTGTGGCCAAAGGGGCCATCGGACAATTGGTAGTGGAAGGATCGGAAAACCCCGGAGTGTTTCGGTCGGGGAAATAGCACAGGGTCGTCATTTCCCTGCCTAATCACTCTCCTCAGAGCCTCCTGTGGACGCCATAACGTTCACAGGGGGTTTTTTATTTAAGTAGAGAGCTTAAACTCTTTCATTTTCCGCCAGAGGGTGATGCGGTGGACGTTGAGGCGCTCGGCCGCGCGGGTCTGGTTGTTCTCGCAGGCTTTCAGGGCGTCTTTGACAACTTTTTTGGTCAGCCATTTGCGTCTTCTTTTGATTTTTTCGCTATCGCTGTTGTTCTGCAGGTATGCCGGCAGGTCGCGTAACTCGATGTCCGGGCCAAGGGCTTTGATACAGGCGTGTTCGATGGCGTTTTCGAGTTCGCGTACATTGCCCGGCCAGGAGTGGTCCATCAGTTTGCCTAACGTTTTACCGGACAGGTTGCTGAGGCGTTTCTTGTGTTTCGATTTCCACCGCTCGACAAAACGGTTGGCCAGTGAAGGGATGTCTTCTTTGCGTTCCCGCAGGGGAGGCATGTGAATTGGGAAGACATTCAGCCGGTAATAGAGATCCTCGCGAAACCGGCCGGCGTCGACTTCCCGTTTAAGGTTCTTGTTGGTGGCGGCGATGATGCGGATATCAACTTTGCGGGTGCGGTTTTCGCCGACCCGTTCGATCTCCTTCTCCTGCAGGACACGCAGGAGCTTGACCTGGATGTTGGGGCTCATGTCGCCGACTTCGTCGAGAAAGATGGTGCCTTGATTAGCCTCCTCGAAGCGGCCGATGCGTTCCTGGAGGGCACCCGTAAACGCCCCTTTAACGTGGCCGAACAATTCGCTTTCCAACAGGCTGTCGGAAAAAGCCGAGCAGTTGACCTTGATCAGGTTTTCCCCGGCGCGCGGACTTTCGTAGTGGATGGCACTGGCCACGAGTTCTTTCCCGGTGCCGCTTTCTCCGTCGATAAAAACTGTGGAATCGTAGCAGGCCACGTTCTGGATGGTCCTGAACACTTCCTTCATCTGCGGGCTTTTTCCAACCATATGACGAAACGAATGCGTCTCCTGCAATTCTTTTTTAAGGCGGGTGACTTCGGTGACGTCGGTCAGGGAAACCAGGACTTCAGTATTGCCCTCCTGATCCTTGCGCAACAACCCCGCTTTGAAATCGCCAACCCGTCTCACGCCATCCTTGCGGACAAAGGGAGAGTTGAAATTGACTTTTTCATTTTTGGCATCCCGGACCGTCATGCAAAGATCGCAGTTGTTCAGGCACAGGCTTTTGTCAAACAGGGTGGTGCACCGTTTTCCGAGGACGTCCCGGCTGAGGTGACCGGTGATCTTCTCTGCAGCCGCGTTGAAGTATTTGATCTCCATGTTCTGGTCGTAGACGAACACTGCTTCGTTGAGCGTGTTGAGGACCGTATCGAGATAGTTGTCGTGCTTAGTAGGCATAGTTGATATTTGTGGATTTATTAAGGAGCGATTTTACAGGGAATCATACGCAGAATCGGAAGGTGTTGCAATAAATTTTCGCAACATGGGCTCGAAGGGATGAAATTCAGCCGGGTGTAGGGAAGAGGTCTCCAGGTAAAACAGGGTTCATATTTCTTGGAAAGGAAACCAAACCGATCACTCTCAAAATAGTTGAGTGCTTATCCCTGTCTTAATTTTTGCTCCAAGTTCCAAGTCGATATGGAAAATTGAGCGAGCGCTTTTTTAGTTGAAAAATCCTTAAAAAACAGGGTATTGTTCACCTTCGCGTTTATTTCAAAAAAATGCCAGATTATTCGATAGCCTGTTAGGGCTCTTTTTTGAACTAACAAAAAAGAACATCAAAAAAGTGTCAAATCGCTAGACCAATAAAATCAAAGAGTAAGCAGAAGTGTACACAAAAGTGGATGCATCTGGAGCAAAAATGTGTGAAATTTTGTTGATTTACCTTCGTTTTCAATGTTAAATTACATGTATACCGAATGAATTATCGCAATGTTTATTATGATTTAGAAGGACATGCGCTGTTTCGACCAAATGTTTTCTCTGTGTGGCATGGAGAGTGCATGAAATAAGGTCATAGCAGTGAGGAGGAAGGAATACATGAGAAGTGATCTGAAATTTTATGTCGCAGGCGTTGCGTTTTCGTTTTTGTTGATCGCACCTTCCCTGGTCTTATCCAAAAATGCAGTGGCGTCTAAAACAGACACCACCCAGAACAAACTTTCCAAATCCGAACCAATTAAAGTGGCTGCAGTAAGCACCACGACTGGATTCGGATTTTCCGAAGCAGCCAGTGATTTGAAACTGACTGTCGATCAGGTTCTGGAAATTGTGACCGACGAAAACATGAAGAAAGACAGTCGGTCACGTCGACTGGCTTTGCGCAAGGTAATCGGTCAGCGGTTTGATTTTCGGAAGATGGCCATGCATACCCTGGACAATGTCTGGAGCAGCCGCTCCCGAAAAGAGCAAACGCAATTCACCCGACTGTTCAAAAAGCTCCTGGAAAAGTCGTACATGCACATGATCGAAAATTTCCAGGGAGGCAAAGTGCATTTCCTGAGCGAACGGGTCAAGGGCGACTACGCCTTTATCAAGACCAACATCGTAAGTTCGGACCGGACGATTTCCATTTACTACAAGTTAAAGCGTGTCGGTAAAGAGTGGCGGGTCTATGATTTCCTGGTACAGGGAGTCAGTATGGTTCGCAATTACCGCTTCCAGTTTACGAAAGTGATTCGGCAGGAATCTTTTAAAGGACTCTTAAAACGCCTTAAAGAACAAACCGCCTGATCCCCCCTCGACGGGCGGTTTTAGAAAAAACCCAGGACCTTTCGGTTCCTGGGTTTTTTTGTTTTTAATGGATGGGCAGAGTAACGACCATTCCCCCCATAACATCCTGCAATTTAAAATTACGTTTCGGGCTTTTCGGATGGGCGTTATGGCATTCGACACAAGACGCAGCGATTGCCAGATCCGCATAAATCGATTGAAAAAACTGCTTGCGTCCCACCTTGACCCGGCCGGTATAGGGTCGGATAGGATGATACTCTACCGTTTCCAGCCCCAGTTGCTCAAATTGATTACCCGGACGATTTTTCATATTGATGGGCCAGAGGCTGATCAACTGGAAATCAAGACCGAGACCTTTTTCCCGGATCAGGCGACTGGTATTCATCAAAAACTGCGCCGGGAGCATCAGGGTATTGTCTTGTTTCCAATTTTCGCTGGCGGATAGAACCCCCCTGTTTTCGAGACGCTCCACAACATGCTTGGCATAGACGGCGCGATTTGATTCCAGAATAGAATGGACATAGTCTGCAACCACTTCCGGAGGAAACAAAAATTGATTGCTCGGTTTTTTGATGAACCGCCTGCCCAGGGGAAGATCGATCACAATCCCTCCCATGACGTCTCCAATTTTAAAATCAGTTTTGGGACTGTTCGGATGATGATTGTGGCAGGAGACGCAGGATTCCGCCACAGCTATATCCGGATAGATGGCTTCGTAAAACCAGGTGCCGTTTTTCTGGACGACCCAGGTAAAGGGTTGGCCGGGGTTTTGAGCCACCTGTTGCAAACCGCCCTTTTCCGTTTGCGAAGGGGGAGAATTTTTGGGATTGATGGGCCACAAGCTCATCAATCGGTAACGCATTCCGATCCCGCGTTGATTCGACAGACGGGAGGACATCATTAGAAACTGCGCCGGTAGAGGAAGAGTATTCTTTTGTTTCCAGTTTTCGGTGGTTTTAAGCGAATGAGATTTTGCGAGCCGGTCCACAATCGCCTGGGAATAGGTGGTGCGGCCGGCTTCGATCACCCCGTGGACGAAGTCCGCCGCCTGCCGGGCGGAGATACCGGCAGGATCCCCCGAGGGGGTGGACCGAATAAGAGTCGGGTGAAAGAGAACAACAGCAGTGAGGGCAAAAAGGAGCGATATCTTGAAAATCAACCGGTTCATGGGTAACCCCCTTTCCGGTTTAAGACCGCCAGGCAGAATTGGAAGCAATGTTTCCCGCGGCCGATTGTTTTTATTGGGTCTTCAGAGTAGGGTTGACCTTGGCGGTTTCTGTCCAGCCGGATTAACCCCAAGGATTTACAACCCAATGTGGAAAATATAGGTCTTTTTCGTGGAAATTCAATGGAAGAGGGGAATAAACAAAACGGAAAGGGACCTGTTTTTCAGAAAATTCGGCCAAACGGCAAAGCCGCACCTGCACAGAGAGAGTCCCTTAAAATCGGAATCGGGCGCCGAACAGGAAATCGTGGCTGGTGTAGTCCATTTCGAAAGGTCCGAAGGCGGTAAAAAAATCGGGATCGGTGGTGGTGAAATAACGGTAGCCGAATGTAAAAGTGGCTCGTGGACTGAAATCAAACCCGATGCCTGTCATCAATTGAAAAGCTCCCACCATATCGGAGTCCGTTGAGTTGAGTCCGAAACGTTCTTCATCAACTCCCGCCAGGCCAAATCCCACTCCTGCTCCCAGGTAGGGTCTGAGAGGAGAATTGGTGGGAATATCGAAATACCCGTTGGCCATGAAGCTGACCATGGAAAAAGTGAACTCGTTGGGGGAAAAGGGAAGCGCATCGGCGGAATTGAGGTGGTAACCGATTTCTCCTTCCACCCGGATCATAGGATTCAGTTCGGCACCGATGGCGCCATTGATCACAAAGGCCGGATCATTATTTATGTTGCCCCCCGGGATACCGGTCGCACTGGCATCAGAACGAATTCCGAATCCAATGTTGCCGGAAATGTATAAGCCTTGAGGAGGTTGCGCCCACGCATGAGTTGCACACAATAGCAGTAGAACTCCGACGATCAATCCAGAAATACGATGCATCTTTGCCTCCCAAGGTTGGAATCTATTGAAATTGTGTGGAGAATAGCAAATAGGTGGGAACCCCGCAACCGAATTTAAAATAGGAGGTTCTAACCCTTTTTAAGGGACCCTTAATCAAAGGAATTAATAAAGGGGGGATTTAAAGGTTGAACAGATACCGTATTTTCACTATGAGTTCGTGAGTCTGCAGATCCATTGAAACCCGTTGCCCTGCAGGCAATACAAATTCCGGGTCAGCCGGATCAAAGTATCGGTACCCCAGGCTGAAGTCGATCTTGGGGTTATAGGTCCAACCGACGCCTGCCTCCAGTTGATAAGCAAACAGACTTTCATTGGCATCGATTGCTTGACCGAGTGAGATCGTTTCCAATTGTGCGGTTGCCACACCGATACCGCCGCCGAAGTAAAGGCTCCAGCGATCTGCAACAGGCACGTCATAAAATCCATTGAACATCATACTGGAAGTTGAGGCCTGAGGGTCCTTCCCCCCGCCGGTACGAAGACGGTTTTCGCGATAGGAAAATTCCCCTTCCAGCCGGAAATGGTTGCCAAAATCGTAACCCACGTATCCACCGAAAGTGAAGCCTGGGGTGAATTCTGCCACTTGAGTTCCCAGGGTCGGGCTTTCAAGAAGGGTATCCGAGCGAAGCGACAAACCGGCAACACCCCCTATATAGATACCACTGCCCTCAGCTAAAACGTTTGTGGTCAGGGTGAGGAACAATACAAGATGGATCAAAAAAGCCTGCCGGCGGGGCATGGGTTTCTCCCTATTTTCTGAATAATTTACTCAAGTTTGCGAATATATATTTCTGCTTACGGGTTGTCAATAAAAGGTCGAGTTGTCAGCCGATTCCTGACAGAGTTTTTCAGGTACCGGGAGTCAATTATATTTCCCGTAGCAGGGTTTTGATATGGTGTTGGTCGTCGGGTGAAAAGGGGAGGTTGCCGAAGCGGTTCCGTTCATAGAATTGCGTAATGGACTCGACGGCTTCCCGTTTTTCCGGCGGCAGGCCGGTCAGGGTGTTCAGAAACTCCAGGTGGGTTGCGTTACGGGGTTTGAAAATTCCCTGGGACTCCAGGCGCTTCAACATTTGACGATACATTTCGACGGCAAAGGGGGAACGGGGTGACCAGGATGTTCCCCACCACTGATATTTTTTGGAGCCCAGTCGCCATCCCACAAATCCCGCCGCAAGCAACAGCAACACCCAGGGGTGGTCTCGCAGAGTGTCCAGCATTTCCTTGAAACTGGGAGTTTTCCAATTTTTCCAGCGGTCCTTAATGTCCTGAGTTTCCCGGCTGAAATAATCCACCAATTGAATCTGATTCTGCACGGAATATCGAATGACATATCTCTGCCAGTAAAGACGCATGAGATCTATCCGGCGGGCCAGTACATTGGGCGAGTGGGGGATCGCTTTAGGGTCCGGGGGCGTGGGATCATAAACCTGCCAGCCCTGGCCCGGAATATAGGCCTCCACCCAGGAATGGGCATGGGTTTGGCGGACAACCATGTACTGTCCCAGATCATTCCATTCGGTACTGGCGAATCCGTTGATGATCCGGGAAGGTATCCCATTTAGCCGCAAGAGCACGGCCATGGCTGAGGCAAAATATTCACAGTGGCCTTCCTTCCGTTCGAACAAAAACTCATCCAGCGATGATTCATGGGTTTTCCGTTCCATGTCCAGGGAGTACCCGTATTGAGTCTTCAAGTGTTTGAGAATTTTATGCGCCTTAACGGCTTCGGGGTCATCCTCGTTGACCAACTCCTGTGCCAGCTGAAGTGTTCTGGAGCTGGTTTTCGGCAACTGTAGAAATCGGTTGGGAAAGATTTTTGGCAAATTGAAGTGGACCGGTCGAGGATAGTTGGTTTTGGAATTTCCAATATCGGCGATGATGGTATAGCGTCTGGGACCGGTGTGATGGTCTACAGTTTTCAGGGAATACCCCTGGTCCATTTGAATTTTTTTGAACGTTCCCTCGATTTCAAGAGGTATTCCATAGGTAAATATCACGGGCGAATTAAAGGATTCCATATAGATATTCTGCACAACCATTTCCCGGGGTGCCGGAACAGCGAACAATTGCGCCCCTTGCCCTTGAAGGTTTATCGACTGCCAGGCGGGCGGCAGTGTGGAGAACCAGGTTTTACCGTTGTAATAATCCAGATTAACGCCTCGCCAGAGAACCTTGTAAGGAGGACGGTAGACTTTGCTGTTTTTGCGGAATTCCACGCGCATAACCACGCTGTTATTTTGTTTGATGCGTCCCACCTCTCCCAGTTCTACCCGGTTGGAGAAACCGCTGGCCGGTCCTTTTCCGGAATCCAGCTCCAAAAACCCGAGTCCCAACCGGGGGAAGCTGACAAAAATAACCGCCGTTAACAGAAAGCTGGCCAGAATCATGGTGGCGGACAAGGCGAATAAGGAGAAACCAGTGGCTTCATGTTCACCGGTTTGGATAAAATCCGATGGCGGACAATGGGTTCCCACCCGTTCCACCATCATGTTGTAAAACATCAAACACCAGCACAACACGAGATAGAATGACAGGAACAGCAGGCCAAAAACCATATCGTGAATGAATAGAGCCCCGATCAGCAGGCAGACGATCGAGATCAAATAACCATAAAGGTAGTCATTGAGTTCGGATTTGAACACAAAGCGGGTGAGCAGGATAAAGATTAAAAACCAGACGGTGAGATCCAGTATGGGAGGTTTCCAAATTAGATATATCAGAGGTAGAATGATCAGACCTGTCAGCCAGATGGAAAAACGGAACGGAGGATGGATTGGAATTTTCTGATACGTTTCCAGCGTGAAACACACCATCAACGCGGTCAAAAAAAGGATACCGCTTGCCATAGGAACGACGGCTCCAAAAATCAGGCAGGCGATTCCCAAAGCCGCGAGCAGATAACTGAAACCGATAAAGCATGTGCGGAGTCGGGGTCCGCGATTTCGCATGTCAATTGACAATAAAGTTTTCATTCCTTTACAATGGCCCGGTTGCAGAATCTCCGTTGCGTATGCTTCGATGTCGAAACCAGTGGGGATATTTAATAGTTTAAATCATTTTTTCGGGGGTTCCATGCGAAAGATCATTATTTTGCTTTGGTTTGCGGTGTTGGCAGGGGGGGTAGTACCTGCAATTGCGGATGAAATTGCGGTGATCGAAACCAAGTTCGGTAATATCGAGTTGGAATTTTTTCCGGATAAGGCTCCCGGTCATGTCAAAAATTTCAAGACCCTCGCTAAGACAGGGTTTTACAATGGAACACTCTTTCATAGGGTGATTCCCGGTTTCATGATCCAGGGCGGCGATCCCAACTCCAAAAGTCCGGATCGTTCCATGCACGGCATGGGCGGGCCCGGTTACAACATCAGAGCCGAATTCAACGATACCAAGCACGACCGGGGAATCCTGTCGATGGCCCGCTCCCAGAATCCGCACAGTGCGGGATCGCAATTCTTTATCGTGGTCAAAGACGCTCATTTTCTGGATGGAAAATACACAGTGTTCGGTAAAGTGACCAAGGGGATAGATGTTGCAGATAAAATTGTCAGCGCTCCGCGGGATGATAGAGACAATCCTCTTGAACCCATCAGCATGAAAGTCACCATTAAATCCAAAAAATAATTCTAAAGCCAAAGGAGCTTTTTATGGGTAAGGAAGTCGCAGTAATAGAAACCACACACGGAAACATTAAGCTGGAATTTTTTGAAGACAAAGCTCCAGGGCATGTCAAAAATTTCAAAGATCTGGCCAGCAAAAATTTTTATGACGGCACTACGTTTCACCGGGTGATTCCCGGTTTCATGATCCAGGGCGGCGACCCCAATTCAAAATCGGAAGACCGCTCCTCGCATGGCATGGGTGGTCCCGGACACACCATTGATGCGGAATTCAACGACACCAAACATCATCGAGGGGTGCTTTCCATGGCGCGGTCCCAGGACCCCAACAGCGCCGGGTCGCAGTTTTTCATTTGCGTTAAGGATTCGTTTTTCCTCGATGGTCAGTACACAGCGTTCGGTAAGGTGGTTGAAGGCATGGACGTGGCGGATAAAATCGTCAACGAACCCCGTGATGCCAATGACAACCCGAATGAACGGATGGAAATGAAATCCGTATCCATCGTCGAAGAGTAGGACTTTAGCCGGATCTTTTTTGGAAAGAAACAGTGGAAAAAGAATTAATTATCAGTGTGTACAAATTCATGGGGGACGATATGCTGTCGGGCCGGACTTCGGACGACGGCTCTCCTTCCGCCGAGTCCCTCAGAAAACATATCCTGAGTAACTGGCATCGGTACGAGAAGATTTCCATCTTGCTGGATAACGTCGTGCAGATGACTCGCCCTTTTTTGGACGAAGCGTTCGCCAAATTGCTGGAAGAACATTCCCTGGACGAGTTCAATCAAAAGATCCATCTGCCCGATGCCAAGGAAAATCTGGTGAAGGATTTGAATAACGCTTTTAAGATTCGTTTGAAAATTATTCAGTCCCAGAGGGAAAGAGAAAAAGAGGGCGACGAACTCGGTATCTGATATTATTTTATTTTTGTTTCCATAACAGCTTCGATAATAGCTTCGGTGAACTTTTCCACATCTTCCGCGCCTGTTGCCGTGATGATCCGGTCGTGAACTACCATATTCTCGTCCGCCAGAATGGCGGCGGCTTTGTCTAATTCCGGAAGCGTGTGCTTGTCCTGCGGCGCTGCCACTTCAATATTTTCCAGAAGCCCCGCGATTCCCAATGTTGGGACGCCCTGTCCGATGGCGGCGACCACCATGTCACTTTTAAAGCGGTCCAATAGCAGCAATCGGACCAGTTTGTCGTTCCATACATATTTTCGGGTCCCGCGTCCGCCGATGACCACGACTCCGTGAAATACGCCCAAGACCTGCCGCGTTCCTTTGCCGCCGGTCACATAACTGTCTCCGGTAATCCCTTCGATGGCGTCCACGATCAGGAAATCAGGCATGACCCGCCCGGTTTTCATGCCTACCGCCTCCTTAAGTTTGGAAGACGCGATACGTACATCCGCACCTTCTTCACGGAATTTGCTTAATGGATAGTCAAGCTCTTCTTCGTTGTAGTAATCTTTCGGAATAATGATCAGTATATTTTTGCCTTCCAAACGTGCCATCGCTATAGTTCTCCTGTTCCTCCCAATAACCTGAAGCTGGGCGGTGGTTTTGCCGGATTTAAAAGAAGGTTTGGATTATAGATGAAAACCGCCATTAGTCCAATACCAGTCGGTACAGGAAAAAACTATCCATCTGTTTCAGCAACTGGGCCCGGTTTTTCAGAAACCGCTTCAACGCAGCCTGGTGCTCCAGGGGAAACGCCGCTCTTCTCCCGAATACATAATTCCGGTCCAGCATCAGGTGGGAAATGCCCAGCGACTGCAATTGGCGGCTGATTCCTTTTTGAGAGGCATCCCGTGCCAGCAGGGTCTGCAGGGTATGTGCCTCAAACACGCTGTCGCTGTGAAAGGATCGCTCTGCCAGGTAACCCAGATTGCGCATAAAGACCAACAGGACCTTGGTCTCCGGATTCAGCTGGTTCATTGCCTGGTACATGGGATAGCGGGGGATGTTGCGGGTGAGATACTGGTCGCGGGTTTCCTTTCCGGTTACATATTTTCCCGGCGCTCTCTTGTGCCAGACATCCCCGATCAGGTAAAGATTGAAAACAATACCACAGGCTACTACGCACAGCAGCACTTGACTCAGTTGCCGTCGACGGGAACTGGACTCGGAGGGGGCACGGGTGATTTTCTCCAGCCCGGCGGCTCCAAGCAAAGTGAGAGCTGTAAAAGCCGGTGCCAGAAACCGGACATACTGAAAATAAACAAACCAGAAGCCGATCAGTACCGCGAAACATATGCTCAGGGCAGCCCAACGACGGGGTCGGGGTTTCCACACTCCGGCGATCAGGGCGGGTATCAGCATGAAAAACACAATACCGATCTGTCCGTCAAACTTTAAAGTATGCGGTTGGGCATGAAAGGTGAGGTTATAAGGCAGCAGCACAAGGTCCATCAGCCCCCTTCCCATACCGAAAAGCTCCACATAGTCATTGAACTGCATGGCCCGTGTGAAGTCCCAGTTGACCCGGTCTTCTCCGCCCAGGAACTGCATCAATAAAGGTAGAAAGGGGTTTCCGGAATATTGATAGTTGCGGAGCCACCAGGGAGCCATGAACAGAAACACGATTCCGGAAAAAATTGCAATGTGCTTTAGCACCTGCACCGGTTTGTTATCTTTCCTGCCCTGCAAAGCAATACCCAGCACGACCAGCGGAAGCACGATCAACCCGGTCAACTTGGTTGCCCAGGCCGCTCCTGCGAATATGGCCATATAGAAAAACCAGAACGGGAGACGGGTTTCCCGCCACCGGTCCCAGGCATAAAACGTGAAAAACATGAAACCTGCCAGTGCCAAATCGATATAGGCTGAAGCCGAAATCTCAAAAAAGGTCGGGGTGCTGAAAAACAATACCGGCACAAACCAGGCCAGGCGAGGAGAAATGTATTGATGAAAAAAAATCCCCAATCCCATGAGCAGTAGAAATGTCATTCCCAGACCACACAATGCGGGCAACGATTCCACTCCAAAGGTCATCGCAAACAGAAACACCATCTCGAACAGCAGGGGAAAAAAAGAATACATACTGTTGGGGAGATTGATGACGCCGTGATGTTCGAGATAAGTTTTAGGAATAGCGAGATGGTACACCAATGCATCGGTTTTAACCGGCGGAGCTAATGCCAAGATCAGCGCAAGAATAATGAGAACCGTCAAGACATAAACGTTGAATTTATGAAAGAGGCGATTTGGACGCTCCTTGCTCCAGAAATTTTCAAGGGCCGGCCGGAGCGCTGAAACCTCCTGCCGTAAAGCGGGCCAGGTTTTGAGCGATCCTAGAAAAGCCGCCACTACGATGATCCACCCGGTGACCGGATAGATGAGCCCGGCAAAAGCGAGGACGGTGGTTGCCATCGCCACCGTTACCAGTCCTAAAAGTGTGTGAAAGACCAGCCTTTCCAGGAAATGGGAATAAACGGGTTGCCAGATAGCGGCCAGGGCTTCGCCTGCCAGAAAAAAAGCCAGGAAAATTATTAAGAAAAGGAGAAGGTCCATGAATTGGAAGAGAAGCTCTCTTAAAACCGTTGGTTGGGGTTCCCGGATGGGAGGTAAACTGCGAAAAATCAACCTATGTTCTTATTTTAAACCGATTTACCGGGTATTGTGAATGCTAAAGAAGGAGCCGCAGTCGGGAAAAAACCGGCGAACGGGAAACGGTCTGGGGTGGAAATTGGGGTTGACACATGTGCCAGATTGAATATAATTTAGCCCTCATTTTTCGCCGGTTGTATGCTCGGTCTCTGGTTCCTCTCTGTTTTGTTTCCGGCATCTGAATTCGAATTTTACGGTTTTTAGTGTTTGCCCGTTTGGATAGATATACCTTCATTCAATACCTTTGAAAGGATAACACCGATGAAAAAGTCTGTAATGCTACTTGTTTTTGCTGTACTGTCGTTGTTTGCAGTCAGCACCGCATTCGCCGGTGCGGCCAAATGTCCCCAAAAGCGGAAAACCAAAAAAGCTCCGGCCAGCCTGTACAATAAAGATAAAACTAAAAGTGCCAACAAAAAAAATGGTAAGGCGATTTTCACGAAAAAAGCCAAGCCGATGGCCTGTAAAATGTGTCATGGCGACAAAGGCGACGGCGGCGGAAAACTGGGTGCGGCTCTGAAACCGAAACCCCGCAACTTTACTTGTAAGAAAACCATGAAAGACGTTACTCCGGGTCAAATGTTCTGGATCATCAAGAACGGTTCCAAAGGCACCGGAATGGCTCCCTTCAAAACTTTGAAGGATAAAGAAATCTGGGATGTTATCAAATACATCCGTGAAGATTTGATGAAGTAAACTTTGAGCTTTCAAGAAGGGCAAAGCGCTAAGGCGCTTTGCCCTTTTTTTATGCCTGTTTTCTGAGAATTCGGTGTGGTACCGTTTTTGCGAAACCTGTGGAGAGAACTTTGCGACGATCGAATCTCATCCCAAGACCGTTTTACAATATCGGAATCTGGATTTGGCTGCTGTTTCTTTTTCATCCTTCCTCAATATGGGCCGCAGAACGGTTGGGAACGCCTCAGCATCCGATTCGGATGATGTTTGTGCCTTCCGGAGAAGCGCAGACCATTTTGGAAGGCGGCGAGGAGATCGCCCGCCGTTTACAAATAATCACCGGTCTGCATTTCAAAACCTCCATCGCCACAAGTTATGCGGCAGTGATCGAGGCCATGGGGGCGGGTAAGGTGGACATCGGCTGGCTCGCCACATTTTCCTATGTTCTGGCAAAACAGAAATACGATGTCGACTTGCTGACCATCGTGGTCCGTTTTGGCAGTCCGTTTTACAGAGGGCAGATCATCACCCACGTAGATAGCGGCATCAAAATCCTGGCCGACCTCAAAGACAAAAAATTTGCTTTCGTGGATGCTGCTTCCACCTCCGGCCATCTCTATCCGAAAACATTGTTGCTGTCGAAGGGGTTGAATCCGGACCGCCTGTTTTCCCAGTCCCGATTCGCCGGATCGCATAACGCGGTGATCCTGTCTGTTCTCAAAAAGGAAGTGGATGCCGGAGCGACCTATGATGATGCCCGCGCTGCAGTCGCCAAAACCTACCCGGAAGTGTTCAGCAAACTCCGGGTGGTGGCCTACACCAAAAATATTCCCAACGATACCGTGTCCGCCCGTAAGGATCTTGATCCGGGTCTCAAACAGAAAATAAAATCCGGCCTGATGCAATTGGCGAAGACACCGGAAGGTAGTAAAGTGCTGAAGCAGGTGTACGGGATCAGCGGGCTGATGGATTTTGACTCGTTGAACGAACAGGCTCATCAACTCCATTTAGAACCGAAGGACTACGATGCGTTGTTTGATCCGGTGCGCGAAGCAGGTCGTCTGCTCAACCTGGATTTTAAAAAGATGAACCCCTAGGAACAACAACGATGCTGCGCTTGGAACAGGTATCAAAAGTTTACGGCGATGGGACGCAGGCGCTCCGCAACGTCTCGCTGACGATTGAAGCGGGAGAGTTTGTCATCATCCTCGGCAAAAGCGGCGCTGGCAAGTCCACTCTCCTCCGGTGTATCAATCGCCTCGTCGAACCGACCTCCGGCCAAATATTTTTCGAAGAACAGGAAGTCACGGCGATGGACGGCCAACGTCTCCGGTCCCTGCGCCAAAAGATGGGAATGATTTTCCAAAACTATAATCTCGTACCGCGACTATCGGTCCAAACCAATGTGTTGTCCGGCGCCCTGGGCCGGACTTCAGCCTTGGCCGCGCTGGTCAATTTCTTTGCGAAAGACGAGATCGACGCGGCGCACCATAACCTGGAACGGCTGGAAATTGGCGACAAGGCCGGTCAGAGGGCGGATCAGTTGAGCGGCGGTCAGCAGCAAAGGGTGGGCATCGCACGCGCCCTGATGCAGCACCCGAAAATCATCCTGGCCGACGAACCGGTTGCCAGCCTCGACCCCGCCACCTCTCGCACCATCCTCGATATCCTGCGCCGCATCAACCGCGAGGATGGCGTGACCGTGTTGTGTAACCTGCACCTGCCGGAACTGGCCCGGGAATACGCCCAGCGCCTCATCGCCATGAAAGACGGAGAAATTGTCTACGACGGCCCGCCGGAAGGATTGACTCCGAACCTTGCAGACGATCTCTATGAAGTGAAAAAGTCCGGCTAGGTTTTTGGATCAGCAATTACAATTCCTTGCAATAATCACATCAGTTGTAAATTGACAGTTCGGGCGATCTGACCTATAGTTTCACCGTTCCGATTGTGTTCATCGGCCTACAGATAATGTAAAGATTGGGCT
Organism: Nitrospinaceae bacterium; assembly: GCA_028278405.1. Taxonomy (GTDB): domain Bacteria; phylum Nitrospinota; class Nitrospinia; order Nitrospinales; family Nitrospinaceae; genus SZUA-226. The sequence continues at coordinate 77,416 of JANQEK010000031.1, forward strand.
TCTGTCTTTTAAATCTGAAGAGGGGGTAGTGATGATTTCTTGCTGCGGTGACAAGCTCAGGGATGTTCTTGCGGGTTTCATTTTGTTTTGTTGTTTGATGGTTTCTTCCAATGCTTTTTCAGCCGTGAGTCCGTTTGCAGGGGTTTATATAGGAACTTCAATGGGGCCCCCATGCTTAGACGGGCATTTTGGGGCCATAGTAAAGGAAGATGGAACATTTAACCTGCTGTACCATGATGTGCCGGATGATGGAGGTGCCATTGATTTTTTGGAGAACTTCGTTAAGGAAAACGTGGTGATTGCTTCCGATGACTCTTTTTCAACCTCCGCAACTATTATTGATGGTACAACCACGATCACCTTCAACATGAGCGGAACGTTCAATGCAACAGGGGTAAGTGGAATTTTTAATAATAGTTTAGGTTGTTCTGGCACATTTGCAGGGAATAAAGTGACTGGATCCGGACCGCTGGCCAATGCCGGCGGTTACTATTCCGGCAGTCATAATGGTACATCAACTCTTGATGGAATACTGGAGGGAACACTTTCAGGCACAACGCATTCAATTGTTGGCGCCGACGGTTCCGGTATGTTAGTGAAGATAGTTGAATTTCGTGATCTCAGTAATGTTCTTGTAGATCAATGGACTATAGGAGGTCCTATAGCAGTCGATTCCTCAGGCAACTTCAGTGCAACCTTAGACGAAACCTTATTCAATGGTTCTTTCGATCTAATTAATTTCACTGGTAGCGGTGATTATTTTGCAACATTTATCCAACAACCTTCTGGCAGCGTTGAGGTCGAATCAGGTACTTTCACACTGACACGTCAGTTTCCGATACCTTCGGCATCACCAGTGGTCGGGCAGGATTGGGAACTGGTGAACACACCCGGTATTACAAATGATTTGTGGGGGATTACTTGGAGTGGTAGTCAGTTTGTGGCTGTGGGAGATTTGGGAACTATTGTGACTAGCCCGGATGGCCTGTCTTGGACAACACAAACGTCAGGCACCACTAATTTTTTAGATGATGTTATTTCGAATGGTAGTCAATTTGTCGCCGTAGGATCAGAAGGCGACTCTACTATTCTCACTAGTCCAGACGGCATCAATTGGACGACTCGAAACTCAGGCACTTTAAATGGTTTGCAATCCATTACCTGGGGCGGTAGTCAATTTGTTATCGCGGGGGATTTTGGAACTATTCTTACCAGTACAGACGGCATCAATTGGACGACCCAAAACTCAGGCACTGCAAGTCCTTTGGAGGGAATTGTATGGAACGGATCCCAGTTTGTAGTTGTGGGAGTTAATGGCACGATTCTCACTAGTCCAGATGCTGTTATTTGGACAGCTCAAAATTCTGGCACAGCAATTTCTCTATGGGACGTCGCTTGGAATGGTAACTTGTTTACGGTCGTAGGAAACTCCGGAACCATCTTAACCAGCCCAGATGGTGTGACATGGACATCACAAACATCAGGTACCTTAAACGCGTTTGAAGATGTTTTTTGGCATTTTAACCAGTTCATTGCAGTAGGAGGGGAAGACGGTACCATTTTACTAACCAGCCCGGATGGCATCACCTGGACAGAGCAAAACTCAAATACCACCTTGGAATTGTATGCCATCACAGGCGATAGTACTCAATTGATAGCCGTAGGCGAAGGCGGTACGATCTTGATCAGTACCGCTGATATAACAAACGACCTCGTCTTAAACCTTCCCTCCGGCGTATTCACTGTTTTTAACGATAACACCTCCGCATCCCTGATTCATGGAGAGACGGCCGAAGCGGTAGCCACCGCCGATGTCGACGGCAACGGAGAGGATGATGTGATCGTGAGCTTTCCCTCCGGTACCGGTCCCACCAGTTCCGGAGGCACCTGGATCTCCCGCAACCAGGGAGCACTG
>JANQEK010000007.1 GCA_028278405.1 Nitrospinaceae bacterium
AAGACTCAATCGGAGGATTGATTACATGGTGATGCAAGGCATCGTTAAACCCAAGCGTATTGATTTTGAAAAGAAAACGAAAACCGGTGATTACGCCAAGTTCCGCGTAGGACCCTTTGAGCGAGGCTATGGGGTGACCATAGGAAACTCGTTGCGGCGTATGCTGTTGTCCTCATTGCAGGGAGCTTCCATCATTGGAGCTAAATTCGAGGGAATTTATCATGAATTTTCCTCGATCCCCGGCGTGATGGAAGATATCAGCGAGATCATTCTCAATCTCAAGCAGTTGAATCTCAGAATGCACGGTCAGATGGATCAGAAGAGGATGTATCTTAAGAAAAATTCGGAAGGCAAAGTGGTCGCAGGCGATTTTGAAAGCGATCCCGATATCGAAATTCTCAATCCGGATCAACTGATCGCGACTTTGGACAAAAGCGGATCCCTGGATTTGGAAGTGATCGTTAAACGCGGCCGGGGCTATGTTCCCGCAGACCGCCATGACCTCAGTGCGGAGTCTGTGCAGATGATTCCGGTAGATGCGCTTTTCTCGCCCATTGAAAAAGTGATTTACACCGTCGAGAAAACCCGCGTTGGGCAATCCACCGATTTTGACGCTCTGGTCATGGAATTATGGACGGACGGGAGTATTTCTCCAGAAGACGCGGTCGCGCACGCCGCTAAGATCGTCAAGGATCATATGCAGGTTTTCATCAATTTTGATGAAGAGCCGGAGCAGGTCCAGCCGCAGGTGGACGAAAAGAAACTGAAGATGATTACCAATTTGTCCAAAAGTGTGGAAGAGCTGGAGCTTTCGGTACGTTCCTACAACTGTCTGAAGAATGCCAATATCCAGACTATTTCCGAGTTGGTGCAAAAAGGCGATGGTGAAATGCTTAAAACCCGGAACTTCGGTCGCAAATCCCTCAATGAGATTAAAGAGATCCTTGAGGAAATGGGTTTGCATCTGGGCATGAAGCTCGAAGAAGAGGATCTCAAGCAAATTACCGCCGCACGCAAGAAAAAAGAAATGGAAACCGACGTTGAGCGGGCTTAACAGGTAGAATCAGGAAGGAAGCAGGGAAAATTTCATGCGACATTTAAAGACTGGCCGAAAATTGGGCCGCAGCACTGCTCATCGCAAGGCATTGTTCCGGAATATGGTGACCGCTCTGATCCGTCGAGAACGGATCCGCACGACTCTTGCCAAGGCAAAGGAATTGCGGAGCCACGTGGAAAAGACCATCACACTGGGCAAAAAAGGCACGCTGCATGCCAAGCGTCTAGCCCGCAGGGTCGTGGTGGAAAAGGATGCGTTCTCCAAGCTGTTCGGTCCACTTTCGGAAAGGTACGCCAAACGTAACGGGGGCTATACTCGTATTATTAAAATCGGCAACCGCCGGGGAGATGACGCGCCGATGGCGTTTATCGAACTGGTAGACCGGGAAGGCGAGGCGCCTGCACCGAAGCCTAAAGCCGAGAAAAAGGCTGCTCCCAAAAAGGCGGCGGCTAAAAAGCCGGCAAAGAAAGCGGAAGCCAAACCTGCAAAAGAAAAGAAAGCGGTCAAGAAAACTGAGACCAAAAAGAAGCCGGCAGAAGCTAAAAAGGCGGACAAGAAAAAGACAGAAACCAAGAAAGCCGCACCCAAAAAGGCGGCTGCTAAAAAACCGGCAAAAGCCGCAACTAAAAAGGCTACGCCGAAAAAGAAGAAATAATAGCAGGTCATCAGTAAAAACCCCAACTGAGATGATTTCTTGGTTGGGGTTTTTTATTGGGAAAAATCGTGCTTCGACGATTGCAGAGAAGGCGTCTCAGCCTGCGGCAGCCCTTAAAGGCCGGATCTTGCTTTTGTCAGGCTTGGCGGCCTGGTGACGGTCCTTGAAGCGGAAATTGGTATTTTCCTTAATCCACGCCATCAACTCATCGTAGGATTTGAAGTGCTCCGTAAACCCGTAGTCTCCCTCGGTGTATTCACAGGTTTCAATGCTGTGTTCCTTACAAATATAAGGACGGGTTTCGTAAATAGCGCATTTGTTTTCCGGGGTAAGAAATTCGCAGATCGAATCGACCATCATGTACCAGGCCTTGCGGTAAATATAAAATGAAACACCTCTATGCGCGATCTGCCATAACATTGCTTCGAAATCCTTGCGGTCTTCGGGTTCATCCACTTCTAGGGAGAAGTAGGTGCAGCATTTTGCCGGTAGGCAATTCTTACATTGATCCCAAGGATTTTTAATAGTTTTCTTGGCCATGTTGATGTCCTGCTTTCGAAAGGGTCAGGGGTTGAACGATTAAATTAAAGAAACTCCCTTATGCTAGTCGTCTCCAGGGATAAAGGCAAGAAGTTTCGAGAAGTTTTCTGGAGCAGAGTTCCTCGTTCGCTGCGGTTGATAATGGAGTCTTTGCTCAGATCGGTGCAAAAGCCAGATGTGCCGCCGGATCGCGCCGGTCAAACCGGTACAACCCGGCCTCTTGAGCCAGGCGGATTGTATTCTGGAGCTCTTCAACTGTCGATCTTCGGTTGATTTCGCGATAGCGGGTTTCGGTTACCTTCCATGCGGGACGGTACTGATCCATGATGTTGATGTAAGTGTGCGGCGACACTTCCTCAGCCAGATACCGCATGATCTTGCGGGAATCCTCTTCATTGTCCGGCATCACCAGATGACGGACCAGCACTCCGCGTTTCGCTAAACCCTTTTCGTCAAACACCAGGTCGCCTACCTGTCTCTGCATTTCCCGGATGACCGCTTTTGCCGCTTGCGGGTATTTTTTCGCCTTCAGATATTTTGCCGACAACGCCTCATCCCAGTACTTGAAATCCGGCATGTAGATGTCCACCACACCATCCATCAATTGAATGCTTTCCAGCGAATCGTATGCACCGGTGTTGTACACCAGCGGCAGTCGAAGGCCCATCTGCACTGCGAGTGGCAGTGCCTCGAGAATCTGCGGGACCACATGTTCCGGCGTCACAAAATTGATGTTGTGGCACCCTTTTTCCTGCAATTCGAGCATCATCCGGGCGAGGGTTTCCGGCTGCGCTTCCTCTCCGTCGCGATCCTGGCTGATTTCAAAATTCTGGCAGAATACGCATTTCAGATTGCACATCGAAAAGAAGATTGTGCCGCTCCCATTCCAGCCGCGCAGGCAGTCCTCCTCGCCGAAATGGGGAAAATGGCTCGACACCCAGGCGTACCTCCCGGTTTTGCAGAGAGCCCATTCATCATTGAGGCGGTCCACTTTGCAATCGCGCGGGCATACCTTGCAATTCTGCAGGTGCCGGAGACCTTCCCGCGACCGGCGGTAAAGCTCACCGGTCCGGAACAGCTTCATATAGGCGGGCTCAAAGTCCTTCGAGTTGATTTGAAAAGATGGGGTGCTCATCCTTGTTCCTCCGTGCGGGTAAAACTTATTATAAACACTAATCGTGATCCCTGCATTCGATTGAAATGACTCGAGAACCAGGATAGCGAATAAAAAACGAAAATATGGGATAAGAATCAGCTTCTCGAATGGGCGAGAAAAATGTTATAGTAGTCAACCCTGCTGCTGCAGGCCCGGACCCCTTGCCTTGTTGCCAATCCTCCCGATCTGTCAAAACCTCAATAGCGATATAAAATGATTGACAAATAAGGAATAACCGTCTAAGTTAGAAAAGAACCCCAAGAAGTAGTGCTTCCTAAAGCCTCTGAAATCAATCAAATATCCGGAAAATCCTGCGAAATGGTTTCTATATAAAGAGTCTCTTTAGAAGATTCTAGGACGTCTCCAAAAACCCACTCGACTCGATAATCAAATACTAGACAACCAACAACCACAAGACAATTCACAATCCATCCATCTAACCTTTTACCCAACCACCACTCATGAGTGAAACCACACAACCACCGACTACTAATATTGAAGAACTGAAAGCAAAAACCATTTCCGAGCTCACCAATCTGGCCAAGACTTTGAAGATTCAGGGTCATAGCGGATTGAAGAAGCAGGATTTGATATTCAAAATACTCCAGGCCCAGATCGAAAAAGATGGTCTGATGTTCGGCCAGGGCGTTCTGGAAATCCTTCCGGATGGCTTCGGATTTCTGCGTGCGCCGACCTACAACTACCTGCCCGGCCCGGATGACATCTACGTTTCGCCGTCACAGATACGCCGGTTTGACATGCATACTGGAGATACGATCTCCGGACAGATTCGCCCGCCCAAGGAAAATGAGCGATATTTCGCGTTATTGAAGGTCGAGGCGATCAACTTTGAAAACCCGGATAAGACCAAAGACAAAATTCTATTCGATAACCTGACGCCGCTGTATCCCGAGGAACGCTTGCGACTGGAAACGCCGAATGGCAAAGATTACAGCGCGCGCATCATGGACCTGATGACACCTATCGGTAAAGGTCAGCGCGGCCTGATCGTGGCTCCGCCGCGAACTGGTAAAACCATGCTGTTGCAATCAATCGCCAACAGCATCAGCACCAATTTCCCGGAAGTGGTCCTCATTGTGCTGCTGATTGATGAACGTCCGGAAGAAGTGACAGACATGCAAAGGTCAGTACGAGGCGAGACCATCAGCTCGACCTTTGATGAATCGGCTCAGCGCCACGTCCAGGTCGCGGAGATGGTGATCGAAAAAGCCAAGCGTCTGGTAGAGCACAAAAAAGATGTCGTGATCCTGCTGGACAGCATCACCCGTCTGGCGCGGGCTTACAATGCCATCGTACCGTCCAGCGGCAAGGTTCTTTCCGGTGGTGTGGATTCCAACGCTCTGCAACGGCCCAAGCGGTTTTTCGGCGCTGCCCGGAATCTGGAGGAAGGGGGCAGCCTCACCATCATCGCCACCGCTCTGGTGGATACCGGAAGTCGTATGGACGACGTTATTTTTGAAGAATTCAAAGGTACCGGCAACATGGAAATCGTGCTCGACCGGAAGCTCGCCGACAAGCGAACCTTTCCTTCGATCGATATCAACCGATCTGGCACCCGCAAAGAGGAGTTACTCATGGAAGAGGAGGAATTACAACGTATTTGGCTGCTTAGAAAAGTTTTGCTCCCCATGGGCATCCATGATACGATGGACCTTCTTCTCCAGAGAATGAAAGAAACAAAAACCAACGCCGAGTTCATCCAATCGATGAACTCATGATTTTACAATAAGTTACGAGAGGTTTGGGTCGTTATGAAAGCTGAGATTCATCCGGAATATCATGAAACTACCTTTGTGTGCGCCTGCGGCACTAAAGTGGAAGTGCGTTCCACTGTGAAGGACCAGCACGTTGAAATCTGCTCCGCCTGCCATCCCTTCTTTACCGGTAAGCAGAAACTGGTGGACAGTGCCGGACGCATCGAGAAATTCACCCGGAAATATCAGAAGGCCGGTGCGGCTAAAAAAGCCTCAGCCAAAGAACCCGCTCCCAATTAGCTCCTCCCTTTCTCTTTTTCGTTACCTGCAGTCCTTATTTTCACCCTCAATTTAAGTTACGGTTTCGTTCCACGAGCCGGCTATTCCTATGTTTGAACAATTGGCTGAAATTGAAAAGCGCTATGAGGAGCTCAATCGACTGATGAGCGACCATTCGGTCATCCAGCAGCAGTCGGAGTTTCAAAAACTGGCCAAGGAGCAGGCGGAGATTTCCCAGATCGTCAAGGAATACCAGGAATGGAAAAAGAACGAGCGCCAGCTGGAGGAGAACCAGAAAATCCTCGAAGAGGAGCAGGATGCTGAACTGGTGGACCTGGCACGGGAGGAAGTCGAATCCCTGAAACAGGAAAAAGAGAAGCATGAAATGCAGTTGAGAGTTTTATTGCTTCCCAAAGATCCGCGCGACTCGAAAAACGTGATCATGGAAATCCGGGCGGGAACCGGTGGCGACGAAGCGGGTTTGTTTTGCGCTGATTTGTTTCGGATGTATTCGCGTTATGCGGAAAACATGAAATGGAAAGTGGAGATCATGAGCAGCAATGAAACTGGTGTCGGCGGTTTCAAGGAAGTGATTTTCAATGTGCAGGGCAAAGGAGTGTTCAGCAAACTCAAATATGAAGCCGGGACCCATCGGGTTCAGCGGGTGCCGACTACCGAGACGCAGGGGCGAATCCATACGTCGGCTGTGACCGTGGCGATTTTACCCGAGGCTGAGGATGTGGACATTCAAGTGAACCCGGCGGAGCTGAAAGTGGATGTGTACCGCTCCTCCGGACCGGGAGGGCAAAGTGTGAACACCACCGATTCGGCCGTGCGGATCACCCACGTCCCCAGCGGTATTGTAGTCACCTGTCAGGATGAAAAATCTCAGCATAAGAACAAAGACAAGGCGATGCGGGTCTTGCGCGCGCGTTTGTATGATGAAGAGCAACGCAAGCAGCAGGATGAATTGGCGGCAAATCGCAAGGAACAGATCGGAAGCGGAGACCGGAGCGAACGAATCAGAACCTATAATTTTCCGCAAGAAAGAGTGACCGACCACAGGATTGGCTTGACTCTCCACAAACTGTCGCAGATCATGGAAGGCGACCTCAATGAGCTTTTGGAGAAGGTTACGCTGTATTTTCAGGCCGAAGCCCTGAAAGGCAGTCAAAACTGATAACGGCTCATTATTCTTAAAACCAGGGTATCTTAAGATGGTTTCTCCCTACAAAATTTCCGTGACCGTCAGGAACACATTGCAGGAAGCGCGGAATACGCTTTCTTCAAATCTCATCGAACAGGCGCGGTTAGAAGCGGAACTGCTCCTGGCGCATGTTTTGGATGTAAAAAAAGAAGATCTCGTTATTCATCCGAATCGGGAGTTGACGGATTCGCAGGAAGAAAATTTTCAACAACTCATTGAACGTCGTTGCCGGAAAGAGCCTTTAGCCTACATTATTGGCCATCGGGAGTTCTGGTCATTGCCGTTCAAGGTCAATAGGAAAGTATTGATCCCTCGTCCTGAAACGGAGGGAGTTATTGAGCATCTGCTGGATCTTGCCGGGGAAGAAGCAACGAAAAAGGTGCTTAGCATTCTGGATGTGGGAACAGGCTCGGGAATACTAGCCATCGTTGCTGCGCTGGAGTTTCCAAGAGCCCGGGTGATAGCCGTGGACAACTCCAATGATGCGCTTGAAATTGCACAGGAGAACATTCATCGGCATCAGGTGGTGGAGCAGATAGAAACGTTTAAAATGAATTTTATGTGTCCATGGACTCTTTCCGAGGATGATCTCTACGATTATATCCTTTCCAATCCCCCATACATTTCTTCGAAGGATTTTGAACAGTTGATGCCGGATGTACGCGATTACGAACCGCGGGTTGCATTAGACGGCGGTCCGGATGGCTTGGCCTGTTACCGTCATATTATCTCCAAAGCGTTTCCTTATTTAAAACCGGGAGGTTGTTTGATATTCGAAGTGGGAGAGGATCAGGCCGAAGCGGTGAAGCGGTATCTTCAGGATCATGGTGGTCTGGACGGGATAGCAATCATTCAGGATTTGAGCGGACGCGACCGAGTGGTTTCCGCAAGGAGGGTGCTTGGATAAGATCATAGTGGAGGGCGGTCATCCGCTAAAGGGCCAAGTGACCATCAGCGGAGCCAAAAATGCGGTGTTGCCGGTATTGGCGGCGACTCTGCTCACGCATGGAAAAAGCGAAGTACAGTCCGTTCCGGGAGTCCGGGATGTGACCACCATGATTCGTCTAGTGCAGGAGCTGGGAGCAAAGGTCGACCATTTCAAAGGCGACCAAGTGGTTCTGGATGCCACCGGGGTTAATAATCCGATAGCGCCCTACGACTTGGTGTCAACCATGCGCGCCTCCTGTTTGGTGTTGGGTCCATTGCTGGCGCGGTTGGGGGAAGCCAAAGTATCGCTTCCCGGAGGATGCGCCATCGGTGCGCGTCCCATTGATCAGCACATTAAAGGATTGGAAGCGCTGGGAGCGAAAATCCAATTGGAAGAAGGTTATGTCCACGGCATCACCAAAAAATTGAAGGGAGCTTCCTATACGTTTGATCTGGTAACGGTCACGGGAACGATGAACATCATGATGGCGGCGGCGTTGGCCGAAGGAGAAACGGTTCTTAATAATGCCGCCAGGGAACCGGAGGTGGGTTTTCTAGCCGACGTTTTGAATCGTTCAGGCGCCAAAATAGAAGGTGCCGGAACCGATACGATCGTTATCGAGGGAGTAACGTCCTTAACCCCGATTGAATGTCGGATTCTTCCAGACCGTATTGAAGCGGCAACTTATATGATTGCTGCCGCCATCGCCAATGGCGATGTTGAAGTATTGAATTGTGTGCCCGAACATATGGCACCCATCATCGACAAGCTGCGCGAAGCCGGTGTGACAGTCGAGACAGGTGAGAACTCGGTGAAGGTGAAAGGCAATGGACCATTATCTCCAGTAGATATTACAACCGAGCCGTATCCCGGTTTTGCAACCGACGTTCAAGCGCAGTTTATGACGTTAATGACCCTAGCCAAGGGCCGGAGCCGGATTACCGAAACGGTGTTCGAAAACAGGTTTATGCATGTGGCCGAGCTAAAACGTATGGGTGCTGATATTTCGATTGAAGACCACACCGCCATCGTTAAGGGAGTGAAACACCTGAGTGGAGCGCCTGTCATGGCAACTGACTTGCGGGCGAGTGCGTGTCTGGTTCTGGCAGGTCTGGTCGCTGAACGGGATACTGTTGTTTCACGGGTCTATCATATTGATCGGGGATATCAGGATATGGAGAAAAAACTCTCTCAACTGGGAGCTGCCATTCGTCGAGTTAAATAGCCTGCATCAACTTATGCGAGACGGGGGATGATCGCAATTTGGAGACAGAGGAAGCCATGGACCGTCCCATTAATCTTGAAGAACAGGATCTTCGCCATATTTTATTCTGGATGCCTCACTGGCTGGGGGATGTGGTGTTTGCGCTTCCCACGATTCAGGCTTTACGAGCCCACTTGCCTCATGTTCGGATAACAGTAGTCGCGCATTCTCCTGCCCATGAATTTTTGTCGCACCACCCTTCCATCGATTCTGTGATCAAAATTCCCTACACCCAGGAGGACAGTTTTTGGTCCGCCTGTGAGTTTGCGCGAGGCCTGAAAAAGTACCAGTTTGATTTGGCGGTTATGTTCCCCAATTCCTTTCGCAGTGCCATGATGGTTTGGTTGTCAGGAGCCAGAATCCGAATTGGTTACCAGACCGAGGGTCGGGGAATGTTTTTGACACACCCGGTTGGTGCGTTGAAGGATTCGAAATCGGTGCATGGAACGGAGTATTACTCCAAGCTTGTGTCCTGTCTCGGAATCAATAATGTGGAGGTAAAATTCGAACCTATCATTTCAGAAAAGGAAGTGACACAGCAAGAGGAATTGCTGGCTCAGCAGGGGATTTATCCCGGCGATTTCAAAGTAGCCATCCAACCGGGAGCCTCCAAACCGGAAAAACGCTGGCATCAGGAACGGTTCGGCATTTTATGTCAAAAACTGATCAAGGAAAAAGGCGCCAAAATTCTACTGCTGGGAAGTGACGCAGAAGCGGAATTAATCGAACACGTTAGAAAATTCTGTCCGCGCGAGCATTCTCTGGTTTTCGTCGGTCTGAATATGCGTGTGGTACTGGCTCTACTCCAAAACTGCCAGTTGTTGATTGCCAATGACAGCGGTCTGATGCATTTGGGAGCCATGGTGGGAACTCCCCTGACGGCCATTTTCGGTCCGGGAAGTCCCCAAACGAGCGATCCTTGTATTGAATCGTCCAAAAAAGAAATCATCACAAAGAGTTTCCCATGCTCTCCCTGCCGTCATAACTTTTTCAAGGAATGCAAACCCTCACCTCACAACAAACCCTTTTGTATTGAGGATATCAGCGTCAAGGACGTTTCAGAAGCGGTTGATCGATTGTTGGATCGTATTGAAACGCGTTAAAGAGAAGAGGAATCAGGAATTCAGATTGGTTTCCGTGACGTCCCAATAAGGTTCTAGATCGTAGTAACCCAAAATGACTTGTTCCTTTTCCAGAGTCAGCGAGTGGACATCGTTGATTGAAGGAGATTGCTGGATAGAGTCTCGTCGCCAGAAGGTTTTGACTTTACCTAATTCAAGTGTTTCGTAGTGATCTTTGGGGAATAGAATAATTTTGCCTTCAGTGAATAAAAATCCTCCGATTGTCATAACCAGATATCTCGGATTATAAGATTCAGGATCCACCATCAGGCCCTGGATACGCCCTACCAATTCATTGTTGATATCATATAAATAAAAACCGACGATACGGTTGCCCGGATACAAGCTGTAAATATTGTCGTCGATATATTTTAATGGGCTGGGAGTCACGCAAGATCTCCAGTTTCATTTTGAGTGGGTTTGCTTTAGAATTAAAGTATAGCAGAGTTTGAATACGGTTGATATAATCTTAAAGTAACCCTATTCAGTTTGATTATTTACATTTAAATGTATTCGTCCACGATCCTATGAAAACAGCTACCCGTTACCCCCATTTCCTTTCAAAAGCCATGATTTTTGCGCTCTTAGGGCTGATTGCCGTTCAGCCCGATCCAGCGATTGCGAAAATATACAAGTACAAAGATGAGCAGGGGAGGACTCATTTCACCGACGACGCCAGTAAAATTCCTTTGCGTTATAGAAAAAAAGGAACCGTGAAAAAATTTCGGGAAGTGAACGAACCAAGTCTCAGTTCTCAAGTCGAAAGCGAGCCGAGTAAAAAGGACGACAGTAAAGATAAAGGGGATGGGATACTCAGTGCCAAGGAAATCGTGTTGGTCAATAGAACGATGCAGGTTTTTGATGCCGGGGTGGCCTTGGGCGAACAGTATAAAAATGCCCAGCCCAATTTTTCCAATGGCATTAGAGCTGTCAACGCTATTCAAGCAGGTCTTGCTTTGAAAGAAAGTCTGGCAAACGATTTGGAGGGGACCAAGGTTCCTGAACTGCAGGCAGCATTGGGATTTTTAAAACAAAGTATCTCTGTGGACAAGCAAACCCAATCGATCGGGGCCGGATTGAAAAGACGCATTGTCGGTATTTATAGTCGGTTGATTAGCGAAGGAGAACAGCAAGCCGAATTGATCAAGAAACTGGAGAAAGCGTTAAAAACCTCTGAAAAGAAAAAGGCGGAAGCTGCAAAGAAAAAAGAAGAAGAAGCAAAAAAGAAGGAAGAAGAAGCCAGACGGGAAGCAGAAGAAGCTAGAAGGAAGGCCGAAGAAGAGGCGGCAAAAGAGAAAGCAGAGAAAGAAGCCAAGCAAGCCGCAGAAAAAGCTGAAAAGAAGAAAAAAGAAGGGCCCAACTGGAAAATATTAGAGTTGGAATAATAAATCAGTAAAACAATCAATTTCCATTTCACCCGATCGAATCCTCACTTTGTCAGACAATCGCCATGGGAGATTTTCCTTTCATGGATCATAACCTTTACAAACCGGTTTACCGTACACACTTCAAATAAATCTGTTCCATATGGATCGTATTGAGCAGTTTTTTGCAGATTTCAGCACGATACTCTGGGGTCCCTGGTTGTTGATTTTACTGGTGGGAACCGGGGTCTGGCTGACGGTTCAGTTGCGGGGTATCCAGTTTCGGTTGCTTCCCTATGCATTGCGGCTCACTTTCTCCAGAGAGCGGGAAGGCGAGGGAGATGTTTCTCATTTTGGAGCATTGATGATCGCATTGGCGGCGACCATTGGCAGTGGGAATATCGCCGGCGTAGCCACCGCGGTTACCTTGGGTGGTCCCGGTGCAGTGGTATGGATGTGGATAGCGGCCTTGTTCGGTATGGCCACCAAATATGCCGAAGGCTTTCTCGCTGTGCGCTACCGGCAAGTCAACCATAAGGGAGAGATTTCCGGTGGCCCCATGTACTATTTGGAAACCGGGTTGGGGTGGAAATGGCTTGGCTTATGTTTCGCAGTGTTTGGTGCATTGGCAGCTTTTGGCATTGGCAATATGGTTCAGGCCAATACCACATCCGAAGCCTTGACAGAGGTTTTACCCATCAACAAAGAAACGGTTGGAGTCATCCTGGCCATCTTTACTGGATTGGTCATATTGGGAGGCATCCAGCGCATTTCCGATGTTGTTTCTTTTTTCGTTCCCCTCATGGTGTTGTTGTATTTTACGGGATCCCTGGTGATCATTCTCGGACACCTCGCGGAATTACCGGCAGGCCTTGCGCTGCTGTTTAAGCAGGCGATGAATGACACTGCAGCCAGCGGCGGGTTTGCTGGAGCGACACTGGCTCAAGCTATTCGGTTCGGCGTGGAGCGAGGATTGTTCTCGAATGAATCCGGCCTGGGGAGCGCTCCCATCGTAGCCGCTGCAGCGAAGACCAATCAACCCGCCAAGCAGGCGTTGGTCTCCATGACCGGAACGTTTCTCGATACTATCATTGTGTGTTCGCTCACCGGTCTCGTGCTTGCCGTCACAGGTGTCTGGAACTCGGGGAAAACCGGTGTTGAGTTGACTCTTCAAGCTTTCAATGCCGGATTGCCCGGAGAGTGGGGACAATGGGTTGTGACTCTGGGGGTGGTCACGTTTGCATTTTCCACCATCCTGGGCTGGTGTTACTACGGCGAAAAATGTTTTGAATATCTGGTGGGCGAACGATACGTTCTTTTTTATAGGATGATCTGGGTGGGATTCGTCTATGTCGGCGCGGTGAAAGAATTACGATTTGTATGGGATTTTTCAGGAGCCATGAATGCGTTGATGGCCATTCCCAATCTCATTGCATTGCTGGCGTTGAGCCGCCTCATCGCCCGGGAGACCAAAGAGTTTGAAACAGGAATCCATGAAGGAACGATTCATCGATTCGATTAGAATATTCGGGATTAATCAAAAAAACGAAAGCGAATGATAAACCAGATCGCTGCTACGCCATCTTTCCACCCAATTTTCTTCCCCTCCGCATAATCCCGACCGCTGTATGAGATGGGCACCTCGTAGATTCTGAATTTTTTCCGGGAGACCTTGCTGGTGAACTCCGGTTCGAATCCGAACCGGTCACACTTCAAAGTGATGGAATCGAGGACTTTCCGGGTGAAAACCTTGTAACAGGTTTCCATATCCGTCAGGTTTAAATTGGTCAACATGTTGGACAACAGGGTCAGGGCCATGTTGCCGACATAATGCCAGAAAAAGAGAACCCGGTGGGGACCCCCCAGAAATCGCGAGCCGTAAACGACATCGGCTCGTCCATCCAGGATCGGTTCCAGGAGCTTGCCGTAATCCCTGGGATCATATTCCAGGTCCGCATCCTGAATAATAATGATATCCCCTGTAGTGTGGGCAAATCCGGTACGCAATGCTGCGCCTTTGCCCTGGTTGTGCGGGTGTATCAACACGGTATACCCCTGCTTATTTTTATAGTTCTCGATTATTTCCCGCGTACCGTCAGTGGAGCAATCGTCCACCAGAACGATCTCTTTTTCGTAGTCGACTGCTTCCACGCGGGCCAACAGGGTGTCGAGGGTATTCTTCTCGTTATAAACAGGGATGACAATTGAAAGCTTCACGGGTACCGTCAAAGTTCGTTCAACGTTGAATATCTAAACCAGGCTAGAAAATTAGTGTAAAGGAAAAATCTGGGGAAGTCTAAAACATTGTGAGCGGAAGTGCCCGGGGCCTAAAAGGGTATTCCTGCGTTCGATAAGTGTCGTGTGATATTGTTTGCCAGCAGTCCGGTGAGAACTCCGGAGACGAGGGAAAAGGTAAGAAACACCGGCAACAAATTAAAAAATACACTTTGGTGGATGAATAAAAAGAAGACGCACACAAATATAGTGGTGGTGTGTGCATAAGCGGTTGCCACACTGATTCCCACCAGGCTGAAAACCTGACCTCTCTCTCGGTACAACAAGCCCATAATGCACACCGAAGCCAATCCTCCGGCCAGGCTCAGAAAAAAAGTTGGGCTGAGAAACGTCCCACCCAATACGGATCCCAGCAAAACACGCAGCAAAGTGACCTCCAATGCTGCCCGGAATCCGAGAAACACCAGGGCAATCAGAGCCATAATGTTGGCCAGCCCCAGCTTAACCCAAGGGGTGGGCAGGGGAAGGAGCGCTTCAAGCCGATGCAACACGACTCCCAGTCCGACCAGAAGGGCGATGATCGCCATACGCCTGTGCGAGTTTTGAATCCGGTCCAAAATAGTTTCTTTAGCTTGGGTGAATTTATCTATTTGATGGTAAAAACGTAATCTTTCTTTTTAAAATCCACATGAATCGTATCTCCGTGTTTGAATTCGCCGTTGATGATTCGCATGGAAATGGCATTTTCGATTTTGTCTTCAATCAACCGGCGCAGGGGGCGAGCCCCGTACATTTCACTGAAACCTTCTTTGGCCAACTCGTCCTTCACCTTGTTTGTGATCTCCAGGGTGATATTACTTTCATTCAGACGTTGAGCTAGATTGTTCAGCATTAAGTCGGCGATCTGCCGTACCTGATCCGGTTCCAGTTTATGGAACACGATAAGGTCGTCCAGACGGTTGATGAATTCCGGTTTGAACAGTTTCTGGACTTCGCTCAATACCATGGAACGCACTTGATTATAATCTTTAGACGCATCTTCCACGACGGCAAAACCAATCCCTTTAGTTTTACCTTCAGTGATGGACTGTGTTCCAATATTGGATGTTCCGATAATGATGGCGTTTTTAAAACTGGTAACCCGTCCATGGGCATCGGTCAGTCGCCCGTCGTCAAGCAATTGCAAAAGAATATTGAACACGTCCGGGTGCGCTTTCTCCAGCTCGTCGAGCAGAATAACCGAATAGGGGTGTCGCCGTACCTTCTCGGTCAGTTGCCCGCCTTCATCGTAACCGACATAGCCGGGCGGCGAGCCGATGATCTTGGACACCGAGTGTTTTTCCATGTACTCGGACATGTCAAGCCGGATCAAGCGGTTCTCGTCATCCAGTAAAAATTCTGCCAGCGCTTTGGCTAATTCGGTTTTGCCCACACCGGTCGGGCCGAGGAACAGGAACGAACCGATAGGCCGGTCTTTGTCCTTGAGGCCGGCACGATTGCGCCGAATGGCGTTGCTGATGGCGACAATGGCATTGTCCTGCCCGATGACGCGCTTGTGCAGGTTTTCTTCCATATTCATCAGTTTGGCGGTTTCCGTTTCACGGATCTTGTTGACTGGAATACCGGTCCACGTGGCCACCACATTAGCGATGTCCTCCTCTGTTACGGAATGATCGACCTTACCCAACTCCATATTCCAGTTCTCTTTTTCAGCTGACAGTTTTTTATCGATTTCCAGAACATCCTGGCGCAGCTGAGCGACTTTCTCGAAATCCTGTGCATCGAAAGCTTCCTTTTGTTTTTTGATGATCTCGTTTCGGTCCTTTTCCAATTGCTGAATTTCAGGCGGTACATAGATCAAAGCCAGGTGTTTTTGGGCACCCGCCTCATCCAGTAAATCGACTGCTTTGTCCGGAAGCGCCCGGTCATAAATATGCTTTTCCGACAGCTTGGCCGCCGCACGGATCGCCTCTTCCTGAAATTGTATGGAATGGTGTTTTTCGTATTTGGATTTGAGGCCTTCCAGCATGGATACGGTTTCGTCGACTGAAGGTTCATCGACCAGTATCGGTTGAAACCGGCGGGCAAGAGCCTTGTCTTCTTCGATGCTTTTCTTGTAATCGTCCAGAGTCGTGGCTCCGATGCATTGCAGTTGTCCTTTGGAAAGCGCAGCCTTCAGCATGTTGGAAGCATCGACGCCCCCAGCACCCGCACCGGCGCTTACGATGGTATGCAGCTCGTCAATGAACAAAATGATGCTGCCGTGTGCGCTGGTGACTTCATCCTTTACGGCCTTCATGCGTTCTTCAAATTCACCGCGCATTTTGGCACCGGCGATGATCTCGGACATTTCCAGAACCTTGACCCGTTTGTTCAACAGGGAATTCGGCACTTCGGCTTTGACGATTTTTTGTGCCAGCCCTTCGACGATGACCGTTTTACCCACCCCCGGCTCACCGATCAATACGGGATTGTTCTTCTTGCGCCGTGAAAGAATCTGGATAATACGATGAATTTCTTTCTCACGACCGATAACCGGGTCAAGCTCCCCACGGCGCGCCATGTCGGTGAGATCGGTGGTGTATTGACTGAGCACATCCATCTTGCCTTCACCGTCTTTTTCATCGATGTTGATCCCGCCTCGCATGATTTCCAGGTCTTCTTTAACCTTGGGATATTTCAATCCAAATTCCTGAAGGATATCAGCGGTGCGCCCTACTCGAGGATCAAACATCGCCAGGAACATGGCGCCGACACTGACATAGCGGTCACCCAGCTTTTTTGCTTCGTCCAGGGCAATCTCGAACAGGGATTCCGTTTCCTTGGCGAGTTGGATATGTTGAATCTCCTGCCCTTCGTGTTTGGCCTCGCTGTCCTGCAACTCGAACAGGCGGTCCAGAATTTTTCGTGTCAGCTTTTTGTCTTCGGGATAATAGGTTTCCAACAGCTTGGCAATTCGCGAATCCTGTTGTTCCAGCAGGCCGATCAGAATAAATTCCGGGGTCAGGAGCGTTTGGCGAAGATTGACCATTTCCATCGTCCCAACATTCAGGGCTTCGATGACTTTATCTGTGAGTTGTCTCAAGTGTTGCTGCAACATGGTAAAATTACTTCCTAAAAATTATGACAATAAGCGTTTCAGATGCGTATATACCGAGTCGGCCAGTGCATCGGGATCATAGCCACCCTCCAGCATGGAGATCAGCCGTCCCTCGCAGATTTCACCTGCAGCGGCAACGATCAATTCGGTCATGGCTCCATAACATTCGGTGGAGATCTCCATTTGCGCCAGCGGGTCGTTGGCGTGGGCGTCAAATCCGGCGGATATTATAATGAGATCCGGTTTGAATCGGATCATTTCCGGGATGAGCTTGTCCTTGACCAGAGTCAGGTAATCTTCGTCGCGGGAAAAGGCGCGAAGAGGAAAATTAAGCGTGGTGCCCAGGCCGTCGCCGGTTCCGGTTTCTTCTGCGGCGCCGGTTCCAGGATAAAATGGATATTGATGAGCGCTGCTGTAATAAACGTTGCTCTTGTCATAAAACGAATGCTGCGTGCCGTTGCCGTGGTGCACGTCCCAGTCGAAAATAAACACGCGGTCGAGGCCTTTTTTCTCGATGGCGTAATCGGCGGCGATAGCGACATTGTTGAACAGGCAGAATCCCATGGACCGGTCATGCTCGGCATGATGGCCCGGCGGGCGCACGGCGCAAAACACGTTGTCGCAGGTGCCGTCCAATACCAGGTCCACCGCCTTCAACCCGGCTCCGGTGCTGAGCAGTGCGGCATCATAAGACCGGCTGCAGACCGAAGTATCGGCGTCCAGACTAGTGGCGCCATCTTCGCATTTACGCTGCACGGATTCGGCATAACCCGCAGCGTGGTTCAGACCGATCTCATCCAAAGTAGCGGGACGCGGTTCGTGCCGCTGCAAGTGAGAGTCGATATCGGAATCTTTCAGGTGATTTTCTATTGCTACCAGCCGTCCATAATTTTCCGGATGCTGGCCTGTATCGTGTTCCAGGTATAATGGGTGATAGATGTAACCTGTTTTATTCATTAGAGTTGGCCTGTTAAGGTGCTGAATGGGCACCCTACCAGAGTCCCCTGTTCATATCAATAATATTGCAAATGGCTGAAAGCAAGGACATCCGGGAAAAACTGGAGAAAATCCGCCGCAAGGCTCTGGAGTTGGGATTCGAAGGGTTTGGCGTGGCTCCGCCCGATGTGGCGCAGGCCGGGGATTGGTTCCGGCAGTGGCTGGCCCAGAATTTCGACGGGGAGATGCAGTACATGAAGCGGGGCGAGGCGAAGCGGCTGGACCTTGATCTGGTCCTTCCCGGTGTAAAGAGCGTGATCTGCCTCAGCACTTCATACTTCACCGCGCCCCGGACCCTGGAATTCCTGGAACGACCGGAAACCGGAGATATCTCAAACTACGCCCGGAATATGGATTACCATGATCTCATCCAGCCCCGCTTGCGGGAACTGGAAGCTTGTCTGGCCGAAGTATTTCCCGGTTGCCGGTCCAAGAGTTATGTTGATACCGGCCCTATCCTCGAGAAACCCCTGGCCGAGAAAGCCGGATTGGGGTGGATCGGCAAGCACACCAACCTGCTTACCGAGGGAGTCGGATCCTACTATTTTCTCTCGGAAATTCTGGTGGATCAGGTTCTGCCGCCCTCGGAACCGGCAGAAGATCATTGCGGGACCTGCACCGCCTGCATCGATATCTGTCCGACCGGGGCGATTGTGGCTCCCTATGTTCTCGACTCTCGCAAGTGTATCTCCTATCTGACGATCGAGTTGAGAGGTGAAATTCCCCGTGAATATCGCAAAGCCCTGGGCAACCGAATCTACGGGTGCGACGACTGCCAAATCGTCTGCCCCTGGAATTCCTACGCGGTAACCACGGAGGAGCCGGCATTTCAGGAGCGGGAGGGGGTTAAAGGATTGATCGAATTGATGCAGTTGAATGAGGAGGGTTTCCGCTCACGGTTCCGGAAAAGCCCGGTAAAGCGCATCAAACGGCGGGGTCTGCTCAGAAATGTTGCTGTCGCTTTGGGCAATTCCGGGCAAACTGAGGCGGTTCCGGCGCTCTCTCAGGCGCTCGCCGACCCGGAACCTCTGATTCGCTCCCACGCTGTTTGGGCCCTCGGTGAACTGCTGGGGAAAAAGGCCCTGGAAGTGGTTGAACTCCGCCTTTCAGGGGAGTCGGACGGCTCTGTTTTAAATGAGGTGGAGCGGTTAAAAACGGTTTGATATTGGCAGGTTGCCCGGCCTATAATCAAAATCTTTGAATTTAAATCAACAAGGCGGTCGAATGGATAAAAACGGAGATTTCCGGTTTCTGAAGGCGCTCCGGGGCGAGCCGGTGGACTGCACCCCGGTCTGGTTCATGCGTCAGGCAGGACGATACATGAAGGTCTACCGGGACCTCAAGGAAAAGCATAGCTTTCTCGAACTGTGCAGAACGCCGGAACTGGCCTGCGAAGTCACCCTGCAACCCCTCGAAGTGCTGGGAGTTGATGCCGCCATCATTTTTGCGGATATTCTTCTGCCGCTGGAACCGATGGGTACGGGTCTCGAATTTACCGCAGGGGACGGGCCCTCGATTCCACGACCGGTGCGTACCCGTAAGGATGTGGAAGCGTTGAAGCCGGTGAACTCTGAGGAGCAGCTGGGTTATGTCGGCGAGGCCATCAAGATGGTGCGTGGAGAGATTTCCAAGAAAATGCCGCTGGTCGGGTTTTCCGCCGCGCCGTTCACGCTCGCCAGTTATATGGTGGAAGGCGGCAAGTCCAAAGACTTCACGACCACCAAACTGATGATGTACGACGAATCAGATATCTGGTCACAGTTGATGACCAAGGTGGCGGATGTTCTGGTCGACTACCTTAAAATGCAGGTTCGGGCCGGAGCGCAAGCCTTGCAGATTTTTGACAGCTGGGTCGGGTGCCTGAGTCCCGGTGACTATCAGAATTATATTCTGCCTCACACCCGTCGGGTGTTTGAGGGTTTGAAGGATGCGGGTGTTCCGGTGATCAACTTCAGTACCGGCACCTCCAGCATGCTGCCGCAAATTCGTGAAGCGGGAGGGGATGCCATGGGATTCGACTGGCGCATTCATCTCGATGAGGCTTGGCGGCAGATCGGACACGACACGCCGATTCAAGGCAACCTCGATCCCAATATCCTGTTTGCGCCGATACCGGTCATCAGAGAAAAAGTACATGACGTTTTGCGCCGTGCCGAAGGACGGCCCGGACACGTGTTCAATCTTGGTCACGGCATCCTGCAACACACGCCGGTGGATCATGTCAAAGCGGTCGTCGACATGGTTCATGAGTATCAATTCAAATGACAAGTACATCAAAAAAATCTGGAACGCCCAAAACCGCGGTGATTCTTCTTGCACATGGCGCTCCCTTGCGCGTACAGGATATTCCAAAATACCTGAAAAATATTCGCGGCGGCGTCAATTCGTCGACGGAAGTGATTCAGGAAGTGGCCAGCCGATACAAGCAAATCGGGGGACGGTCTCCCTTGCTGGACATCACCACCGCTCAAGCGGAAGCCTTAGAGCAATATCTCAACCAGGGGGACGATGCGTTCAAGGTATATGTCGGAATGCGCAACTGGAGCCCGTACATTCAGGATGTGGTGAATCAGGCAGTAAACGATGGAGCGGAAATGATTGTTGCACTCTGTCTTGCTCCGCATTACAGCAAATGGAGCACGGAACGTTACCAAAAGGCGTTCAGGGACGCCATGGAACCCTGGGTGTCCAGAAAACTTGATGTGAGGTTTATCACCCGCTGGCCGAATCAGCCGTTGTTGATCGATGCGTTTGTGGAACGCTACCGGGCGGCCGAGGTGGATTTAAAAGCCAAGGAAAAGAAAAATGTGCACACGATCTTTACTGTGCACAGCATTCCTTCCGAGTCGGTTACGGATTATGGTGATCCCTATGTCGAGGAATACGGTAAAACCCTGCAGGGAATATTACAGCAAGTCGATATTCCCGATTGGCACCAGGCCTACCAGAGCCAGGGAATGATTCCGGTGCCGTGGCTGGAGCCGAGCGTGGAGGAAACCCTCGATAAAATTGCAGAAGCGGGGGGTAAAACGGCACTCATGGTTCCGGTCGGTTTCGTGTGCGACCATATTGAAATTTTGTACGATATTGATATCGCCTTTAAGGAATACGCTGCCGAGCGAAACATTGAACTGTTCCGGATCGAATCCCTCAACACCTCTCCCCTGTTTATCGAAGCCCTGGCGGCTGTGGTCTGGGAGCATCTGGTTTAAATCGCGGCAGCTCGCTTTCCTGAAATGATAAGCTGGTATTGTCCACGGTCAGCAGAAACAACGAACTCATGTTTTCTAAGGAACTCAATCCACAACAACTCGAAGCGGTAAAGCAGACCGAAGGTCCGGTACTGGTCGTCGCCGGCGCCGGTTCGGGTAAAACGCGGGCGATCACCTATCGCATCGTTTACCTGATCCGGGAGAAACAGGTGCCGCCGGAATCAATTCTCGCCATCACCTTCACCAATAAGGCGGCCAAGGAGATGCTGGATCGGGTGTATGAAAAACTAGGGTCGTGCGAGACCTATCCCTGGATTAGTACCTTTCATTCGTTTTGCCTGAAATTGTTACGCAAGCACATACACGAACTCGGATACAGCAACGATTTTGTGATTTACGATGCCCAGGACCAGTTGTCGTTGGTCAAAAAGTGTATGAAAACCGCGAACGTGAATGAGGAGGCGTTTCCGCCACGAGCCATTCTCACTCACATCAGCGGTTTCAAAAACGATTATTTGTTTGCCAGCGATATCCGTTTGGACAATTATTCCTACGGGCATCAGCTGAAAGCGGCGGAGGTGTATCCGGTGTACCAGCAGGCTCTGCGAGACAACAACGGTCTCGACTTTGACGACCTATTGATGTTGACCGTTCATCTGCTTCGCAATCATTCTTCCATAAAAGATTATTACAATCGCCGGTATCAGTACGTGCTGGTCGATGAGTTTCAGGATACGAATGTGACCCAGTACAATCTGGTGCGGATATTGACAGAAAGCCATCGGAATGTGTGCGTGGTAGGCGATGACGATCAAAGTATTTATCGATGGCGAGGGGCCAACCTTGAAAATATTTTGCATTTCGAGAAAGATTTTCCCGGCACCCGGGTGATCAAGCTGGAGCAAAATTATCGTTCCACCCAGAACATCCTCAAGGCTGCGGGGGCGGTGGTACGGGAGAACATAGCCCGCAAGGAGAAAACGCTGTGGACGGAAAATGATGCCGGTCATCAGATTATTTATTACCGGGCGGAGGATGAAATGGATGAAGCCCGCGCCGTGTGCGAGCGTATTCAGGAATGGATGAACGAAGACGGTCATTCCTTTAACGACATGGCTGTGTTGTACCGCACCAATGCACAGTCGCGTGTGGTCGAGGATCAATTGCGCCAAATGGAGCTTCCCTATCAGGTGGTGGGCGGCCTCAAGTTTTACGAGCGTAAGGAGGTCAAGGATATTCTCGCGTACATGCGGGTGGTGCTGAATCCTGCCGACTCGGTATCGTTGAGGCGCATCGTCAACGTTCCGGTGCGGGGTATCGGAAAATCGTCCCTCGAGAAGGTCGAAGCCTATTGCGATCGACACGGTTTATCTTTACTGGAGGGCTTGCGCAAGGCCGATCCGGAAAAAATCGTATCGACTCGCTCGGGTAAAAAGATTGCGGAGTTCGTGGCTTTGCTGGATCACCTGCAGTCGATTTATGAAGAACGTGCCCCGGAAGAATTTTTAAACGAAATTTTGTCCCGTACCGGATACATGGACAAACTGGAAAAGGAAAATTCCGTCGAAAGCCGGAGCCGCCTCGAAAACCTGAATGAGCTGTATACTGCCGTCCAGCAGTTCAGCGAATCGAATCCGGAAAATTCGTTGCGGGAATTTCTGGATACCACGGCGCTGGTTTCAGATCTCGATGATCTCGATGACAGTAGAGGTGTTTTGCCGCTGATGACGTTGCATACCTGTAAAGGTCTTGAGTTTGAGGGAGTGTGTATGATCGGGGTTGAAAACGGCTTGCTTCCCCATGCCAGTTCAATGTCCAGCACCGAAGAGTTTGAAGAGGAGCGGCGTTTGTGTTACGTGGGCATCACGCGCGCTAAATCGCGGTTGATGATCACCAACGCCCGCCGTCGCCGGATTTACGGCAACACTTACAATTACCAGCCATCGGATTTTCTCACATCCATTCCCGGAGAAGTGCTCCAAAAAGAAATGGCTTTTAGCAGTTATGAAAGCCAATCATCCTCCTCTTATGGAACCCAGCCTGAACTGTCTTTACCGGAGCCCGCATCTCGGTCATCTTTTAAGGATGGAGAGTATTGCGTCGGCACCAAGGTCCTGCATCCCAAGTTTGGTTCGGGGGTGGTGGTCAATCGCGAAGGCAGCGAGGGTGATTGGAAGGTCGTTGTTTTTTTTAAGAAAGCAGGCAAGAAAAAACTGGCTGTCAACCACGCCAATCTCATCGTGGTATAATCCTTTTCACGACTCATACCTGATTTTTTATTGATACTCATAATCGGCGCGGACACGTGCCGAGAGGAGATAACATGCATTCGATAAATCAGCGTTTTTTTGGATCTCTGGTTTTGGTTGTTGTTTTGTTGTTTTCGGGCTCACTGATTTGGGCGGGAGACGCGGTCTCTTTTTCCGGCAACGTCAAGAAAGTGATTGCAGCCAGGAGCAAAGTAGCCATTAAGGATCCGGATACCAAGAAACGGTTCACCGTAGTGGTCAACGACCAATCGAAATTAAAAGGCTTTTCCGGAATCGGTGATCTCAAAAAAGGAGATGCCGTGCACGGGAAATACGTGGTCACGGACAAGGGGTTGTATGTTGTGAAGGAAATGACCCGGAAATAGCTGGGAAAATTTACCGGACGGCCGTTTGGGGGTAACCGTTCAGGACTTCCATGAGTTTGGATTTGTTCTGCGGCCACACTCTCAGATCGAGAGTCACCGAGGTTTTCTGGTAGTCTTCCCGGGTGATCAAGGCGAGTTTTCGGATTTTCTGGATCAGGTTGTTTTGCGGATATTTGAGTTCAATCCGATACGGCAGCAGATTCGCTTCATATTTTTTAACGATGGCTTTCCTGAGGTCATCCATTCCCAACCCTTGTCGGCATGAAACGAATACAGCTTCCGGATATTGCCGTTTCATGTGTCCCACTGTGTTGTCGTCCGTTATCCGGTCGATTTTGTTGAAGACCAACACGACCGGAAGTTCCTCCGCACCCATTTCCCGAAGAAGCTCTTCCGCAATACGCAGCTGATCTCTAAAGTTGGGATGACTGATGTCAACGACGTGCAGGAGCAGGTTGGCGTTCCTGATTTCATCGAGCGTACTTTTGAACGACGCCACCAGATCATGCGGCAGTTTGTCGATCAGCCCGACTGTATCCGCCAGCAGGATGGGATAGGGGAAATTCTTTTTTACCTTGCGCACGGTGGAATCGAGAGTGGCGAACAGCTTGTCTTCCACCAGGGTATCGGTTCCGGTGAGGCAGTTCATCAGAGTCGATTTGCCGACATTCGTGTAGCCCACCAGAGACACCTGATAGGCATTCCGGCGCGCTTTTCTTTGAGTTTGGCGTTCGCGGTGGATGCGTTTGAGTTTCTTGTTGAGTTTGGAAATATTGTCGCGGATGATGCGCCGGTCCAATTGAATCTGTGTTTCACCCACGTCCCGCATACCGATACCACCTCTCTGTCGCGAAAGATGGGTCCACATTTTGGTGAGGCGGGGCAGGGCGTATTGCAATCGCGCAAGCTCCACCTGCGTTTTGGCTTCGCGGGTACGGGCGTGATCCTTGAAAATTTCAAGGATGATCCAGGGACGGTCCACAACGCCGCATTTCAGGATACTTTCCAGGTTGCGCGTTTGTGCCGGCGAAAGAGCTTCGTCGAAGATCACGGCGTCGGCTTCATGGTGTCGGACGGCCGTGGCTAGCTCTTCAACCTTTCCTTTGCCGATGAACGTTTTTGGGTTGATAGAAGTCAGCCGCTGGGTCAAGGTGCCGACAGGTTGGTAGTGTGCTGTACGGGCCAACCCGTCCAGCTCATCCATGGAATTTCCTAAAAGGCCGTTACCGGTGATTTCCACTCCAACCAGCAGGGCTTTCAGTGTAGTGGTTTTTTGCGTACTTTGTGGAATTCGATGCGTCTTCATCTGAAGTTATTATATCCCGAAAGATTCCCTGAGGGGCGAATTTCAGAGCCTGTTCAGATGGATTTTTAGGGCTGGATCGATGGCTGGGGAAATTCCTGTTTTCTAAGGAGTTTTCCGTCTGGGCTGTAGTCCTTACGAGTCCAGGGGAGTCCCTTAAAATAACGATAGATGTATTGCACCTTTCCGTTTTTGTAATAAATGATAGACTCGCCTTCCAGCAGATCGTGCTCGAAATGCATACGTGCTTTGACGGCGCCGCCGGGATAATACTTGACCACCGTGCCTTCGAGAAGATCGTCCTGATACATTCCTTTATCCTTTAGGCGGCCGTTTTCAAAATAGCCGAGGCTGGGTCCGTGGCGTTTTCCGTTGCGGTAAATCCATTCGGTCATCAGCTCACCGGTTATGTAATATAATCGGCTGATGCCGTCACGAATACCGTGCGTGTAATGGCGCTCTGCTTTCAGAATTCCGGTTTCTGTGTATTCGCGGGACCAGCCGTGGGGTTTGCGGAGGTCATCGACTTCGATCCTATGGTGGACGTTACCGTTAGGATATCGTTCGATCAGTACCTCCTGCGAGGCTGCAGTTCGTTCCGCTGAAGATCCAAAAAGTAAAAGTGCGAAAATAATGGGAGTGAAAATTGCCGTGAAACCGTTCAGGAAATTTTTGTTGGCCGCAGTCATTTCGGTTTATGGTGTTTGGGCTTATACCGGACCCTTGGAAGCCCTCGGCATGCGCTATGGAGACAGCGGTTTGACCTGGGGATTCCTGGTATTTGCTTTATTGATTCCCTACAGCACTTACTTTTTATTCAATATATTTCAGTCTTGGAAAAAAGGGAAGCAGAAGGATTTGGATGAGAAGGACTGAAGAATTCAGCTTTTGACCGCAGGCTGGATGCGGCTTTTGATGATTTTAAGAAGCTCTTTAAAGTCGATAGGTTTGATCAGGTATTCAGCGGCCCCGATTTCAAGGCACTCCTTGCGGCTTTCTTCTGTGGCTACGGCGGTGGTCATGATAACCACGATTTCAGGATATTTTTGTTTAACTTTTTTAAGAACCTCGATGCCGTTCATCTGAGGCATGCGTATATCCAGAAGAACACAATGCGGCTGAAAGCTGTCGACTTTTTCCAAAGCCTCCAACCCGTTGTGAGCAACGGCAACAGAATAATTGCTCAACTCAAACAACTTGGTCAAGGTGAAACACATCTTGACTTCATCGTCTACCACCAGGATTTTGGGTGTGAACGTGTGTTCAGTCATGGTTCTTTCTAAATCTATTGGATAACTTTAATATAACGAATTCTTTTAAATTGTCTAGAAAATATTGAAAAAAAGTCGGTTGTAGGCACTTGATTTCTTCTCTGGGATATTTTGAAGGATCAGAGGATGCCGGACTTGGGCTGTTTGGCGGGTTGCAGCACTACGTTTTTCCCAAAAAACTGCCTGAAAAATAAACGGAAAAGCACCTTCATATAATTAGGACCGGTGTGACCCAGGTTGAAACTGGAAAAACCCATATCCACCGAGCGGTTGATCCACGATATCGGAACTTCCACAACTTTGTATCCCAATAAAAGCGGTTGCAGGCCTGTTTCAGCATTAGCTGCAAAATCATCCGATTCCAGGTGAAGATTGCGGGCAACCTCGCGTTTCATCAGTTTGAGGTTGTTAGTCAGGTCGCGAAGGTATTTCCGAAATAGGATGCGCGCCAATATATGAAATATCCGGTTGGCCAGAATTTTGGTGAACGGGTAGTTTAAAAGGATGCTGTCACGAGAGAAACGGCTTCCGATGGCCACATCCGCTCCCTGATCGGCGGCTTCGAACAGACCCGTCAACTCCGGCAGAATGTGTTGGAAATCGCAATCCATGAGTAGTATATAGTCCCCACTGGCAGCGGCCAGGCCATCACACAATGCCCGCCCAACACCATTCGGCATACTGCGCCGCACCAGTTTGACTCGGGAGTCCTCCCGGCCGAGGTGTGCCGCCACCTCCGCCGTGCGGTCCCGGCTGTTGTCATCCACCAGCACGATTTCGTGCAGATAATCATCATAATATGCCTTCAGATTTTGAACCAGCGGAAGGATGTTGGTTTCTTCATTGTGGCAGGGAACCACCACGGAAACGCGCTTTCGCAGGCTGGTGTGACGCGCCAGATTGACTTTGGGCTTTTCCCATCCCTCAGGTGGAGGATTCTTGCCCCACAGGTACAGTTCGCCAGCAAAGTTTCGGACATAAGGCATATTTTCGAATATAAGACTCAGGTTCTGCATAGGCCACAACATGAATTTCGGAATCGGGGGGAACAAGAAATCATACGGCAAGATGTTGATGCCCGTAAATCCGATTTCAGAAAGGATGGTCGTCATTTCGATTCGGTTAAAAGTGGGGTGCTGCTTGGGTTTGTTGAAAAAAAAGAGGAGCCGGGTTAAAGCCTTTCGAATAATGTGATAAGGATTCCAGGGATTGGGTTCAAAGAGAAGAAACTGACCTCCCGGTTTCAGCAGTTTTTTAACGGCCAGCAGAAACTGACCGTAGTTTTCTCTGGGGAGCATATGCCAGCCCACGATGTAATCAAACTGCCGATCTTTTAAAGAATCGGGAAGGGATTCCAATAGGACCGGTTCTATATTTTCCGGTAGGCTCTGATGCTTGAGATTTTGGTAACATTCAGGGTCAAACGTGGCGGCGCAAATGGGATTGGTGTGGTGATTAACGGCGGATAAGGCTTGCGTCCATTGGCCCTTTCCGCAACCCAGATCCAGAATACTTTCACCGGGAAGAAGATGAAACAAATGACGCGCCATCTGCGCCCGCCACTTGAGCCTCAACTCAAGAAAATAATCCTTTTTGTCCCAGTAATGGCAACGGGCCTGTTCGCTTTCTTTTAATAGATTTAACCGATCCATAAATTTTATTTCACCGCAATCGGCTCAAGCCGCACGGAAAACGTTTTTCACGCGTGTTTTAATCACCGTGAATGCATCCTTGAGAGCGGATTTGGCCATTTTGTTGCTCTTGTTGCGTGCCGAGCTGGAAACCAGATCGATCATCAATTCCAAAATTCTTCTGGGTTTTCTGAGAAAATAAAAAACATAGAACAACCCTTGTCCGAAGATAACCAGAAAAGACAATTCGCGATCACCGAACTTGGGATTGTATGAAGTTTTCTTGGCGCCAAAATCCTGAAATGTGAACAGGCTCATCAGATAATCATCATCCAATTCTTTGATAACACCGCTGGATTGAAGTTCCTGGAACGATTCCGTATTGGGTTGCGGTGAATAGGCGTTGAGGTTGACGTTGGTGAATCCTTTCAACGCACATTTGATCATGGCGGCGTAGGTTTTGAGAACGCTTCGGTAAGTGTCTTCCGGAAAGCCGATTATGAAAAAGCAGCCGACGTTAATCCCGGCATCCATGGCGTTGCGGGCTGCCTCATACATGGCAGGAAGTTTGACTTTCTTTTTGATGGCTTTCAAGATGCGGGGATCCCCGGACTCCGGTGCGAACGCAAATTCATGACACCCGGCGGCTTTGAGCTTCTGAGCGACTTCGGCATCGATCGACTCGCTGCGCGTTCCTGAAGGCATTTGAAAAGTGATTTTCATGCCGCGCCGCACAATTTCGTCGCAGAAACTACTGATCCAATCCTTGCGGACGATGGCCGTTAAATCTTCAAATTGAAAATCGCTGGTTCCGTATTGTTTCTGGTAGAGTTGCATCTCATCGACCACATTTTTGTAATCGCGTGCAATCCATTCCGTGGTCCACATATTGGGACTGGTGCAGAAGGTGCATTGGAACGGGCATCCGCGTGTCGCCAGCATCGGCATGAAGTGACCCTGCGAGGCTCCGTGCGGTTGATTGACCTGGTTGTATTGTTGGATGTCGAACAAATCCCACGCGGGCCAGGCGATGGAGTCGATATCCTTGATGCGCTGGTATCTGGGATTCACCCGGATATCTCCCTCGGAAGTACGATAAGCCACCCCCTCCAATTTCTCCAACGGTTTCTTTTTTTCAAAGTGCTCGAGCAGTTGAACAACGATTTCCTCGCCTTCGCCCAGAACCACGGCATCCAGTGGAGCCTGTTGGAGAGATAACTCGGGAAAACCGGTGACGTGCTCACCTCCCATGATCAATTGGGTGTTGGGAAAGCGGGCGCGAATATCCTTCACGATTTCCCGGACGTACACCCAGTTGGATGTGAACATACATCCCAATGCGATCACGTCGGAGTCTTTTGGAATGCGTTCGACGATATCTTCTTTAACCAAACCCCGCACTCGAACTCCCTTGAATTGGAAAAAATTACGGGGAGTAGAACCGGGCCCGTCAACCACCGTCACCTCGTGTCCCGCTTCACGCAATGCGGCGGCGATGTAAGCCAAACCGATCGGCGGCATGCTGATGGTGGACACAAAGTTAGTCAGCGAAACAAATTTGGAAGGTTCTATCAGGCAGACTTTCATAATTTGTGTTCAAGGTGCTCAAAGGGTGGTTGATAAGGTTTTTATGCTGTAATTTAAGGGTAACACAATTATTGAAGTAGGCAATTGGATTCAGAAAGCGTTGAAAAAGGTAGGTTTCAGGCGGCAGGCGGGTTGTCTTCAGGATGAAAATTGAATTGCTTGTAATATTCTTTCAGCTTTTTGCGAGCCTTGTCTTTATTTTCCGTATCGTTTCGCTCGGAGAACAGATTGCCCGCCTGCACCATATGGAAGATGGCCTTACGGCCGTTTCGGGAGATTTCGTAAAGCACCCCCAGGTTGAAGTGAGTTTCGGCAGACCGAGGGTTCAGCTTCAGAGTTTGCTGAAATGCTTCAATGGCCTGGGGGTATTGACCTCGCCGTTCATATTCCGTTCCCAATTCAAAATGGCACTGAGGATTTTCCGGTTCTTTTAGTGCTTTTTCTTCGCACTCCCTGAGTTTACCTGACCCAAATCCTTTCCAGAATGACATTTGAGAAACTTGCTCCCTTGATGAGCTGTTCTTGAAGTTGTGCCGGACCCGATGTCCGTATGATAATATACCGTTTATCCTGCCGGGGGAATAGTTTGGGAGGGTGACTTCGAAATTTTTTGAAAACATTAAAGGGGAGCAAGCTTTGAATCTGCCTATAAAAGAAAACGTTTTCCATTATAAATGGGTTGTATGGGTAATATTGCCTATGACATTTTTGCTGTGGGTTCCCACTTTTACCGCAGCGGCTCCGCAGCTCCCGGAAGACATGGTGTGGATTCCCCCGGGAGAGTTTGTCATGGGTTTGGAAGGTTCGAGCAATAAAACCCCGCATAAGGTTTATCTGAAAGGATTTTTCATCGACAAATTTGAAGTGGTTCAAAAAGACTATGAGCGTCTTCGTGGAGCCAATCCCTCAAAGTTTTCAGGCGAAAACCATCCCGTCGATCAGGTCAATTGGTATGAAGCGAGAGGTTATTGCGCCAAGCTTGGCAAGCGACTCCCCACTGAAGCGGAATGGGAAAAGGCCGCGCGGGGTGGAACTCATACGTTGTATTTCTGGGGAGAGGACATGAATCCCGAATATGCCTGGTTCGATGACAATTCGAGAGAGCAAACTCATCCCGTAGGAACGCGTCAGCCCAATGCTTTTGGTGTGTATGATACTTCGGGAAATGTTTGGGAATGGGTCGCGGACTGGTATGAAAAAAAGTATTACGAGCGTAGCCCTGCTAAGAATCCGAAGGGTCCTGAGACGGGAGAAGAAAAAGGGTTACGCGGCGGTTCCTGGTATTCCGGCGCAAGGCACCTGACCACCGCAACTCGCTATTGGTCGGATCCCCATGTCCGCAACTCCAATTTCGGTTTTCGTTGCGCCAAAGACTCCCACGGAAACTAAAACATTAGAGTGGAAACAGGTTAATTCAATTTCCTGTTAAAGAAAGTTGTTCGTTTTCTAGAGGTTCGACATCGGGGGTGAGGAGCCGGGCGATGCGGGTGTGACCTCCCATTTCCGCGCTTTTGTAAGCGGTCCATCCATCACGGGTTTTCACATGGCGATTCGCTCCTTTGTCGATCAGCAACTCCACGATTCTCAGATTACCCTCGAATGCCGCACTCATAAGCGCTGTCCATCCTCTACGGGTGCGGGCATTGATATCTGCTCCTTTATCGAGCAATAATTTCACGATTTCAATATTATTACCGAAAGCGGCGCTGATCAACGGAGTCATCCCATGGGCATCCGGGGCATTGACGTCGCCCCCCTTTCTCAAAAACAGTTTGACGATTTTTATATTGCCTCCAAAGGCGGCGCTGTTGAGTGCATTGAACCCGCGGCCTTCTTCATTCTTTATTTTAGCGCCCCACCAGAGAAGCAACCGGACCATCTCCATGTTCCCCTTACCAGCGGCGCTGCACAGCGGGCTGACTCCCTGGCGATCCGGGATATTGGGGTTTGCTCCTTTTTTCAAAAGCAGGCGCACCATGGGAAGGCTCTCCAATCGAACAGCATCATTCAATGCCGTTCGGCCGATTCGATTTTTAGCGTCCAGATCGGGTTTCAATTTCAGTAGAGATTTCAAAATTCTAAGATCGCCATGAGAAACAGCCGCCATCAATGCTGTATTTCCCTGAACGTCCTTATGTTGGACGTCGGCTTCGCGTTCGATAAGAAGCTTGATTGTTTCGGGAGTGCCTCGATGAAACGCTTCGATCAACGGGGTTCGTCCTCGCCGGTCCTTGATGTTGATGTTGGCTTCTGCGTCGAGAAAAAGTCGCGGGATGTCCGGATTACTTCCGGAAACGGCATCGATCAGCAGACAAAACCCGTCTTTGTTGATCAGGTTAATTTTGGCGCCTTGATCAACTAATAACCGGGCGGTTTCGAGATTCTCTCGGAGAGTAGCCAGCCAGAGCGCCGAATAGCCGTTGCGATCACGTGTGTTGACATTGGCTCCACTTTCAATCAATCGCTCGACGATTTCCGGATGGTTGCCCGTGGCGCCCCACATCAAGGCAGTGAAGCCCGCTTTGTCCTGTGCGTTGATTTTCGGGTTCAAGCCCAAGATCAAATCCACTGCTGCCAGGTTTCCACCGGTAACCGAACTCATCAGAGCGGTTCGGCCTTCATCGTCGATGGCGTGTGGGTCGGCCCCCAAATCCAACAATTGCCGCACCAAATGGAAATCTCCGAGTAAAGCCGCCTCCATCAGCGCGGTGAATGAACCGCTGTTTTTCGCTTTTGGATCGGCGCCACGGTTAAGGAGAAAACCTGCAAGGTCGGTATGCTCTTCTTCCAGGGCGGCCATTAAGCCTTTGTTCAGGGCGGCCTGGCGGTTCATTATTCCGTTGTCGAGCATTAGAATAATGGTATGCGACTGATTGTTGCGGGCCGCGTCGACAAATTTTTCGATTTGTTTTTGTTCTTCAATTCTGGAAGGTGAGGAGTCTGTCGTGCTCGAAGAATTGCAGGACAACAGAAACAGAAGGGAAACGAAACCCAGCGTGATCCTGATCCATGAGCAAATCATTTGTCAGCTCCTCGAAGTGACGATGGCCTTATCCGGCCTGGGAGCTTTGTTTATACTATCAATATCTTATGGATTCAACCCGCGCAAACAAAAAGAAAGAGTCGGTTTCAAAAACAAAAAGCGGCACCGGATCATCTCCGGTACCGCCGTTTCTCATGAACAATGAAAAGCATTGTTATTTGCCGGTCAACTCAAAGTCCAACCGTGCTTGCTGGCCGGCTTCGACAGTAACCTCCTTAGAGATTTCACCCACATAGGGATGCCACGCTGTGACCCGATAGGTCCCAGCAGGAATTTGATCCATCTGGAACGATCCTTCTTTAGCCGTGATGGCATAGTAGGGATTCCAGACAATACGCGCATCCGCTTCCATGAAATTGTGCTGATCGCACTGCAGGAAGAAATGCTTGTCTTTTTTCTTTTTGAACCGCTTCATATTCTTTGTGACGTCAGCCACATCCCCTTTGCTGGGAAGCGGTTTGTTGAACAGGGTTTTGGAATTCGCCCCAACTTTGGAGTACCCGTGCGGATTGTGAAGAATCTCCGGGTCCTGGTTGGTGATTTGAACCAGGCCAGTCTTCATTTTCTTCGGGGTTTTCCGTACAACAGAAACCTTGGGGAAAATGTCGCAGTTTTTAAACTCGAAGTTGATCGTCTCAGTAGACCAATCTTTTCCCAGTTCGATGTTTTCGATAAACACGACGGTGTCTTTCAATTTGCCATCCGTTACGACTACTTTATGGCGGGGGCGAATGCCTCCTTCCTTAGTGTCCGGATGCTGGGAACAGAATTCAGAATTTTTACCTTTATTCAAATCTTCAAGAACCGGTTCCGGAACCTTGCCTTTGAACAAAACAGAACCGGCAAGGCTGCCACCGTTGGTTACGGTTCCCGGTTGGTACATTTTTGGTTTTGCCAAACCTTCCTGCGCTATCCATAAGGTCAGGCAGATCATGAGTCCTGCTACTTTGAGTGTCGTTTTCATGGCTTATACCTCCTCTAAAAGGAAGAAATCGTTGTCATTTATCGTTTAACAAACTGCGTTTCGATGTATTTCACAACATCCCAGATTTGTTTGTCCTTCAACGTTTTTCCGTGAGCCACCATCCCGGTTCCCTTGGATCCATTTTTGATAATCCAGAACATTTGACCGGGAGAAACGTGCTTCATGGTGTTGGAGCAGGTGAAGTTCCGAGGCTTCGGATTCAGAGCTTTACCCAGTTTTCCTGCGCCGTTGCCCTCTTTGCCATGACACATTTTGCAGGCCATGGG
Organism: Nitrospinaceae bacterium; assembly: GCA_028278405.1. GTDB lineage: Bacteria > Nitrospinota > Nitrospinia > Nitrospinales > Nitrospinaceae > SZUA-226. The sequence goes on from JANQEK010000007.1 coordinate 33,551, forward strand.
CTTCGCGCTTTTCTCAAAAATCTTCTTACCCGCTTCCACGCTTGCACTGGCCGGGATACTGGCCTTCGCTAAATTGGCCGGTGCAGATTTGGTTTTTCTGGGTTGCGGACAAGGACCTTTGTCTCCACCGGCCCAGGCCGCATTAGAGAAACCAAAGATTGCCAATGCCATAAACAGAGTCATTGCTTTCATTCCGAAATCAGTATTTCCTTTTACCTTTTTGGAGAACATGAGGACTCCTCTCTTTAGTAACGGGTTTATCCTTTTCGGTCATATTGGCTTTTAAACCTTTTCAGCCTTTTAATAGCTCAATGCTATTTGCCACTAATATAGGGTGTGGAGATTAAGCCTCTGTTAATCCTGAATTAATAATTTTTAATCAGGCTTTCAGCTTGAATATCAGAGAAATGAGTGCAGAAGGAGTTACAGGAAGGGGTTAGAGGCCGAGTTGACGGATTGCCTCATACACAACAATGGAGACCGCGTTGGACAAATTGAGGGATCGTACCCGCGAGTCGTATAGAGGAATACGAAACGCACGATTTGAATATTGGTTGATCAATGCTTCGGAAAGGCCTTTGGTTTCTTTTCCAAAAATCAAATAACTTCCCGGTTGGTAGCGGTGTTCGGTATAAAGAGTTTTCGCTTTCTTGGAAAAAAAGGCCAAGGGAGCTTCTTTGGGAAGGAAATCAAAAAAAGCGTCCAGGCTCGCGTGACGGACCACATCCAGATGCTGCCAGTAGTCCAGTCCGGCGCGTTTCAGTTGGGTATCGTTGATTTCAAATCCCAGAGGATCGACCAGGTGCAGGGTGGATTGGGTGGCCAGGCACAAACGGCCAGTGGACCCGGTATTGGTGGGAATTTCCGGTTCGATTAAAACAACATGAAGATTATGAGGCATGAGGTGGGCTGGATCAGGATTGGGGACGGATGCGGTAAAACCAACCTTGGAGTTTGGAAAGACTTCCTCCCCGAACAACGGCGAGAAAGTTCTTCGCTCTTTCTTCATCCACCTCATCCAGAACGGCATCCAGCTCCTCGTGGGAAACGTCTTCCCAGTTTTCGCAGTCGCCGGATTTCTCCAGGGGGAAGCGGGTGAGGTCATCCATCTCAATGTGGTAACTGTCTTTTCTCATGAATGATTGATCGCCTCAGTGAAGGTTGAATATCAGTGACTTTCTGTTTGGTAACATAAAGATTATATCAAACTATATGTGCTATACGCCAACCGGGTACGGGCATTTTGGGTGACATCGTTGAGTTAAGATACTCAATGGGTATCTTTTATGGAATTGAGAGCATAGTTTGGTACAATCGCTTTTTTTTAAATGTGTTGTTTTGGAGGTTTGAGTGTTTAAAAACAAGCGGGTGGTACTTCTGGTGGCATTCATCCTCGGGGTGGCGGCTACCTTCTGGTGGGTGTCACGTTACCCGGCGCTGGGTGAGAAGGCGGCAATGTCGGGTGCTGAGGGTTTTGAAGACCCGATGACCCACCAGGCGCATTTTCACGCGCCCGCGAAAGCTCCCCTTCACACCCGCGTATTCTACACCACGCTCAACTGGTACGAAACGAACTGGAGGGGAATGGCATTCGGCCTCATTCTCGCCGGTGCGTTTTTGACTCTGTTGTCCTACCTGCCGAAACAAGGCTCGGAAAAACGATTCAAAAACAGTCTGATGGGTATGCTGGTGGGAACGCCGCTGGGTGTGTGCGTCAATTGTGTCGCTCCCATTGCCAAGGGTCTTTACGAAGCCGGAAGCAAAATGGAAACTGCGCTGGCTGTTATGTTCAGTTCTCCTACTTTGAACATCGTAGTGCTCACCATGTTGTTTTCGATTTTCCCGCTTCACATGGCAATCCTAAAACTTGGCGCGACGTTTGTTCTGGTGCTGTTGATCGTACCGTTTCTCTCGCGAAAAGATCTGAGCCGTGTCAGGCAGGCGGTGGCAGCGAAAGCGGATGAGGTATGCGAGGTGAACCTCAATACAGATTCCTGGGGTGCTGCATTAAAACATGCGGCGCAGGATTACTGGAAAAACTTTTCCTATATTTTTATCCGCACGTTTCCTCTGATGTTGCTGGCCGGTGTTCTGGGGGCACTGATGGTTCATTTGTGGAGCCTCGAAAAATTGATCGGGCTGGAGCCCAATTGGAAGGGATACGCGGTGACCTCGTTGATAGGAACTTTTCTGCCGTTGCCTATCGCTTTCGATCTGATGCTGACCCAGGCGTTAATGATGGCGCGTCTGGCGGATGGGTTGGTGATGACTCTTCTGTTCACCCTGGGCACCTTCAGCATCTACAGTGCGTTGATTGTGTACCGAACCTTTTCATTGAAGGTGGCGCTTCAGTTGTATTTGATCGTTACCGTGATCGGTGCAGGTCTGGGCTATTCGGTTCAGGCGTATTCCAATTACAAGCACATCCAGTGGCTGGTCCAGTATGATAGTTTTATTGCTGATGCCTCGAAGCCAACCGTGGATGTTGCCGAATTGGCTGTTCCGACGGATGCGGACAAATCTCTGGTCCTTTCACCGACGCGGACCCGTAATTCCAAATTCCTTTTTAAGAGTGGAGATGTAGAAGTTTATTTCACTCCCTTTAGAAAAAGAAACCGCGGGGGCATACCTTTTTCCAAAAAGCCGGGACCTGATTGGGGAATCACATACTCCAACCGGCTCACCCCGGAAATTTTCTTTGATCCGCTTTTCTTCGGGCGGGGCATCGCTTCAGGAGACTTCAACAAAGACGGCTGGGTGGATTTGGCGGTGGCGACGGATAATGGATTCGAATTATATCAGAACATCAGTGGAAGAAAGTTCAAGCGCTTGGACGGGATTCCAAAGGAGTTTGCCGGCAAGCAGGGCATCAGTGTGGTTTTCGTGGATATGGATAACGATGGATGGCTCGATATTTTTCTGACGGCTTTCGACGAAGAAAATCTTTTATGGCTGAATCCTTTGGGTCCCAAGGGCCCACAACCGATGATTCAAGTTCCGAACGGTAAGGCACTCGCGACCACAGCGCCGGCGTTCGGCGATATCAACCGCGACGGTTTTCTGGATATCGTCAACGGAAATTATTTTCTGGGAGTGTTGACGCGTAAACCTCTTGCCAATGCGATCGATCAACTGGTGATTAACCGGGATTTGAAATTTTCTCTCAGTGATCTGGAAGGGGTGCCTGGACAGACTCACACCACATTGTTTTCGGATTTCAATGATGACGGGAGGCCTGATTTGATGATCGGCAACGATTACCAGGTTTCCGATACCTATTACTTTGGAAAAGACAAAGGCGCCTTTGAGAAAATTTGGAAGCAGGACGGTATTTTCCCGATCACCACAGAAAACACCATGAGCATGGATACGGCGGATTTTAACAATGACCTGCAACTGGATTTATATCTTGCGAACATCGGCATGAGCAAAGGAATCGATGTGATTTTCAACATCTTCGGAAACGTCATGGAAGAAGCAGGTCGAAACTTTTGTAAAGCCCAGGACATGGTGTTGACCCCGGGTGAATGTGGCGACCTGGTCAAACTGGTGACTTTGCTGAACCCGCAAAAGCAGGACCCTTCCGAACGATGCAGTGTGTTGAAGGATCAACAAAAAGTAGGTGCGTGTATGGTGACCCGTCTGGCGTTGTTTTCCACCCGCCGCGAAGATCCCTCCTTGTGCGATAAAGTTGCGCCGGAATATGCGATGCCGAAGAAGTTGTGCGTCAACTATTTTCAGGCAGAGCGGCTGTTTCCCGACACAAGCGAGGAGATTCCACTGCGGTCAATGTCGAATGTCTTGTTGCAGGGCATGCCGGGGACCCGTTTCCATGATGTGTCCAAGGACGCGCAGGTAGAGACAGCCGAGTGGAGCTGGAATGCACGCTTTGCGGACCTGGACAACGATGAGTGGCAGGACTTGTATGTGGTCAACGGTGTATTGATAACGCAGGAATTCGCCACCAACAACTTTTTCCATAATCAAAAGGGCAAGACCTTTGTGGCGGCAGAGCAGGAATTCGGCCTGAGAGATTTGGATCATAGTTCTGCTTACACTTACATTGATATCGACAGCGACGGAGACCTGGATATTATCGGCAACACCCAGTATGGTCCATTCAAAGTGTATCGCAATAACGAAACCCGTAACAGCAGTGTAGTATTCAACTTGCGGGATGGTAGAGGCAATCGGTTCTGCATTGGATGTCGGGTAATCATCCATTACGGACCTGAAGGCAAGCGGCATCAAGTGCGCGAAATCAAAGCCAGCGGCGGATACCGTTCGTTCGATGCACCCCAGGCGCATTTTGGATTGAGTTCGAACACTAAAATTCGAAAAGTAGAGGTTCGCTGGTCCGATGGTACCACGTCTCAAATCACACATCCCTTTCCTGCCAACCGCGAGTACACGCTCCATCGTTGAAAATCTTCTATTTCAGGAGAATGGCTAACAAGCGGTTGCTTTCCAATTTGAGTTGCCTTACAGTGTTAACTGTATTGTTTGTGCAGTCGGCTTTAAAACTGGCCGCGATTGATCCTTGTTGGATTTGAAAATGGTTTTTCTATTTTCGTATGTATTCGAGCAATGAATCTTTTTTCTAAAAGATACATATTTGAAAGAAGCGGTTCCGTAAAACCCGCCCTGACGCTGGTATTGTTTTTCCTTGCGGTCCACCCGGGGTTTCTGGCATCGCCTTTTTTATCTCCCGTATTGGGTGATACTCAGGCCATAGGTAAAGGACTTCTGGTGGCACCCGTCAAACTTGATTTTGAAGGCCGGATTCGTTCCGGAACGTTCAAAATACTGAACAGGGATCCTGTGCATGTCAATTATCGAATTTCATTTGCTCCTTTGATCGAAAAGGACAAAGGTAAAGATGCGAAAGAGTGGGTGCGCTACAGTCCTCGAAGAGTCCGCTTGGGGCCGGGCGAACATCAAACCGTCCGGGTCGTGGTTCGAAAGCCCGCTGATTTGCCTCCCGGTGAATACACCGCCCGTTTGTTGATTCAGGCGATTCCTCCAGCTCGCAAACCTGAAACATCTTCAGATCAAATCAAGATCAACCTGGATATTGTTTATGGAGTTTCGATTCCTATCAATATCAAGCACAACCCCTGATCGTTTCCTACCTCTGATGTACCCCAGCTAGATTGAATTTCAATATTTGTTGGTTGTATGGAGTTCGTTGAAGCTATCCTGTTTTTCCAGCGATTTTATCCCTCTTTTCTTTGAAAACCGCCCATTTACAAAGAGTCACAGCACGTTTGGTTCAAAAATTCGGAAAAGGTTAAACCCTCAATTTTTAAACGATTCATCATTATAAAAATTTAGAATCGACTGTACCAAAATTGGGACACATGTTTTCAATAGTGGAAACATAATTTCGGTACTGTTGCAAAAGTATTTCGACAACTTCGATTTTTTTTCGGGGCGCCTGAAAAAATACTCCTAAAAAAGTATAACTTTCCTGCCCTTCCGAGCAATTGTCACGAATTGCACACAATTATTTTTTGGCCTAGGTTTTGCAATATTACTTACATATTGCTTAACAGAGGTTTTAAATTGCTTACTCGGATTAAAAAATATCGGAGCGAATTATATTTCACGCTTTTGGGTCGCGTTTGCGCACTCGCAATTCATTCAAGCGTGATAATTCTTCTGAGCGGCCATCTTGATGTCAGCTATGGAGAACTCGGGCAGAGAATCTCGGGCTATCCTCTGATGTCCGGTAAGAATTTTGGAAGTGTTGGGCAATCTTCCGGTAACCCGGATGGTCTGTCCCATTTCCAACCGATCCAGACCTCTCAAGAGAATGTTTCGTCTCCGGGAGAGGGCACGGGCAGTGCTCCTTATCGCACTAGAAAAGCCGCCACCAACCCGAGTGAATTGGCCAAGCTTCCTCCCGTTCAATCTCCCCAGGAACGGCACAATTTCGCAATTTTGGATTCTGAAGAATCCGTATATCTCGCAGTTTACCTGAACCAACGTATGTTGACAGAGGTTATTGAAGCGAAGGAAATGAAAGGGTCCGTTTATTTTAAATTGAATGATATGGCCATATTGTTTGGAGCTCCTCTTCCTGAAGATAAAGACGCCATCGCTACATCGGAAGCTCTTGAAAAAATTTATCCCGCAAAGTTTAACTATTCTAAAAAACATCAGGCTCTTTTGGTTGAGGGAAAAGGTAAATTGCCTATCGAGCAGAAATGGGAACGGGAGCGTCGCCAAAAAATGCTGTCTCGAAACGGTATAACGGATGAGACTCCTATTGTGAATTTTGATTATGGTCTGTTGGGACCACCGTCGTTTGATCTTTCAGCCAGTTATTTGAAAAATGGTCGTGAGGATATCAATTACAGTTTCAAAGGTGGGATGGAAGCCTTATACGGCACAGCCAGTATTTTCGGCCGAGGGGTCGGCGATGACGAATTGACTGATCTGCGTCTTGCATGGGAGAAGTTGCACTCCGATTGGTTTACCCAGTTAGGGGATGTCTTTGCTCCTCCGATAGAATTGGTTGCGCAAGCAGAGGCGGGGCGTGGGATCAATTTTTCAAATGTTCCAATAGAAAATGCCACCCAATTTGGTACAGATACCATCACCGGGGACCTGCTGGACGGTTGGGAAGTAGAACTGTATAGAGGAACGACTCTTTTGGATGTGAGAAGAAGTGATGGCAGCGGCCGGTTCATATTTCGAGATGTTCCACTCCTGTTTGGTGAAAACAATATCATCCTGAAGTTTTACGGCCCGCAGGGTCAATTCCGTCAGGAATCCCGACCTGTGAATATTGGTAGAGGTATGGCTCCCGAGGGAACAATGTGGTCTCGTTTCAGTTTTACAGAGCAAGGGAGAAATTTATTCTTGGGTCGCAACAGTCAGACGCGGGGTCACATCGAGGGATTCCGAGGATATGGAGAAGTGTTTTACGGATTATCCAAGAGGTTGACGCTTACCAGTTCGGTCACCTCGTTTATGTCGGCCACATTGGACAGAAGAACCCTGGGCAAAGCCGGTTTTTTGACCTCGTATTTTGGGAGTTCCCTGAAATTTGATTTTCTGGCAGATGACAATGATGGGTATGGAATTCAGTCTTCGCTGTTCAGTCGTTTTATGGGCTGGGGCGTCCAGTATGACCATGTGGAATTCTTTGACCTTAGAACCGATCTCGAGCCAAACCTGAAGAGAAGTAGAAAACTCAGGATGTATAGAGGATTTAGAAATGTTTTTGTTGATCTTTCTGCTCAACAGAGAGTCCAGACATTTGATGTGACCCGTTATGAGTACAACGCAAAAGTGTCAGGCAACGTGGGTCCGGTTTTGTTGACCAATGATTGGAACGCAAACTACGGAGGAGGTACTGATTTTACCCGCGGTAATCTATTGGCCAATGGGCGGGTAATGCCGAATCTGTTATTACGCGCTAATGTCAATTATGAAGTAGATCCTGAGGTGGAGTTCAGGAGCATCCAGACTACATTGGATTACCGGCCCAGAAAAGATATGACTTTAAGGTTGAATGTTGTGAAAAATTTGATTGACCAAAAAGATTATGTGATCAGCCAGAGCATTCTGTGGGAAGGCAACAAGGTGGGATTGGGGCTTACAGCAAGTTACTCCACGGTGCAGGACTTTCAGGTTATAGCCTCCGTCACCTTCTCATTAAGTCCGAAGCTATCCGGCGGATATCAGATGAACCGAAACCCCAGCACAAATGTTGGCACAGTGAATGTGCGGGTGTTTCTCGATCATGATCAGGATGGAAAGTATGATTCCGAAACGGACGAGCTTCTAAAAAGTATTCGGCTTAAGAACCGATCCGAAGAATCGGATAGAAACGGAATGATTGCCGTAAAAGGGCCAGCCTATCGTCTCGCCCATATCAGAATTGATGAAAACAGCCTGCCTGATCCTTTTATGGTGACGGCTCCTTCGGTGGCGGTTCGCCCACGTCCCACCCACATCAACACAATGAATATTCCTGTATGGGAAACGGGTGAAATCGAGGGCCAGGCTGAGCCGGGCGAATTGGTGGAATTGATAGATGGGGGAAAAGTTATTGCCACGACACATGCAGAGTTTGATGGGTTTTTCCTGTTTGAAAAACTCCGCTTCAAGGTATATCGAGTTCGAACCCAACACCGGTTTCAAAGCGTAGAAATCAACCGGATACACCCGATTGCACGGGTGAAATGGGAGGATGGTTATCAGGTGGCCAAAAATTAATTTGTTTTTTTGCTGTGTGTAGGGGAATCCCTTGCACAAGAGATTGATGAAATAACGATGTTTTATCTTTGTGTTTTACTAAGTGTTATATTATTAATGTTGTAAGAAAGGAAAAAATAATATGTTCAGCAGATTTAATTGTAAATCAGTTGTATTTTTCAGTTTTTTGGTTGTTCTGGGTTTTGCCTATAATGCCAGCGCGACTCCAATTACTACCAATGCTGAAATTGTAGGTAATATCACTGTTACCCAGAATGCTCCACTCAATTTTGGTCAAATCACATCGGGAACCACTGCTGGAACGGTTACTTTGACTACGGGTGGGACTATTGCGGCTTCCAATGCCACCATAGCGCTTATCGGCGGTCACTCAGTCGGTGAAATGTTGTTGAATACGACCGGAGTTCCCCCGGCTTCGACCATTACCGTTACCGTGACAGGTGGCACCCTGACATCCGGTGGTAACACCATGACGGTCCTGGGCAATTGTGAAGGACCGGGTGGAGTTCCGAGTGCCATTAACGCCGCTTGTACGTTTACGGTGACTCCCGGTCCTGCCGAGAGCGTTTTGATTGGCGGCGAGTTGTCTGTAGGCGCAAATCAAGCCGTAGGTGTTTATACTGGAACCATGGAGGTTACTGCTGCATTCTAAGCATTAACCGATTGGATGTATTGCATGCGAAATCCCTGCTGATTTCGAGGCTTGTAAAAGCCTCGGATCATGCGGGGGATTGAGCAACAGAATTTCATCACCAGATATGAGCAAAAATCTCCTCTTAAAATTTTTAATGGTTTTGCTGACGGTTGTATTGATGCACCTTGCGCCTTCGGATGCCAGGGCACAATGGGAACCTGCAACGTTCACTGAGCTCCAGCCTCTGAATTTTGGTTTTATTGTTCCAGGGCCGGCAGGGGGCACTGTCACCATATCCGACACCGGTGCTGTCAGCGTTACGGGGACCATAACGCACTTAGGTGGAGCCACCAATGCGCAGGTTTTGATGGATTCCTGTGTCGGGCCGGGCCGAAATGCCAGAAGAATAATTCTTGTTCCCGGGCCTCTATCCGGGCCGGGTCCTGATATCGTTTTGAATCAGCTTACCTGTACCAGCCCGGGAAGACCTACAAGGGTTAATCGATGCCGCAACTTTAGTGGAACAGCAGGTAACGATATTCTGCTCATTGGAGGAACTATCACCGTTCCTGCCGGCCAGACCCCGGGTGTGTACACCGGCACTTTTGATATAACAGGTAGAAACAGACCTCCCTGTCCTTGAGTGTTCTCCAAATCTCTTCTATATTTTTGAATTTTCCCAGGGCGTGTTGGTGGGAGGAGTTTCCCCAGAGCCTATGAATCAGGAGTGGAAAGCGGGAACTGATCAGGTTTTCTGGGAAGATGAATGATGAATTGAGAACCTTCTCCGGGTTTGCTATTGGCCGTCATCCGCCCGTTGTGGACCCTCACAACTTTCATACAGATCGTCAAACCCATGCCGCCTCCTTCATACCGGTCTTTCCCATGAAGCTTCTTAAAGGGTTTGATCATATTGTTCAAATAAGAGGTGTTGAATCCAATACCCTCATCCTGAACCACTATTTCATGGTAATTATTTTTGTTCGGACGACTAAATATCTTGATCTTTGGAGGTTGACCGGATTTGGAAAATTTCAAAGCATTCCCGACCAGATTCTGAAACAATTGCCTCATCATATAAGAGTCAGCAATCACGGTGGGCAAAGAACCCGTCTCGATCTGGGCTTTTGTTTTATTGATCGCCAGACTGAAGTGAAGCAGTACTTCCTTGACAAGATCGTTTAAATTGACCGGAGAGGTAGGCTTCGAGTTGGACTTGATCTGGGAATAGCTCAATAAGTCGTTAAGGTAAGTTTGAGCGCGCCTGGTGGATGCCAGCATGCGCTCAATGTGCTGTTGACTTTTTGGATCCAGCGGTTCAGAAGAAGACTGCTTCAGCAGATCCCCAAATACATGGATTTTACGCAATGGTTCCTGCAAGTCATGGGAAGCAATAAAGGCAAAATCTTCCAAGTCCTGATTGCTGCGCTCTAATTCCATTCGGAGCCTGTTGCTGATGTTGAGATCTTCCCGGAGCTTTTCAGCAAGATAACCGATTACCCAACCCGTTATTACAAGAAATCCACCCCAGACGGTAAGGTTGAAGTAAAGATCAAACTTCGTGCTGTGGAAAAGATATAATTCCTGATTGGCCAGAACAAAAACCCAGACCATAAGAATGGTAAAAAAAGCTCCCAGCACAGCCAGCCGCCTCCCAAGGTAATAACCGGCAATAATGACGGGCAAATAATAGAAATTAAGAAAGGCAACCTTGGAATAAATGAAAAAATTTATAAGCATCACGCTTATAAGAATGATCAGTATCAGGAGCCCTTCAAGATTTCTCAGTAGCCAGGTTTCATTTTTCTTCACAGATTCACCTTACTTGAGCACAACTAAAAACGGTATGTCCTGCCAGTTTTGAGCGGATATCAATAAAATAGCGGCGTAAAAAGGTCAACATATACATCTATTAATATTAACCTAGCCGTATCCGTTGTACAAATTTTTAAGCGTTAGGCTTCCCAAGTGGGGGATGCCCGATGATTGAGTGGTCCATAGTATTGTGATAGTCGAGATATGGGGAAGGGGTGAATGCTACTGGCAATGTCAAGTTGCTATTGAATGTTTTTCGTGCGCCAGCTGAACATCCGATTTTACTCAGGTGTGGCCACCACGTGCAACACATTGCCCATGCCAATCCATTTGAAGGGCAGGAGCAACAATCCCAGCACCAGCAAAACCAATTTTGAGGATCGGCCGGAAAACGGAACCACTTGTTTTCCGCAAAGCCGGTTCCAGGTGATCCGGAGCGACTCCATTGCCGAGTCCATACGCCAATCGGTTTTTAATAAGACCGCTTTCAATCCAACATGATTCAATACTTTTTTCATTGTATTGGGAGAGAAATAGTACTTGTGATAGGGCAGGTGCCACATCAGCCAGCTTTTGAAAAACAGAAACCGGGTAATGGCATTCAGATTCGGGCACAATATGGTTATCGTTCCCCCGGGAGCCAGATACTTACGGGCCTGTTTCAAGGCGTTCACAGGGTCTTCGATTTGTTCCAGGGTAAAGGAAAAAATAATCTGATCAAAGGGGGCGGAAAATTCCTTCCAGTTTTCAAAATGGGAATTATGAATCAACAGCCCTTTTTGCCGGGCCGCTTCTGCCAAGCCCGAATGAGGCTCGATGCCTTCCACTTCCGCCCCCTGTTCTTTAAGCGCCTGGAGAATTTGTCCCACTCCGCAGCCTACCTCGAGTATTTTCCCTTGGGGCAAAATCCGGGAAACTGCAAATTGAGCGTATTCTGTTCTTAATGTTCTCTTTAAAGGACCCAATACCCATTTTTTCAGAAACGAAGGGGACGCATTGGAAGGAGGAGTGGATTTTTGCTGGGGCGATCCTATGTGAACCTGGCCGTAATGCTGATCGTACCAGACAGAAAGGTCTTCCTGAAAAGGGAGGTTTCGGGTCCGTACCAAACCGCATTTTCTGCATTTGATGACTTCAAACAGTTCCTCCCTGTCCAGATAAGGATCATTGGTGGAAACCAAAGTCTGGCCTGTTTCCTCATGGCACAAGGCGCAACGGGTAAGCCGAAAATCTTTGTCACTAGGGTCCATAAAAAGTCGAATCTGCCTCTAAAAAACATCCGGGTCAAAAAAGAAAAACCTTCCTTCCGAAGTTTTCACCTTATCGTGGAAGTTTAGCAACATCTATATTTAAAAAAAGGAAAAAGTTTCTTTGATTTCAAAAAATAAATTTAGCTTTGGGGTTTGCTAAAAAGGGAGGATGCGACAAGAAGTTAACGCGAAAGTGATTTTGCGGTTTTACCGTTTTTAGAGTCTGAAAAACCGGTAGGGGATCTGATGATTTTTCACAGATCAATGTCCACCACTTCGTATTTCTTTTTAAAATCGATGAGCTTGGCGCCGCATTTCGGACATACCCAGGAGTCGGGCAAAGACTCGAAAGGAGTATTGGGAGGGATATCACCGTTTCCCACTCTGGGGTCGTAAACAAAATTGCATTGGGTGCAGGAAAATTTATGAACCCGTTTTTTACCGTTTGGAAAACTCATCGATATCCTCAAAAAAATAAGGCCTGGCCAAAGTCCACGCGCAAGTGGCATTTCCGCTCATGATTTTTCCCTCGGCCATCATCTCGTCAATTTCGGCCGGGGTTTTATAGTGGTAAACAAATTCCTCGGTTGCTTCCGGCCGGGGAGACTCCAACGTTAAATCCGAGGCGAGATAAAAGGAGTCAATATAATGAAACAATCCGGGAGAGATAAACCGTTCACCCAGGAATTTCATTGCTCCCGCCCGATACCCGGTTTCTTCCAGCAGCTCCGAATGGGCCGTTTGCTCGGGATTACTTCCCGGTTGAACGGAACCTCCGGGAAAACTCAACACATTCTGATCATACAAATACCGGTATTGTTCAACAAGAATGATCCGGCCATCGCTTCTTTGAGCAATGATTTCCACCCCTCCGGGATAGTTGATGTGATGATATTCACCCTGCTCTCCGTTGGCTTTTTCAAAGACATCCTGATAAGCGGTCCAATAAGGGTTTTTCAGCACTTCCTTGCGGGACAGGGTTTTCCATTTTTGGATCATTAGAAATCAATGTTGATCCAAAGTTTCATAGGCCAAAAAGTCATCGCCTTTAACCAGGATGGCGATCTCGGGCCGATCTTTAAAGGGGATGGTGAAGTGGGTTGCTTTGCTTTTTTTCAGCTCTGCTGATACCAGTTCCTCCATATCCAACACTTTTTGTTCGGTCGCAGGGTGTCTCCATTCATCGATGCTGATGGAATCTACTTTTTGGATCAGGTCTAAATAAGGTTTGGAGCTTTCATTCTTAATATGAGCATTCATCCAAAACCAATACAGGGTGCGGTATTTATCCAATTGCACCCGTTCTTCCTCCGTCCATTTCAAAACGGATTCAGTCACATAATTGTGGTAGTGCCGATCATGATCAATGGCTTCCATTTCCTCGGCTATATCGTAGTATTCAGTACCGGGATAAGGATACCCGATGGCCACTCGTGCTCCATCCGGTTTCAGTTCGGCCAACAATTTGAGAGTATCCATAATTTCCGGAAAGGTTTCTCCGGGATTTCCCAGGATGGCATAAGCAAAGGAACGAACCCCCATCTCCCGGGTTAGAGCGAATATTTCCCGCGTTTTCTCTGTAGAAAAAACCCGTTTCAATACATGCCGGCGGATTCTCTCGGTCGCAGTCTCAACGCCAAAGCGAATCAAATCACAGTTTGCATCGGCCATGGCTTGCAGGATATCCCGGTCGACGTCCAGCACTGTGGTATTGCATACCCAGGGCAATCCGACTTCCTTGGCATACATGGGTAGAAATTCCATCATCTGCGGTTTGTTCATGGTGAACGTGTCATCATTGAACGAAAACGCTTTGACATCAAATTTCGACATAATGTCCTTGAGCTCGTTGATCATGTCTCGCGGGTCGCGCAATCTTAAATATCCCAATTCTGCGTTTCCGCTGGTCCTTGTCCCAAGGTTTTCCTGCATGAGTTTGGCCACGCCGTTGTTGTGGCAATAGGTGCACCGGTAAGGGCAGCCTCGGTTCATGTAAACGTTGACCCAACCGCGGCGGGAATCCATGATCCGCTGAAAGTCCCAGATTTCCAAATCCATGAAAGGTAATTTAGAAATATCCATGAAGGGGCGGGCAGCGTTACGGATAACCTGACCATCCTTCTTGGCCCATATATTCGGAATGTTGGTGGTATCCAGGCCTTTCTCAAGAGCAGTGACCAAATCGACCGCCGACTCATCTCCTTCGCCAACATTCGCAAAATCGACGTACGGATTGTTGATCACCTCTTCCGTGTTTAATGTTGTGTGGATACCGCCGGTCATAATCGGGGCCTGTAGTCCACCCTCCTTTAAAACTTTGCATATGTTCATCGCCTCGGGAGCATGGTTGGTTCCGAAGCAAAGGGCGACCAGATCAGGCTGGTATTCCAAAGTATCCTTCAATATCTGATCAGGATCGTAGGGATATTCCACCCATTCATTGATATGCAGACACTTGGTTTGATGACCTGCTTTCTTCAGAGCGGCAGAAATGTAGGACACGCCTATACTATGTCCTACCGGGCAGTCGAAATTTGGAAAGATAAACAGGATTTTCATAGGAGGTCCAATCTTAAGTAGGCGGATTACAACGAATATCTAAATTTTCCAAGCCATCTTGGAAAAATTATTAACATTTACACTAGTCAGTCTAAAAGTAATTGTATTAACTGTAGTGGATCAAGGGTGAACAAGTAAATACCCCATACGAGGTATTTTAAATTAGAATTTCGTATGGGCATTAGTCCCTATTTTTCAAACACTAACGTGGATTGAATAGGCCACATTTGGCACAACTACCACACTGTTTTCCCTTTGAAATTAATAGCCCGTCGAGGGCTGATTTTTCCCCAATTTACTTTTGATCTTTTGAACACAAACTTTGTACCAGTGATATCCCGGCGACAACGAAAAGGCAAGGTCGAACAAAGTGCTTTCTTCCCACAGTGGAAGGCGGATGATTTGATAATTTGAGCCTATATGATTTCCACGGGGGAATTGATCCCCGATAAATGCGCCTTGATAATCAATTTTTGCTAATAGCTCGGTGACTTGCGGATGATTACAGTCCGTATAGGGATATGCAAAGGCACTGACCTTTTTGTTTAAATTCTCCTCAAGAATCGATTTGGATTGCTCCAGCTCAAATTTTATCTCGTCGACACTGATTACCGATACAAATGGATGGGTGTGACTATGGGACTGGAACTCGAAACCATGCTTCTCCATTTCGCGTATTTCATCCCATGAAAGTAATTTGGATTTAGAAAGCTCTTTTAATTTTCGAACTTCGGCTTCCATTTCCTCTTTGCTGAAAGCGAGTTGAGCCACAAGTTTGTCGAGAATGATCTGTTGGTCACGGATGATCCACTCCGCATTCTTTCCCACATAATCGGTCACCAGGAAAACCGTCGCTTTGTAAGAAAATTCCTTCAGGATTGGAAGCGCCTGTGAAAACAGGCTTTGATAACCATCATCGAAAGTGATTAGAACTTTGTTTGCAGTTTGGGAGGCAGGAGTGTTGAAATACTCATCAAGGGAGACAGTTTCGAATCCATGGTCTTTAAGATATTGAAGATGCTTTTTAAAAACCCGTGTGGAAATCGATATCACCGATCCCGTGTCATCAATTGAATGATACATCAGGACCGGAATCTTAGACGGTCTTTTCAGGGAGCCCAGTCCATAAAAGCACAGGCGAGCCAGCTGCTTGATTTGATTTCGCACAAAAGACATTTTTACGTTCAAATTCCCGGATGAAAAAGATATTTGTGCTTCCAGAAATAACTGAAAATGCTTTTGAGATGTGACATTTTGGGTTTATTGATGATTCTTTTTGCGCTATCTCGCTGGTAATAGTGGATTACTTTTACATCAGGGAAATAGTATGTTTTCCATCCGGATTTTTTCAGCCGGTAGCAGAGATCAATATCCTCATAATATTGAAAAAATCGTTCTTCATCCATCATCCCGATTTTTTCATACACATCCCGGTTCATCATCATAAAAGCTCCCAGGCACCAATCGATTTCCTTTTCGACTGAAAAATCCTCGTCCTCCATTAGATACTTTTTTTGAGATTTGGATTGACGAAATATTTTTTCAATCTCAAACCCACGGCTTAAAACCGCCGGAAGGGTGGGGAACCGGCGCACGGCGGCCTGAGGGCTCAGGTCTGCGTTCAATAGCTGGCCGCAGGCGGCTCCAATTTTCGGATCTTGTTTCATGCGACGAATGAACTCGGCAAAATCACCTTGCAAGACCTTGGTATCAGAATTCAATAAAAGAATATATTCTCCTTGGCTGGCCCGAAATCCCTCGTTACAGTTTTTGGCAAACCCCCTTGGTTTTTTGGGGTTGGGGTTGACCAGAAGTTTTACATCAGGAAACTCAGCCTCAAGAGTCGCTTTCAACTGTTGAGATGCTACGTTATCGACCAGGATTACCTCGTGAGTCAGATTGCTCAAGTGTTCCTCAAGCGATTTAAGACAATCCCATAAAAACCGGTCATGGTGATGGCTGACTATGATGACAGAAAGATCCATATCTATTTAATTCCTTACTTCGACGATCATAAAATAAGAGTATTTTTTTAGTGAATCGGATAAATTTCCCGCTGTACGATCCATCCAGGACAGTGCAGCGGCTCCGCGGGGTCCTTTAAATAATTTGATGTACCCTGCGATCATTCGAAAACAAACAAATGTCGGATAATGCGAATAACATTCTTGGTTGAAAATATCTTTAATTGCTAAAATTTCCCTGCGTGTGAGCGGGCATTCTGATAGGGTTCCATATTTTGGGATTCCCATCTTTCCTGTCAAATTGGAGCGAGCCCACATAAGCAACGGGTTTCGTCCTGAAGTTTCGACAAAGACCGCCTTACCGCCCGGTTTGAGAACTCGTTTAACCGCTGGACCTGTTTTTTCCAGGTCTGTATGGTGAAGGACAAAGCTTCCAAAAACATAATCAAAACTTGCATCTTCAAAGTTTAAGTCTTCCACATTCATCAGGGATGCATCCACCCGGTCTTCAACTTTGTTAAGTTTGGCGCGGTAACGGGTCATCTCGACACTTTTGGGAGAAATATCGATGGAAGTCACATGAGCTCCCTTTTTGGCTAAAAGTGAGGTGACGAATCCATTGCCACACCCGCAGTCCAGGACTTTTTTTCCTTTAATATCACCTAACAAGTCCAGACATTTCAGGTAAATTTGGTCGATCCCCAGGTAGGGAGTATGGGGACGCAATTTATCATGGTATTCGTTGGGGCCGATGATCAGGTCCTCATCCTTTAAGTTCAAGCGGGATTTTAAAATATCCTCATCCCAGAATTCTTTTTCCGCTTCGTGTATATCTTGATGTTCGCTCATAGTCTTTCTTCGGCAATAGGGATGGAACTTTCCGAACGGTTGACCAGAACGAAACAAACCACCACGATTAATATTCCTTGAAGTATCTTCATGGCAAATGACACCACCGCGGCCCCGGTCATCGAAAACTGTGGAATAACGATCATATAACCGAGACAGGTCACAATCAGGACCACCCCCCAGACATAGGCAAAAAACTTGGGTTGATCCATTGACAATAAAACCAATGATATCGGGTGAGCCGGAAGGCTGATAAGAGAGCCCAACAGTAAAATCTGAAAAATTAAACCTACATCGGAAAACTTATCCGAATACACCAGAACAATGAACTCTTCTCCGTAGATCAAAACGGGGATAAACAGTGCGGCCAAAACAACCGATATCAAAAAACTTTTCTTCATGTAATCGCTTAAATCCTTTTGACCCTCGAGTTTGCTGACTTTCGGCAACAGCACCGTAATCAGTGCCAGGACTGCGATATCGATTCCGTAAATCAGATTCCAGGCGCTGGAAAACTTTCCCACCGATGTGGCATCTTCAAAATATCCAAGAAAGAAGATTGCTGATTGGACCTGGACGATCACCATAAGGTTGGCAGCCAACGTCCATTTGCTGAAATGCAGAATTTCGGAAACCGCTCCTTTCTCGGCCTGTTGTTCCGTCAAAAATTGTTTCGGAATAAAAATCATTCCGACCAGAAACATGGCAAAAAAACTTAAAACATATGCCGAAAGAACCGTCTCCAGTACTTTGATATTCAAATAAAACAGTATTCCGACGGCAGCGACTTTCAATACTCCGTTTGAGCAATTCAAAAGGGCGTGGAGTGTGAATTTCTCTTTGGCTTGAGCCACGGCCAATGTAAACCACCACAGGGACATCGCAATTGTTCCCAGGGATGCCAAAAACAGCGGAGCTTCATACTCCGGCTTTTTAAAAATGTCGTGAGCAATAAATCCCACCAGGCCCAATCCGCAGAGAATAATAATGATTGAAACGACAAGTCTTATTTTAAAAACGGTCTTGAAGTAGACATTCGATTTGTCTTCTACCGTATCCATATGTCGGGACGCAAAACGGACCAATCCCCAATCCATACTTTTCCCGGTTAATTCAGTACCAAGAGCCACCGCGGCAAGAAAAATGGAGAACAAGCCAAAATCTTCCACGCTCAGCAGACGGGCCGTCATGATGATCGCCAGAAACCCCAAGCCGGTTCTGACGGTTTGACCACCCAGCACCATGAATATCTGCTTAAAAAGTTTCTTGTTGGAAGTTTCTTTCATCGTTTCTGAATAAACCATTTTTAAAACAACTTTATTAAACGCTTTCCATAATCGTATCCGAACCCGTCATTCAACATAGAAGCGCGAAGGGTCCTTTTCAAATTCCTGGATGGCCCGTTCGTGGTCCCCATGATTTCCCATATCCAGCCAGAAAACATCCGATGTATAACCCAAGACTTTTTCATTGTTTTCTATCAGTTTCAGCACAAGGGAGGGGGCATCCAAGTGCACATTGGGCTGAATGTACTTCAAGACCTTGGGATCGTAAATATAGATCCCTGTACTTGCAGGATAAGTTTTAGTGGGTTTTTCATCATATCCGGTCAACTGGTTGTTCCCATCCATGAGCAGAATTCCCAGCTCCAACTGGACTTTTTTCTGGGTTACTGCAATCGTCAATGCTGCATCTTTTGACTGGTGGTACTCAATCAACTTTGAAAAATTCAGGTTAGTGAGAACATCTCCATTCATGACAAGAAACGGTTCATCCAGGCCTTGTATACTGCCCAGCGCCCCTGCAGTTCCCAGAGGTTTTTCCTCCATATGGTAATGGATGTTGATTTCCCTGGAGATCGGGTTGTTCATGAAATATGCTTGGATCAACTCTGAAAGGTAACCACAGGCCAAAATGACATCTGTAAATCCGAAATGCTTGAGTTGACGGATGATAATCTGCAGGATGGGCACCCTGCCGATGGGCAATAGGGGTTTAGGAAGAATGGCTGTATAGGGTGCCAGTCTTGTTCCCAGGCCGCCGGTTAGAATCACTGCTTTCATAAGTCCTTACCCCGTTTCATACCTGATAGGAATCATCCGGGAAAAAGGACATCTGTTCTTTAACCCACTCAATGGTTTTGGTTAACCCTTCCGTCAATGAGGTTCGGGGTTCCCAGTTCAATAGTGTCTTTGCTTTTTGAATATCCGCCTGCAATCGTCCCACCTCACTGGCCTCCGGTCGAATCCGGTCTGAATCCTCTACGATTTCATGCTTTTTCCCCAACAGGTCGGAAATTTTCTCAGCCAGTTCTCCGATTGATATTTCTTTTGAGGAGCCGATATTGATCACTTCACCCACAGACTTGGGTGATTCAGCTATTCGGATGAATCCGTCCACGGTATCCTCCACAAAATTCAAATCCCGCTTCGGCGCAAGCGAACCCAGCTTGATCGGTCCTCCCTTCAATCCCTGATAAATGATCGTCGGGATCACCGCCCGGGCGGATTGCCGCGGTCCGTAAGTATTAAAAGGACGCATCACGGTAACCGGCGTTTCAAAGGCCCGGAAAAAACTCAATGCCATCTGGTCGGCTGAGATTTTGCTGGCGGAATAAGGGGATTGTCCCTGGAGCGGATGATTTTCATCAATGGGAACGTACTGCGCCGTTCCGTACACTTCACTCGTGGATGTGTGGATAAATTTCTCGATATTTTCTTCGCGGCAGGCTTGCAGAAGGTATGAAGTGCCTAAAGCGTTGGTCTGGACGTAGTCGACGGGATTGACATAGCTGTAGGGAATGCCAATCAAGGCGGCCAGGTGAAAAACGGTCTCCTGCTTTCGGGTAATTTTCTGAACCGCACAAGGATCCTTCAAATCCCCCATTTCCACTTTTAGCTCGGAAAGGATATCCTTCGGCAGAAATTTCAGGGATCCCCGATCGCCCCGGGAATTGTAGCGGACAAATGCGGTCACCTGCGCACCCTCACGGACCAGTCTTTCGGTCAAGTGACTTCCTATGAATCCACCCGCTCCGGTGACCAATACCTTTTTTCCGTTCCAACCCATCGCTAAATCAACTTTATAAAATCAAACATTCATAAAAAAAATCAGGCTAAACAACACTCCGCCAGTAATCAAGAATGTCCTGGAGGCTTTCCTGAAGGGGAATCTCCGGTTGCCATCCCGTTTGCTGACGCAACTTATCAAAGTTCCCCGCCTGATAGGAAGCATCCACCGCTCTCATCTTCTCAGGATCTTGAACGATATTTATTTTTACGTTACTCAGGCCGATCAGTTTCTCCAGTAAACTCTGAATAGAGATGGGATCTCCTGAGCAGACGTTGTAAATTTCCCCCGGGACCCCTGTTGTCCCAAGTAGCCAGTAGGCGCGAACCACATCCCGCACATCCGTAAAGTCCCTCCATGTATGGGTGTTACCTACATGAATTTCAGGAGAGTTGAGACCCTTTTCAATCAGGGCGACCTGTTTGGCTAAAGCCGCACAAACAAATTTTTCCTTCTGTTCAGGGCCGAAGTAATTAAAGGAGATCGCTTCAATGGTTCGTATCCCATGAACCAAAAAATACTGACGGGCAACCATAGCCTGAGCCGCCTTGCTGGCTCCATAAAAACTTAACGGGCGAAACGCATTGGTTTCTTTAATCGGGCCTTCCTCTTGGGTCGTTTGCCCGTATTCCGCGCTGGAACCCGCAACCAGCACCATTGGATCCAAACTGATCTGCCGTATTGCCTCCAGGAGATTGACTGTCCCAATTACGTTGGTCGAGAAAGTTTCTCTGGGAAACTGTTTGGCAAAACTGTCTTCGGTAACCGCCGCCAGATGAAATACAAGGTCCGGCTTAAAGGAATCCAGAATTTTTTTGACATCGGCAAACGCTTGAACATCACATTCAAAAATCGAGTTCGCCTTGATATTCTCGCTGCGGGTCCCGTTTTTTTGTCCGGATTTCGGAGAGACCACTCCCGCTACTTCGCAATCCTGCCCCTGAAGGAACCGGGCCAGGTGCGTTCCAGCAAATCCCCCGATTCCTGTTATCAATACTTTCATTCAAATTAACGTATGGGTCGTAAAATTATTGGAACCCAATTTCGGAGCAATCGAAGTCTTCTCTTTAAAAAAGACCTTTCCGGTTTTGATCCAGGTGGGAGGCTGCATGGATCGTGATGTACTCTGACCTCAGTCAGTAGGCATTGACTCCGCGAAACCCTTTCCACATTGTTTGGAATATGATTTTCAAATCCAGCCAGAGGGACCAATTGTGGATGTATTCAAGATCATATTGGGTTCGCTTTTCCATTTTATCCAAAGTGTCCGTTTCACCCCGGTAATTGTTGATCTGCGCCCAACCCGTTATTCCGGGCCGTACTTTGTGGCGCACCATGTACCGATGAACCAGTTTGCGGTGCTTTTCATTTAAAGGTACCGGGTGAGGCCGGGGGCCTACGATAGACATCCTTCCTTGCAGGACATTGATGAATTGAGGGAATTCATCAAGGGACCATCGTCTTAAGACCCCTCCCACAGGCGTCAGACGTTGGTCATCGGATTTGACTTGGCGGAAACTCGCATCATCATCTGTTGTTGTCAGGGTCCTGAATTTCCAGATAACGAATTTTTCTCCATAAAGACCGTAGCGGTTTTGCTTGTATATCACCGGTCCTTTAGAAGTCAGCTTGATCAGAATGGCAATGATGATCATGGGTATGGAAATAACCACTAAAATGATGCTCGCCAGGACAATGTCCTCCAAGCGTTTGATGAAGGCGTTCAATCCCTGGAATGGAGTGTCGACAATGCTGATCACCGGCAAACCGCCCAGATAATCCCAATTTGAATGCAACAGATCAAAAGTGGAGAAGTCTGGAACAAAATATATTGTTGCAGTGGTATCCATCAATCGATCGATCAGGCTCTTGATTCTTAATTCCGCCCGCATTGGCAGTGCAACATAAATCAAGTCTACGTCTCCGGATTCTGCAAGCCTGATAAGATCGGCCATGTTTTGCTTTACCTGCACCGGTTTATTGACCAGAGTACGTTCGCCGTTGGATTTCCGGTCATCAAAAATACCGAGAAGATTGATACCCATCCAGGATGCCTGCTGGAGATTTTGGGCCATCTGCTGTCCAATATTCGTTGCTCCCAAAATGGCCGCTGTGCGGGTGTTTCGTCCGGAGATTCGGAAGATTCGCAGAACGATGCGAACGGCCGCCCGCGTCACGACTAAGCATAAGAGAGTAATCTGGAACCAGGTATTGATCACCTGCTCAGGAATGACCAAAGTCCATTCGTTCAAAAAAATCACAAAGACTGCCACCAAAACGGTGACAAACCAGCATATGAAAATACTTGCGATCTCAGAGAAAAAGGAGGTGGTACGCCAGGAACGATATAACCGGACCGAACTGGCAGAAAGTGAGAATACGCATACGGTAATGATGGATAGAATGAAGTGCTCTTTGTTCCAGGAAATGTCGTAAAGGTAGTTGGAAAAACCCAGACATAAGATGAAATAAAGGCTGTCTATGACCCGGTTCAATTCCACTAACGTGGCACCGTGCGCATGGACCCAACCCTTGCGGCGTGTCTGAGTTTCAAATATAGATCCTGGAACTTTTAGATTCATTGAATTTTGCCTAGTTATATCCGATATCCAAAATCCATCAAAGCTTTGGCTTCACCAGGGACTTGTCTCTAAACAAATAACTTGCCCGATCAGGGACCAATGCTAAATCAGATCTGATAGATAAATATTAGTGATTGAGCAGATATTACGGGTTTGTTCTCATAAAGGGAAATGCTTTTCTTAAGCATTGCCCTTTTCAAGAATTTTGCCCCTCCTACTTAAGATTTACATCCACCTCGAGTAATTTCAAGGAAAACAGAAAAAATACCACTTTGCGCTTCAATAATTACTCCGAATGGGTTATAAAAAAGTATCAGAAACTCAAATGAAATTCAACCAAACTTTTTGTAAATTGCTTTTTTTGCTCAATGAAATTCCCGCTATTTCCGACAAGTCTGTATAGGAAAATCAAAGTTTTGGGTCAATTTGTGGATTTGGATAAGCTCGCAGGGGAATCCCTGTGTTGGTTGGGGAAAAAACTCCTTGGTCGCAATTTTCAAAAATGTTATTGATATATTGAATCTAACGAGAACTTTGACAAGTTTGATGGCCCTCGGATCACGAAAAGCAGCCTGAAATAGGCCTGTGAAATCCGTTAAGCGCTTAATAATTAACCCTTTAAGGGTATTTGAAATAGAGTTCCATCTTCCCGGGGAAGAAATCTCCTGAGGCTGGCGGAACATTGTTGGCAAAAAAGGTGACATACATGAATTTGAAGCCGGAAGATCAGGGGGCACCTGTCATTCTAAAAAATATTTTTTTTCATAATCGAAAGTTGTCTACGAGTAGGAACAAATTCCACGTGAGTCGGAGACGCGTTGGTTACATCTGGATGGTTGGATTGTTTCTGGCTCTTTTGTTTTCGGGATGCTCGTCGACGCCTGTACCCAAGTCTGCTGACTCGGCAAAAGATGCTCCAACCACAATTGTTCAAAGCTCACCTCCGGGCACTCAATTCGACAGCAAAACCCAAGCCTATAGATTGCGGGTCGAGGATGAAATTGAAGTCAAATTCCACTTGGTTCCAGAATTAAACGACCGGGTAAAAGTTCGCCCGGATGGCAAAATCTCTCTCCAGATTATAGATGAGGTGTATGCGCTGGGTATGACACCTGCAAAATTGGATGAAGTGCTAACAGAAAAATATGCTCAAACATTGCGAAACCCCGACCTGACAGTAATCGTGAGGAAATTTTCCGGTCAAAAGGTTTTTGTAGGGGGCGAAGTCAATACGCAGGGCATGGTGCCCATCCGTGGTAGGCTAACGGTGACTCAGGCTATTATGCAGGCAGGAGGATTCAAGGACACTGCGGAATTAGAAAATATTGTGCTGCTGCGCAATCAGGGTGAAAAAAACCCTCACTTCGCTATTTTGAATCTGGAAAACAATCTGCACGACCCTATGGGTGGTATGGCTTCCAATGGTGTTGTATTGCAACCCTATGATGTCGTATTTGTTCCCAAAAGTACCATCGCCACCATGGATCAATTCGTGGATCAATATATCAACAGGTTGGTTCCCCAGTCCTTTCAGTGGGGGTTTCAATGGATCAGCAATTTGGCTTCGGGGGGTTTCATCCCATAGCTTGATTGAAGAAGACGACGCCAGTTTAATTATCGATGCATAAAGCGCATTAAAGTTTATGGAAAGTATGGAAAACAAGCCTTTGTCAATAAGAGATTTTCTTTTCACCCTGTTCAAGCGTAAAAGAATTATTCTCTGGATGTTTTTTCTGGTTTTTCTGATCACAACAGCGGGAGCTTATCTGTGGCCGGAAACCTACAAGGCCAATGGAAAAATTCTGGTCAAACTCGGACGGGAGAAGATTACGACATCCTCCATGTCCCGATCGGCGGAACAGCGGGTCATGACCTCTCTTCAGCCCCGGCTGGAAGATATCAATTCAGAAATAGAAATTCTTAAAAATCATCACACCGTTCACGAGCTGGCGACCCGATTGGGGGAAAAATTCCTCTATCCCGAGGGGAAAAAACCCACCACCTTTTTCAAGCTGGTTAAATATCATTTCAAGAAAGTTGTGGGTGATGTCAAAGACGCCATTTGGGAGGTTTTGTACACACTGGATCTTAAAAAACGGCTCACTCCATTTGAACGGATGGTGAATGATTTAGCCAAGAATATCAATGCCGAGCAGGTTGCAAAAACGGACGTTATCGAAGTGACATTTACCTGGGCCAGTCCGGAAATCGCGAATCACGTTTTGAAAGAATTGATCGATCTTTTCCTGTTTTATCATGTCCAGGTACATAAAACTTCGGGCGAAGACTATATTTTTTTAAAGCAGCAGGTGGATATTACTGGAGCCAACCTTAGAAAGCTGGAAGACCAGTATCAGCAATTCCGGAAGAAAGAAAGAATCGTCTCGTTGCCTAATCAAGGGAGGCTTCTTCTGGAAAATCATTCGCGGCTGGAAGCTCTTTTGAAACAGACTGAAACTAAAATTGCGGAAACACAAAAAACGGTCCAGGAATTCAAGAAAAAGCTGGCCGGTCAATCAAAAGTGGTGCAGTTGAACTCCAAGGTGGATCGCAATCCTATTCTCGACAAGCTGAAAATCAAATTACTAGATTTGGAGTTACAAAAGAGAAAGCTCGAATCCAAATATCTACCGACCAGCAATCCGATCCAATCCATAGAAAAGGAAATTCTTAAAGTTAAAAACCGCCTGAAGCAGGAGAAGAGCAGCGTTACCGGACAGGTCACCACCGGATTGAACGATCTTTATAACACTACCGAAAAAGAACTGATTCGTGCTGAAGTCGAGCTGGTTGCTTTGAACGAAAAGAAGGGTATTGTGTCCGGGCAGCTTGACTGGTACGTTGACGAACTCTCGAAATTGAATCCCCACGAGATGGAGCTGAAACGTTTATCCCGGTTGATTGAAATCGAAGGCGAAAACCACAAGTTTTACCGAAAGCGGTTGGAGGAAGCACGAGTCACAAACTTGCTCGACAGCCGGCGGGTGGTCAATCTTCGTGTCATTGAACCCCCTCGAGCTTCTTCAACTCCAGTGAAACCAAAACGATTAATGGTTATCGGGGTTGGCCTTTTAATAGGTTTGGTGGGTGGAATCGGTTTAGCGTTTTTGTTTGAATTTTTCGATCACTCGCTCAATACGGCGACGGATGTGGATCGCATGTTAAAAGTCCCGTACCTGGCCTCTTTCCCTGAAAATGAAAAATGGAAACTTTAAAAGCCTGCCAGCGGATCACCAATTCCATTTTTTCAAATGAAAATGGAAAATCCGTTCATTCAATTTTGGTATCAAGCTCCGTAAAAGGCGAGGGGACCTCCCGTATCGCCGCAAGCCTGGCAAACTTTCTTGCGAAGTATCGAAACATGAAAGTGTGTCTGGTCGATGCAAGTTTCGAAGATCCCTCGATTCACAAGATTTTCAAACTGGATAATAATTCCGGACTGATCAACATTGTAGACAAACCGGAAACTCTGAGCGCAATGATCCGGGCGACGGATACGGCCAATCTTTCCGTGATTACGACTGGAGCCGCGGGTCCAGAGTGGCTGGAAGCGCTGCAGTTGGGAGATGTTCAAGCCCTCATTCAGGAGCTGAAAAAAAAGTTCGATGTGGTTATTTTTGATTCCTCGGCAGTTAGCAGCAACGCGCTTTCACTTGACATTGCACCCCACGTCGATGGCGTGATCCTGGTTGTTCATGCCGGGCATACGCGCTGGGAAGTGGTTCAGGATGCTAAGGACCAGTTCGAGGGAGTACAGGCTAAATTTATGGGTGTGGTGTTGAATCGCCGAAAGCTTTTTATCCCCAGTTTTCTATATCGTAATCTCTAACGTGAGAAATCCTATGAAATCTCCCAAAGCTCTCAAGCGTATTTTCCCCCAATTTTTTTTGAATGCACTGGTCTTTATTTTTCTTTTATTTTTTCTGGCTTCTGATCTCTCTGCCCAGTCCAGTACAATTTTTAAATCCTCCTGGGCAAAAAGTGTCCCCACATTGGATGGGAAAATTAATTCATCCGAGTGGAGTGACGCCCTCAAGACCCGTAAAACGATTAACCTGTTTGATACTCGAGGGCAAAAAAGAGAGAGCCATCCCCTGACTCTCTACATTAAAAATGATGCGAAAAATCTATACTTGGCGGGCCGGTTGGACAACGAAGAGCATGAGGGAACTATCAAGGGTTTCGACTTCAGTTCTCTCGTCATGGATATGTTCAGTCTGGTTTTTGATGACAACAGAGACGGTGTGCTGCAAAGTGGCGAAGACAAAAAATCGTTTTTTATTCTAAACCAAACTCCCACCATCAAAGACGAGCACC
This sequence comes from Nitrospinaceae bacterium, assembly GCA_028278405.1. GTDB lineage: Bacteria > Nitrospinota > Nitrospinia > Nitrospinales > Nitrospinaceae > SZUA-226. The sequence goes on from JANQEK010000007.1 coordinate 60,819, forward strand.
AATTGAGCCCTGCGGAACAGCAACAGGGTAAAGAAGAAAGCTCCGAGCCTCAAAATATTGAAGGGCAGATTACTTATACCTCCTCCGGCGGGGGATATTACCAGTTTGAATTGTCCATTGCTCTGAATTCTGGAGATCCGTCCGACGTTCAGCTTCAGCCCGGGCAGAAGGTCCGTTGGAACCTGTTTTATTTTGACAAGTTCAGTTTCACTATGAAAGAAAGAGATTTGGGGTTTGGCGGGGTTTTTCCTGAAAACTCCAAGGATTGGGGTTATCTGCAATTGGCCGATCAGTCCAACCCGTCACCGGATATGATTATGGCCCCGGCAGTTTCAAAATCCTCTCCGGGAGTGTCCACCACCGTCAGCGATATTCAGGTTTTCGCTCAAGTCGCTAACGAAAAGGATCTTGACGCTGAACAACTCAAATTCATCGGAACCCATTACGATCTGGTCCTTTCCTTTTTCCCTTATAAACAATATACCGACCAGCTCAAACAACCCAATCCCAAGCTTCCGGTTTATTTGTTCGTCAATCCATATTTTGCATTCGGTGACAAGTTTTGGAACACCTCCTCACCCGGAGAGGCTGCCGCCGCAGAGCGGAGGTATTCCCTCAAAACGAGTGATAACAAAACCATCTTGTTTAATCTCAACTATCCCGGGTTGGAGTTTGATCAAAGACTTCCGTTAATGGATATCCGCAACACAGAGTGGCAGGATTACTTTACCTCTCAAATTCGTAAGCATGCGGATCTGGGTGGGATGGACGGCATCTTTCTGGATACGATGGATGAAAGACTACCCAGCTGGGCGATGGCTCCTGGAAACAAAACTCCCAAGGGTTATTCAGACGCGCAATGGAAGGCGGCCAACTATGAGTTTCTGGAGAAAATAAACAACGCCTTTGCGGGTACCGGCAAAGAGATTGTATTCAACGGTATCTCCCGTGTACCGGGGAACAAAGGGGAATTGCCTAACGAGAAAATGTTGGATGTGACTAGCGGTGCCGCTATCGAAGCGTTCAGTATTTATATGTCCATGGACAAAAGTGAAGATACCCGGCGCTGGTATTTTCAGCAGACCATCATGAAAGATTTGAAAACCACCAGTGAACGGGGCAAGAAGGTGATTATCGAGGTGTATGGCAACCGGGATGATGAAGCTATCCGTTTGTATGCACTGTGTTCGTTCCTGCTGGTTCAAAATGACTGGACCTATTTTTATTTCACCAAAAAGAGCGATGCAGGGGGACTCCGTTGGCGTCCCGAATGGGACACGCAACTGGGGCAAGCCCTGGGATCGTACCAGAAGACGTCCAATGGAATCCATTCCCGTGAGTTCTCAAAGGGGAAAGTGCTGGTCAACCCCGGTAACAAAGCCATCTCTGTCCAGCTTTCCGGACAGTATAAGGATTGGAAAGGAAACCGGATAGGAAGCTCCGTTAAGATGCCAGCTTTTTCGGGGATTCTTTTGTTGAAAGGTTAAATAGAAGAAAGCTGAATTTGTTTTACTTTTCAAATGACCCGGTTTCACCCTGCAGGATTAGAACTTTTTGGGTTCTCTCAATTATTTTTAAGCTTTGATTACTATATCCGAAGTATCAAATGATGCGGATCTTCAATCCTTGCAGGGGGATTGGAACGCCTTACTGGAAAAAATTCCCGATGAAAACCCGTTCCTTTCCTTCGAATGGGTCTCCAACTACCGCAAATCCCTGAGCCAGGGGAAACTCTTCGTATTAACGGCGCAGCAGAACGGAAACATCTGCTGTATTGCTCCCTTGTGTATCACTCAGCGGAATTTTCTGGGTTTAAATATTCGAGTGGCCTCGTTTATTACCACACAGCAAACTAATACAGATCGAGTAAACTTCATCAATAATTTATTTGGAATTGATAAGCGCTTGGGATGGTCGGATCAGGCGGGTTTTCTATACGACCCGGACGACCCGGAGGCTTTGTATGAAACCATTCGCTATCTAAAGCAGAGCGATCAATGGGACATTCTCGATTTACGGGAGATGAGTTCTGAATCTCTGGTACCGGGTATTCTGGGACAAGAATTTGGAAACAAACATTATTGGCTGGAAAATCTTGAGAGCACTTTTTCAAAAAAAGTGCTCATGCCTCATGGATTTGAAGATTTCAAAAACAGCCTGAAGCGCAAAATTAAAAAAAATATCAATCTCTATGCCAACCGGCTGGAAAAACTGGGAGGTGTGGTGACCCGGCATTTCCAGGAGGAAGGTCAAATCTCCCGCTTGTTTCCCAAGCTGGCGGAGCTGGAGCACAAAGGCCGGAAAGGCGCTGAACAGAGCGGTATTCTGGTCCAGACAAAGAACCGGGAATTCCATGAGGCATTTGCCGGGGAATGGGGCCAAAGGGGTCGATCCCATATTTTTACTCTGGAGCGGGACCAGGAAATTTTGTCCTATACGTTTCTTTTCCAGGGAAAAAACGAGGTCTATGTGTACAGCACGGCTTTCAATCCGGAATACAGGGATTGTTCTCCAGGGTTTAATATCGTGATCGAGTCTATGAAAATTCTTGCCGCCCAGGGTTTTCAAACCTTTAATTTGGGTCGGGGGGATGGATTGATTATTCGCTCGCTGTCAAACGATCGACAACTCAGGACTTGGACCCAGATAATAAAAAAAACGTTCCTCAACCGGTTTCTGTATTTTGTAGAGTTCCGATTGCGTCCAAAAATGAAAATTCTGTTTTCCAAAATTAAAGGCCGTTAAGAAATTTCCATAATAATCAATAGATTATGCTGCTAGCCATGTACTCCATGTGTCAGGTAAGAATTTCCCTTTGTTGCTTGGTAGATCAATGTACAGAAATGAGAAATTCTTTATATAATTGGGGAACTTATCAAGTCCGACTGCGAATACTGAAGAAGCCAGGCTAACGAATTTCAAACATACCCTTAGTGGGCTATATATATCTTGCGAACCACCAGAGAAGCTGTATAATAATTCAAATTTTTACAAATTTGATATCGCTTCCGAGATTTGCCAGGATTGCAAAGGACTCGGATGTTCGGTTGATTTTAGGTTTTGGTTCAACCAAACGGAAACAGCTTGGGAATATCCTCAGAGAAACCCGTACGATTGTTTGATAGAGAACATTAATGAACACTGCTCAATCCTTGGCCAAGAAAAAACCCATCCGGATGTCGGGTAAAACCATCAAGCCCATAAGCCCCTTTGTGTCCAAACTTCACGGTTTGAAACGGGCACTCCTATTGATGAAAAAGTGTGTATTGATGGCATTGCATATTTGGGGAGTGACCAAAGGTCGTCCTCCGGGTCCGATTTACGCTCAGATAGGAATTGCCGATCCCTGCAATCATAAATGTGTGATGTGTCCGGATCATCCTCCGGAAGAAAACGTCAGCCCGACGACGGAAGCCGCTTTTGCCCTTAAGCCCGGTATAATGTCGCTGGAACAGTTCAAGGAGATCATCGACGATTATAAAAGTATGGATACCTACCGGATCGAACTGGTGGGGCAGGGGGAACCCATGCTCCACAAGCAGATCGTCGAGATGGTGGCCTACGCAAAAACCCGTGGAATGTTCGTACGCATGGTTTCCAACGGGTCCCGCATTTTTGAAAGGGAGGCGGAAGCCATGGTGGATTACGGCATGGATCATCTGCAAATTTCCCTGAATGCCGGGAAACCCATGACCTATCCTCTCATCCATGTGACTGAATCTCCGGAAAACTATATCAAGGTAAAAGCCAACCTCCGGTACCTATCGGATTACAAAAAGTCTAAAGATTCCCAATTGCCCAATCTGCGTCTCAGTTTCGTCATTACCAATAGAAACTGTTTTGAACTGAACGAGATGGTTCAAGCTGTATACGATACCGGTGCGGATGAGGCTAAATTTGAATATGCAGCGGTGCACGAGGGCACACAGGACTTAAGGTTGACGGAGGAAGAATTTCAGAAAGTGCAAAGCTTGATTCCAGAGGCAGAAAAACTCGCCGAAAAACTGGGAGTGAAAACGAGTTTGAAATCTTTTGCGGTGTCTGCCCCTCCGTATTTGGTCGAAGAGGTTCAAGGACCTTCGGTGGTTCCCTGCTATGTCGGCTGGTACTTCGGCCGCGTGATCGGCAATGGCTCCGTACTTCCCTGTTGCCAATGCCCGGAACCGTTAGAGGTTATGGATGGCCCCGAGCGATATAAAGACCTGTGGAATTCGGCGACCTATAATCGCTTCCGGCAGGTATCCCGGGCACTTCCTGAGAGGAATGATATGTTAAACGCCTGTGAGTGCGATCAGTGTACAGTGCGACCCAGAAACATTACTCTTCACAACCTTTTGTACCCTTTCAAGAAGATCAAGGGTGTCAAGAAGGACATGCTTTATAAATTTAAAGATTTGTTTAATTCGCGTTTGACCCGGTTTTAAAGAATATTCAAGAAAAATGTTTTTGGATTTCATGAATAAAATCAACTTTCCCGGTGCCAACGGCCTCCGGTTTTCCTAAGGTTACAGCATGTTATTTGCAGACTGGAAACAACATTTCGAAACGGGTAACAAGGGCGTTATCGGTAAAAATATAGCAGCGCTAAAAAGGTTTACTCAAAAAGCCCGGGATTTTTTGGCCAGGCCCAACCACAGCAGCCAGCGGATCATCAGCAAGGTTCTCAGCGCAGCCTCTCAGCGGATGGGGAATCCCAAGGCTTACGGTCATCCGGCTCATCTCACTATGGAGATCAGTTCGGCTTGTCAATTGAGATGCCCGCTTTGCCCGATCGGTAACGACTCGCTGACTCGAAAGCCCCAATCCATGTCTATGGAAACCTACAAAACGGTGGTCGATAATATTGGAGACTACCTGTACCACATCAATTTGAACGGTATGGGCGAACCTACCCTGAACAAGCATATCGAGGAAATGATTGTTTATGCCAAAAAGAAAGATATTTATGTGGACCTGTACACTAATTTCCAGCTTCAGGATCAGAAGATGATCGAAGGGTTGATCACTTCCAAACTGGATGCCGTTTTAATAGCCGTGGATGGAGCCACTAAAGAGTCGTATGAGCATTACCGGGTGGGAGGAGAATTCGAAGTGATTCTGGAAAACATTCGATTCCTGGTCGAGGCCCGAAAACGACTCCAGTCCAAAACCCCAGAGATCAATATCCAGTTTATCAATTTTGATTACAATCATTCGGAATTGACTCAGATGAAAGAATTGGTTCGCTCCCTCGGGGCGGACAACCTGTATGTAAAAAGACCTTTCCTTTTTTGGGGCTCGGATGATAAGGAAAAGGACCACAATTACATTCCCAAGCAGGAAGAAAACAATCTAAGCCTATATCAGGCCGACGACAGCGGTGATGTGTCCTGGGTGGGAACCCAAAAAAAGATGTGTGAACTGCTTTGGTCCTCGGCAGTGGTTCTTGCAGATGGGTCCATCTCGCCATGTTGTTTCGACTATGATGGGAAAGTCGTTTTTGGTAATGTGAACGAAACCCCCTTCCGGAAAATCTGGAATAATTCAAAATATCAAAGATTTCGAAGGCAAAATAAGAAAGATTGGAAATCCATTCCTCTATGTCATGATGACTTTGAAGGGGGATGCCCCAATATGTTCATGCAACCCGAAGACTGGCTCATCAAGTTCAATTAGGGTAAAATTGCATGGAGGTTTTCCGGTTCCTGCCCGTGTGAGGAGTTTATCTCACGCGGTCTTGGCATTTATCACAGTCATATTGGGATAAGCCCGTTGATTAACCAGCAGAAAAATTACATCCTTCCGATTGTTGTTGTAACCCTATCCGCCCTTTTACTGTCCACCCTAATCTTAGTGTTTGGCCCCAAAAAAGGTTTTATCCTTGTTGCAGGATTGTTCATTGTCTATTTTATTTTCAGGGACCCTAGAATTGGTCTCGCGCTGACCATAATCGCAATCCTCAACTTTGGCGTTAAGGGGAAATTTGCTGTCGGCGCAGAGGGCTTATTCTTGAGTGTCTCGAAAGTTTTAGGGTTCCTTACCGCTGTGTCGTGGTTATTTCATCATTTAACCCAGAGAAAAAAACTCGTATTCACTCGTACCATGTGGTTCGGTTTGGGTTTCATATTAATTTCTCTTGCGTCCGTTGTGGTGGCTCCGGATAAAAAGTGGGCTTTAATCGATGTTTCCAAGCTTATCGTTGATTACATTCTGTTTTTTTTAATTGTTCAGTTACTTTCGACCACCAATCAGGTGAAGGCTTTTGTCCTGGTTTTGCTTCTCACAGGCTTTATTGCCTCCAGTGCTGCTATTGTGCAGGTTAAATTTCCTGCATTTCAAATGACGGGGGAAGAGGCAATCATGAAGTTTGGGCACAGTGAAGGAGGGATCAAAGATACGGATGGATTAAAATCCGGAAGTTTTGTGCGCCCGACGGGAACCCTGGGCCATCCTAACTGGCTTTCTGTATTTTTGGTCACCCTGTTACCGCTGACTTTATACTGCACAAAATCCCCTGATTTTAAAAAGTTCAGATATTTTTGTTTCTTGGTATTGTTATTTCAGTTGATTGCCATTCTTTTAACACATGATCGACAGGGATTTCTGGGAGTCGTGTTTGTTTTAGGATTGTCCCTCTGGTTTCGCATGATACCTGTGACGGCCCCAATGATCGTTTCTATTTGTCTGGTTCTTTTCATTGCACCATTTATTCTTCCTGCGACATATCTGGAGAGAGTGTTTTCCATCAATAACTTTAAAAAGAGTGCAACTCTTACAACACGCTGGGATTTTTTAATGGCGGGTTTGGATATGTTCTCAAAAAATCCAATTATCGGGGTGGGCGCTGGAAATTATGGAATTGTTTTTATGAGGGATTATTCTCACACCGAAACCCATGAAATGATAAGTTTACTCCAAGCCAATGATTCCACGATGAGCGACCATTCCCAGGCAGCGCATAATATGTATGTGGAAGTTTCAAGTGAGACAGGAATTTTTGGGATTACCATATTCTTGACTTTTCTGTTTGGCGCTGCGAGGAGTATGTACAAGTTACAACAGAGGGCTAATCTTCAAGAGTTGAAATTGCTTCCTACAGCGTTCATGATTTCAATCCTTGGGTTTGGGTTCATGGGTATATTCCAACACGCGCAGCTTCAAAAAGTCTGGTGGATTGTTATCGCACTATCCGTTGCTTTTTATCATTTAACCCAACAGCAAAGTAAGTTGACTTCCGAAACAGCGTGAGAGTCTTAGTTGTAAAAAGCAATTACGCGAGAATTGGAGGTCCAGAAACCCTGCTCGCGTCGATTCTAAATCGAGTCGATCCCAATGAACTTGATCTCACCTTTCTGGCTTTATCTCATGATGCTCAAAAACCCTTACCTTTCCTGGACAGTCAGTCCTTTGAGGAACAGCCTGAAAAATTTCAATTGATTCTTTGGAAAGGCCTCACCTCTCTTCCCCGGGGCATCTTTTTGTTCCTGAAGGTGGTTAAAAAAAGCAGGCCGCAGGTAATTTATACTCATGACATGCGGGCCAACATGGTCGCATTTTTTGCCAGTTTTTTTACCTCGATTCCCTGGGTGGCCCATGTCCATGGCTGGCTCGGGAAAACGGCTATTCTAAAGACCCGCATCTTTGAATGGATCGATCAAAAACTGGTGCGCCGGGCGCAACGGGTTTTAGTGGGCTCCGAATATCTCAAGACTCAAATGCGGGAGATCTATGGGCTTTCCCAGGTTGATGTGGTGCCCAACTTTGTGGATTGGGATGCCATTCAGAAAATCTCCACCCCGGATATCCACGAAAAATCTCCTTTCCCCGGCTTCAGGGGTTTAGTGATTGGAACCGCCAGCCGGCTTCACCCCGGTAAGGGGATTGATACACTGATTCAGGCCTTTGCCCGCTTGACACAAACCATTCCCGATGTCCGGTGCCTGGTTGTGGGAGAAGGCTCGGAAAAAGCAAGATTGCAGCAATTAGCTCGAGATTTGAAGATCGAGGACCGGGTTGTATTAACCGGTTATGTCGAAGACGTCTTCACCTATCTTCAATCGTTTCATATTTATGTTTTGGCTTCCCTTCAGGAAAGCCTGCCGGTCTCTCTTCTGGAGGCGCTGGCGTTGGGGAAACCTGCTGTTGGAACGGATGTCGGCGATGTGGGACGAGTTTTGGATTTTGGAAAAAAGCACCTTCTGGTTCCACCTGGAGATACTGACCAGTTGTGCCAGGCGTTGATTCGTCTGTGTCAGAGTCCTGAATTAAGGGAATCTCTGGGCCGGGAGGGGAGCGAGGTCATCAAACGGAACTATTCCATTTCAGCGGCGATCGAAAAAATCAAGCTTGTCCTTGGGAAAATTGGGAATCGGGAGTATGAAAATGGAGAAAGTTAAGCTTCGGTCAGGGAGCCTCTCTGCTTTTGCCCGACGGGATTTGCAATGGCTTTTTCGTAAACATCCATCAGCTGCTTGAACTGCATGGCAGGATCAAAGCGTTCTTTAACTTCCCGTCTGCCTCCTTCTCCCAGCTTTTTGGCAAGTTCCGGATCGTTCCATAGAGTGGATATTTTTTCTGCCAAGTCATTCACATTATTCATTTCAAACAACAATCCAGACACGCCATCCTTTACAGTACTTTGAAGTGCGCCAAACCTGGAAACGACAACCGGAATGCCGTGGCTCATTGCCTCGGCGGCAACCAGTCCAAACGTTTCAAACCAGATGCTGGGAACCACCACCATCCTTGCTCCCCGGTAGAATTTAGATAACTCCTCTTTTCCATGAATCATGACGCATTCAGCCGAATCCCCGTTTCGAATAGCCGGGTGCGTCGGGGAATCTCCTGCAAGTTTTACGGGGACTTTTGCTATACGGGCAGCTTCCAGAAGAAGCTCAACCCCTTTTTCGGGAACAAACCGTCCTGCGAACGCCACATAGTCTCCCTGGGTCGGGTCTCCGGATTCCTCCGGAAGTTCAACCGAACAGGGATTCACACTGACCCGCTCCGGATCGATACCCGCTTCGTTCACGAGCCACTGCTTTGGAAAATCAGACAGCACAATGAACTGCGAAATATTATCAAGGAATAAACGGTTGGTTCTCGCAACCCAATTGCGAAGTCCATACGCCAGGCTTTCGAAAATATGGCCTCGGCAGTTTTTAATGACAGCCCACCATTCCTTGCCGTCTTTACAACGAAGACACAAGCGCCCTCTATGAAAATGTGTTACAACCGGACAGGTCATTCGATAATCGTAGCACGTGATCACGGCAGGGATTCCCTTTTCGACACATCGCTTCAATATCCATGGAGAAATAAGCGGATACAGCTCGTGAGCGTGAACCACATCCGGCCTGACCGCTTCCAGTTTTCGGTCGAAGTCCTTCAGCGCACTTTTGGAGTAGAGTCCTGAGAAAAATGCCTGGGCTTTGCCTATCAGGTTGGGCGGTAAATCACGGCTGTTCCTGAAGAATTCTTCGACCTGCAATCCACCTTCACGCGAGATCCGAATGGTTTCATCCCAGGCATTGTCCGCACCTCCAATTCCCCGATGCCGGTTATATGCGTGCAGGATTTTCATATAAAACAGTATTCCCCGGAAAATTGGTTAGCAGTTTTCGCGGTACCAGCTGTAAGTTTCCTGGAGACGGTCGGAAAGTGTTGCGGCGGGCTCCCATCCCAGGACCTCGCGGGCCATGGTGGAAGAGAGGTATTGGTGCAGGATTTCGCCGTGCGCATTGTTTTGCACATCAGGTTTGAGATCTTCCCTTCCCGCAACCTTGAGGATTTTTTGCGTCAACTCCAATACGGAAACCGGTTCTCCCGTCCCAAAGTTAAAGGCCTTGCCATGGATGGAGCTATCGTCCATATGTTCGGCCAACATCATATAGGCGCGGGCAATATCCAGGACGTAAACATAATCGCGCATGGGCGAACCGTCACTACGGATGATCGGGTTCTGATTTTTCATAATGGACTGCATGGTTCCCGGAATGATGCGGTTGAAATTCATATCTCCCGGACCGAACAAGTTGCCGCAGCGGGTAACGCACACTGGAGTTCCGTAAGTGTTGTGGTAAGCCAGTGCAATGAGATCTGCACAACTTTTTGAAACATCATATGGATGACTCCCTTGCAGGGCAAAGCTTTCATCATATGGGAGAGTATCGTGATTTCCATAAGCCTTATCGCTGGAGGCGACGATAACCCGGGAGACCAGTTTGTTATGCCTGCAGGCTTCCATCACAATCCAGGTTCCCTTGATATTGGCTTCAAAAGTAGAGAGGGGATTGCGGTTGGCTGCGCCGACTATCGCCTGAGCTGCCAGGTGAAACACCGTGTCGATTTCATACTCGTTAATCGCTCTTTCGACCGTTTCATAATCTTCAACTCGTCCGCGGACCACGCTGATTTTTTTATCCGTGCCTTGGGCAAAGAAGGGCGCCTCAGGTATTAGGTCACGCACCAGTCCTACCACCTCCGCCTTATGGCGGATCAGCTCAGAAGTCAGCCACCAGCCCAGAAACCCGGTACAGCCTGTTACCAGAACCTTACGCCCCTCCCAGAAAGACATCAGCACTTCTCCTTTACAAGCCAGGGCAACGAGCCGTCTCTCATTAATTCTTCAAATTCGAGGATATCTTTATAGTTGTCCGCTGATTTGAAAAATCCGTCATGACGATAGGTATAGGCCAGGCCTTTTTCAATCAGGTGCGGGAACACTTCCTTTTCCAGGTTCTCCCCCTGCCAGTGATCGAACACTTTCTTGTCAAATACGATAAACCCGGCATTGATCCAGGTTCCCTTGATGCGAGGCTTTTCACGGAACTTGATGACCTTGCCGTCCTCATCGACATCCAGGACACCATAAGGACTGTACATCGGTACAGAGGTGATAGTGCCGAGTCCCTGATGACTCTTGTGGAATGCATTCAACTGGTCCAGGGGAACATCGCACAGTCCATCCGCATACGTCACCATGAAGGTGTCTCCAACCAGGTCTTTGCAGGCCAACACACGGCCACCGGTGTCCGTTTCCTCTCCGGTATCGACGATATCTATTTTTGCCCCGAGGTCTTTTTTATAAAAATAATCATCGAGCTCTGCATGGCGGTATCCTGCCGCCAGAATAAATTCGTTAAACCCCTGGGTGATGAAACTCTTGATGACCTGGGCCACAATCGGAGAACCCCCGAGAGGAAGCATCGGTTTTGGAAGATACTCGGTAAAAGGGAAGGCTCGAATTCCCTTACCTCCACTCAAAATAACAACTTTCATTTTTTCCCCTGAAGTTCGTTTGTAGGAAGAAACAGTTTTGTCTGCGCAACAGGACTTGATGCTCAGAGTAAACCCGGTTTCACTTTCCGGTGATAGAGCAAGACCTCACAGATACCCTGATCGGGCTTGTTTGACCTATCTAAATGAAATTAATAGACAATATCTATAAATAATAACTTAAAACAGGCTTAAAAAAAACAGGAACATACATAAAAAGTGGTCCTTGCAGAAAACTAACCGGTAACTTGTTTGAAGGAAAATAAAAAGCGTGTTCACTGAATTACATATTAAGTAAGAGTATCAAGCTCACGTGGTATTATTTCTGAGTTTATATGCTACTTTCTTAATCCAAGTTATCTTTCCTCAATTTTCATACCACCTGATAAAAGTGAAAATGGCGACCTCCCTAATAAAGGGGGGTCGCCATTAGAATTTTGGGCTTAAAGGCCCTATCTGGCACGCCTGGCACGACTCGAACGTGCGACCTGCGGATTAGAAGTCCGCTGCTCTATCCAGCTGAGCTACAGGCGCATGGAATTTTATTGATTTTCAGTCGAGGTAAATGGACTTGGGTTCTCTGCTGACTTCCTGCATCCAATATACCAGAAATTACTCTCCTCGCAATTTCAGATATTCTCCCCTGCCAGTTCGTGGGGATTAAGAGAGTTAATTATGAAACACAATTATCAGAATTGAAACACTCCACCCCGCCTGGACATCAGGAGTCGGATAAGAACACGGGTTTAACCCGGTGTTTCTCGATAATGATTTTGGCCCTTAAATTGCATGATCTTACATGAGGAAATACCGCTATCTTCGGCATGGCGAATTGAGATCAAAATATTTTGGAAATGATCAAAAAGGACAATCCACAAGTCCAGTAACCCGGAAAGAAGAACCACTTCCATTGGATTTACATGCAATTCGATAATACACAGGTCTATTTGCTGGTTATGGCGGGTGCAACTTTTGTCTCCCTTGTTGCTTTGTTGCTGAACGCATGGCAGAAAAGCAAGAGCACCCGAAAAAAACTTGAAGATGAGATAGAACGTCGTAAGGAAGTTGAAAGGGACTTGATCCGTACCCGGGAAATGTCCAAAACCGGAAACTGGGTGCTCGAATTATCAGACAAGAGCATGCAATGTTCGGATGAGGTCAGTCGGTTGCTGGATTGCTGGCCGAAAAGCAAGAACGTAACTTTTCAAAAATTTTTGAAATCCGTTCATCCGGATGATCGCAGTTTTGTAAAAAAAGAAATCAAAAAAGCCTTAAATCGAGGAGCGGCTTTCAATCTCACCCATCGCATTGTGCGTCGAGACGGCTCTGTTAAAACAATAAAACAACGTTCGGAAGTTTATCTGGATTCCAAGGGGAAGCCCTCTCAGATCGTGGGAACCCTTCAAGATGTTACCGATCAGAAAGCAGCGGAAAATCTGGCGGCTCGTTTAGGCCGCATTTTGGACAGGTCATTTAATGAAGTGTATACCTTTGATGCGGAGACCTTCGAGTTTATCAAAGTCAATCTAGCGGCCCGGCTCAACCTTTGTTATAGCAAAGAAGAACTAAGTAAAATGACTCCAAAGGATATACTACCGGAGTTTGCATGGAATCAAGTTAAGAAACTGATTGCTTCATTGAGGCGAGGGGTTGAATCGGTTACTGCCTTTGAGGCGGTTCATGAACGCAAAAATGGAACGACTTATCCTGTTGATATTCGCCTTCAACTTTCAAGAGTTGAATCACGCCCCCAATTTGTTGCCATTGTTCAAGATATAACCGACCGTAAGAAAGTGAAGAACTTTTTCAATAAAGTTTACCATGATCTTGAAAAACAGGTTCAGGAGCGCACTTCAAGTTTAACGAAATCAAACAGGGATCTTCAAATTGAAATAGACGAACAGAAAAAAGCGCTTGAAGTTCTTGAGACCAGTGAGAGACGCCTGATCGAGATCATGAATAATGTGGTTGATGGAATTATTACTATCGATGAAGAAGGAACGATTCATTCCTTTAATCGTGGAGCAGAACATTTATTCGGTTTTAAAACTGAAGAAGTCCTTGGGCAAAACGTTGATATTCTGGCAGCTGACGCAGATGGCGTTCAAAGGGATAATTATTTAAAAGAACTTCTGCAATCGAAAATATCCGCTGCACTGGGGTTACGTCGTGTGGTATCAGTCAGGAAAAAAGATGGCACGGTTTTTTCTGCGGAACTGGCTGTTAATGAAACCGTAATTGGCAATCAATGCATGTTTACCGGTCTTATACGAGATCTTACCGAAAAAATGGAAACCGAACAGGAGCTGATACAGATTCTCAAGCCCCTGACGACGTCTTGAATCGCCGTAAATAAGTCCACTGATTCCCAAAGACAGCAAAGCGTTTATGAGAATCTACTAGATTCCTCCGTCGGGCCAATCCTGATGGGTTTTAAAAGACTTGCCGTTACCGGTTCCCAGGGTTGGCCCAACGATGGCCCTTTTTCAAGTCTTATTCAATCCGCAGGTGTCGATCTTAAACAAGCTGTATAGCGGACACCAGCCAATTAGCCCTGTGAGAAGAGGCACCAGTGCGACGACGTAGAGAACGATTCCCCAGGTTCCGCCTGCAACAAAACCAGCGAGAATCAACAGCAGTCCGAGGATGATGCGAAAAGCACGGTCCAAACCACCTTCATTACGGGTAAACATGATGAGCCTCCTTTTTATTAAAAAACAGGTTAATAAAAAGTACTGCTACAATTAAGATGCGGATGTTCGTGCGAGGATTCGCTGTTTGTAATTTTTGCTTAAAAGGTGGGACTCAGTGTCGCCTGTGGTCTTGAGGAATTCAGACGAAGCCGCCAATTTTGAAACCGGTTCTCAAATTTGCGATCTTAAGCAAAAGATGAGGGACTGGGTTGAACAGGAAGGATTGGAGTTGAAAGCGGTTTTTAATGCTAATGGCCACCGGGACCATGAACATGTCCTTGCTCCAGTTCCTCTTTTGTTGCCTCTCGGATTTCAACCACTTCAACATCGAAGTGAAGTGTCTGACCGGCCAACGGGTGATTGCCGTCGACTTGTACTTTGTCGCCCTCGAGACTGGTAACGGTGAAGATTCGATTGTCTCCATTAACATCGGCGGAAAACTGCATGCCTGCCTGAATTTCGATATCCTTTGGAAAATTAGAACGCTCGATATCCATTTTCAGCCCCGGAATAAATTCTCCATAGCCTTCTGCCGGAGAAACTGTGACTTCTTTTTTATCTCCAATGGCCATGCCTTCCAGGGCATTTTCCAGTCCGGGGACAATCTGCTTGTTCCCATGAAGATATGCAAACGGTTTATCGGGGGCAGACTTGTCAAGCTCCTGTCCATCGGCATTGGTCAATGTGTAACTTAACGAAACTACGGCGTCTTTTTTTACCATGTGTGCACTCTCCAAGAGAAAAAGTATGTTAGACACCACCTTATAAGGAAATAATCGAAAAATCAAATATTGTTGGGGAAAGCATGGATTCCAACTTCCGGAATTTCTCTCTTCAAGACACTTCGAAATCAACCGTCACAGATATAGGTCCGCGTTATTGAACGGTTTTCATCCATGTGACAGCTTCATCCACATACTCTGGGAAAGGTGCTTTCCCTACTTTACTCCGATGCCCATGCCCCGGAAACACCCATTCAACCTTTTTATATGCTTTCAATTTTTCAACAGATTGAATCTGTACATCCCAGGAATACCAACAAGCGTTACGGAAGGAGCCGAACCGGTTTGCCTTTGGAAACCAGGAAAAATGATCTCCGGTGAAAAGATATTTGTTATCCCACAATAGCACTTGGTGTCCACGCGTGTGTCCGGGAGTGAATATAATATTTCCTGGACCGATTTTGAAATCGTCTTCGCCTTCCAGAATAATCTCGGCGTCTTTCGTAGAGCCGGCATCCAAACGATGAATGATTCGCTTGGAATGAAAATGCCGGGCATAATCGCGCGAATCTGCCACATCATCTTGATGAGTCAGAAAAATAGTATCAATGCCTCCCATTGCCTCAAACGCAGTCACAAGATGTTTCGAAAACCGTGGAGAGTCCACCAGCCAATTTCCGGTTGAATGCTGAATAAAGTAGCTATCCGCTCCGAAGGAGTCGCGGGCATTGAATCCATTGATATGTATTCCGGGAGCCAATTCCAATGGAAAGGATTGTTTGGCGTCATTCAAATCTGTTTTTTGATGGGTACCGATTGAAGCGGTGGGGCAGGCGAGCAGGGCTCGTTGCGCCTGCAGCTTTTCCGGTTCTGTCTCCGGTTGCTGGTACACATACGAGTATTCTCCAGTTTCTCCGAATACTGAAGGTGCAAACCTTCGACAGGCTCCACAGTCAATACAGGTGGAATCGACAAAGAAGTTGCCTTCAACATTCTCTTTTAATTGAAGTGATGACTTGGCCATATGCCGTTCCTAAAGTAAAAATTGAGTTTTATATGTGTTTAGATGTTGGTTCACTATTGATAGATTCATACGAACTTCGGTGAATCGGTGCAAGACCAAAACAGGACCCTAACGTTCTAAATTAAATGGCCTAATTCAATTTCTTTGACTTCAAGATCCGATCCTCATGAAGGAATAACAATTGTGCTACCATAAAGAAGTCCGACGACCGATAGACCCAACCCAACAATTTCTCAAGGCTCCCTTGATCCGCTCATCCAAATATCTAAAGCGTGTTTTACTAACAATTCTTATTCTATTGATATCGGTTTTTTCTGCTCATGCCGACGAAGAAACATTGAGCGACGACCAGGCACGCCAGCAGTGTTTCCAGGGGAAGGCTATTTATTGCCTTGCCTTGGGTATTAAAGAGGAAAAGGCGGGTCACCAGGAGCGGGCTTTGGAACTGTATCGCACCGCATGCAAAAAGCATCCTACCCCCGGGCACCTCCGCGCCTGCACCCCGCTGTTGAGTCTGGCCAGGAAAATGAGTCGCCTAAAAGAAGAAGTGAAACCTCTACATGATCGTTGTCGCGGAGGAGACGATATCACCTGTTTTTATCTGGGAAAAGAATATTTAAAAATGGCTGATATGGAGCGAGCCGATCGATACTTGGAAAGCCTATGCAATATGGGATTCCGTCCACCCGATCCCGCTGATTATGGTCCCTGTTATCATCTGGCGAAAGGTTATGAGCAGTCGGGACAGTGGTACGAGGCGCGGGAATTGTTCCAGTTCGATTGCAAAAACCATTCAGAGAACGGGAAACCCAGCTGCACGGCGCTAAAGGAGTTAGCAAAGATGGAAAAAGTTCATCGGGAGTTGGCGCAAAAGGGAATCCGGGGATCTGATCCGGTCGAGGGCATACTGTTCTTTGTGGTTTTTATCAGTCTCTTGAATGTATGGATCTGGTTTAAAGGAGGAAAGCGGGGCCTGAAATACCTGTTCTGGGTGGCGCCGCTGGTGGTCTGGGGCTCGGTCTTGACCTGGGTGTACTGGCCTGATAAACCGAAGTTTCCCGCCAGCCAATGGGCGGTGGTTTACTTTGCACTTCTACAAGTATCCGGGATGGCGATATTCGCCTTTCGCAAGCTTCAGAGGATGCATATTTCTCGCTGATTTAAGTCGATTTTTAATATGGATTCCGGCATAGTTAGGGATATTTTCTGAGCAAAGGACCCCGATCTATGAAGAGCATTTTTTCGTTTTGGATTTTAACAATAGGCCTGACCACGATCCTTTCCGGGATTGCCCTGGGAGAGGATGTCGATCTCCTAAAATCCGGCCAAAAGGCTTTTAGTGAAGGAAAGTATAAGAAAGCGGAGCAGTTCTTCAGCCAGGCGGTGGCCCGAGAACCGGACAACCATAAAGCGCTTCGTGCCTTGGCCGAAACAAAAATTAAATTAAAAAAGTTTAAAGAGGCGGAGTCCCTTGTCGACCGTATTCTGAAAATGCCCGTTGTCAAAGGGCGAAACGTGAGGGTTTATATCGAAGGGGACCCGAATCCCCACGAGGCGGAACTGGTGGATGAAACAGTAATGGTGCTGGATAACACTCCGCAGAAAAAAGAGGAATCTCAGTCTTTTATCCGCGGGGATGTGGGGAAACAGATTCCACACTACCGGGTCTATATGATGAAAACCGGCAAAATGAAATTGCTTCCAAAAAGCAAAACCCGGATCCAGTATAAAGGGATACCGACCGCAACGCGGGATTTGGCGTTGGCCTTAAAAACTGAGATTCAGAAAGCTCTCATTTCCACCCAGCATCAGAAGTCCGACGAGGAGATGGTATCGATTGCGGCCGGTTGTTTCCAAATGGGAAGTGAGAAAGGAAATCCCGACGAACGACCGGTTCATAAAGTCTGCATTTCAGCTTTTCAAATGGGTAAATATGAAGTGCGTCAGAAAAATTTCCAGGCAGTGATGTCAGCCAACCCTTCCCAAAATGTGGGTGCCGAATTGCCAGTCGACAGCCTGACTTGGGATGAAGCCAGCGATTATTGCAAAAAGATCGGGATGCGTCTGCCGACGGAAGCGGAGTGGGAATATGCCGCGCGCGCCGGAACCACCACTCCCTTCTACTGGGGAACCACGATTTCCGGAAAAGAAGCCAACTTCTGTGACAACACCTGCGAATTGAATATCCGGGAACCCCGCGTCTCCGACGGATTCAAACACACCGCGCCCGTGGGATCGTTTCCGCCTAATGCTTTCGGCCTGTACGACATGTCGGGAAATGTCAGCGAATGGGTTCAGGATTGGATGGGCGCCGAGAAAAATTATTATCAGATCAGCCCCGAAAAAGATCCACCGGGACCCCGTTCGGATTTGCAGGCGTGTATGCGAGTGAATTGCATCGGATCGCAAGCCATCACCAACAAAGTATATCGGGGAGGGGCCTGGAACCAGCACGCGGGAGAACTGCGGTCCGCCAACCGCCGCGACTCGCACTTTCAACTACGGCCCGAAGGTACCGGCTTCCGTTGCGCCAAATCCATTCAGTAACCGGTAAAAATAAAAAAGGATCAGGGAATGCTCCCTGATCCTTTTTCAGTTGTTTTAAAACCGGAGCGGGTCAGTTGATACTCACCAGCTTGATGTCGAAAATCAGAGTCTTGCCGGCCAGGATGTGATTGGCGTCTAACACCGATTTATCACCCTTCACTTCCTTCACCAGTACCATATTGCCCTGCGGATCCCTTAAAGGTGTACCGGCCTTGACTCCGGGTGGCAGGTTTTTGGTGGGCACTTCGAATACCAGTTCGTCATTGTAAGGCCCATAGGCGTCTTTGGATGGAATGGACACGGTTTTTGATTCGCCGACTTTCATTCCTTTAACAGCTTGATTCATTCCAGGAATGATGTTTTTCTCACCGAGCGTGAATTTCAACGGTTCCCTGTTTTCCGATGTGTCAAAGACTTCCTGATTTTCAAGCTTACCCGTGTAATGGATGGAAACCTTATCGCCATACTTTGCTGCGCGGTCTTCCGCAATCGCCGGCAGAGCCCAAGCCAGCAAAGCACAAACAAAAAATCCGCAAATAAGTAAAAAGGGCACTGGTACCCGTTTCAAATTCCTGATCATAGTTTCACCTGAAAAAAGTAATAAAATGGAATGATTTTAGCTGCGAGAAATGAAATTTTGACAGGAATCCGCGGAATGGAACCGAAACCAATAGGTCGGCGGGGTAGTGCCAAAAGGGCATCTCCATTGACATAAACTACTTTGCTCAGCTTACACCAAAACCGTCGGAACACAAACAATTGTTGGTAAATCGTTGAAATCAGTGAAAGTAGTTAGAGGGCAAAAATGCCGAAACACCGACTTGATGAATAGCGTTTAGTGCGAATTGGTGCCGGCAGAGATGCGATCCATCACCGCAAACAAAACGCCGCTCAGGACGAAAGCCATGTGAATGGTTACCTTCCACAGGAACATGGTGGATTTGGCTGCGGTGAGATCCGTCGGGATCTCCATAAACGTTTTCAAAAGGTCGATGGCGGAGATCGCAACGATCGCGCCGATGACTTTTAATTTGAGACCGCTGAAATCTACTTTGCCCATCCAGTCGGGGCGGTCCTTGTGCTCGGCGACATCGATCTTGGAAACAAAGATTTCATAACCTGAGAAAACGATCATCAGCAGAAGCGATCCGACCAACGCCATATCGACCAGGGCCAATATGCCAATAATCACGGTATGTTCGGAAGCGGTGGTGACGTGGATCGTCAAGTGGTAGAGCTCCTGAGAGAATTTGACAAAGAGCAGACCGATACTGATCACCAGTCCCAGATAAAACGGCGCCAACAACCACCGGCTGTTGAAAATAGAGGTTTCCATGGTGTTTTCGATAGTTTCCAGTATGGCTTCACTGGTACTTTCGCTTTTTTTGGAGGTGTTGGGTCGTTTATGGGGTCGAGTCATCGATTTCTCTTGGTCAAAGTTTGAATAGGAGTTGTTTAATTAGGGTAAAGGCTGGATTGAAAATATCAAACTAAAAAAAGACCGTGCAGGCGTGTTATAAGCCTTTGTTTTTAATGGCTAAAACGATATCGTGTCTGAAGCAATTAAGGTTGGGAAATTTGAATATGCTGGAATATGGTTGCCCCAATCTGGTCTTTATATATATAAGGCAATTTCCAAAATGACAAATGCCCCTCTCCATATCTTCGGGTTTGACTTAAAAACCTATTGAGAAAAGGAGATTCCATGAAACGACTGATTTTATTGATTTTCATCGCGCTGGTATTTTTTTCAACACCCGCTCAGGCTGAGGATACAGATATCAAGATATTACCTTGCTGCGTGGAGGGTGCGTACATTTCGGGTAACATCGGTGTAACGTTTCTTCCGGATAGTGAGTTTGAATTTTTCGGGGCAGAGGTTGCTCAATCCAGTCATGACCCGGGTTTCAATATCGGCGGTGCCGTTGGGTATGATTTCGGCAATATCAGGGCTGAATTTGAAGTCACATTTCGAACGGCGCAATGGGATGAATTTGCAGCCGGACCAACAGTACCCGGTTGCCCCTGCACCGGACCAGACGATGATCATTTTTCAGCAACAAGTTTTATGGTAAACGGGTTTTATGATTTTAATATTGAAAACTCTCGTGTCGTTCCATATTTGGGTACAGGTCTTGGGGGAGCCAATGTTCGATTGGATGGAAACGATACAGGTCTAACAGTAGTAGATACCGATTTTGTTTTTGCATATCAGTTTATGGGTGGAGTTGGTTTTGAGGTTACCCCCTCAACGACCTTGACACTGGGTTATCGCTATTTTGCTACGACGAATCCCAATTTTGATATTTTTCTTGCTCCTGGGTCAGAAATTCAGGTTACCATTGATGCCCATGAAATAGTTGCTGGCGCTCGGTTTACATTTTAATCCGATCTGGTTTTAACTATATAGAGGAGAGCCTAAAATAGTTCATTTAAAATGTTGTCCATAAAATAACGGCTTAGAGTTTTGGCTCTAAGCCGTTTATTTAAATGGTCGGGGCGAGAGGATTTGAACCTCCGACCCCCTGCTCCCAAAGCAGGTGCGCTAGCCAGGCTGCGCCACGCCCCGTTTTTTAATTATTATATGCGATGTGTCTCAATGCTGTGAATGGAGTTGAGAAATTTTCTTTCTCTGTTCTTCCGTCAACAACTTGAGAAGATCGATCTTGGCATCCACCATCCCGTGAATTTTTTTCGATTTGATTTCTGAAATCCGGTCGGCGATCGCACGCATTTCCGATTCCTTCACTTCGCCGGAATGCACCATCTGGTCCAGTTCCATGTGAGCAATTGCATGTTGCGCTTTCAGCATAATTCTCTCTTTGGCGAAATCGAATTTTAATTCCTTGATCCGTTTGATTTGTGCATCGGTCAACCCCAAAGTACCGGCGAATTTCAACACATGACGAAACGGATCCTTGCCGTGTCCGCTATGACCCCGGTGGTGTCCACCGCCGTGACCGTATCGTCTATAACCGTGCTTTCCATATCCAGATTTTTCGTGGCTGCCTTCTTTTTTTCCATAGCCGTGTTTTGAACCGTGGCTGTATCCCTTACTATATCCATGCTTGGAGCCGGAGCCTTCGGATTTGCTATGCGGACTTTTGCCGTGTGGGTTAACTTTTGCTCCATGCGGAGAGCCGTGACTGTAACTTTTACTTTTGCTTCCCTCAGATTTGGGTGCTTCGACCACTTCAGGCATTTTAGGAGTAACGGGTAGCTGGGCAAGATGCTCGTGATGCGCCTGTGCGAGGTCTGGGACCGTCACCAGAGCTAACGGAAAAATGAAAATAAGAAGTAAACCTCGAAGGGAAGGGTTGATTGTCGTGCGCATGGCGGTCTCCTTTCAAACATCGATGACGCGGTTGTGGTCCGGGCCGGACGAAGGTGTTCGCTCCCGCTTCATCAAAGAAAAAAATATGGCGCGCCCGGCAGGATTCGAACCTGCGACCTACGGATTCGAAGTCCGGAACTCTATCCAGCTGAGCTACAGGCGCATATTAAAAATATGGGGTGAGCGACGGGATTTGAACCCGCGACCACTGGAGCCACAATCCAGTGCTCTACCAGCTGAGCTACGCCCACCATGAATATGATTTGAGTGTCCGATATTTTGAACAGTTACGCAGTTTAAACTATCCGTCCCGCTTTTGTAAAAAGAAATTTCAAAAACGTGTCGATAGCAGGTGGGGCGCTCAAATTATTGATTCTAAAGAAAAATTGTTCAATCGCTCCGCTTTCCCGGGAACCTCGGGCCGGAGGATGGTGTACTATTTGATGACCCGCAGATGACTGCGATCCCGCTTGGGTTTGTCAGACTTGCCGGAGCCGGTGACCGATCTCAGCGATTGCTTCACCGGGGTCTCGCCGGACGGTGTACCGCCCTCCGGATTGCCCCAGTCAATATCCTCCGGAATGCTGGCTTCCCAGACCTGACCCTTTTGTGAATCCGGTTCGTATATGGCCCACACGGAGGTGAAGGGAATAACACATTTGTGCGGACGACCGCCGAAAGAAAGCGAACCGTAAATTCCGTCTTCCAGCACATCGATGGGTCTTCGGAAGTTCAGGCTGATGACCAGGTTCAACATGGGATTGGTCTTGTGCGCTTTAGGCACCTCGACGTCCGGCTGGCGGGCATCCAGGCACACCATCGCATCCCCCTTGCTCAGCATTTCATTCAGAAAATCCTGCTTATCCTTGTTGTCCTGAGTCATGTCGTTAAACTACCATAATTTGGTAGCCACTTAAAGTCATTCAATGGTAACATGCCTTAATTGATCAAATTTAACGAAGATATAGAAAGGAGACGGCTGGCAATGCGGTTTTTCAAATTTTTGTGCGTGGGAATTTTGGTGTGGATGAACAGTGCGGCGTTGGCGCAGGAAGCGAAACTGACCGAAGCTCTCCCGAATATTTATTGTATGGTCGATACCACCGGCAATGGCGCCAATGCGACCTTCATCACGACTAAAGAGGGAGTCATCGTCATTGATACCCGCGGAAACAATAGTGAAGCCGGGGAGGTGCTCAAAGCCATCCGTAAAGTGACCGACCAGCCGGTGGTCTATGTCGTCAACAGCCACTTCCACAATGAAAATATTTCCGGTAACGGCGTTTTCAAATCCGCACGCACCATCATCGCCCAGAAACGGGCGCTGGCAATGACGGTTCTCGAAGCCGCGCGGGAAAAACGAAAAGTTACCCCAGCCAACCTGGCCTTTGATAAAAAGCTCGAATTGAAGCTGGGCAAATATCACCTCAAGCTGATTCATCCCGGTCCGGCGCACACCGATGGCGATCTGTACATTTATGTTCCAAAATGGCGGATCATTTTCACTGGCGGTATGGTGTACAACGGCATCATTCCATTTTTGGGCGACAGTAATATTGAATCGTGGATCGATGCGCTTCGCGAAATGGAGGACCTCGACGCCGAGGTGATTGTTCCCGGCCACGGCTCTGTCGGCGGCAAACCGCTCGTTACCCAGATGAAACATTACCTCATGGAACTCAAGCGCTTCGTCAACGATGCGCTGGACGACCAGAAGAACCTCCCGGAAACCATAGAAATCGTTAAAGCCAAATTGAAAATGAAATACTCCGGTTGGAAACACTTCGACCGCGTTGACGAAAACGTTGTCCGCGCCTACGTCGAATACAGCGCCAAACGCGGGACATAAAAAAATCCCCCATCCCATGCGGGATGAGGGAATTAATTCTTTTCTGTTTAAACTTTCCTACGGTTCGATCCCTTTTTCTTTCCAGTACTCGCGCAGGGTGCTGGTCTGGTCAAGAATAGTATCGAGATAGGTATGACCGCCAGGGATCATCGGGATAACATGCCCGTGGCTCTGATCGTTGTATGGATACTTGACATCGAGAACGTAGGGTCCCTTGTGCTTTATCATGCGTTTCAGCGCCGGTACGACTTCTTCCGGCTTGCTGATGGTTTCACCCTTGACGCCGAACGCATCGGCGATCTCCGCAAAATCCGCGTCGCCGATGAAAGTATGCCCGCGCAGAGATTTGTAGAATCGATCTTCCCACTGTGCCACCATTCCAAGGTGGGCGTTGTTGAGTACGATATTCTTGACGGGAATGTTTTCGATCTTCAACGTCTGCAGTTCCTGGATGTTCATCAGGAATGACCCGTCGCCGTCGATGTTGATGACCTGCCGGTCGGGATACGCCACTTGCGCGCCCATGGCGGCGGGCAGGCCGAAGCCCATCGACCCCAATCCGGACGAGCACAACCACGAACGCGGGGTATGAAAGCGCCAGAACTGCGCTGCCCACATCTGATGCTGGCCGACACCAACGGAGACGATGCAATCCTTATCCGCCAATTTTTGCGCTTCGACAACAACGTGTTGAGGCACGATAGCTTTTTCGTCCAACTGATAATCCAGAGGAAATTCCTTTTTCCAGCCGTTGATCTGCTTGACCCACGGTCCGATATCTTTTTTCGGTTCGACAGCGTCGTTCAACATTTTGAGCGCCGGTTTAAGATCGCCCTGAATCGGCACGTCCACCACAATATTCTTGTTGATCTCTGATGCATCGATATCGATGTGAATGAATTTGGCATTCTTGCAGAATTCTGACAGTTTGCCGGTAACGCGGTCGTCAAACCGAACACCAAGTGCAAGAACCAGGTCGGCATGGTTGATGGCGATATTGGCGTACACCGCGCCATGCATTCCCAGCATGTGCAGAGACAGCGGGTCATCCATCGGATAACTGCCCAGTCCCATGACGGTATTGGTGATGGGAATACCGGTCTTCTTGACCAGTTTGCGCAACTCTTCGGACGCACTGGAGGCGATTATGCCGCCGCCCGCGTAGATGATCGGCCGTTTGGCTTCCTTGATGAAATGGGCGGCTTTTTTGATCTGTTGAGCCGCCGGTTTCAGGTTGGGCTTATAGCCGGGAACATCGAATCGAACGTTGAAATCCACAATCCCCTCTTGCTGTTGAATATTTTTAGGGATATCGATCAGGACCGGTCCGGGCCGTCCCGTGCTGGCAATATGGAACGCTTCGTGGATGATCCGCGGGATATCGTTGATATCCGTAACCAGATAGCTGTGTTTGACCAATGGAAATGTGGCACCAACGACATCCGCTTCCTGAAACGCGTCACTTCCCATCACAGTAGTCGGGACCTGTCCGGTAATCGCTATCACCGGGATGGAATCCAGTTTGGAATCCGTAATGCCGGTGAGCAGGTTGATGGCTCCAGGTCCGGAAGTGGCCATACATACTCCGGGGCGGCCGGTGGCGCGTGCATATCCCGCTGCGGCAAAGGCTCCTCCCTGCTCGTGACGGGGGAGCACCATCCGGATCTTTTTACTCAGGGTGAGCGCCTGATGGATTTCCATCGAGGTTCCGCCCGGATAACCGAAAAGCACCTCACAGCCTTCGTTTTCAAGGGATTTGACGATTATTTCCCGGCCCTTCATGGGTTTCTGGGATTTTTTGGCCTTGTCGATACTGACAATATTTTTCGCGGTTGTCTGTTTGGGTGTCATAGTCGTTAAACTTCTAATTTTTAAGGTGTAAGCCTCAACATATCTGAAAAGAAAATTGATGTCAAATCGAAACTATCGTGCAGAAGAACATCAGAATATATAAACACAGGAAGAGTTGAATATGCAACTTGTGAGGAATTTTATAGTAGAGAAAGGGCAGAGGGGATAATCAATCAAGCAATGAAAAGGCAAGGACGGCCCCGAAGGACCGTCCCCAATTTGTCGAACTATTTCTTGTCAATTTTGATGGAGTTCAAAATTTCCTTGAAAGCGTCCTCGGAAACATCCGGGCCCTCTTGAGGTCCGGACATACCGACCGTGAACATGACTTTGCCGCGGGGCACCAGCCACATGCGGGCCGTTGTCGGGAACTTTTTGCCTCCGGCAGCTATGGTGTATTTGATCTTGGTATAGGCTCCATCCAGGCCATCCACATTGGCATCCTGGACTTCATCGACATAGGTCAGGTCTGGGTACGCGCGTTTCAGCACTTCCGTGGACATATTCAAAATATCCTTCGGCGGCATGCCTTCAACAGGCAATTTGACCATAGTCACAGTGACGTTGGGATTGAGAGTGGGATAAGGTTCGGAATACCGGGTGATCACGACCAGTGGCGAATTGGGATTTTCCCTGATCGCTTTTTCAAGCTCCTCATCATTCCATTTTGTGGATTGGCTGGCCATTTTGACCATCTCCGGAGACATGAATTTCCAATCCATCGGCTTGGTCATTTTAAAACCGGCAGCTGAATGGTGAAATACATTATTTTCACTCTGGGTGGTGCTTGTTTCTTCAGGAGTTCCCATGTCGCCATCTTGCATGGCCATGGTTTCTTCCGGAATGCTCATATCACCGCTTGTGTCGTCGTTCGTTTCTGTCGGTGCAGCGGCCTGAGTCTCCATCGGTGCATCCGTAGCGGGAGCATCGGTTTTTACCGTTCCGCTGTTGGATGAACAGGCTGCAAACATCCATGCAGCCAGAAACATGAAAAAGTAAATACGTCTCATAATTTTTCCTTTCCCATCATGATGGTTGTAAGTTGTATCATCGAAATTCGTTTTCTGCGGACAGTTTCATAATCCGTCAAGCATGAATAATGTTAGTGACTCAAGCCTTCGCGGTTGCATTGAATTCCTTTGAGAGGCAATGGTTCGAATGTTGCTTTTTGCGGGTCCGCCTTCCATGCCTTATGAACTTGGGTCAAATTTTTTCTTTTCTCCGTTTTAAAAATGGCCACGATTTCCGGTTGTGGTCTGTTTTCATTCAAACAGTTGCCGCCTGAGAATTGATAACCCGCTGGCAAAATCTGGGGAGGAAGCGCGGCTATGATTTTCCAGTGCGCGCGGCCTTTCTCATCGTGGTAAAGAAGACGTTCCATCCAGACAATTTTTTTTGATCCGAAGTTCACTACTTCGATGGCATATTTGTCCTTATCTTCCGGCCCCAGCAGATATCCAATTTCTGTTTCATGCCCTTTAGGCATGGGCGGTGTTTTGAGTCCCACATAGATTCGTGTGGAGGACTCCGATGTCACCCCTGTTTTCTTCGAATGTTGCGCTGTCGGACTTTTTGGCATTGTTGAGCAGGACAACAATCCCAGTAGCATGCAGTACAGGCCAATCCACCGCAGAGTCATCATGGGATCTTCCGTATTTCAACCGTTCTTTTGTGTTCAGACCTTCCGGTTTCAATGGAAGAAGGTCCAGGTACCCCTCCTGGAGCCGCGGCTCCGGATCTTGTTGCCGACGCGGTCTTTATAGTTTACTCAGAATTTCAATGTATTTCCAATGAAATATGTGGAATGTCTGCTAACTATTGAAATATATGGATTTATTAGCCAAAAATGAAGGGGGTCTCCGTATGGGCGGGCAAAGAGCAGCGATTCGGAGGGAGATGAAAAAAGAGCTACAGGTTCTGGAAGGCTTGGAGCAAAACCCCCTCGCGCAGGCTGTATTCGCTCACGGTCAAGTAGGGGCAATGAAAGGTCCTCATGGTTTCCAGGACCAGAGTGGTTCCGGCAATAATCAGGTCTTCGCGTCCCTGCTCCAGTGAGGGAATCTTCAGTCGTTGTTCGAGTGATTTTGATTTCAAATTCTCAAGCAGGCGTTGAATGTTCTCCTGTAAAAGGACAAGGCCGTGGATTTTCTCCGGATCGTATGGAAATACATTACGATCCATGGCCGCCAGAGTGGTCACAGTGCCTGCGGTGCCGATCAGTTTTTCCGGCCGCGGGTCGCCCAACCGGAAAAGAACCTGGTCCAATTGTTCTCGGACATGGTTTTTTAAATTTTCATATTCCCCTGCATCGATCGGGTGCCGGGTAATGAACTGTTCGGTAAGACGCACCACGCCGAGGGAAGTGCCTGCGGATGCCAACACTCGCTTGTCTTGGGAAAAAATATACTCGGTGCTTCCACCGCCGATATCAAAGATGAGGGTTTTGCCGGATGAAGGCAGCTTCCAGAATACCCCCTCGACCGTCATCCGGGCTTCTTCCTCCCATGGAATGACCTGTACTTCAAGCCCGGTCCTCTCCCGGGCAAGACGTACAAATTCATCACGGTTTGAGGCTTCCCGCACGGCACTGGTCGCTACTACCTGGATCGGAATGTCTCCGTACTTTCGGCATTGTTCACGGAATCGTTGTAACACCTCCAGAGTCAATTCCATCCGGTGGGGTAACAATCGCTTCTCGGAGTTGATGCCTTCACCCAACCGGCAAATGACACGTTCGGAGTCCAGTTCCCTAAAGTTTCCCTTATCATCCACTTCCATAATAAGAAGCCGGACTGTATTGGAACCGATATCGATGGATCCGAATTGTTTCATGGGATCAGGTGGGTAACAGCTTTTCGCTGTCCATGGTCAACAACATGTAAAATCCGATGCAGATAAACAAGAGGCAGGGACCCCAGGCCGCGAGGACCGGCGAGAACACGCCTTTATATCCAAAGGATATTCCCAATGCGTAAAAGAAGGAGAAAATAAATCCGGTCACCAGACTTACCCAGACACAGAAAAGCAACCCTCCTTTACGGCTGGATCGGATGGACAAGGGGATGCCGATTAGAGCCAAAACCACGCTGATGAACGGGTAAGATAATTTTTGATTGAGATCGACCCAGGTTCGTGTCGAATCCAGGCCTTCCTTATCCTGCTTTTGAATGGCTTGGTACATGTATCGGACGCTCATTTCTTCAGGGCGTTTTTGGAGTCTTTTAAAGTCGGCTGGTTTTTCAAGCGACGGGATAGCTTTTCTTTCAAAGTATTGGGTGGAGTCTACTCCATCAGATTTAAAGAAGCGAATGTATCCGTTGAAGAACTCCCATTGCTGTCCGTTCCATACGGCACTCTCGGCATCAATACGGTGGCGGATATCAGGCCGGTGCGGATCGAAGGTGTACAGACTGACTCCCTTCATAAGAGTTTTCGCCGGATCGTAATAGTCAATATTCCAAATGGAGCCGTTTCCGGATCGAATCCACAATCGGTCATGCATTTGCTTGTACTTGCCCGCCCAGCCCTGTACTTTGACATTGAATAGATAGTTCATTTTCTGACTGGTAACGGGGGTTAAAAATTCATTGCAAACGACTAAACCCACTGACAGAAAAAATGAGAAACTGATGATGGGTAATGTCAAGCCGGTGACCCCAATACCGCAGGCTTTCATGGCTGTGAATTCATTGTTGCGGGACAAAGTAGCCAACGTGATAACTGTCGCAATGAGAATCGATTGTGGCGCCATGTAGGACAGAATGAACGGAATTTTAAGAAAATAGTAAATCAGAAAGTCATTGGCATCTGCATTCTTGGTGACGAACTCGTCCAGGCGTTCAAAACCATCAATTATAATGAACATTCCCGTCAGGCCTCCAACGGTGAGAATGTAGGTTTTGATGAACTGCCCGAGAATGTAACGCTTTAAAATGCTCATAAAAAGGTTTTTGGAATATGGGTTCTACAATTCAGGGATCGCTTCCGATAAAACAGTGTGCAACGATTTTAGTTCTGTGCGTCGTGTGAATGCCTGGCGCACATATTCAAGCGTGGGTGCAATATACCTCATATAGCGATCGTTATTTTTAATTTTTTTCTGATATCCAAAGGTGCCGATCGCTTTCAGGTTTCTTTGAATCGACATCAGATCAAATATCCGGATAAATTCTTCCCGGTCAATGGGGTCATTTCCCAGCTCCTGTTTTTTTTGAATGAACGCATCTATCAGCTCCCACAGCAGGGAATCGGGAAGAGTGAGATAGGAGTCGCGAAGCAGCGACGCCAGGTCGTATTGGCTGGGTCCCATGCGCGCGTCCTGAAAATCCAGGAGAACCAATTCGTTGTTGTGAACCATCAGGTTGCGGCTGTGGTAATCTCGATGCGTGAACCAGGGAGTTTGCCTGGCGAGCAGGGTGCACAGATCGGTTAGTTGTTTGCGGAGTTCTTTCCGGGTCGCAGCCTTCAGGCAGTTTTGCTGGGTGCCTTCGATAAAATGCTCCAGCATGAAATCCATTTCCCACATCAATTTTTCCACGTCAAACTTTAAATGATATGCGGGGCAGTCCGGTCCGATCGTACGCGTGGCATCGGCTTGCAGGGTTGCGAGCAAATGTACGGCCTTCAGGTACCAGCTCTTCAGCATCTCCGAATCGGCGGAACTCAGGTGGGTTTCCAACGTGAGGTCTCCACAGTCCTGCAACAGCAAAAGTCCCTCTCCCGCATCGAAATAGAACAACTCCGGTACCGGGAGATTGAGTTCTTTTAGAAATTTCAAAATGCGGATGAAATCGGTTTCACCCTGAACGTTGGGCGCCTCCAGTTGCATGAGGATCAGGGTCCGTGGTTCTGATTCGCCTTCCAGGGTTAAGCGATAGTACTGACGGGTTGAAGCATCTCCCTGCAGGGCAGAGAATTCGACATGGGCCACCGGACGGCCCAATGCCTTCTGCGTTGCTTCTATCAAGTAGCGCTCGTCGAATCGCGGTTTTGCGAATGGATTCCCCGGCAGGGTATTTTTGGGCATGAAATCCTGAAAAATAAAAATTTGGGAATGATAAATACAAATATTCCAAACAGAGGGCCAACTATTTGTAAGTTATAGTATACTACCGCCTCACCTCCGGGAGCAAACCCCAGCTGTGGGTTCCCCGGAACGGTTTTTTCTTTTGAAAGCAGTCTTTTTTGGAGACAAAAAACAAATCGTTTCCTTGTTTTTGACATCCAAAAGCAGAATTGTATCCGTGTAATCTGGAGGAGGAGTATGCCAAAACCAACACATCATATTATTGTGTGCACCAATCAACGGCCGGCGGGGCACCCCCGGGGTTCCTGTGGAGAAAATCAGGCCAATGAAGTATTTGAAAAACTCAGCATGGGCATCGAACAAAAGATGCTGTTTGGAAAAGCGTTGATCACCAACGCCGGGTGTATGGGACCGTGCTCTATGGGTCCCGTTGTGGTCGTTTATCCGGAAGGTGTCTGGTATATTAAAGTGAAACCGGATGATGTGGAAGAAATTCTGGAATCCCATATCATCGGAGGAAAAAAAGTTGAACGACTGGAGCTCCCGGAAGAAATGTGGGGCTAGTTTTTAAGTCGACGTTCTATTACTTAAACGGGGTCATCTTGTCCGGGTTGGATGAGACTGGCCCCTTTTTTGTTGGAAGCGGAATCGATATCATTGATCCGCCTTTGCAGAAGTTTCCATAATTCCTTACGTCCTCTTTGGTTTTTGCTGGAATACGCCACCAGCTCTTGATCCGTATCTTTTAAAAACGCCTGTCGAATTTTTTTGAGTTGCCGGCTTTGCTCCGCCTGGGTCAGTTTGTCGGCTTTCGTTGCGACCAGAATATAGTCCACTTCATATTGTTCCAGCCATTCCTGCATGTGCAGATCGAGATCAGTCGGTTTTCTGCGGATATCGACGATCAAAACCACCACCTGCAAATTTTCGCGTTTTGTTAAATATTGCTCTACCAAGCCCTGCCATTTTTTTTGAACGGCTTTCGGGACTTTGGCGAACCCATAGCCCGGTAGATCGGCGAACACCAGCTCATGGTTGACGTCAAAAAAATTGATCATCTGGGTTTTGCCGGGGGTGGCGCTGGTCTTGACCAGTTTTTTCCGATTAAGCAGAGAATTGATGAGTGACGATTTGCCGACGTTGGAACGTCCGACAAAGGCAATCTCTGGCAAAATCCCGCTTGGGTACTGCCGGTTGGATACTGCACTGATCATGAACTCAGCTGAAATGATTTTCATGGTCGAAACGGGTTGATCACAAGACCCGAAAGCAATTTGGGATAAAAGTAAGTGGCTTTTTGCGGCAGCCGGACTCCCCTTTCGGCCAACCGACGGACTTGATCCATACGCGTGGCATTCATAAAAAAGACCAGGTCAAACTTGCCTGCATCCACATTGGCCATCGACTCCGCAGTGCGCACATTATAAGCGATGTATTGCTGGTGTTCCGGTTTGCGGGTATCGATTTGCAGAAGTTTTTTCAGAATCAGTGTGTGAAGCTGATACACATCCAGAACTTTGAGCTCGTTGGCATCCTCCTCCATAAAGGGAACAATATTTTCAATATCCTTGAGTTTCAACAGTAGGGCTTCGCCGCCACCCAGATATGCACAAAAGGCGATACCGTCTTTGCCTGATTTTTCAAGCAGGGCAGTGAGTTGATCCGCCGTTTTGCCCTTGGGCAAAGACTCCACATTGAAATAAGGTTCCAGTTGTTTGATGAACTGTTGTCGGTCGAATGGGGACGGACATTTCAACTGACGATGGATCGGGTAAATTGCCAGCGATTGCGCATCCAAATTGGTTAGAAACATCATCACATGCGCGGAGTCGGGAACTTGTGCGCCGTGTTCCTTGTGATAGGCCAGCGAGGTTTCGTAGCGGTGATGGCCGTCTGCGATATACACTTTCTTATCCTTGAAACTTCTTGATAAAAACTGAATAGTTTCCGGATCGTCTACCTTCCACATCCGGTGAATTACGGAATCGTCATCGATCTCCGCAAGGGGCGGTTGTTCGATGATGGTTGCGAGTTTGCCGTCAATTGTTCCATCAGGATCAGAAAACAAACCGAACACCGGGCTGAAGTTGGCTCGGCAGGCGCGTATCAATTGCGCCCGGTCCTTCTTGGCCTTGGCGAGGGTGAATTCGTGCGGGCAGATATTACCCTTGTCAAAGTCCTCCAACCGCACCCGTGCGAAAAAACCGACACGGTTATTGGATTGTCCGTTGAACGTGTATTCCTGACTGTAAGCATAAAACGCCGGTTCCGCGTCTTCCTTCAAAATACCTTTTGTTTGCCAATCTTTGAAATCCCTGGCCGACCGCGTGTACCGGCTGTTGGAATCATTGTCATCTTCAAATTGCTTTCCCAGGATCAGCCGAACCACGTTGTGTGGATTACGGGCATACAACTCCTCCTGCATGTTCGGACGGATAACGTCATACGGAGGCGCGATCAATTCAGAAAGCGGGCCGGATAGTTTTTCGCTATAACGCAAACCGGAAAAGGGTACGATATCAACCATTTGCCAATTCTCAGATCATCAGATTAAAGGAATCGAGTGAGTGCAGGAAAAGAGCGATTTAATGCGCGATTCTCCACCCTCAGACAAAGAAAAATACAATTAGGCCCCACTTCAAAAGGCTTTATACTGATTTATACACTAAGAGAACACTCTACCCAAGTCCTATGTTGGGGTTCATTCGGGTTTCGGCCGCAGGTATTTTCTATGAATATATTTTTATTGCAAGCCCTGGTTTTTCTGGCGGCCTTCCTCATTTTTCAAGTCGAATTGATCCTTGGAAAGGTCATTCTGCCGGGTTTTGGCGGAGGAAACCTGGTGTGGGGCATATCGGTTGTTTTTTACCAGGCGCTTTTATTCCTGGGATACCTTTATATTCATTGGATCAACCGGCATTTTCGATTTCAGTCGGTTCGCAAGTGGCAAATGGTCCTGCTGGTTTTTTCCCTTCTGTTCCTGCCGCTCAATGTGGATTCCCTGCAGAACCCGACCTATCAATGGTCCCCGGTAGTTGAAATAGTTTGGATGCTGGCCGGAGCTGTGGGAGTGATGTTTCTGGTCTTGTCCAGCATCTCGGTGTATTCCCAGATTCATTTGACCACGACTTCGCTGAAAGAGAAAGGAAACCCCTATATCCTGTTTGCGGCGTCCAATTTAGGGGCGTTCGCCGCGTTACTGGGATACCCTCTGATATGGGAGCCTTACTTCACTATTCCCGAGCAGATTCTGTGTTGGGAAATCGGTTACGTTTTAGTCGTTCTGCTGTTTGGAGTTGTTCAGATTCGAGTTGTTTCGCAACCGGATGAACGGCCTCTGGGAAGTAAAATGTCTTCCTGCTCATCCAGCCAAATATTGAAATGGTTGTTATTAGCGGCGGCGCCTTCAGCGATGTTTCTGGCCGTTACGAATGAAATCACCATTAATGTTGCACCGGTGCCTTTATTATGGGTGATTCCCCTGGCGATTTATCTGTTGACTCTGGTATTGAGTTTTAAAAAGCGACCTTTTTGTCCGAAGTTTCTCCAGGATCGGTTTTACCTGTTTCTCAGTCTGGGGATCGTGTTGTTTGTATTTAAGGCGACGGGCAACAACCCTGTGGAATATGGAATTCATCTGTTGATTGCTCTGCGTTCCACCCACTATTGGTCAATTATTGTTATAGAACCGATCATCCTGCTGATTCTGTGTTTTGTTTTTTGTCTGGTATGCCATTACCATCTCAATCTTTCCAAACCGGAGGATCGAGGTCAGTTGACCACTTACTACATTGTTCTGTCAGCAGGAGGGTTTGTCGGCGGATTCATCGTTAACTGGATTGTGCCACTGGTGTTCGATGGAACCGTCGAATTGATGATCTCTATTTTAATCGGTATGGCAGGATTTATATGGGTTAGTCCTTTGCGCAAAAAGGTTTCCCTGCAGGGAGTGATTATCGTTTCGGCTATTTTGGCAGTGCTTTTGATATGGGTGATTGCCCTCAATCATTTCGGACCGGCAGCAGGGCTGATGATCGCACTGTTCGCAGGAAGCGCTCTCCTGGGGTTGTACTATTCCTTGAAACAGGATGCGCGGTTGTATGCAGGTTCGCTGGTGGGAATTATTCTGATAGTTCCGTTTCTAGATCAGCTTTCCTCAGAGAACCATGCATTGTATAAAAAACGGAATTATTATGGGAGTTATACAGTTTTCGAAAAAGGGGGATTCCGTAAAATGAAGCACGGGCCGACTTTGCACGGTGCTCAGTTTCTGGACAAGGGGCGGCAGCTGGAACCTCTAACTTATTATCATAAGCAGTCGCCTTCCGGTGAAGTTTTAAATCAGCGTTTGGTGCCGGTTTCCAAGGTAGGCCTGGTGGGTCTGGGGGTGGGGAGCCTTGCCGCTTATGCAAAAGATGGCGATCAATACGATGTTTTTGAACTGGATCCACAGGTAGGAGATATTGCTCAAACGTATTTTTCCTATCTTCCGGATATCAAGGGCAAACTCCGGATTGTATATGGTGATGCACGCGTGTCCTTACGCAAGGAACCTGATAACTTATATGATGCCTTGTTTATCGATGTGTTCAACGGTGGGTCCATTCCCGTCCACCTGATGACAGTAGAGGCCATCCGTGAATACCTCAGGGTTTTGAAGCCTGATGGCATCATGTGTTTTCATATCACCAACACGTTTCTGGATTTGGGTCCGGTATTGAATTCCAATGCGCGTAAGTTGGGTTTGATGTCTGCCATCAAGTTTTCCGGAGTTTCCAAATCTCCGCCAGAAGAAGAAGCCACAACTTGGGTATTGGTGGGGCGTGATTCAGATCGTTTCCGATCACTACTGGCCGATCTCGAATGGGAATCTTTTAAGCCAAACACCGTACTTCCCTGGACCGACGATTATTCCAGTCTGTGGCCCACCTTTCGCCGGTAACAAAACCCGTTACAAACTCTTGCATTGGCATAGCTCGCGGATATAGCTCACCAGCGAATGTATGGTGTTCTCATCCAGAGTGTGTTGCCAACTGGGCATGCAGGGAGCGCGACCCACTGCCAACCCGCCTTGCGATATGGCGGTGAACAATTGTTCATCGGTGCGGGTTTCCAGATAATCCGCCTTGGTGTGGTCGCGTGGAGGAACGGTCAGGTGAGGGGCGTTGATGCCTTTGCCATGACCGTCTATGCCATGACATTGGGCGCAATAAAACTGATAGGTATTGCGGGTTTTGCGGGTAACCGGATGGGTACGAGGAGTTGAAACAGGTGCAGATGGAGCGGGCTCCGTGGAAGAATACAACGGCTTTTCTTCCTCCGGTTCCCGGTTGCATCCGGCGAATAATCCAATCAAGACAACTCCTCCGATCAAGATCATAATTCGGTTCATTTCTTTTTCGGTTCCTTTTTATGGGACATGATGTATTGGGTCATTTTGCGCAGGGTTTCTTC
Source organism: Nitrospinaceae bacterium (assembly GCA_028278405.1). Lineage (GTDB taxonomy): Bacteria > Nitrospinota > Nitrospinia > Nitrospinales > Nitrospinaceae > SZUA-226. Next base: position 96,575 of record JANQEK010000007.1, read on the forward strand.
ATCGAATGTGTAAAGCGGCATTCTTCCCTTAGGGTTGAACTGTTTAGGGTCTTTCAGCCATTGGTAAACCCACTCCGGACGCAGACGATGGCCCGCATCGATCAGCGAAGGCCCGGAGACTCCGCCCCGCGGTTGGCGGGCGAGATTGTAACTCTGGTGACAAGCAATGCAACTGTAGTCCCGTTCGAATAAAATTTTAACACGTACCCGTGTCCCTTTGGACAAGGCTGGCAACTCCAACGGCGGAGCATTCTTCAGGATTTTCAGAGACATCAGATAATCGGTCATTTGTTGCGCTTCTTTGGGGCCCAATGTAGGATGAGGGCCGGTAAATTGCGGTTTGCCCTTTAAAAAGCCCGGATCGCGCGTATGTCCTGCCAGTCGGATGGTCTTAGGTTGTTTCAAATAGTTTGCCAGCCATTTTCTTTGAAATTTATCGCCGGCAAAAAATAAATCGGGTGCAGATTTTTCGGTCTCACCCACGGAAAACCGGTGGCAGGTGTCACATTGTTTTGCCTTGGCCAGTTCCGGAGACGCCTCCACTCCAGAACACCAACCTCCGCCAACCATCAGGAAGGATACACTCAAAATAATATTTTTAAGGGTTCTCATTTTCCAAAAACCCTTTTTCGGGGAGCGGCTGTGGAGTTTGAGAAGGCTGAGTTACGTTTGGAAGCAGATCAATAAAGAATTTCGGACTTGAACTTTCAGGCATGCTTGGAGGAGTGGGTGCAGTTGTTTGCTGTTCTTCCGGAGTTTCGCTTGTTGTTTGTTCTCCCAGAATTTCACCGGGTGTAGATTCAGGGATCGACTCCGTACGTTGACTCTCGAAAAACCGGTGCTGGTTTAGGTCATAATAATAGAGGCTTTCTTTTTTTGTAGGCGGACCGAACCGGTCTTTATTGGCTTGGTGCTTCAAATCGTAAGGAAACTCATCCCGGATCAGTAAACGCGACTGCCCGGCTCTTCTCAGGTCCAGGTAACGGTAAGCACGGTACCGGTCTGACTTTTTAAGCAGGGATTTGATTTCCTTGGATCTCATGAATCGCAGTTTTCCCTTGGGTAAAGGGTTCTGCAGGCTCCAGCCATTACGAGACACCATCTGCTTGATTTGAAATTGCGGGAGAATACGGTTGGACCGCTTCAATTCTCTCAGGAACGGCTTCCCATCTTCCACATGTTTCAGTGTCGGCTCTCCAAGTCCCGCTGTCAGAGTACTCTCGTGGCAACTTTCGCAGGGGCGAGCGATGGACCGGATCGTGTGCGGAGTGTGGGGGGTCATCACCCAGCCCGGTTTGCCGTTGGGGCTCAGAGGTACTTTGGCTCTTAAGATGGGACGGCCGTTTTCACTGGAGAGGTTGGTCAGAAAATATTGATAGCGTGGTTTCACGATTGTGTACCGTTTGCGTTTATTTTTCCCGAGGATCAAACTGCTCCAACCTGTTTCAGAAAAGACGTGACTCCAGATGCCCTTCGTCCAGCTTCCTTTCGGACCGTTCGGAGTGGTGATGGCGGAGTTCCAATTCAACATTCCTGCGGGTTGTTTGATCAAAGCCTTGTTGCTTTCGAATCCCTGTAACCGCTGTTGCAAGGTGGGGTCGGAGATCGACCAATCCCGCCATTGCTTTAGATTCATTTCATCTTCCCGGATCACATGCATCCCCCATTCGTTGGCGGACCAGCGTGCGTGACAGGCAGAGCATTCGGTGCTTTTCATATGGCCAAGTATCTGATGGGCGTAAGGGCGTTTCTTCATGAATTTCAAGAGAGGGATCTTGTGTTCCTTGCCTGTGACTTTGGAGTACAGAATCCATTTGCCATCGACCAGTCGAATATGAGGCTGAAGCTGACCTTGCAGGTCGATCATAACCGTATCCCCGACTTTAATCTTCTTCATCAAGTTGGGATTGAGTTGGTTCTTCTTGATCAATTCTTCAGCCCGCGGGTCTTCAGCCCTCAGTTCGATGCCTGTCGGGGCTTTGCTGTTGGTCCCGTGACAGGTTTCACATCGGACCTTGACTGCATCGTGCTGTGTCGGGTGTTTGGAAGCATCCGCCTTGACTTCATCGGGGCCGTGGCAATCAATACAGTGCATGCCCTTTTCGCGATGGATGTCTGGCAGAAGAAATTCGTGCGAGCGTCCATACAAAACCGATTGATCCTTTTCGACTTTGATCTGAGCGGTTTTAGGACGGGCCGGTTTGCCGAACAGACCTTCAAATTCGTTGCCGACACCGTTGTAGTTGTGACAATGTTCGCACTGAACACTGGGGATGGCCACGGTAAATTTGTGTAGCAGCGGATAAGCGCGGCGATTATTCAAAGAATTGGAGGCCACACGACGTTTGAACCGGTTGCGTAAATATTTAGGGTCCTCTCTTTGAGCTTTCTGAATGGCGCGGTCGCGGGTCAGGGAGGTTCCCTCGTTGGTGTAAATCATGTGACAGGAAGCGCAACCCGTGGCTCGGTAATCGCCGGCACGGTGCGGTGACGGCGATTGTACATGGCAACGCAGACATTTCTTCTGTAAAAAATCATCAACAGGTTTTCCGGGGCTGGTGTAGTTCCAGGGAGGATGACTGTCTGGTTCCTCGCCTTTTTTCTTTTTCGGTTTGGGTTGTTTCAAGCGAGGTTCACCCCAAGCTTCCCGGGTGATTTCAATGACGCCTCGTGCGGTGGTCATCAATGAGTTTTTTACCTTATCGATTTGCTCTTCGTGGCATTTGCCACAGTATTTGGGAGCGTGTTTCAAGTCGGAAGGATTGGATACGAGACCCTGATGAGCCTGACGTGCAGTTTTACCTCTGACATTGCCGGCGTGACATTTAGTGCAGGAAAACCTGTGGTTTTGGCTGATTTCTTCGATACCGCGGTGGCATCTCAGGCATCCCGCTTCCTTGTTGACCAGTTCGATGCGGCCGAAAACATCTTTCAATACGAAATTGGAATTTTTGTAATAACGGTCGACAAAGCCTTCAGAATCATTGTAGGTATTGAACCGCAGTCCGTCCACCGTTGTCCCCGGTTTTAATATATCCTTGGCTGTTTCACCATCTCTCTTCAGAAAAAAGAAAGGATCCCGGAAATCGGAGGCATCGATCGTTGATTTCTCTCCCTGTGGAGGAATATCCACCATGTCTCTTCCGAAATCTCCGGCAACAGGCTCTTTGAGTGTTTCTTCCCCGAAGGACGACGGCCAACCCTCCTGAGCCATGAGCTGGGGGATGGCCCACGCCAACACAAGCGTGGCGAGTAGAGTCAGAACCGTTGTTTTTGAAAACAGAAACTTCATAAATATGTCAGCGCTTGTTTAAAATTTTGTCTCTGAGCTTGCGATGTTTGATATTGATCGAAAACTTGTAACTCTTTTCCATGTCCTGATAAATTCTGTCGGAATAACGCCAATGACAGGGAATGCAGTTGCCGACTTTAAGGATACGGGTGATTTCCTCCTGGTTGAAAGGCCGGGCACCCGGCTGACCGGAACCGGCAATGGCGTGTCCCCTTTGGTTCACTTTGGTTTGAGGTCCATATCTCGATTTATTCAGGACCCGATTGGTTCGCACCAGTGGATTGAATTGATCGTATCGGCCGGATGAACTTTTTTTGATTCGTAAATCCCCTTCTCCCATTCCCAGGGTTTTTGGCGATAGATGGCAACTTGCACATGAACGTATTTTTTTGCTCACCGAATGCGGTTGAGTGCCATAGGCCAGGTTGGAGCCCGAGTAGCCGGCGGGGTTGGTGAATTCCCAATGACGGTATTCTCCCGGAGAAAAGCCTTTGTTGTCAACGACGGGAACTATTTTCTCCTTTTGATCCAAAACAGTCAGAGTATGCGAAGGCTGCGCCAGCATGGGAACCACCTTGCCGCGCGGGCCGACCATTAACGCCGGCTCTTCATGCTTTACGGTGAACTGAAAGAGGTTCCAGTTACTGGAACTTCCCGGTCCGTTACCTTTTCCTGACTTTAGGGTCATATGACATCCCTCGCAACGAGGTACCCATTGCGAATGGCATGCCGTGCAGGCTAGTTTATCCTTGTGACCGGGTATGTTGTGTCCCCAACCCTGGTCCTTCGCCAGGGGAATGGTACGTGCTTTTCCGGTACGTTTACTGTAAGTAATAAATTTCTTTCCCAGTGCTTTGACGTTCGATAATTTTTGTTGCTTGGCCGAAACCGCCATGGCATCGCCCACCTTGTTTTTAAAACCTTTATAGTGGCGGCTCAACCGAACGGCCGGGTCTTGGGATGTCTTGATTTTTGAAATCCGGGGATACGATGTGCCGTCGCCGTGACAGGATTCGCAACGGATTTCTACCGCCTGAAATTGCCGGGAATAGATGTTACCGTCTCCCATGATATCAGACTGCGTATGGCAGTCAATGCATTCCATTCCCCGTTCCAGATGAACGTCCATACGGGGTTGACCGTTCCCCGGAAAAGAAAGTTTTCCCTGACGGTTGCGCTGCGGGAATGGGATCGAAAACTTCTCAGCGGTCATCTGGGACAAAAATGATTTATGGCATTGCAGGCACAGGTTGCTGGAAGGTAATACCGTCAAACGATGGTAGGCAGGATGCCCCGGCTTGTTTTTTGGAATCATTGGATCGCTACCAAGGTATTTTCCCTCCGGGTGATACCTGAAGTGGCAGGCGGCGCATCCCTGGGAGCGGTACTCTCCTTTCGGCGGAGGGGCATCGATATGGCATTGAAAACACCGTTCTCGCAGGACATGGTCGCCGACGTGGCCGGAGATTTTTTTGCGGAGGCTTTTTTTCCGCGCGGTTTGGTGCTGTTTCAGGTGATAAGGGGTAAAGTAAGGCAATTCCTCCAGCTGTTTCACGGCGCCACCGGTTTCCGGAATGTTGTTATCCCTATCTTCAACTTTGTAAACTCCGTAGCGCGCTGATTTTCCTGCCTGACCTCCCCATTGGTACCTCAGGCCGGTGACGACTCCTGACAGAGTCCCCATCATGGATTTACGAACACGGTCGGCGTGGTTTCGGGTGGCATCCTCATGGCCGGAATGACATTGGGCTTTTCCGCAGCTGAGGTGAACCACTTTCAATGAAGAGGGATTGCGCTTGCCGGTTCCTGCTTCCGGGTCGTAGATGAGCGTGGCATGCGCTTCATTCTTGTCTTCAGAAGCGCCATTACCGCCATGGCAGGAAGTGCATCCCAGTTTGAGAGGGTGCGAACGGCTGATTTCTTCGATTCCTTCATGGCACACCAGACATCGTTCCTCAAGTCCGGTAACACCGATCGTGGTCGTTATACCTGTCAGGTTCCCCGCGTATGCGGGAATGCTGGTAAAGAACAGAAATAAAAGCACTACGAAACAGGTCAAAGGTTTGAACTTGAGGGGAGCGGACATCAAAGATTTTTTGAAAAACGCGATTTTATAAAGTGAACGAACGGATTTCGGGGGACAGGATCAGGAATTAATCGTAAACGACTTCTACATTTTTAAGAAACTCCGTGAGATCGGTGATTGATCTTCGAACGGATTCCTTATCCCTGTTTTTAGCGGCTTTTTCGATAGCCCGGCCGATGTTGCTAAGATCGTTGAAACCATATCCCCCCCCGGATCCCTTCATAGAATGGCCCAGGACAGCAATCTTATCAAAATTGTTTTTTTTCAAAGCCTGTTTAAAAGCGAGCAGATCCTTTTCCCTGTTTTCCAGATAGTCGGGAATCAAATCCTGTAAATCCGAGTCGATATGAACCCGAATTTTTTCAGACTGTGAGCTCTGCTGTTTCATAGGCTTAACTTAATGAAGTGTAACATGATTGGATCGTCATTATTAGACGTAAACAGGATAAGCTTTGAGTCGCAGTGTTTCAATCCCGTTTTGACGGCTCGGTTGACTTCTTTGCGCCCGATAAAACTTTCAGGGATCGGGAGGCTACATTGAGGGTTTTCAAGGATTTTCCAATCGAAGGAACCTCTGATTTTTCAGGGGTGGAAGTGTCCAGTAAAATTTTCCAGGTTTGAGCGTCTCCGGTTAGTGTGAAATCACAGTCCTGGTTGCTTCCATTCCACAGCATCAAAAGGAGGGTGTTCTTATTCCCAAAGGACATACACTCCAGGCATTGAGCATCAATGAAATCCGGAGTATCAAAATCCAGGAGTTGTCCATTTGCATGGAACCATTGCCATGAGCCCCGGTTAAATGGAAATTGCTTTCTCAACTGTATGATGAGTCGGTTGAATTCTAGAAAACTTTTTTGATCCTTGTTAAGGTTCCAGTCATACCAGTTGATCGGGTTGTCCTGGCAATAGGCGTTGTTGTTGCCCAGTTGCGTACGGCCGATTTCATCTCCTCCCGAAATCATCGGAGTGCCTGCCGAAAGCAGAAGTGTCGCCAGGAAATTTCTTTTCTGCTGCTGGCGGAAAGATGCCAAGACCGGGTCGTCTGACGGACCCTCTACGCCGTAACTGCAACTGTCCTGTTCGTTGTGTCCATCCTGATTGTTTTCACCGTTCGCTTCGTTATGTTTATGTTCATAAGTGACCAGATCCTCGAGTGTGAACCCGTCATGGCTGGTGATATAGTTGACGGTTGAATACAAAGGGCGGCCCTTGGAGCTAAAAAGGTCGGGGCTTCCGGATACCCGTTTCGCTAATGATCCAGCCTGATTGGGGTCTCCACGCCAGAACTTTCGGATGGTTTGACGGTACTGGTCGTTCCATTCCGACCATCCGTTGGGGAAGTTAGACAGTTGGTAGCCGTCCGGTCCCAAGTCCCAGGGTTCAGCGATCCATTTCACTCTGGATAGTACCGGATCCTCCCGTATCGACTTGAAGAAAATCCCTTCAGGTTCAAATGATTCTCGTCCGCGTCCCACCGTAACGGCCAGGTCCAGCCGGAAACCGTCCACATGCATTTCAGAAACCCAGTACCGCAGAACGTCCAGAACCAACTGCCGAACCTGCGGATGGTGGAGGTTGAGTGTATTCCCGCAGCCGGTAAAGTTGATATTGAGTTCCGGATGATCCGGGTCCGTCCGGTAATACACCGCGTTGTCGATGCCGCGGAATGAAAGGGTGGGGCCGTGCAGATCGCCTTCAGCCGTGTGATTGAATACCAGGTCGAGAATCACCTCGATCCCGGCGCGATGAAATGCCTGTACCATGGTTTTGAATTCTGTCAGCGGATTGTCCATATCCCGGCGCGCGAAGCGGATATCCGGGGCGAATAACAGCAGCGGATTGTATCCCCAATAGTTGGTCAGTCCATTTTTGTGCAGGTGGTATTCATCCGCAATCTGATGGACAGGAAGCAACTCAATAGTGGTAATTCCCAGACGGGTCAGGTGCTCCAGCACCGGTTCCGAAGCGAGGCCGGTATAAGTGCCGCGCCACTCTTCGGGGATATCAGGATGTTGCTGCGTCATCCCCTTTACATGGGCTTCATAGAGTATCGTTTCCTCCCACGGGGTTTCCGGGGGATGATCCTCCCCCCAATCGAACGAGGTATCCACAACCTTGGCAAGTGGAGCGTAGGGAGCGTTGTCCTGATCGTTTGAAGGTTGATCGTGTTGATCGGAAGCATCCAGAGGAACAGACCGCATGGCTTCATGCCACTGCATGGTGCGTCCCAGTGCTTTGGCGTAAGGATCGATCAGTAGTTTTGAAGGATTGAAGCGGTGTCCCTCGGCGGGATGATAAGGTCCATATACCCGGTAACCGTACAGACAACCGGGTTTCAGGTTGGGAACGTGCGCGCGCCAGATCGAATCCGCATCTTTGTCCAAAGCAATACGTTGTGATTCCTTGGTAGAAGTAACGCTCTCGAACAGGCAGAGCTCAACCGCGGTGGCATGCTCGGAAAACAACGAGAAATGAATACCTGTTTCAGTAACCGTCGGGCCAAGCGGGTAAAGCTCTGGTGGGGTTTGCGGCATGGTTGCCCTTATCAGGGAGATAGATGCGTCTGGGGCAGAGAAAAGAGGCGAAAGCCCGCTCGGATTGTCTGAAAACTTCGCCTGGCGAAGCTAAACAATTGAGCGTGTTATCGTGTTTCTATAAAATTTAAAACGGCCCTTGCCCGGACGGCGGCGATTCGCCGCCCGACCCGTCAATAGACAGGGTTATGAAAATAATACAACGCGTCGTCCCCCGGCACAATACTGTAATCCGGAAGGCTGGAACAGTGCTCCTGTTTGATTTTCCACTGACTGCCATCTTTATTAAAAACGTAGGTGCAGACACTGTGTTGTCGTTCGTCGGTGCTGGCAAAGGAGGTCACGCTGATCATTTCATCCACCAGCAGGTAGCCCATATTTTTCCCAATATTACCCGCGAGAACAGTGCGTTTGTTGTTGCATTTCATCTCATGGAGTTCGGCGATCATCGTTTCATAGTCCTTAATACGATGTTCGGGTAGTACGCGCTTGTCATCAGCGATGATTACAGTATCCTTAGCGTAATACTGCATTATTTTTTTCGGGGATTGGCATACTTGTTTGTCTACCTGTTTTAAAAGGTCAGTCAGTGCGTCCATTTCGCCTGCCAGAGAAGGGTTTGCAGTAAAAGCCAAACTCATCACTACAGCCGAAACAGTCAGGATTCTAGCTATGTTCAACATGAAACTTCTCCAAATATTCAAAAGATAACAGTTAAAAGTAATTAAAAATTTTTCAGGCCATTTGTGTTTAGGGGAAAGGACCGATGTCCAGAATTTCCGTGTGTTCCCCTTCCGGATCCCATCCGGCACTGTGGATTCCCGCTCCCGCCAGAGTGGTAATGATTCCCCTGGTGTCGACTTTGCGGATGCTGTTGTTGCCCATGTCGGTTATATACATGTTGCCTTTGGAATCAAACGCGATATCCGCCGGCTGTTTGAGCATGGCCTTTGTGGCCGGGCCTCCATCCCCAAAATTACCCTGTATTCCGGGTCGACCGGCAACCGTAACAATCGTGCCGTCTTTCTTGATCTTCCGGATATGATGGGTATTGGTTTCGACAATATGCAATTCCCCCGCCGGGTTGAACACCAGGGAGTCGATGGAGCGCAAACCGGCCTGTAGGGCTGGTCCGCCGTCTCCGCTGTCCATATGCTTGCCGTTACCGGCGATGGTGGAGATGATCCCTTTGGTGTCAATTTTGCGGATCATATTGTTAGCGGCATCGGCTACGTACAGATTACCCGCTTCATCCAGCGTGATGGCCGCTGGGTCACGAAATGCCGCTTTCGTTGCCGGACCACCGTCTCCGAAGTAATTTGATTCTCCAGTGCCGGCAATGGTCTTGATCTTGCCATTGGGGAGCAGTTTACGAATCTGGTGATTGATCCGGTCTGCCAGATAGACATTCCCTTTCTTGTCCAGCGCCACATCAGAGAACTGCGAGATTACAGTAATTTCGGATTTTGAAGACGCGCCTGAACCCGAAGCCAGCACAGCTTTCTGGTAGTCCGCGTCTCCTGTGGTGATGTATTCGTTGATGATACCTTTGGTGTCTATTTTGCGGACCAAACTAACAAACCCGCTGGGGCTGATGAAAAAGATTTCATCTTTGTGGTTCAGCCGCATACGCATAGGGTACACGGAAGCTTTAAGGGCATGACCCCCATCGCCGATGTTACCTCGAATTCCGGTACCCGCGATGGTGGAGATAATGCCTTCGGGACTGATTTGTCGGATGCGATAGTGAGCCTTGTCCGCGATGATAACGTTATCCTTGCTGTCGACATCAATGCCGTGTGGAAATTCCAAATGGGCGCCCTGCGACGGGCCGCCGTCGCCCCCAAACTGCTTGACGCCGTTACCGGCCACAGTAGTGACTTTTCTTCCTTTCATGATGAGCTTGCGGATGCGGTAATGCGACCGGTCGATAACCAGCAGATCTCCATTTTTGTCCAAAGCCACGCTGAAGGGAAAGTGCAGATTGGTTTCCCGCGCCAGCTCCGAGTCGCCGTTGTAATCCTGCTGGCCGGTGCCCATGATGGTGCGGATCATTCCCTGCTTGTCCACCATACGGATTCGGTTGTTTTGACGATCAGCGATGATGATATTACCTTCGTTGTCCACTACAACACCGGTGGGGCCGGCAATGCTGGCACGGTAGGCGGGACCATTGTCTCCGATGTAATAGAATCCGCCATCGCCTGCCACTGTACTGATCAGTCCGGAAGAATCGACCTTGCGTATCCGGTTGTTACCCCGATCAGCGATATAAAGATTGTTGTCTTTGTCCAACGCCAGACCGAATGGTTTGTCGAGTGTGGCCTTCAGGGCCGGCATATTGTCGCCGTGGTAACCGTTGCTTCCTGTTCCAGCAATGGTTTTGATGATTCCCTTGCTGTTTACCACCCGCACCCGGTTGTTGGAGCGGTCGGCAATGTACAGATTGTCTTGTTTGTCGATCACTATCCCGGAAGGCAGATTGAGACTAGCCTGAGTCGCCGGGCCGCCATCACCGCTGAATCCTCCGGTGCCATTTCCTGCTACGGTGGTAATGATGCCCTTTCTATCTACTTTGCGAACGCGATGGTTCGCACGGTCGGAGATATAAAGGTTGCCGTGTCTGTCAAAAGCCAGGCCGGCGGGAAGATTCAGTTTCGCCTTCGTTGCGGGCCCGCCGTCTCCGGAATAACCGGAAGCACCAGTGCCGACCACGTTGACCAGCATGCCTTTTTTGTCGATATGGCTGATCACGTTGTGGGAGCGGCGGGCAATATAAACATCTCCATTAGGAGCGACCGCCATGCCATCAACCAGAGATATGGAAGTCTGAGTAGCTTTGGTTGAACCTTTGGCCCATCCCCAGCCGGGGACCAGCAAAATGCAAATGAGTAAGGAAATTTTAATTTTCACGGGTGTTGAGAAATATGTGCGCATAGATTTATTCTTCATTTGATTAGTGTCAAAAAGATTGAATGTCCTTGAGTAAGCGTCAGCTTACCACTTTTTTGGGGGCCCTTTGCAACCGTAAATTTCGGTTTTTGCGTCACCCTCAGTTATCCCAGAGTCCCATATCAGTAGATATTTCAAGCCTGGGGAAAAGACCTCTAACTCTTCAGTTTTAATCGAATTTTTCGAATTATACGGACCCTTGGTCTGATGTCAATGGGTTTTGATGATTTTGGAATTTTGTAATTTCTATGAGAACAATTGCAAAAATGATATGATGATTCCACTTGAAAACACGCAAATTCCGTGACCGCGGAGGAGAAGAAGGGGGATGGGTCCCCCTCCTCCTGGATTCAGCAGAACGCTATGAAAATATTGCTGTTATTTCCCCCCGACTGGCTTCCGTCGGAGCCTTATTTGAGCTTGCCGGCGTTGACTTCGGTCCTGAGGCCGGCTGGGCATGAGGTGATCCAGAAGGATATCAACGTCGAGATGTACGACTTGATGTTCAGCGGGAAGTTCCTGCGCCACGTCCAAGGGCGGGTCGGTTTCGAGCTGCGGCACCTCCAGGTGGTGGCCGATCGCGATGGGCTGAACGAGGAAGAAGCCGCTCTCAAGCAGCAGTTGGAGTCACTCACCGAGGAGCGGTTCACCCGCCTGATCGACGACGTGACCGAGGCCAAACGAATTCTGCGAAACGACGATTTTTACGAGATCGACAAACTGGAATGGGCCACTCATTGTCTTCACGAAACCATGGCCGTGGTTTCGCTCGGTTATTACCCGGCGCAAATCTGTTTTCCCCCGATCGAAACGGACCTGGTCTACAAACCGTTCATGTCGACGGAAATTCTGGAAGCACTGGATGATGACCAGATCAACGTATACCGTGACGTCTATAAATTTCTGATAGCCGACCTGATCGAAAAGGAAAAACCGGACGTGGTGGGAATCTCCATCGTCCAGCAGAAGCAGCTGATTTCTACATTCACCTTCTGCAAGATGATCAAGGAACAGGCTCCCGACACGCACATCACCATAGGCGGCAACATCGTGACGCGCCTGCGTGACGCCATCAAGGAAAGCAAGGCTTTGTTCGACTTGTTCGATACAGCGGTGTTGTATGAGGGTGAAAGCGCGTTTCTTCAGTTGGTCGATGCCCTGGGCAAAGGTGAGAAAGATTTGTCAGCGTTGCCCAACCTTATTCATAAAGATTCTTCCGGTGCGATTCAACAAAACAAGGAAGTATTCGCCGAGAATATGGACCAGCTGCCGCCGCCGGATTTCGACGGCCTGCCGCTCGAAAAATATTTCGTTCCGAAATTGATCCTGCCGTACCTGGCGACGCGCGGTTGTTACTGGGGCAAGTGCACCTTCTGTGATCATTTCCAAGGCTATGTCGAGGGTTACCGCACCAAGCAGATTGCGCAGATCACCGAGGAGATCAAATTCCTGCAGGATAAGTACGGCAACCGCTATTTTCATTTCACAGACGAGTCGTACCCACCGGCACTGTTCCGCAAGCTGTCGCGTTCATTGATTGATAACAAAATCGATATCGCATGGACCACCCATATGCGCTTCGAGGAGACCCTGCTCGACGACGAGGTGTGGGACGATGCGGCGAAATCCGGCTGCCGCTACCTGCATTTCGGGTACGAATCCGGCAACGATCGCGTACTGAAATTAATGGATAAAGCCACAAACCTCGACGCCATCCGCACCAATCTAGCGATGTCAGCGAAGTACGGCATCTGGAACCACATCATGGGATTTTTTGGGTTCCCCGGCGAAACGGAGGAGGAGGCGAGCGACAGCAAACAGTTCGTGCACGAAAACCGCCAGAATATCCACTCCCTCGGGTTCATGACTTTCGTATTGGGCAAGTTCAGCCCAGTGGCGATGGAACCGGAAAAGTACGGTGTGTCCTGTTATAAGAATCCGGAATGGGACCTGGCGCTGGATTATTATTTTACGGTCGATGAAGGATTGAGCATCCAGGATGCGATGGAGGTGTTCGAGGAATTCGAGCAGAACCACGACGGCAAGTGGGACCTGCGCACCGCCGTGCGCGAGTACATCTTTTTATACATCGATCATTTCGGAACCAACGAGCTCACCCAGCTTCACATCCGCCCCGACCAACGTCCCTCCGTCTACAACAATCCCGTTGGGATGGTTTGATTTCTCTTTCAACGGATTAGTTCTTTACCTCATACAGTACCACCGGTTCCTGTTCGCTGGCGATGTTGCGCGAGACGATGGCCAGTGCCGGTTCGGTATCGCTCAGGTTGATGGGCTGGTGCGGCACGCCGGGCGGGATGAACAGGAAATCGCCTTTTTCCGTGACCACCGATTCTTTGAGTCCCTCCCCGAAAAGATTGTCCACTTTACCCTCCAGGATATAGATGCCCGCCTCGAATCCATCGTGATAATGCGGTTCGGCCTTGCCGCCGGGCGGGATGCGCACCAGCATCATCGACAGGTTCTGTGTTCCGGCTGTGCTCTCTGACAAGCCGGGGAAATAATTGAGGTTACGTTTAGTGGTGAAGTTTTCCTCGGGTCGCACCCGGACCAGCTTGGTTTGTTTTTTGTGGGACATGGTGACACCTCCAATCTTTAGTTTAACGCCTTTGCCTTCCTCAATGCCACCATCACCCTTCGACAGGCTCAGGGTGACAACTTTCTCGAAGATATTTGTGTAAGGAGTCGGGTAAGGCCCCGACTACCCAACAGAATTCGCCCGTCTCTCTCCTCATACTAAAGGGTGAGCGAATTCTCACCCGGCCCTCTGTTGTCAGGGGTCGGGCCCTCCCAGTTCCTCCTGTCCGGGGTGGTAACGTCTCGGGCAGGGGGGACATTTTTTACCCTGAAAGCTCTCTTCTATTAACCAAAACCCTTTGTTTTTCTAGGGCGGGCGAGTTTGACCGGGTTTCGGCCCTGTGTTAGAATCGCCGCACTTGAGGGAGATGAATCCTATCTCTGGAATCTTCATCTTAATTAAAAGTTAACCCTTTAAAATGGTGTAGTTGTGGGTATCCCCTTTACAAAAATGAGCGGTAGCGGCAACGATTTTGTCATCATCGACAATCGCGAGCCGGTTCTGGACCCGGAGACAAAGCGGGATTTCGTCAAAAAGGTCTGCCAGCTGAAAAGCTCGGTAGGGGCCGACGGAGTGATTTTTATCGAAAACTCCGAGAAAGCCGCCTACAAGTGGGATTTCTATAATTCCGACGGTTCCTCCGCCGAGATGTGCGGCAACGGCGGCCGTTGTGTGGCGCGCTACGCTTTTGAGAAAGGCATCGCACCGCAAAACCACTCCTTTGAAACAATTGCCGGTATTATTGAAGCCGAAGTCAATGGGTCTGTGGTAAAGGTCAAACTGACTCATCCTGAGGATTTACAAAATGATGTGCAGGTAGCGTTTGACGGCCTACAGTATAAAGTGGACAGCATCAATACCGGCGTTCCGCATGCCATTGTGTTTTCCGAGGATGTCGACGGCGAGGATGTCCAGAAAATCGGGAATGGTATTCGTTACCATTCCGTATTTGCCCCGGCGGGAACCAACGTTGACCTGGTAGAAAAGAAAAACGGCAATGCCCTTAAAGTACGCACCTACGAGCGTGGCGTGGAGGGGGAAACCCTCGCCTGCGGTACCGGTGTGGTAGCTTCCGCCATTATCGCTTCACACAAATTCAAAATCGAATCGCCCGTTAACGTGGAAACGCGCGGCGGTGAAATATTGAAAGTCCATATCGAACCCGCAAATGGCTCTCTGCCCGAAGTTTATCTCGAAGGGCTTACGAAAATCGCATTTGAGGGTCAACTCGTTGAACTGTAATCACCTGTTAAAGGACACCCATGTTTGAAGGATCCCTGGTGGCAATCGTCACTCCGTTTAAGAACGGTCAGGTGGATGAACAGGCGTTCCGCGATCTTCTCCAGTTTCATATTGAAAACGGTACTAACGGAGTCGTTCCCTGCGGTACCACCGGCGAATCCGCCACGTTGACCAATGCCGAGCACCATCAGGTGATCTCCATTGCGGTGGAGATGTGCAAGGACAAGATTCCCGTGCTGGCGGGCACCGGTTCGAATTCAACACGGGAGGCGATCGAGCTGACCCAGTTTGCGCAGGAATCAGGTGCCGACGGCGCGTTGTTGATCACGCCGTACTACAACAAACCGTCCCAGCAGGGGCTGTATGAACATTTCGTGGCGGTGGCCAAGGAAACGGATCTGCCGATTATTCTTTACAATGTTCCCGGCCGTACGTCGGTCAACATGTTGCCGGAAACGGTGGCGCGTTTGCACAAGGATCAGAAGAATATTGTCGGCATCAAGGAAGCGTCGGGTTCGCTCGCCCAGATCAGCGAGGTGATCGACCAGTGCGGGGAAGATTTTACATTGCTTTCGGGAGACGATGGTTTGCTGTGGCCGATCCTTGCTGTCGGTGGCAAAGGCGTGATTTCCGTTTCCGCCAACCTCGTCCCGGAGAAAATGGCGCTGATGTGCAACCGGGCTGCGCATCATGATGTGGATGGTGCTTCGGCTCTGCACTATGAGTTGATGGTATTGAACAATGCTATGTTCATTGAAACCAATCCGGTGCCGGTAAAAACGGCTCTGTCGCTGATGGGTAAAATATCCGGCGAACTGCGGGCGCCTCTGGCCCAGATGTCTGAAGATCATGTCAAACAGTTAAAGACGATTCTCCAGCAGTACGCCTTGATTTAAGCCCTTCCTAATCAGAGTGGTGTCCACTAGGCAAAAACATTTGTTCTCCAGGAGGTTGAATTGATCAAAATAGGTGTAGTCGGCGCAGCGGGGCGGATGGGAAAAACCATTGTTTCCTGTATTGAAGATACCCAGGGCGTGGCGTTATGCTGCGGTACTGAGGTTGCGGGCAATCCCGCCCTGGGACAGGATGTGGGCGAGTTGGCGGGCATTGGAAAGAAAAATATTGCTCTGCATGATAACTTGGCTGAAATGATGCGTACTTGTGATGTGGTGATTGATTTTTCCACTCCCGAGTCCAGCATGCGGACCCTGAAGGCCGCTGTGGAGCAGAAAAAGTCTGTGGTTTTTGGCACCACTGGATTGTCGGATGCCGAGAAAGCCCAAATACAGGATGCGGCACAATCTATTCGATGTGTGTTTGCTCCCAATATGAGTATTGGCGTTAACGTATTGTTCAAAGTGGTGGGGGACGTCGCGAAAATATTGGGCGACGCGTATGACGTTGAGATCGTCGAAGCGCATCACAAGTTCAAGAAAGATGCTCCCAGCGGTACCGCAGTGCGTTTGTCTGAGGTGGTTGCGGAGGCATTGCACCGCAATTTGAAAGAAGTCGGCGTGTATGGCCGCAAAGGGTTCAGCGAGGGGCGCGGGCCGAAAGAGATCGGCGTGCATACTTTGCGGGCCGGGGATATTGTCGGTGAGCACCGCGTACTGTTCGGCGGCATGGGCGAGGCCCTGGAAGTGTTTCACCGGGCACAGAGCCGGGAAACGTTTGCGCGCGGCTCCATTCGTGCCGCCCAATGGGTGGTCGATCAACCGCCGGGGTTGTATGATATGCAGGACGTTCTGGGTTTGAAGGATAAATAAAATGTTCGGATTACGATCCAAATTGAATCGCCGTTTGTTTCTAAAGGTGTTTTCACTTTCCGCTCTTGCTTCGTTGTGGCCGAAGAAAAGCGCGGGAACAGTTAATTTTCAAAACAACAAGGATATTCCCCCCAATTATATTCAGAACCGGGACGTACCCGGATTTTACATCCGGAGCGCCAATCCGTTTCTGGGTGTGGATGCGCAGAAATGGGGTCTGGCGGTCACAGGTATGGTGAAGCATAAGCTGGCCCTGGGATACGAAGACCTGTTTGGGTTTCCTGTTGTGTCTCAAGTATCGCGGCTCAAGTGTGTGGAATGCTGGTCGGCTAAAGCCAAATGGGAAGGATTCCGGTTCCAGGATCTGGTCGATCGGGTGCAGCCGGATCCCAAGGCGAAATACGTCACTTTTCAATCGGCCGACTCTTATTATGAAAGTTATGCGCTGGAAGAATTGCTGAGGCCGCGGGTGCTGATGGTTTTGCGTATGAACGATCAGCCATTGACCAAAGATCATGGATTTCCGCTGCGCTTGATCGCGCCTTTCAAGTACGGATACAAAAACATAAAGTACATCACCCGAATCGAGTTTACCGACTCCCGCAAACGCAACTACTGGGCGGACTTCGGCCCCTACTCGGTGGACGGGACCATTCAACCCGGTATTGACCACCCTCTCGACTATCAGAAGAAGCCCTTGTCGATCAATGGCGGGGAAGTGTTTCACTTTTTCGACCAGCGTCCCGCCTCTTCCAAACCTCGTCGATGAAATGGCGAACCTCCTCCTTATTGGCGTTCTCTCTCTGTTGGCTGGTATCCTGCTCTGAGAGCGGCGTCGAACAGATTTCTGTTCAGGTTCCTGCGCACGTAAAAGTTCCTGAAGAGATGGTGTACATTCCTGAGGGTAAGTTCAAATACGGTCACGCCGAAGACCCGAAGACGGCTCTCGGCCAAAAGGTTTTTTTAAAAGCCTACTTGATCGACCGCTATGAACTGCAACGCGGTGAATACAAAAAATTTGATCCGAACTTTGAAATGAGTCCGGGAAAAGAAAAATTCCCGGTTACGTGGGTGCCTTTTGCAGCCGCGAAGTCCTATTGTGAATGGGCCGGCAAGCGTCTGCCGACGGAACAGGAATGGGAGAAAGCGGCGCGGGGACCGGATGGAGGCAAGTGGCCGTGGGGCAGCTATCAGGCGCATCCCAACAACGGATTCTCAGGTTTTATTCCGGAGCCGGTTGACAAACGTAAGGAATGGATCAGTCCGTACGGAATTTATGGTATGGGTCACAACGTATGGGAATGGATGGCAGACGATTGGGACTACAACGGGATGCCTGGCGCCGAGAAGGGATTGTATAAAGTAATCCGGGGCGGATTGTACCAATCCCATTTGAAAATTGACTTTTCACATACTTGGGCGCGCAATTATATGGACCCGACCGCGCGCTACAACTTTATCGGCTTTCGATGCGCAAAAGATGTGGATTGACTCCATTGCCGTGTCGAGGCTTATCCTTCTGACTGGACCTGATCGAGAATGCTTAGAATTTTGTTCATGTCGTAATTTTTGAGGCAGGTACTCAGGTTATCCGCCAGCTTTTTCCCTTCTTCCCCCGACTCAACAAGTAATGGCAACGATTGTCGAATGCCGGTAACGTAATTCAATTTTGCGGCTTCCTTGAGCGATTTGTGGATGTCTTTCGGGATATGCACCTGCGAATAGTCCGTGTCGGGCAACGCTTTGGACTCAGCGCTCTTTTTGGGTGTGTCTGAATAAATGTAATCGATGTTGAGAAGATTTTTGAGGCACTCAAAAACCTGATTGGCTCGAAAGGGTTTAAGGACGACCTCATGGGAACCCAGTTTCATGAATTGTTCCCTGTCATGTTGCATGGCTGAAGCGGTGATGGTTACGATTTTGAATTTCTCCTGTCCAAACTCCTCTATTATTTTAGCAATGGCTTCCCTGCCGTCCATGACAGGCATGCGAATGTCCATAAAGATAATATCCGGCAGGTGTTCGCGTGTTTTGTTCAGAGCAACCAACCCGTTTTCCGCTTCAAAGACGTTGACCCCGATGTTTTTCAGCAAATGACTCAACACCGTCCGGTTGTCCGCATTATCATCGGCAACCAGGGCTTTGACATGGTGTCCGTCGGCGATACGAAGGACTTTTTTGATTATTTTCTTCGTCGGTTCCGGTTTTCCTTTCGAAGGAGACAGTTTGAGTGTGAAATAAAAGCAGGACCCTTCATCTATTTCTGAAGACACATACAAATCCGAACCCATCAGCAGTACCTGTTTCCGGCAGATAGCCAGGCCCAACCCGGTGCCTCCCTTCTTAATTCCTTCGGCATCCTGTTTGAAAGGTTCGAAGATGGTCTTTTGCGCTTCTTTCGAAATACCTTTTCCGGTATCTTTCACTTCAAATTTGAATTCGTTATTTTTCCCGGGAGTGATGCTTAAAGAAACAGTTCCTGAATCGGTAAACTTGACGGCATTCGACAGCAGGTTGGTCAGTACCTGCTTCAATTTTTCTTCATCCCCGTATACGTGGTACTGGTCCTCAGGAATATCCGAGGTTTCCAGAATCAATCCCTTTTCCTGGCATTTCAATTTAAAGAGAGTTTTCATGGCCTCGACGATCTGGCTCATATTAAAATTCCCCTCGTGGAGCTCCATCCGCCCTGCTTCGATCTTGGATATATCAAGAATGTCGTTAATGATTGCGAGCAGGTTTTTTCCGCTGGAGTCGATGCGCTCTAGGGCTTTGTGATGTTCCGGTGCTATCGTGGTGTCCCGCCTTAGAATCTGGGAATAACCCATGATGGCGTTCAGAGGAGTGCGGATTTCATGACTCATATTTGCGATGAAAGCGGATTTGGCGGAGTTGGCCGAATCTGCTTCGATCTTGGCTTTTTGCAGTTCCATCTCAAAATTTTTACGATCCGTAATATTGGTGTCCAGACCGCAAACGGCATAAATATAACCATCAGAATCGCGTAATGGAAATCGGATCGAAATATAGGTTTCGATTTTTCCTTTTACTTCCCATTGTTCCTCGAATTCCAATGGCTGGCCGGATTCGAGGACGGTATTGTCCCGACTGGTAAACCGGTCCGCTTGTTCTTTTGGGAAAATTTGGGAGTCTGTTTTTCCGCGGACCTGTTCGTTGGTGACATCGAACACTCTTTCGAACTGGTGATTGACCAACACATATTGCAGGTCGACATCCTTCATGTAGACGACAGCCGTGGCATGGTCCAGGATACTCCGCAGGCGCTCTTCACTGTCCCGAAGCGCCGATTCAGATTTTCTTCGAATCTGAATTTCATTTTCCAGGTCATGGGTGCGCTCACGGACTTTGGCTTCCAGTTCATGGTGAGCCTCCTGGAGCGCAATGTCCCTATCCTGAATCTGGCTCAACATGTCATTGAATTGATTGACAAGCTCCCCCAGTTCATCCTGGCTGTCGTTGATAGCACGCAAAGCATAGTTTCTCTCCGTGGAAACCCGGTTCGCCAGGTTGGATAGATGGAGAATTGGAGAGGAAATGGTCTTTTGTAGTTTGGATGAAAGCAGAAAGGCCCCGAGCAGCGAGATAACCAGTACTATAAATGCAATAATGCCGTACTGCTCAAGCCGCTCATAAAAGTTTTGAAGATCGGAATGTATGAAAATAGTCCCGACCTTTTTGTTGTTCAGAAGAATCGGCCTGAATATTAGAATTTGTCCCTGTTCAAAATAGTTGCCCACCGGTCGCGGTTGGGCCGACAGGATAATTTTACTTTTTCGGTCCCGGTAATAGGACGCGAAGATTTGATCATCCTGGGAATACAATGCGGCAGAAATGACGCGTGGATCAACTTTCAAGGTTTCCAGGGTTTCCTGGCCGGAAACGGAGTCCTGAAATTTGAGGGAAGCGGTACTATGGGCCCCGATAATATCGGCGACACTGGCAAGTTCACGCGCCTCGGTATTGCGGAACGCCAGCAGATCAAACAGACAAAAACCGAGTGCAGCAAGCAACAAGGCCACGCTGGTGGTCAGCATGATGATCCGGTTGAGCTTGTCGTGTATGGAAACGTTCTTTAAGAAACTCATTCCGTTTCAATCTCAGGATTCATTTACAGTGACAATGAAATCCCTCAAAAGGTGAGCCCTGTTCCGGGTGCTTGATTTGAAGGGTCGTTGGACGCTTTTGCGGGAAAGGACTCAATAATTTAAAAAGTCTTCCAAATAAAAAGGGCTCCACTTTTCAGTGGAGCCCCCCTGAATAAACAGGGAGCTTCCTAGAAAAAGGCTAGCCCTTATCTCCGGAAGCTCCCATTGTACTTGCGTTAGACAATGGATCACCTCCTTTCTTCCAGGGGGTGAATCTTAATGCCAAAAGCTCCCCTGGCGCCTCTGACATCCCATTGAATATATAGATTGACTCACAAATTCTGAAATGTCAAAAAGGAATTTCCGTATAGGTGTATTTCTTTTTAGAGGGGTCCCGTTACCGATAAAGGAGTTACTGACTTCCAAAGGTTGGGTTTTGGGGAAAGATAGAAAAATGGGCCGTAGTGGGGAATCTCTTGCGCCTGACTTTTTAATAACCCTTCATATGTTGCAGGATTTGTTCGGCTGCCTGGGAGAACAGTTTTTCATCAGAACCCCCCATGATGCCGCCCTTAACCCAGGTTTTCACCTGCCACGCTCCCAACGTCCCTTGCTTGCCGATCAAAGCAACTTTGACGTTCAACAAGGCTTTGGAGCCGTCGTCGATACCAAAAGTAGCCAGACGTTTCAACCGGCTTCCCTCATCAAAGCGGATGATTTTAAATTTCAACTCATACTTGGCTCTTCTCCGCTCCTCTCCTACAATAAAGAGAGAATCATCCAGCCGTCTCTCCAAAGCCTGGCGAAGTCGGGATCCGGCTTGCCCCAAAGAACTGCTTTTGGAAGTAATATCACGCAGATAAACCAGGTTCAGGTCTTTTTCCCACCGTTTATGCGTGACAGTTTGGGTTCCTGTGCAGGCAACCAAGCCTACAGCAAAAATAAAGCCGGTAACGATCCATTTATTCATGGCAAGTCTCTGATATTAAAATTATCAATTGGATTGAGTGGCCCGATTCTACCAGAAAACAATTCCGAATTGCAAAGGGGGAAAATCAACTGAACCAATGGAGGACTTTTTCCTCGAATCCGCTGAACCAGATTTGCAGTTCGATGGGGATAAGGCTATTAAAATAGGTTAGATATCCCTCAGCGAGAGCGATCCCGAGACCCACCAGCAAAAGCCCGCTGAACAGGTTGGTGCTATGGAGCAGAATGGTCCGTTGGCCTATTTTGATATCCCAGGCTTTGCCGCGCAATAGTCGCCAGAACCAGCCGTCTTTACTGAGGTGACTGCACACCGACGCGATCAGAATCAGGGGCGATCCCAATCCAACAGCATAGAAGAACAGGAGAGTCATGCCCTGCAGCACGGTTTTATCCGATCCCGCCAAGAGCAGAATTGCCGCTAACACGGGTCCAACGCAGGGAGTCCAGCCCATGGCGAATGTAGCTCCAAACAGAAAATATCCAGCCAGGGTCGCGTTTGGGGCGCTTTTGAACGTGGCTCCCGAAAATCCCATGCCGATTAAGGTCATGACACCGAAAACAACAATGAGCACACCGCCCCAGTAGGTCAGGGAATCCAGGTAATCGCGTAACAAGCTTCCCATCAGGCTGGCCGATGCCCCCATGATTACGAACAGGGATGCCAGTCCGCAAAAAAATGCAAACGAATTGAGGGTCATTCGCCCGCGGCTGGTCTGGGCGGTAATGGCAAAGTAGGCCGGCAGAATGGGTAAAGTGCAGGGAGATAGAAAACTGAATAGACCGGCTAATAGTGAAATCAAGGACAATACCAGAATTCCGGATTTTGGAAGCTTGGATTCCCCTTCAAAGGGACTGAATGAAGGGGCGGGTGGGGCCTCGGCTGTCGATCCCGGAGTTCCTGCGGATTCGGAAAATAAATCGCCTCCGGAGGCCGACAGTGTTGAAGAGCTGCTTTGTGCCTGAGTCGGGAAAGCAGGTGCATCTTTGAATCCCTTCGGCGCTTTATTGCTGACACAGCGGAACCCGACATCCGATGCTCCTTGATCGGGATCGGCATACTGGCGGTACCCGGACCGCGCGTACTCCTTCAACACTTTGCCGTAGAACTCACCGGGGAAATGGCCAATATCAGAAACGGATGCTCCCCGGATTACTTTGTAACCCTGATTGAAATCGTCAAGTTGGAACTTGTTGTCGGGGTAGGGAACATAGTCCCCGTCAATCCACTCCCAGACATTGCCAATCAAATCCTCCACGCCCTCGGAGGTGGCTCCTTTCGGGAAGGCTCCGACCTTGGTCAGTGAGACTTTGGAGCCAATTTTGTTGGGAAGGTTAGCGCGATCCCGCTCAAACGTATTCCCCCAAGGGTAGGCATTTCCATGTGTTCCACGCGCGGCCCGCTCCCATTCTTTTTCGGTGGGCAGGCGTTTGTCCGCCCACTGGCAAAAATTGGCGGCGTCGAACCAGTTCACCCAGACA
This sequence comes from Nitrospinaceae bacterium, assembly GCA_028278405.1. Classification (GTDB taxonomy): domain Bacteria; phylum Nitrospinota; class Nitrospinia; order Nitrospinales; family Nitrospinaceae; genus SZUA-226. Next base: position 119,621 of record JANQEK010000007.1, read on the forward strand.
ACAGGGTGATCCCCCAAGCCCTCGGGAAATTGGTTTTTTTGCCAGCCCTTGGGAGGAGAATAATATCCGAGCTTTTCAATCATGACTCTGTATTCAGGGTGGGTCGGTAAGTTTTCCAGAAACGCCTGGTAACGGCGATTCGTCACTTCCATCCGGTCTATATAAAATCCCTTGAGAAATGGTTTTTGCTCGGGATGAGCATCCCGGTACAGGGGCTTGGGAATGCCCATGGAAGCGCCCAGTCCGGATTCATCGGTCTGATTGGTTCCGAAAACAAATTGTCCCGCAGGAATAAAAATCATGTCCGCTTCAAGCGGATTGTCCGGTCCGTTAGAATGGGCCCAGGAATACAGAGAAGTTCCGCATATCACAAGAACTCCCAGGGCCATCAATCTTAAAATTTTCAGCATGGCAGCTTTTGATTGTTTTGACATAGAGAGGACGACGGGGTTTCCATGGATTTATCGATAGGGGTAAGAAGTTGATCAAAATAAAGCAGGGTTTTGGGTTCCGCCCAGTTTTCCGCTCCGTTGAGAACTCCGATGATTTTACCCTGGGGGTCGATCAAAAATGTTGTGGGTAAACTGATCACACCAAACTGGTTACTGACTTTCAATTTTGGATCCAGCCCAATCGGAAAGGTAAAGTTTTGTGCTTGAACATAGGGTTTTACTACCTGCGCCCCGAAGATATCGTTGGAGACGGCGATCATCGCAAAGTTGCGTTCTTTAAATTTCCGATACAGCAATTCCAACGACGGCATTTCCACTTTACAGGGTCCGCACCAAGTAGCCCAGAAATTGACCAATAAATATTTTCCCTGATAATCGTTCAGAGTTAATTCCCGGCCGTCGAGCGAGGTTAGGGAAAACAGGGGTGCGTTGACCGGTGAGTCTTCCCCCGCAAAGCATGGAGCGGTCAACATCAGGACCAGAAACCAGACTCCGAAAAAGTTTTTAGGATTCGGCAATACTATAATGGATGTGCGATTCAGCTGGGTGGGCATGGGGCTACAGAATTCAACGCGATTCATGAAATTTGAACTGCAATTTCATGGGCCGGATTATTCAACCGATTCGATGCACCGGACCATTGGAATGGCCTTCTTCAACGCGCGCTCGATACCCATTTTCAGGGTCATGGTAGAACTGGAGCAGGAACTGCAAGAGCCGACCAGGCGTACTTTAACAATTCCGTCTTCAATATCCACCAACTCGACGTTGCCGCCATCCTGCATGAGTTGTGGACGAATCGTTTCGAGGACTGATTCCACTTCCTCTTTCATTTCATCCACCAGATTAAGCCCCTCAATAGGTTGCTAAAAAATCACTCACCGACCAAGGCTTCTTTCTTGGCCAAGAGTTCCTCTTTGGTTTCCACATGATCCGGGTCCTTCGGAATGCAGTCCACGGGGCACACCTCCACGCACTGAGGATCATCGTACCAACCGACACATTCTGTACACTTTTCCCATTCGATCACGTAGATTTCATCGCCTTCGGTGATTGCCTCGTTGGGGCATTCCGGCTCGCAAACCCCGCAATTCACACAATCTTCATTAATCAATAACGCCATACCGTATCTCCTTCAATAAAACAGGGACCCTGTTTTATGAGCTATAAATGAACTTTTTCAAATGCCAGGGCTTCAGGATTCCATTCAAAAAATGCCTGATCCCTGATTTCCCTATTATACACCGAGATGACCAGGTAGCGGGCATCCGGATAAGTCGGTTCATTGTCGAACAAGGCCATCCGCTTATCTTCCTCGGAAAAATAAGCATCGTGCTCGGGATGCGAATGATAGAACAATTTGATCACCAGGCCCTGCTCATCCGCCTGCTTCATGATCTTCATCAATTCCCGTGGGTCGATGTAATAAGCGGTGCGGGCGTCCCGAACATGCGTTTCAGGGTCCTGCTCATGCAACTGATTCTGAATATTCGTGCAACGGAAAATCTGATCTTTTCCCGGATGGTCCGGCTCGCCGATCACGATTCCGCAACATTCGTAAGGGTACTCCGCCAGAGCGTGTTCCCGCGCTTCCGCTAATTTATCGTCAGCCAAGGAAATCATTGGATTCGGGTCTATTTTGAAACGCGGAGGGCGGGTTTGTCAACGGGTTTCTAAAGATTGTCCGTCCGCCTGAGAGGAGCATCATTCTTTTGTAATACACGGTTTGTGGAAGTTTAACAAGGGAATCAAACGTGGGTGCGTACCACCAGATTATCCTCCACGGTAATCTGGCAGCCCAGGCGCAGGTTGGGATTTTTCTTGAGGGCGCGGGCCAGGTTTTTGCTCTCGACCTCGTTGCGTTCCGCCACCTTGCCGGAGACGATTTCCACGCGGCAGGAGGCACACAGGCCCCGACCCCGGCAGTTTAATATCTTGAAAATATGGGCGTAGATGCCGAGCTTGTTTGCGATGGCCGCTTCCCGAAGATTGGCTCCGGGTTCTACTTTCAAGGTTCGATTGTGGTTTTCAAAAGTAACTTCTAGCATGCTTCCACCTGTACAAAATCGTGTAAAGTTCCTTTCCCCCAATATCCGTGGAATGCGCTCCCCACCGTCGAGCAGACAGTGGTCATGTGAACGAACTGGGAAATCCCTGTTTCCGTTTTCAGGACGCCCACTTGGGAATAAGGAGGAATTTGACCACCACAGTTGGCGCATTCTACTGAATACCGCTCACAGAGGGATAACAGACAGGAAGCACAAAGCACCGGATCGAAGACGTGAATCTCCTGACAGTCGTACTCAACGACCGTGGGGAGTTGCGAAACTTCGGTATCGCATTCGGAGCAGTGAACAGTCTGGGAAATTTTCGGAACAACTGTTTGCTTCATGGTCCGGCGCGTTCGTCTGGAAATGCCCTCTGACAAAGGGCACATTGTACACCAAGGAGGGTCAGTTGATGCAAACTTTTCTCATGCCGTCGAAATTGTCGAGGACCATGCCGGCGCCCTTGACGATACTGAGCAGGGGCTCGTCGGGAACGAAGGTTTTGAGGTTGGTGCTTTCTTCGATCAGCTTGTCGAGGCCGCGGATCAAGGCGCCGCCGCCGGTGAGGTAGATGCCGTTGGAGTAGATGTCCGCCGAAAGTTCCGGTGGGGTTTTTTCCAGAGCCCGCATCAACACAGTGATGATGGCGGCAATCGGCTCTCTCATGGCTTCGCGGATTTCTTCGTCGTTGATGACGATAGAAGTCGGAACTCCGGTTTTGACATTCAACCCGCGCACTTCGGTGGTGAGAGCCGGTTGCACCGGGTAGGCGCTTCCGATTTGGATTTTGACCCGCTCGGCTTCAAAAATACCGATATTCAAATGATGCTGTAAGCGCATATACCGCAAAATGGATTCGTCGAGTTCGTCGCCGGCGACCCGTATGGACTCGCCGTAAGCGATGGCCGATAGAGACGTGACCGCCACGTCCGTGGTTCCACCGCCGATATCGACCACCATGTTGCCTTCCGCTTTATGCACCGGGATGCCGACGCCGATTGCAGCGGCCATGGGTTCCTCTACCAGATGAACTTCCCGGACGCCTGCCATGGTGGCTGCGTCGATGACTGCTTTCTTTTCAACCTGCGTGATACAGGTGGGAATACCCACGACCATTCGGGGTTTGATGAAGCGATAGTGTTTTAAAATTTTCTGGATGAAGTACTTGATCATCGTATTAGTGATTTCAAAATCAGCGATCACGCCATCCTTCATCGGTCGAATGGTCTTCAACTTATTATGGGTCCGGCCGTACATTTGTTTGGCCTCCAAACCCACGGCTACCGGATCTCCATACCCGTGACCATTATTACTGCTGACAGCTACAACGGAAGGCTCGTTCAGCACGATTCCCTGGTTTTTGACATAGACCAGCGTATTGGCGGTGCCCAGATCCATGGCAACATCGGCTACGAAATAATCGGATAGATTTTTGAAAATGCTCTTAACCATGGACACTCTCTTCAGAATGAATGGTTCTGGCCCAGGCGGTTTCGATCAATTCTTTCAAATCGCTGCCGTCAGAGGGGAAGGAAGACAGACCGTACTCAAATTCCAGCTTCATCTGTGTGCCTTCCAAGTTGAAAGATACTTGCGACAAGGTTTCACGGATTGAATATTCGAGTTCGTGGGTTTCCTGATCGCTGAGATCGGTTATCATCAGAACCAACCCCACATCGGAATGTTTCATAAATATTTTTGGAGGATCGATCTGATCGGACAATAAAATGATTATCTGGTCCAGGAGAAGGTCGGATTTTTCCTGACTTCTTTGTTTTAAAACAGCGGGGGCACTTTGAATGCGGATGGACAGGAATGTTACCGGGAGGTTTTCCCGAATAATTTCCCTCTCAAGCGCTTTTTTATGGACGGATAAAAAGGAGTCAGAAGAAAGGATCTTATTTTCACTCCGGTTTACGATGAATTCGGCTTGTGGCGGCGTATTCTTTTGGTTCATTGAAGAAGCGACAAAGTTCGTCATCAGGCTTAATCGATCCATGTCTATTTGCTTCAGGCCGTTGCGTGCGCGGGTGGCACAAACCACTATGCCCAGCATTCTTTTTTCATTGGCGATGGGGGCGGCCATGACCGAACCAAAGGAGACCGACGGTTCGTCCTCGGAGAAAACAATCCATGGGTGGTTCAGTGTATTGGGAACCAGCATGGGTTGTCCGTTGTCCAGGCAGGAACCGCAGATTCCGGTTCCGGATTCGACCGTGAGGGGTTTTAATCCCTGGCCCCAGCCTTTACTGTGCGTGATTCGCCCGGTGCCATCGCTTTCAAACCACACTACAGCGGTGGCGTCGCACTGAATCAGGGAGCGCGGGATATGTAGAAAGCGTTCGCTGAGCGCTTTACGGTGCGGGGAATCATTGAGAAAGCGGCACCATTTCATCATCTGCTGAAAGTCGGCAGGTTCTCCGTCGATCCAACTGGGGCTTCTTCTTTCAAGACTCAGATACCAGGCCATCTGATCGGCAAACCCATGGATCAATTTCTGAAGCTTCGGAGTAAAGCTGTAATTTTCTTTTGAGTCGACTACCAGGATGCCTTCCAGTTCACGCCGTACCACGGGGACTACCATGAGACCTTTGATGTCTTCCGGTTCGGCGTACCATTCGAGGTGCGAAGGATCGGCTCCCATAAAATCATCAACGAGGGAATCCCTGTGCAATGCCGCCTGGCCGAGCAAACCTTCTCCGATGGCATACGTTGCATCGGTTTTTAAATGAGAGCTGAGAGTCAGGTGAGAGCGTAACTTTAGTGTGCCCTCCTCAAGATTAACTGTGTACAGAGCCGTGGTAAATGCGTCGGCCACATTACTGGTGAGTTCGATCAAATTTGTGAGGGCATTTTTGGAGGACATAAATTAAAACTTCGGGCCCGAATTGTTCGTTTAAACAATAAACACCGATCCACTCAAAGTGTGCCCGCTTACGGTGGATTCGCGGAGTTCACCAAAAACCACGGAAGAGTGGCGTGCCGACTCGACCCAAAAGGGTGGTGAGAACGGATCAGCCCTCCTCTGGATTGTGATTGGAAGAAAAAAGCCTTCTAAAACAAACATTTTAAAGGGTGTTACAGCAGGTGTCAATCTTTTTGCAGGCGGTAAAACCCTTTATTTGCTTGAGTTGCGTTAACTATGGGATTAACAATTAAACTCCTTGACAGGAAAGGGGAGCGGTTACTATACTTCAACCTTCTTTTTGAGGGTTTCCCGACCCGAAAGGAAAAAAAATGGGCTGATAGCTCAGTTGGGAGAGCATCGGCCTTACAAGCCGAGGGTCACAGGTTCGAGCCCTGTTCAGCCCACCATTTTTTCTAAAAAGGGAAAGGGGGAGAGCCGGGTCTACAATCGTTCCTCTTGTCAGGATGGTTCTCTTCCGGTACACTTCCGATTCCAAATAAAACGACCGCGGGGTCGTAGTTCAGTTGGTTAGAACGCCGGCCTGTCACGCCGGAGGTCGCGAGTTCGAGTCTCGTCGGCCCCGCCATTTTTCAAAAAAGGCCAGCCGTTACAGGCTGGCATTTTTTATTTCATCCTTCGTACACTTTAATCAAGAATTGCTGCTGATTAAAAATATGATTCCGGCAGTAGCGAGTCCGATAAGAACCGCGCGCAGGCCTGACCACAGCCAGAAAGTTCCGCTGATCCGTCCCAGAAAAATTCCCAGAAAAAGAATCGTAAGAAAGGAAAAACCGATGCCGGTTTCCAATGGGCCCAGGGGCATTGCCACTCCGATTTTATCCAGCCACAGTGGCATGATGATAAACAGTGAAATCAAAAACGGAGACAGACCATTGACAGCCGCGATCACCCAGGGGGTGATTTGACTGGCTCTGCCGTAGTCGGATTCTTCCAGCGGTGATACCAGCGACTCTTCCAATTCTTTCAATTCTTTTTTTCGTTCCTCGGTTTCGCTGAGATAAGCGCTGGTGAATCCGCTGATGCCCAGAGCAATCGCCGCCCCCAGGCAGGCGTTGATGACGATCCTCAAGGACGTGTCGCCCCCGGTGTAAAACCCGAGGAGGATACCGAGCATGGTCAGCGCTCCATCGAACCCGTTGGTCACAAAATAACGGCGTGCAATCTGTCCCGCCTGACTGAGCTTCCACAGGGATCGGATATTTTGGATCAATGACATGAGGCCATTTTATAATCGGGGGGAAACAATTTTTCAGTCGGCAGCGGTTGGCGGGCTGCCTTCGGCATCCACTTCGTCAACACTGTGAATCGTACCACCCATTTTTTTGATGGCTTGGTCGATTTCATCGAAACGAATATTTTCACTTTCAATCACCACAACAATACTCTCAGTGTTTTCGTCGACTTCTTCCACCCTCAGGTTGACCCGGTAGCCTGGATCAAGATCTGCCAGTGTTTGGGCAAACTCCAGCGAGCCGGGGTGGTGGGGTTTCAGCACGTCCAGAAGAATTCGTTTTACGATGGCCATGGAGAATGACTTAAACTTTATTACAGGATTAATAATGCTACAATTATATAGCGTCAGATATTCCGGAAAATCAAGTTGTTCAATTGTAACCTAAAACCATTATAAACACAGGGTTATCTCTTACTTTCATCAAATGCTATGGGTTTTTACGAAGATCAGATCCTTCCTCGAGGTATCAACTGGACCATGTGCTGGCCGCGGTTCAGCAAGCTGCGCCAGCAATATCTTAAGGATGTTGGAGGCAAAGTCTTGGAAGTCGGCTTCGGTTCCGGATTGAACCTGCCGTATTACACCAACCGGGTCACCCACCTTTATGCCCTGGACCCTTCGCAAGTGGGGCGCCGGTTGGCCGCAAAAAGAATTCGTCAAGTTCCCTTTCCTGTCGAGTTTGTGGAGTTGGAAGGAGAGCGATTTAACTTGCCCGACAAATCAGTCGATGCCGTGGTGAGCACCTGGACCCTGTGCACGATTCCTAATCCCGAAGCCGCTTTGAAGGAAATCAAGCGCGTCCTGAATCCCGAAGGGAGCTATTATTTTCTGGAACACGGACTCAGCCCGGACCGCAGTGTTGCCCGCTTTCAAAACCTGTGGAATCCCATACAGAAATGTTTTGCAGGTGGATGCCATGTGAACCGCGAGATTGATTCCCTGATACGAAGCGCGGGTTTTAGAATTTTGGGCTACAAGAGGTTTTATATGGAGGGTCCGAAATTCCTTTCCTACATGTACGGAGGTGCCGCCTCGCCTCAATTGGTTCCACGAGCCTAGGAAATATCTAATTAAAATCTAACAATCTCGCTGTTCAATGGTAAATTATAACCGAAAACAGGGAGAACGCGATGCCCACCGAAAAAATCCTGGTCGTTGAAGACGAGGAAAATATTCAAGAACTCATTCGATACAACTTAGTCAAAGAAGGCTATCAGGTTAACTGTGCCCTCAGTGGAGAAAAAGGGTTGGAAGCCGCCCGTACCGAAAACCCCGATCTGGTGCTCCTGGACTTGATGCTTCCCGGCCTCGATGGTCTGGATGTCTGCAAGGAACTGAAGCGCGACGCGGTCACCCAGGGAATTGCGGTCATTATGGTTACCGCCAAGGGAGATGAGACTGACATTGTCACCGGGCTGGAACTGGGAGCGGATGATTATGTGGTCAAACCGTTTAGTCCAAAAATTCTATTAAGCCGTGTAAAGGCGGTGCTTCGTCGCAGAAATTCTTCGGAAGAGGAGGATGGGGATGTGATTCAGATCAATGATCTGGTCATTCATCCCGGTCGCCATGAGGCTCTGCTGGAAAACAAAAAACTTGATTTAACCTTCACTGAATTCCGCATCCTTCAGACGTTGGCTTCCCGGCCCGGCTGGGTCTTTACCCGTGGACAGATTGTTGATAAGGTCCGTGGCGAGGACCATGCGGTCACCGACCGCTCGGTGGATTTTCAGATCGTAGGCCTGCGCCGGAAGTTAGGTAGTTACTCCGAGTATATTGAAACTGTAAGAGGAGTGGGATACCGGTTCCAGGAATCGTGATGTTTCGAAAAACGTTGCACAGGCAACTGTACCTTTCCTACCTGTTGGTTACCCTGTTCTCCCTCGGGGCCATCGGTTGGTATACCATCAACGCTCTTCAAGATTTTTACTATCAACAGACTTCTGCAGACCTGGAATCCCGTACCCGTTTGGTTCAACAGCAGGTGTCCCACCACTTCGCGTCCGGTAACGTTCCCGCACTGAAACGTCTGGCGGAAACTCTGGGACAACCCAGAGCTCAACGGGTGACTTTGATTCTTCCCGATGGAACGGTTGTCGGGGACTCTGAAGAAACTCCGTCCCGAATGGATAGTCACGCAGACCGTCCCGAAGTGAAGGAGGCTTTAACGGGAGCAACAGGGTCGTCGGTCCGCTATAGCAGAACGATGAAATCCAATTTGATGTATGTTGCCCTTGCCGTTAAGCAAGACGCTCAACCGATAGGTGTCGTCCGCCTGTCCATTCCTCTGACCCTCATTGATGAAACGTTGAGGGAAATACTGTGGAAAATTGTCCTCGCCGGCCTGTTGATTGCTCTGGCTGCGACACCCGTCAGCCTTTATATTTCCAACCGTATCAGTCGGCCTCTTTCCCAGATGAAGGACACTGCCGAGCGGTTTGCATCCGGACAATTGAATTCGCGCATTCAGGTGGAAGGTCCTGACGATGTGATCCGTCTGGCTGAAGCGCTCAATATCATGGCCGCTCAATTGGACGACCGCATTCACACCGTTACCGCTCAGCGCAACGAACAGGAGGCGATTTTGTCCAGTATGGTGGAAGGTGTGATCGCTGTGGATTCCGGTGAAACCGTACTCAGCCTCAATCAAGCTGCCGCCAGACTTCTGGATGTTTCCAATGGTTTTGCTTCGGGGCAGCCGGTGGCCATGGTGATGCGAAATACCCAGTTACAGAAGTTCGTCAAAAAAGCGCTCGCCAGTTCGGAAACGGTCGAGGAAGATATTGTGTTTCATCGGGAAGAGAATGAACAGGTTCTTCACCTGATCGGAACGTCTCTCAAGGATTTCAAGCAGACTCCTATTGGTGCGGTGATCGTGGTGAACGATGTTACACGCTTGAAACGATTGGAATCCATGCGCCGCGATTTTGTCGCCAATGTTTCCCACGAACTCAAAACACCCATCACATCCATTAAAGGATTTGTCGAAACCCTGTTGGGCGGTGCCATGGATAAACCGGAAGACAGCAAACGGTTTCTGGGAATTGTCGCCAGCCAGGCGGACCGTCTCAATGCCATTATCAACGATCTGCTCAGTTTGTCGCAGTTGGAGCAGGATGCGGAGAAAGTGAATATTGTTTTTGAGGAAAGTGCTCTGAAGCCGGTTCTCGAAATGGCGATCCAGGCCTGCGCGCCCAAAGCGTTGGAGAAAACCGTTCGCGTCGATCTGAAATGCACGAACCAGGTTGCAGCCCGAATCAATCCTCAATTGCTGGAACAGGCGGTCATTAACCTGGTGGATAATGCCATCAAGTACAGTCTGCCTTCCACGAATGTTTGTGTAGATGTTTCTACTGGAAAGAAGGGAGTTGTTGTAGCGGTGATTGATGAAGGCCGCGGCATCGCGAAAGAGCATTTCCCGCGTTTGTTTGAGCGGTTCTACCGGGTGGACCAGGACCGGAGCCGCGAAATGGGAGGTACCGGGCTGGGTCTCGCCATCGTTAAACACATCGCCCAGGTACACGGTGGCAGCGTCAGTGTGGACAGTCTCGTGGGCAAGGGCAGTACCTTCCGTATCCATTTACCCGCCCTCCGCAATTCCGAGTAAACGGTTACCGCGCGTTACGAACGGCGCGTACACCCCCGTTGGTGCACATGGACAACCGCCGTACGTTGGAAAATCCTTTCACAAAATAATAGGACGGAGCACAGCAATCCGCGAGGTCGGTATCCTGCTTTTCTCCGGACCAGTACCAATACGCCGCACCGTCTGCGAACATTTTATCCAGATGCAGGGGATTCTCCGGATCATGGTCCCAGGCCATGACGTTTTCGATGGTGTCATCATAGATTCCGTACAACTCCATCGTGGTGGGCATGCGCCAGTCGGTGTAGCCGCCCGTCTTGAGCCCTTTGACGTATTCATAGGACTGATACCAATTTAAACATTGTCCCAGGTCAGCATAGCTGTCCTTCTGGGTCCACATCAATCCCTGTTGATCCGTAAGCGTGCCGTCGTGATTGTCAGTGAGATGAACTTTTGATTTGGGCGGCGGCGGGGGGACGTACTGCGGCGCTTCGTAAGGCTTGTCGTGAACATAATTGCTGACATCTGCAAACATTACGGATGGGGAAAACAGAAGTCCATAAATTACCGCAACCCACCATAACTGAGGACTCAAACGATAAGATTTACGAAATGTTTTGCGGTAGAGCATCATCAGCACTCACAATTTGTGGGCGATGTTTTTATTATATCTGAATTTTTAAATTGGTTTCAGGATTATTAATTTTTACATTCGGCCTTTGGAACGAATTTTCTTAAATAGAGGAATCAATCGCCGTGTGAACTCGGTAGAATCTTTTTTATTGAGATGAGACCATTCGGGGCAATCGAAGTCGGTGAGTTGCGGGTAATCTTCAAAATGAATACCGGGAGCTGCGGTGATTGTTAGAAGCCGGTCCCAAATCTGAGTACGAGGCGTGTATTTGTTTTCGAGCGCTCGCAATTCCCCGGTTGAGGGTAGTCGTAAAAAAACCACTTTCCCGCCGCGTGTGCGGATTTTATCCACCGCTTTCTTGGTTCTATCGAAAATACGTTTATCCGCCTTTTGATGCTCGGCTTTTTGCTCCTCCGGGCTTTGTCCCTTGTTTGGCGGCGGCGGTGAAAACAAGGGCAGCCAGATTTGTTGGATGCGCTTTTGCAGTGCCATTGTTTTTTCAGCGAAATCGGTCATGCCTCCCTGTCGCTCTTCATCTACGGTATGAAAATGAGGTGGAAGAGTTGGCGGCACTTTCACCTGCTCACGGTTTGGGGGATTCCACCTCAATAGAAGTTGGTTGAGGGTCAGGTCTTCCTTGTTCAAAAACGCCAGTCTGCGTTCCAGAATGCGCGCGATATAGTGTCCGGCTTTTTGAGTGGGACTCCAATCGCGGTAGCGGTCCAGATGTTTCTTAGAAGCTGCCACCAGTGGGCCTCCCGGGGCCATAAACAGCTTCGGCACCACACCGACAATCACGGTTCCGGAAAATTTCGGATGATCCGCCAAGTCCTCCAGGTAAGCAAGTGGATTGGTCCCGACAGTCGCCAGTTGCACCGGGCGTTCTCCCATCTCCTGTTCATACACATCCATATCGAAATCAAAAAGCATGCGGGACGAACCGATCAATACGGTTCGGTCCGGTTCTGCATCCAGCACGATACGGCGGCTAGCCCACAAGTCGGTGGAGTCATTAATAGAGGGTTCATAACCCAGGCTTCGGCAATACAGTTCCCATCCCAGAGTCATGACTGCAGTGATCACCACACTGAATAGTGCGAGCAGCATCCAATGATGCTTGGGAATGATTCTCTTCAACTCGTAGGTTTCAAAACTGGAAGTAGATGAAGGCATTGCCCCCTCCCTGCGTTAAAATTAAACCGCACAACATCGTGGCCCAGATAACGACCACCCACCAGGCTGGCAGGTTTTGCATGGCATGCTCCAGCCTCTTTTCGTGCAGGTACCAGTGAGTCGCTAACAACCCGCCGACCACCAGAGTAACTTGGATAATTTCCCGTGTTAGAAGCAGTTGCGATCCGTTTCCTCCGAAATCGAAAAGAGAGCCGAGCAACAACCAGGCGGTTGGAAAATCGCTGGAACGGAAAAACACCCAGGCCAGACTGACCAGAAGGAAAGTCAATAGGCTCAGACCGAACCGTCCCAGTCCCGTCTTGACCCAGGAAACACTTGGAAAAAGTTGTCGCAGTAAATGTTCCACGGCCAGATAAAACCCATGCAGAAGACCCCAGACCACAAACGTCCAGGAAGCTCCGTGCCAGAGTCCGCCCAGGAACATGGTGATTATCAGATTAGCCAGCGTACGTGCAGTGCCTCCGCGGTTGCCTCCGAGTGGGATATAGAGATAGTCGCGCAACCAACTGGAGAGTGTGATGTGCCAGCGACGCCAAAAGTCTGACAACCCGATAGCGGCGTAGGGAGAACGAAAATTGTCAGGGAGCACGAATCCCAAACACAGCGCGACGCCAATCGCGCAGGTGGAATACCCTGCAAAATCACAAAAAATTTGCGCCGAGAACGCGAACACCCCGAGCCAGGCGTCTAAAAAGAAAACGGGATCATCCTTGGCTTTGAATATGGTATCCGCCGTAGATGCCAGCAATCCATCTGCCAGAACAACCTTTTGAAACAGGCCAAGGGTTATGAAATAAAGCCCCCAGCCGAACTGGTCACGGGTTGCACGCTTGGGTTGAAGACATTGCGGTAGAAAATCAGATGCCCGGACAATAGGCCCGGCAACCAGTTGCGGAAAAAAAGTTACATAAAGCGCATAATCCAGAAAGGATTGGCAGCGCTTGCTTTTCCGGAAATAAACATCGAGCGTGTAGGAAAGCGTCTGAAAAGTATAAAATGAAATCCCCACGGGCAAAACAATGCTGGGTAGGGCCGGATGAAATTCCATTCCCGCTAAATGAGCCAGCCCAATGAAATTTTCCAATAAAAATTCGCCATATTTGAAGAAACCCAGCATTCCCAGGTTCGTTGCAAGACTGAGGGTCAACAAGAACCGGCGTTTCGCGGGAGCTTCCTGCGCTTCCAGGGCTTTGGCAACGTACCAGTCGACAATCGTGGAAAGCCACAGAAGCATCACGAAAGGCGGATTCCAGGCGGCGTAGAATAGATAGCTTGCGATAAGGAGGACGAATTTTTGGGTCCGCCAGGATCGGATGGTGTAGTGGAGCCCGAGAACGATTACAAAAAATACGATGAAGGTGAGCGAGTTGAAGAGCATAGAGTGAATATCAGAGGGAACAAGGTGACCGGTAATGCGTTCAGCGTTGCCTGATGATTCTATCCTTAATAAGGAGAGGTTCTCAACTGCTTAATTTTCGCAATGTTTGAATGGGTTTGTTGCGCAATACATCGAGGCTGCTCGCGATACCTGTAACCGTGGTGAGTAGAACTGCTGTCAGTAATGCCCATCCCAGAGGTCCGATTCTCAAATGCCAGTCGGATTTAACAATGTACTCCATCACCGCCCAGGACAGCCCTGACGAAAGCAACACGCCGATCGTGGCGGCGATGACTCCCAGCATGGCGTATTCGTAACCGAGGATCGAAGCCACGACACTGCGTTTTGCCCCCAACGTTTTGAGGATCGCGGACTCCTTCAACCGCCGGAACTTGGTCGATGCGATGGCGCCTGACAAAATAAACAAACCGGAAACAATCGCGAAGCCCGACATGAAATCCACCAGCGTCAGCAGTTTGTTGACGACCGATTCCACCGTGTTCACGATGTCACGCGTGCTGAGCGCCGTGATGTTCGGCAATGCATTTACCACTGCCGTTTGCAGGGCCATTTCTTTTTCAGGTTCGAGACTGACGGAACCGACGTAAGTCACCGGAGCCTGTGCCAGCGCGCCGGGTGAAAAAATCATGTAGAAATTGGTGCGGATGTTGCGCCAGCTCACTTTGCGGATGCTGGTCACTTCGGCGGTGACGGGAATGCCCTGAATATCTACTGTGAGCTTTGAACCCAGTTTGGCTCCCAATCTGCGGGCTGCGTCTTCTTCCAGAGACACCTGCGAAAGTTGAGCCTCCTCTTTATTCCACCACCGTCCCTTGACGATAGTATTGTCGCGCGGGGGTTCATTATCCATATAAGTCAAAACAAACTCGCGTGTGATGAACCATTCTTCTTCATGTTTGTTTTTGTATTGCCAGTTTTCCATTTTGCGATCATCGATGCTGTACAACCGGGAACGCACGAGCGGTGTCAGCTCCAGTTTGGCATCGGGCGCGGTTTGACGAACCACTTTTTCAAACGTTGTGTTTTGTCCGCGTTGGATATCGATGAAGAAAAAATTCGGCGGTTTGATATCGGTATTTTTATTGAGCATGGCAATCATGTCCATCTGCACCAGCCGGATTGAAAGCACCAGCATGATACCGATACCCAGTGCGGTGATAATAGAGACGGCCTGATTGTTCGGTCGGTATAAATTGGCGAAACCATAACGCCGGGTCATGCGTTTCGAGGGTGGCAATGTACGGAGTGTTTTGAGAAGCAGCGCCGAGATTCCCGCCAGGAGACCCGCCGAGACCACCAGTGCAACCAGAAATATCAGGCCCCGTTTAATGGATTCCGCCTGCCAGAAAATAATAGCCGCCAGTCCCAACGCAAACAGGGTTCCCATGATCCAGCGCCCCCGGCGCGATCCCTTCGACAATTCCTCTTCCTCTGCAATGTGGCGGAACAAACGTAAAGGACGAGTCTGCACGGCCCGGATCAGGGGCCATACGGTAAACAGCAGGGTGGTTCCCATTCCGAGAGATAATGATTGCGCTGCCGGTACCCACAGAAACCCGGGTTCGAACTGGATGTTCAGCAAGCTGGACATCTCGGCAGGCAGCAGGTATTGCAGGGCGTAACCGATTGCGACTCCCAATCCGCTGCCGGTCAACCCCAGTAAAACCGCCTGAAGAAGATACACACGAAACACCGTGCGCGACGTGGCCCCCAGACAGTTGAGGATGGCAATGGTGTCCAGCTTCTGCGCCATGAAGGTGCGGATGATCATCGCAATGCCGATGCCGCCCATCAATAACGCGATCACCCCGACCGAACCAAGGTATTTCCCCATGCGGTCGACCGAGCTGGTGAGATTGGATTCCATGTCGCGGTAGGTGCGAATGGAAATCCCTTTGTCTTTTAATCCAAAAGTCAGCCGGTCGACTGCCTGTTCCGGATCCGCATCTCTTGGCAAATGAACCAGCGTTTTGTAGCGGATGCGGCTTCCCGGTGCGATGAGTTGGGACTGGTCCAGTGTGGCATTGGACACGATGACACGCGGGCCCATGCTGAATGCCAGCGAAATGCGGTCCGGCTCGCCTTCAATGACTCCATTGATGCGCGCGGCAACCGATCCCAGTTGAAACGTGTCGCCGACTTTCAGTTTTGTCTTGAGTAAAAAATTCGGTTCCACCAGCGCGCCGGTGCCGGACAACAGATCGGGTAACGGGCGTGCGGGTTTTGTTTTCAGAATTCCATAGAAAGGGTACAGGGGCGCTTCCGTGGGAACGGATTTCAATTCGACCAGCAGAGCACCATTGCGTTCACCCCGGGTGTCGGGGAAGCGTGCCATGGCATGCACCTCTCGCAGAAACTGGAATTCCGACTCCGGCAGAGCGGACTTCTGGTAAATCCGGTCGGCTTCGCTTTGAGGCCAGCTGCTTTTGATTTCGATATCCGCCGCCAGCAGGCTCTTGGATTCCCCGAGGATGGCCTGCTCCATAATGTCCGAGACACTTTTGATCGTCATTACGGCACCGACGCCGATGGCGAGACAAATAACGAAAAATAGAAAACGCTTTCCCGCGCCGCGCGTTTCGGCGAATGCCAGTGCAAGGTATTGGCGGAAGGTCAGCTTGCCGGTGTTCATAGCGTGTTTGTCGGGGTATCGGACACGATTTTGCCGTCGTCCATGGTAAGGATGCGTTGCGTGCGTTCCGCGACGTGCGGTTCGTGAGTGACCAGAATGATGGTGGCCTGCTTTACCCGGTGCAGTTCTGCGATCAGGTCGAGGATACGTTTGCTGTTTTTGGAATCGAGGTTGCCGGTCGGTTCGTCCGCCAGCACGATATCCGGTTCGTTGACGAAAGCACGCGCCAGAGACAGACGTTGTTGTTCACCGCCGGACAGTTGTGACGGGTAATGGTGCAGCCGGTCGCCCAGTCCCACCACGCCCAACAGGTCCTCGGATTTTTTGTGCGCGCTCGAAGCGCCGGTCAGTTCTGCCGAAAGAATCACGTTCTCTATTGCCGTTAGTGTGGGGATGAGATGAAAGTTCTGGAACACGAAACCGAACCGGCGACCGCGCAGGAGGGCCAGTTCATCTTCATTCAGTTTCGTGATATCCTCACCATCGACCCTGATCGATCCGCTGGTAGGCACATCCAGCCCGGCGATCAGGCTGAGCAGGGTGGTTTTGCCGCTTCCTGAAGGACCGGTCACAGCGACAAACTGTCCGTCGGGGATGGTCAGGTCGATGCCGGTAAGGATATCCACCCGGTGCCCGCCGCCGTGCAGGGATTTGGTCAATTGTTGGATTTCGATCATCGGGTTTCCGTGTGAGCAGGTTTATGAATTATTGTTACAAAGTCCGGCGTCAACTTACAAACCTTTTTTCCGGGTTTTTATTTTGTGTCATTTTGATGAGCGCTTCCTATGGATACAGTGAGCCGGTGATCCTCGCGTTCGGCGACAGCCTCACCGCCGGATTCGGTGTGGACCCCAAAGACAGCTATCCCGCCCGTTTGCAACGGCTTCTCGATGCTAAGGGGTATCATTATAAGGTGGTCAATGCCGGGGTTTCGGGCGACACCACGGCGGGTGGTGCGTCACGCATCAATTGGGTGCTCCAGCATGATCCGGAGATCGTCATCGTCGAACTGGGCGCCAACGACGGCCTGCGCGGTTTACCGATCAGTGAGATGCGCAAAAACCTGGGACAGATTATCGAAATCTGTCAGAAAAAAGGCGCGAAGGTTTTGCTGGCGGGAATGGAGATCACCCCCAACCTGGGCGTCGAATACAGCAGGGAATTTCGCGAGTCGTTCACTTTGCTGGCGCAACAGTATCAAGTTCCCCTCATCCCGTTTTTCCTGGAAAACGTCGCCGCCCGCCCCGAACTCACCCAACCCGACGGCGTGCATCCTCTGGGCAATGGCTATGCCACTGTCACTGAAACCGTCTTCCAGTACTTAGAACCGATGTTGAAAAAGCAATGAAGAGTTATTGTTGCTTGCTCTTCTTGAGATAATTTATAAAGTTATCAGAGCAGCGCCCGGATTTGAGAAATTGATGGGCGGCTTCGTATCCGTTCGTCACGTCCTGGAAACGGCCAAATAGCAAACCCAGTGTCGCGGCCTGCCAGGCGATCAACGGTTCGGCGGGTCCGCCTTTACCATGAAGCGCCTGCTCTCCCAATTCGGTGACACTCTCCCGGGTTGAGGGTATTTCCTTCAAAGCTTCAAACGCTTCCTCAATCTGTTGAACGGTTGAGGGATTCAAATCACGGCCGGCGTCCAGTTGTTTCTCCTGCACACCGACCTTGTTCAGATGGACAAAGAGTTTCGCCGTTTTATGTATGCCATATAATGTAGAACCTTCCATACCGTTTCCGACGACGGCGATATCCCATCCCCCCAACGCCGCAACCGCCAGCATCGATTCCTCATATCCCGGATGAAAATAATTGGTCGCAAGGTAATTGGTTTTAGCCTGCAGCGGCATCAGCAATTTTTCCATGGTCGCCAACATGGGACGTTTCACGATTTCCGCGCGCAGGTCCTTCAAAGCATCCAGTTTCGGATGGGTGTGCTGTGTGCCGAGGTAGCCGAACCCGAATTGTTCGATCAATGTTTTTCGTTGTTCAAACGTCTGGTCCGCTGCAACCCCGTAATGATTGATCAGCAGGTCCTCGAAAGTGATGCCGAACTTCGGCGGCAGGGGCAGGGCGGAATGTCCGTAAGCCGGCAATCCCATTTCCGCCAGGAGTGGAATGGTATAAAACGTGAATATCGGTGTTCGTTGAAATCCGTCGAACGCCTCGGCAATCTGCGCCAGCTTGTCGAATTTTACTTCCTGGCTGATCGTGGTGGTATCGAGTGCCTTCCAGTAGCCGATGTTTTCCTCCAGCGTTTCCAGTTTCATGCGGGCGGCGATCAGGAATACCGCTGCGCGTTCGTTCGAAACCTCGTCATTCAAAATGAGGGACAATGCGTCCTCCGCCTCGTCACGGGTGAGGTCCTTACTCATTTTGGGTCCGGTGGCGATCTTGAGCAGATAGGATTTCATCCGCTCGTTCGGATCGGGTTGTCGTGGATTTACGCTCATTAGGGCGTGGCCTCTGGTCCGCAGGGTCATTTTGGAGTATGATGCTATATCCGATTAACGTTAACGATTATATGATGGAAACAGCTCTGGAGGAACAATTAAGCGAGGTTTCCGGCGCCGCCCGCCCGGTCAGCGTGTTGCTGGTTTATCCCAGCACCAGCGATGTGGCCCTGGCCAATCTCGGGTTTCAGCGGGTGTTCAGCCTGCTGAACAACATCGACGGGGTGACATGTGACCGGTTCAGCCTGCCGCCGGGCTGGGACCCGACTACGGCCCAACTGAAGTCGGATCAATTGCGCTCGCACGATCTGGACCGCTTGCCGATGGACTTCGACATCATCGCGTTTTCCATTTCCTTCGAGCCGGATTACCTGAACACTGTTTTGATCCTCGACTATTTCGGTATCCCGCTGGACCGCAAACAGCGCGGATCGCAATACCCGCTGGTGACCGCCGGAGGGTCGGCGTTGTTCATCAATCCGGAACCCTTGGCGGATATTCTCGATCTGTGTTTCGTCGGTGAAGGCGAGGGCATGGCGGAACGGTTTTTCGACCATGTTACGCACTCCCGATGGAATGATCCGCGCGAATTGCTCAAGGACCTGGCAACCCAACCGGGTCTCTACGTTCCGCAATTTTACGAGCCGGTGTATGACACGACAAATCAAACCACGCTTCAAGCCGAATCGTTTGTGCCTGAACGTGTGGAGCGGCACTGGGTGCCGGAGGGTTCGCCGGAGTTGTGCACACATTCGGAAATGCACGAAGAAACAACTGCATTTAAAAACATGGCATTGATGGAAGTGACGCGCGGATGCATCTGGGCATGCCGCTTCTGCACGGCCGGGTTCATCTATCGTCCGCCGCGCGAACCGGACTTGACACAGACCTACGATTCACTGGCGGAGGTGTTGGTTGATCAGGGAAAGGAAGCCTCCACAATTGGGCTGGTGGGTCCCTCGGTCACCGATCATCCACAGTTGTTGAGTCTGGCGCGACGGCTCGTGGCGGAAGGCAAGAAGCTTTCGTTTTCCTCTCTGCGGATGGAGACGCTGACGGACGAGCTGGTCGACCTGATCCTCAAAAGTGGGCAGAAGACTTTAACGGTGGCTATTGATGCGCCGTCGGAGCGTATGCGCGATGTCATCAACAAATCGGCGAGTGATGATTTTGTTGTCGACAAGTGCCGCTTCCTGACGGAAAAGGGTATCCTGCATCTCAAAATCTATTCGATCATCGGTTTGCCGACGGAAACGGACGAGGATATCGATCAATTCATCCGGCTCATAGAGAATATCCAAAAGGTGTACGTGACCGCTTGCCGCACGCGCGGCAACATCGGATCGGTAACGATCGGTCTGAGTCCACTGGTGCCAAAGCCGGGCACGCCGTTTCAGTGGCACCCGATGGAACGTGTGCCGGTTCTGAAAAAACGGTTTATGAAAGTGCGCAAGGCCCTGTCCAGGTTGCCGAACATCGAACTCAGTTTCGGTTCCCCCAACGAAGCGTATTTGCAGACCTATCTCTCCCGAGGCGACAGGCGGGTGTTATCATTTTTTGAAGAGTATCTCGTTAATGGTCACGACGAAAAAGCAGCGTTGCAGAAAGCCGAACCGCACCCCGATCATTCGGTCTATCGTCAATTTGAAAAAGACGATTATCTGCCGTGGGACATCATAGATCACGGATACTTTCCGAAATTTCTCTGGCAGGATTACCAGCGCGCCTTGCGCCACAAGCACACCCCTGTGTGCGATACTGCCACCTGCAAAATCTGCGGCATTTGTTGACGCCGGGAGCTTCTCCATGGCTGACCCTACCGATTTCGAAAAAATGAACAAACTGCCCGAAGGCTGCCGGTTTTTCGATGTCAACGAATTGTGGTATTTTCCCAACCGCTGGGCGGTACGCCTCTTGTATCCGTTACCGGTATCTGCCAATGCCATTACCCTGGTGGCGCTGGTGATGGGTCTGTTCGCTGCCGCTTTTTATGCTTCAAGTTCGGAGACAGCGCTGATCTGGGGCGCGATTTTCCTGTATGGAAAACTTTTTCTCGACAATGTCGACGGACCTTTGGCACGTCTTCGTGGAGAAGAGTCGCGTTTCGGCCGGTTTCTTGATTCGTTTTCTGATTTTGTGGTTTCCGTGCTGGTTTATGGAGCGATTACTTTTCGCATGGCGCAGGAATCTTCGAATCCCGGTTTCATCTGGATGCTGGGTCTCCTGGCGCTTGTCAGTAGCCTGCTGCAGTGCAGTTACTGGGTGTATTATTACGTGAGCTATACCGACTGGGTGGGTTCTTATCAGAAAAACCGGACGGATGAAACCGTAACGGAAAAAGACCGGAGGGCAGTGGACTCCGGAGAATTGTCAGAAGTTGTCCTGTTTCTCCAGCGGTTTCATAACGTGGTTTACGGCTGGCAGGATGCGCTGATCGCGGCGATGGATCGCCTCAGCCGCGAAGCGGCGGATTATGAGGTAAGCGAAGAACATCGAAAACGCTGGTTTGCGGATAAAACCTTTTTGACCCGGATGGGTCCCTTGTGTGTCTGCACCAACACCATGGCGCTGGTAATTTTATCCTTATTGAACCAATTGGAATTATTTTTGGTTTTGGTGGTGTTTCTGGGCAACGGGTATCTTCTGGTCCTGCAGGGATGGAAAGTTATTGAATTTAAAAAGTCGACCGCCAATTAAAAAATAATAGTAAGCACAAGCTTCAAGAGACGACCTAATCAGGAACGTGATCTTCCAACCCTCACCAATGGAGAAAATGAATGCATAAAGTGGAAGTGGCGCAGTGGAATGCTCTCAAAGACCGGGAGCCGGCTTACGCACTGGTGGCGAATGTGGATCTGGTGATTGTGCGGTATGACGATCAAGTGTCAGTTTTTTATGGCAGGTGTCCGCACCGGGGAGCGTTGTTGAGCGATGGGTTTGTTTCCGGCACCAATCTGATTTGCGGCGTACACAAATGGGACTTCCGGTACGACACCGGAGTCAGCGAGTACAACGACGAGGAAGTGCTTCCGAAATTTTCCTCATGGATGGAAAACCAAACCGTTTTTGTCGATGAAGAGGAAATCGCAGAATGGGAAAAAGAACACCCGCAACCGTTTGATCGCGACGCCTATCTCGGACAGTACGCCGATACCGGAGGTACGGATGCCGAGCCACACAACCATTTTATCCAGCAATTGGCAAAAGATGGATTGTCGAAACTGGGACATCACGGCAGTGTGGCGGCGATGGGTGTTCCCCGCGACGAGCTTCCTCTGTGGGATGACATTCAGTTCGTGACCGCCCAATTGGCTACGGTGCCTTTGCTTGACGATGATCCCGTGGGCACGGAGGTGGTCATCGGTCCCAACGCCAAAAAACCGCTGACGCTAAAAATTCCCCTGTTCGTGTCGGACATGAGTTTCGGCGCGCTGTCGGAAGAGGCCAAAGTGGCTTTGGCGTCGGGTGCAGAGCTTGCAGGAACCGGTATTTGCAGTGGCGAAGGCGGCATGCTGCCTGATGAGCAGGCGGCCAACAGTCGGTATTTCTATGAGCTGGCGTCGGGCCGTTTCGGGTTTTCCATGGACAAGGTGCAGCGTTGCCAGGCGTTTCATTTCAAAGGCGGGCAGGGCGCCAAGACCGGTACCGGCGGTCACCTTCCCGGCGACAAGGTAAAGGGTAAGATTGCCCAGGTGCGCGGCTTGGCAGAAGGAGAACCCGCGGTGTCCCCTCCACGGTTTCCGGACTGGAAGGACATTCAGCCGATCAAGGCATTTGCCGCGGAAGTGCGTGAAGCCACTGGCGGGTTGCCGATTGGCTACAAGTTATCTGCACAGCATATCGAAGATGACATTAACGCGGCATTGGAAGTGGGTGTTGATTACATCATCCTGGACGGACGCGGCGGCGGTACCGGTGCTGCACCACTCCTGTTCCGTGACAATATTTCCGTGCCAACCATTCCGGCACTGGCGCGGGCGCGACACCATTTGGACCGGCTGGGCCGCAAAGACATTACTTTGGTTATCACCGGCGGTCTGCGGGTGCCAGCGGATTTTGCGAAAGCGCTGGCCCTGGGGGCCGATGCCGTCGCAGTTTCCAACTCGGCGATTCAGGCGATCGGGTGTATCGGAATGCGGGCCTGCCATACCAACAACTGTCCGGTAGGTATTGCGACCCAGAAGGAACATCTGCGCCAACGGTTGGATGTGAAAGAATCCGCGCAACGGTTGAATAATTTTTTTAATGCGTCGGTGGATCTGATGAAAGTTCTGGCGCGCGCCTGCGGTCATACACACTTCAATCAATTCAATAAGGGTGATCTCACAACCTGGAAGAAAGATATGGCTGATCTCACCGGTATCGACTACGGTGGAATGGCAGGACGAAAATAAAAAAGCCTGCGGCTGGCTTTAACCAACCGCAGGCAGGTGAGTAGCAGGTTTATCGCATACGGTTTTCTGCCACGATATCTATAACCATCTCCGGTTGGACCTGTGGCGGGGAAGGTTTGTAACTGTTCTGGATCACGCGGTTGCTGTTGTTCCAGTTGTTCAGGCAGAATTTACCGCCTTTAGGACACTTTCGATAGGAACAACCTTCATCCACTTTACCATTTCCGTTGTTGTCCTTACGATCACAGATTTCCTTCGCGCCGGGATGGATGGCGGGATTGGAGTCATCCAGATCCGCCATCAGGTTGTAACCGTCACCATCATTGTCCGGACACAAGGTAATATTCCCCAGAGTCGTTTTCATTTTATCGCGAACGGTGACCAGGGGGACCGAGGTTAGAATCCGTCCGTTCCGTTCGAATACCAGTTGATAATCTCCTTCGGGAACTGAGAGCAATGTGAAGTTGGGTTTGGCTCCCAAACGGGTCGAAACCGAAATACCGGGAATATGCACGAGCGTTCCTCTCAGATCAAAGCGATCGGAACAACTATTTACCGTTCCCGCGATTTGTCCCACTGCTCCTTTGGGATCGGACAGGCTGGTGAGTTTGATGTCGACATCGGCGATGGCCGTTCCCGCCCAAAGCAGATTTGAAATAAAGAAAGCGGCTAAAACAGCTTTAAGTTTCATGACAGGATCTCCTTAAATTCTTCTCAATGAATGTTGATCGATATAGTTCTTTGCTCCGTTCCGGGAGCATCGTTTTAACTGATCTTAGAATAAGATTTCAGGAGAAGGGCGCACATCGTTTAATTCAGTATTTTGCGGGTCATCCGGTCGATGATGCCCTATCGAATAAATACGATGCTGGAAGAGCTTCAGGATAAGGGAGTTATAGGCAGGGGGTCAGGAAACCAGTCCGTGCTTGACAGCATAACGAACAAGTTCGGCATTGGATTTCAGGTTCATTTTTTCCAGGATGTGGGCGCGGTGGGTGCTGACGGTGGTGATGCTGAGGGAAAGCTCGTCGGCAATGTCTTTCAGTTTTTTTCCACCTGCAATTTCGCAAAATACTTGAAATTCTCGGGGAGAGAGCTTGTCGTGAAGGTTTTTTTCAGGGGTGCGGCCGAGATCCTGGATCAGCAGATCGGCCAGTTGAGGACTGACATAGCGTCCACCTTGATGTACCTTGCGTATAGCTTCCAGCAAAGTGGAGGGTTTACTGGCTTTGTTGAGATAGCCCGCTGCGCCGGCTTTGATGAAACGCGGTCCGTAATGTTCTTCGGGAAATATACTCAAAACGATAATGGGTAGATTGGGTTTCAGAGTTTTTAACTCCGAAAGCACATCCCATCCTGTTTTTTTCGGCATTTCCACATCCATCAACAGGACATCGACCTCCAGTTTCTTGACTTGATCGATAACCTCCTGGCCGTCGCTGGCCTCTCCCACGACAGTAATGCCATCAGCCTTCGACAGAATTTTTTCGATGCCTTGCCTTACGATGTCATGGTCGTCGGCTATCAAAACTTTGATTTTGGAAGAGTCAGGCATTAGGTGTCTCCCAAAGGAAGGTATACGGAAACGGTGGTTCCCTTCCCCGGCTGGCTTTCAATGTTCACAGTGCCGTTCCAAGCCAGCAATCGCTCGCGGATTCCAAGAAGGCCCAGCGACTGCGGGCTTTCGATTTTTTCCATGGGGATGCCGATCCCGTTGTCGTGCACTTTCAGGATCACCTGATGATTCTTTCGCGTGAGCTGAATGTGTACCTCGTTGGCCTTGGCGTGCCGAAAGATGTTGGTCAGGGTTTCCTGAAAAACACGGAACAAAGTGATCGACCGATCCCGATCCACCTGAATTGTATCGTCGATTCCAGAGATATCAAAATGGTGGCCGGTGCGTTTATGATAATCCTGGATTTGCCAACGGAGTGCTTCTCCCAGGCCAAACACATCCAGAATCTGCGGGCGGAGTTCTGTTGAAATCCGCTGTACCGAGCGAACCGTATTTTCAATCAACCGGGACATGGAATCAAAAGATCCCTGAATCTGTTTTGTATCGTTTCCGGATCGAATTTCCTCTTCCAGATAATTCAGTTCCAGTTGGATGGCGGTGAGCTGTTGTCCCAGATCATCATGTACCGCTCGAGCAATTCGTTCCTTTTCTTCCTCTCTGATATCCTGAATCCGGCGCGCCAGACTTCGCAACTGTTCGCGGGAGGTGGTGATTTCCCGGATCAGGGGATCGCTGACTCTCCAGAAAAGCAATACACCAACGGAAATGACGGCAAACCCGATTCCCAAAGCCATCAACCCCGCCCGATAAAAGGGAGCACGAATTTCCTGGAGGTCAATTTTGGCAACAAGACCGAGGTTCAATATTTTGATGGGTTCGTACGCCGCCAGAACGGTCACATTTCTATAATCGGGACCGACCATCGTTCCAGATTCACCATTCAACGCTCTTTGCAGAGGAATTCCCAGAGATGAATCCATCGGCAGGGATTTTGGGACCATCAGGTCGGTGTGCTTGTGGCTCAACAGGAAAACGATCTGGTTTTCCTTTTTTCGGGCCAGGAGAAACTCTCCTGATTTGCCGAATCCTTCAAACTTTTTGTGAGCTTCAATGAACTGACTGAGAGTGGCCGCTTCTGTTCCCTCCGGATAGTTGTGGCTGTACTTCATATCAAACCGTGCTACCGCTTCCATCAATCGCGCTTGGCTTTGCGCGACTTCCACCAGGCGCCGTCGTTCTTCTTCATAAGCGGTTTGATACAAAACGAAAATAGAAACCAGGGTCATGACCAGGCCCACTCCCGTCATAATCAGAATCAAGACCCATCTCTGCTTTTGGGTGTCTTTTATATACATTGACTTTAAAACGGATCAGTTCAAACGGGAGTCGATGCCTTTTTTTGAAAAGAGGGCGGATTGCTGGACAATGCGCTGTTTGAGGTCGATCAGGTTATGGATCATCTGGAACCGCTTCATCACGTCCAGCTCTTCCAGAAAAAGTTGCCGGTCATTCAGGGGTTGATCGAAAAAGTAAGCGACGCGGTCGACCGCCTCGCTCAATGTTTTGCAATCCTGCAGGTCCATTTCAACCTTCTGAGCGTTGTTGAGCGGCAGTTGGCTGGTGAAAGCGTGAAATCTCCCGATCAATTGCTTGTACAAATCTGAAGAGGGATCGATGGATTGATCGTTGACGCTGTTGAGCAGTTCAACTTCGGCCTGGCGGTAGAGCGTGTCACCCACTTCGCGGACGATGCGGAACCGGCTTTGCCCCCGCAGGACGATATCGTATTTGCCGTCGTCGTGTTGGGTCCAGTGATCAAGGCTTCCAGCACAGCCCACAGGATTGATGTCTGGTGACCCGTGATAGTTGTCTTCATAGCCCGGTTGCAAAAGCACCATCCCGATCCATTGGCCTGAATCGATGGCATCGCCAACCATTTTCCGGTAGCGTTCTTCGAAAATATGGAGAGGCAGCACGGTGCCGGGATAAAAAACCGAGTTGGGCAGGGGGAACAACGAAATGGTTTTCAGCGATGTCGGGGGCCGGTCAGGATTTTCCACGATGGCCTCAAATACGTTATAATAAATTGAATTATAGCACTGTTTGATTCGCCACATGAAAGGTTTTATCTCACCGCACGACTTAACCTTCGAATGAAAAATAGAATCATCGTTTTTGCAACTTTAAAGGAAGGTTTGCATCCCTATAAGACAGGAAAGGCCTGTTTCTCCTGAATCGTTGACTCATTCATGTTACTCTGAAGCCATGATTGCCAGCCCCGATCACATCTGTGCCGATATCCAAAACTCTCTCATGGCGTCCGGCCTGTTTTCCCGACAAGAGGGCGACGGCGACAACAGCTGGCGTATCTCTCCTGATCCGTTTCATTTATCTCCCAATGATGCGGCTTTTTTTCAGGACCTTGGCCAGCATCTGCTGAAATTCTATACTGCGCTCAATCAATTGTACTTCGATAGTGTGAAAGGCCGGGTGCCCGCCTGGGTGGCAGACTACCTGGACCGCGGCAAACCGGCGGAGTTGCTGGAGTACAGTCGTATGAAGCGATTCAAGGCCCAGGTTCCGGGCATTATCCGACCTGACGTGATTGTCAAGGAAGATGGATTTGCTGTGACCGAACTGGATTCCGTACCGGGAGGTTTTGGTCTCACCTCACAATTGATGGATCTCTACACACGTGAGGATCGAAGCATTGTCGGCTCGGCGAATGGGGGCATTCCCTCGTTGTTCTATCAAATGATCGAATCTGTTGCAGGAGAAAAAGGATGTGCCACCGCCATCGTTGTTTCCGATGAGGCCCGGGATTACTGGAGTGAGATGGTTTTCCTGGGAGATGTTTTGAAAAAAAGGGGGTTACCCGTTTATGTGGTGCATCCGCGCGAAATTCTGTTCAAGGAAGAGGGATTGTTTGTGATCGACGCTGGACAGGAAGTGTCCATCGAGGTGATATACCGGTTTTATGAGCTGTTTGACCTGAAAAACATCCCCAAGGTCGAATTGTTGATGTTCAGCAATAAAAAAGGCCGTGTTCGGACCACCCCGCCCTACAAACCTCATCTGGAGGAAAAACTGAGTTTTGCCCTGTTGCATCATCCGGCGCTCATTTCCTGGTGGGAAAAAGCGCTGGGTATTGAAACTTTTGCGCTTTTGGCTCATCTAATTCCAAACACATGGGTGCTGGACGACCGTCCATTGCCTCCCCATGCGGTGATTCCCAATTTGAGGGTCAAAGGGAATCCTGTAAGCAAGTGGCAGGACCTGTATCCCCTGACCCAGAAAGAGCGGGAATTGGTGGTTAAGCCCTCCGGATATTCTCCGGAAGCGTGGGGAAGCCGGGGCGTGGTGATGGGGCACGATGTGTCGAGTGAGGACTGGGGCCGGACCCTGGACCGGGCGCTCGCGGAGTTTCCGCATCAGCCCTATATATTGCAGGAATTTCATAAGGGGAAGCGGATCGAAGCCGCCTTCTGGAATTCAAAAACACAATCCATGGATGTCATGGAGAGCCGGGCGCGATTGACACCCTATTATTTTGTGGTGGAGAATGAGGCGCGTTTGGGCGGTATTTTAGCGACCCTGTGCCCACACGACAAAAAGAAAATTCACGGCATGGTGGATGCCGTCATGGTGCCCTGTGCAACCGGGCTGGAGAATAAGGTATAAACAATGATGAAACTTTACAATATTGACGGATGCGGTTATTGTGCCATGGTTCGAGAGGTTTTGTCGAAACTTCAAATCGAGTACGAAAAAATCGACGTTCCCTGGCCCCACCATTTAAGAAAAGAAGTCCACGAAGTTTCGGGTCAAACCACTGTCCCGGTGCTGGTCGATGGTGAAATGGTGTTGGACGATGAATATGACATCATAGACTATCTCAAAAAAACCTATTCAATTCATTCCTGATCAACAATCAAAGGTTCACTATGGAGCGCTGGCAAAGACAACTGAGCGATAGTGCGGTAAAAGTAGAAGAACTGCCTTTTGTACCTGAATCCAAAGATCACCAGGAAAAACTCCAAAGAGTTTCGGAAATTTTTCCCATCAGGATCAACTCCTATTTCCTGAGCCAGATCAAGGAAGCGAATGATCCCTTGTGGAAACAGGTGGTCCCTACTCCTGAAGAGTTGGATGATTTGTTAAGCGCTGAGGCAGCATTGGATACCGATCCTCTCAACGAAGAAGAGGACATGCCCGTTCCCGAACTGGTTCACCGTTATCCCGATCGCGTGTTGTTGATGCTGAATAATCAGTGCCCGATCATTTGCCGCTTTTGCACCCGCAAACGCAAGATAGGTTTTCCGGGGATCGTTACCCGCGAAACTTTACGACAGGGAATCGAATACATCGCGCAACACCCGGAGATACGCGATGTGATCATGTCCGGTGGTGATCCTCTTCTGGTGCCCGACAAGGAATTGGAGCGCATCATGGGCGCACTCCGGGAAATACCGCATCTGGAAATCATTCGCATTGGTACCCGTGTTCCCGGTACGCTGCCGGAACGCATCACTCCCGCTTTATGCGATATGTTGAAGAAATATCATCCGCTCTATGCAAATCTGCATTTCAATCATCCTGCTGAAATCACACCGGAGGTGGAACTGGCCTGCAACCGAATGGCGGATGCCGGTATCCCGCTGGGAAGCCAGACGGTTTTGCTTAAAGGGGTGAATGACGATGTGGAGACCATGAAAGAATTGGTTCATAAACTGCTTAAGATTCGTATCAAGCCGTATTACCTGTACCAGGCGGATATGACGGTCGGCACGGATCATTTTCGAACCAGGATTGAAAAAGGACTTGAGATCATCCGCGGGTTACAAGGTCACACTTCCGGTATGGGAGTGCCCTATTTTGTGATCGATACCCCCGGCGGCGGCGGTAAAGTCCGACTGCTTCCCGACACGGTCGTGGAATACAACGATCGAGAGATCATGGTCCGAAACTTCGAAGACAAGGTGTTTCGGTATCCCCAGCCAACAGAAAAAACACCGAAAAAAAGCGTGCCGAGTTCCACCGTGGTTTCCTCTTCCGGCAAACTGTGTGAGATGGCCTGACTCTATCTCCCTGCTTCCTGTACGCTTATCCCGCTTTTGATAGATCACCGGGCGATGTGGATTTTGACAGAAATTCACCCTTCGCTTAAAATGTATTAAACCGTCTGAATGATGGGTCGTCCGTTCAGACAGGTTGTATCATTTCTTTTATTTCCGAGTGTCTTGTGAAAAGTTTCCTCAAGCAGACTATGATTGCGGGATTGCTCGTAACCATCCCCATCGCCTTGACCTTTATCGTGATGGCGTTTGTGATCAGCAAGTTGGATCAACTGATGGCGCCGGTGGTTACCTGGATTATTCTTCGCCTGCAACTTCCACTTCCTGAAGATTTCCATCTTCCCGGATTAGGTTTTATATTGATCTGTCTGTTTATTTTTGTGATTGGTTTGGTGACAGCTAATTTTTTCGGGAAACAACTGGTTCGTGCGTGGGAGTATCTGATGCGCCGGGTTCCGTTTGTTCGGGGAATTTATTTAACGATCCAGAAGGTGGTTGTCGCCATTTCCAAACCCGGTGAATCCCCATTCAAGAAAATGGTGTTGGTGGATTATCCACACCCGTCCTCACGCATGATCGGCCTTGTGGCCTGTGATGAGCATGGAGAGGTGAGTACACGGACAGGCGAGGACCTGGTTAATGTGTTTCTGCCTCTTCTCCCTAATGTGACGCTGGGTTTCATGCTGATTTTGCCGCGCGATCAGATCACTCCGTTAAAGATGACTCGGGAAGAAGGTATTAAATACCTCATGTCGTTTGGGATTGTCGTTCCTGGAATGGATTCGCCCAATCAACCTGTGTCGTAGGTAAAGAGCGTCAGTTGCCAGCATTATTCTTGCCGGCGATTTTCTCGCTGATGTTTTTGGCTATCCTCGTATTCATGGCTCCCAGCACTTTTCCCGCCACCCGGCTTTTCATTCGCGAAATGATAATGATGGCGGTCCCTTCGTCCATGCGTTCCAGCAAGGCGGCAGCTTGTACCGGTTTCATGTTGGAGTAGGCCTTGACCAGTGCCTTGACGTTTTTCTCGATAAGGTCCTTTTTGATACCCACCATCTCTTCGCTGCGCGCGAGGGCCTCTTCAATTTTCTGAAGATCGGAAAGAATTTTTTTCTCAAGCTCCTGAAGATTTTTTTCTTTGAGAAGCAATTCCTCCTCCCGTTTCTTTAACTCATGGTTTTTGCGCTCGATCATTTCCAAAAGCCGCAAAGTCTCGGCAGAAACGGAAGCGGGTTGGGTCGGTAGTTGCGGAGGTATGATTTGAACCTTCGACGTTGGCTTTGATTGCTGACTAGTTTGGGAATCCTGGGCATAGGTCCACGATCCTGCCAGCAGCGCGCCGGTGCAGATGAGACTGGTGATAAGTTTTAAAGAAGCGGATTTCATAAGCTTTTTGTTTGCCATCGGACGGCGGCCATTTCGTCTATGAATGCAATTTCGTCTTTAAAGATTTTATGTTTTTTCCTTAAAAATTCCCGGTCTCTCAAAATTTCGAGAACGCGCCGTTTTTTCATTGCTTCCACAAGCTCTAACCGTTTGGCTTCAACCTTTTCATCAGTTTCAAAGATGGCCTGCTCCTGGAGGCTGGATCGAATTCCCAGAGATTGAAAATAGTGATCATACAAACCCAATGTGCTGCCAGGAATGGATCGCTGAAGCCGGGTTTGCAATTCATCCCTGGTTTGTACGTCTGATGATTTCAGTTTCTGCAATTCGTTTTGCCGGGAATGGAGATGATTTTGCATCTCCGCCATTGCCTTTTGTTCCAGGTTCTCGGCGTTTTTACGAAGTTTCAGCAGGGATTCAAAACGAAAGGTCATGATTCGCCCTCCACAACCTGTTTGAGTGCGTTGATGCTATCCTGCAGGGAAGCGGATTCTCCAATTTCCTGTCGTAAAAACCGGTTGAACCCTTCAATTTTTTGAATAGCGAGGTCGATCCCGGCATTACTGCCCTGTGCATACGCGCCGATGTTGATCAGGTCCTCCGCTTCGCGATAGGTTGCAAGAATGTCTTTGAATTGCACGGCCAGACCGGTTTGTTCTTTGGAAACCACGTCGATCATCAATCGGCTGATGCTTTCCAGCACGTCGATTGCGGGATAATGGTTGTGCGAAGCCAATCGACGCGACAGGACGATATGGCCGTCCAAAATGGCCCGCACCGCGTCCGCAATAGGTTCGGTTAAATCGTCGCCTTCCACCAGAACGGTATAGAGTCCGGTGATGGTCCCCTTGCCGGAAGAAGTACCTGCGCGCTCCATCAGCTTTGGAAGGAGAGAGAAGACAGACGGGGTGAATCCGCGTGTCGTTGGTGGTTCGCCGACGGACAATCCGATTTCTCTCTGCGCCAGAGCAAAGCGGGTAACCGAATCCATCATCAACAGGACGTCCTTGTTCTGGTCCCTGAAATATTCAGCGATTGTGTGGGCAATGAACGCGCCTCTGAGACGCACCAGTGGAGGTTGATCCGAGGCTGCGACCACCACAACCGATTTTTTTAATCCTTTCTCGCCCAGGTTTTCCTCGATGAATTCCCGGACCTCGCGTCCCCGTTCACCGATCAATGCGACTACGTTGACGTCGGCTGCGGTGTTGCGGGCCGCCATTCCCAGCAAAATAGATTTCCCAATTCCCGTACCGGCCATGATTCCCAAGCGTTGTCCCTTGCCACAGGTCAGCAGGGCATTGATGGAACGAATGCCGACGTCCAACGGTTGCCGGACCCGGTTTTTGTCGAGTGGGTTGGTGGGTGCGCCGAAAATTGGGTAATCGACTCCCAGAGGAATCGGTCCTTTGCCGTCCAGCGGATTGCCGTTGCCGTCGAGTACTCGTCCCAGCAGACCGTCGCTAACATTGATGAGCGGCGATTCATCCTTGGATTCGATGATGCTTCCCGGTTCGATACCGGTCATTTCTCCCAGCGACATCAGCAGTATTTTTTGATCGCGGAAACCCACCACCTCTGCGTCCACTTTCTTGTCCCTTTGATTGGAAACAATAGTGCACAGACTGCCCAGGGATACCGGTGGACCATCACCTTCGATGATCAATCCCGTCACACGATCAACGCGTCCCTTCTTTTTGACAAAAGAAACCGTATCAACGAAGGATTGGTATTTTTTCAGATTGATGGTTTCGCTCATGCTTTTCCTCAGGAGGAAGACTCCGGTTGCTCAGGCTCATCCGTTTTATCCGGCTGAGATAGATCTGTCGGGGGAGGGGGCGCCAGGTGCAGGACTTTCTCGATGTGCTCGTCAAGGTGGTCCAACCCCGCCTCCACCGTTCCGAAATTCGATTCCACGACACAATTCCCGCGCGGGACGGAAGCATGGGATTCAAACGTCACGTTTTTTATGTCATGGAATAACTGTATGAGTTCCTTTCCGTATTCTTCCAGTTCTTTGTGATCCTCGGGATGGATTTTGATGACCAGCGATTCCCGGTCGAGTACCGACTCGATGGCCATGCGAACAATTTCACGTATCCCGTCTTCTTTGCCTTTCAGCTCGCTTCGAATCACTTTCCGGGCGAGGGTTGCAACCATTTCCACCATTTCGCGCTCCAGCAGGGGATAGGTTTTTTCTCTCGCTTGGGATAATTCGTCGGCAAGAGACTGTAAGGCGTTCATGGAGGAGGTAAACTGTTCCCGTACAGCCTCTGTGCCGGCGTGATATCCTTCTTTGTGGCCTTCCTGATATCCCTGTTCCCGGGCTTCCTCCTGGATTTTTGCCGCCTGCTCTTTCATTTCCTGCAGGGCATCGGAGGATTCATCTTCACCTTCCTGGGTCGGCAGGGATTTGGATTCCACCACGATTCTTTGTTGCTCCAGATCATGGACGAACTCCGGTTCCAGGGCCTTGGCTTCGCGAATATACTCATCCAAATTGAATTTCCGTGATGTGCCGGTCTGGCCTTCGGAATGTTGATCAGGAACAAAATTGCTGAAATCTTTAGACAAGCTCTTCTCCTCCTCCGCCTACAATGATGCGGCCTTCTTCTTCCAATCGTTTAACGACGTTGACGATTTTCTGCTGGGCCCGCTCCACTTCTGAAATCTTGGTGAGTCCCATCGCTTCCAAATCTTCCTTCAGCATGGTGGAGGCCCGCTCAGACATATTGGAGAATATTTTACTGATCAATTCTTCGCTGGCGGTTTTGAGGGAAACCAGGAGATCTTCCTGACTGATTTCCTTGAGCATCATTTGAACTCCGTGATCGTCGATTTTCAGGATATCTTCGAAAGTGAAGCGGAGGTTGCGGATTTCATTAGCGAGATCGGGATCCACCTCATCCATGGCGGTGAGGATGGACGACTCGGTGGCCCGGTCGATGGTGCCCATGATCTGGGAGGCAACTTCCACACCCCCCATTTTGCTGCCGGAGACTGCTCCAGAGGAACGGAATTCGGATTGCAGGGCCTGGTCCAGTTCGCGCAGGACCTGCGGCGATACGCGTTCGAGAGTAGCAAGCCGGTACACAACCTCCATCCGTGCTTCTTCAGGCATTTCCCGCAGTGTCGCTCCGGCCATCGCAGTTTCCAGATGCGCCAGAACGATGGCAGCGGTTTGCGGATGTTCGTTGGCCAGGAAGAGGGCGACTACTTTCGGTTCGAGCATGCGGACCGTATCCAGACCGCCGCCCAAATCTTCGCCGGGAGCGGTGATGTTGTTCAGAATTTCAGTGGCCTTGGCAGGATCGAGCGCCCGCATCAGTGTGGTCTTCAAAAAGTCCAAGCCGGAAATTCCCAAACCTCCTCCACCGACTGCCATGCCCTTATAAAATTCGCGGGAAACTTCGTCGACTGTGGTGATATCCACTTCGCCAATGGCGGACATGTAATTGCCGATGCTCTGGATTTCGCGCTCTTCCATTTCAGCCAGAATTTTGGCCGCGCCTTCTTCACCCAGGGACATCAAAAAAATGGCCGCCTTTTCGGGACCGGTGTATGTTCGCTCTTCTGCCATAATTCTTTTTCCTGAATCAGGTGCGCTCTCTCATCCATTTCCTGAGGATGGCTGCAGCGTATTTGGGATCGGTGTCCACAAAGTCGCCGACGGATTTACGAATTTCAACGTTTTCCTGAGCCTGCCGCGCCAACCGCATTTCCTCTTCCATCGCTTCCAATTGCTCCGGGGTAGGCGCCTCTCCCAGTTGACCGGGACCCGGCTCGACACTGGTGGTGACCCATCGGACCAATGGCAGGATCACCCTGAAGAGAAACCACAGTACCAATATAGTACCTATGGACCATATTACAATATTGACACCCAGATCCCATTGCCATTGCTTCTCAGCTTCCTTTAAATTTTGCAATTCCAACGATTTGTCGAACTGAATATTTTCCAGTTGCACCTGGTCGCCGCGTTTGTCGTCGAAGCCGACCGCATTTTTCACCAGCTCGAGATATTTGGCCATCTCTTCCGGAGTGCGCGCCTGATATTGCGGCGGGTTCCCGGCCATACTGCCGTCCACCAGCACGCTTACCGACAATCGTTTGATTTTGCCCGTGGTCTGCGAGGTCTGCTTGACTACCTTATTGATTTCAAAGTTCAGCGTTTGCTTTTCGTTGCTGCGGGTGGGGGCCGTGCCTTTACTGGGTTCAGGCGTGCCTTCTTCTCCCGGTACCAGTGATTCCACACCGGGGACACCGCTTGGGGCTGCCGTGCCGACCATCGATTCGGTCGTGGTTTGTTCACTGCGCACGACCTGCGAATCGGGATCATACAGCTCTTCGGTTTGTACCACCTTGTCGAAATCCATGTCCGCGTTCACCCGGGCGATCACTTTACCGGCTCCCAACGCTTCTTCCAGCATCATCGCGATACGTTGTTCCATTTCGCTCTCGACTTTGCGCTTATGCTGATAGTTGGTGGCGGTGAGCATGACGTCATCCGAAACCGCCTTGCTGCCCGAAAGCAGGTTGCCTTTGGGGTCGACGAGCACCACGTTGCCGGGCGGAATGTTCGCCACACTGCTCGATACCAAGTGCACGATGCCCTGTATCTGGCCCTGCGACAGCGTGCGGCCGGGGTGCAGTTTGACCATGACCGAAGCCTTGCCGACCTGCTTCTCCTTGAGGAACAACTCTTCCTTGGGAATCGCCAGATGGACCCGTGCCTGATCCACCGATTCCAGTGATTTGATGGTGCGGGCCAGCTCCCCCTGAAGCGCGCGCTGGAAGTTGAGCTTCTGCGTGAACTCCGTCATGCCCATCGGCGTGTCTTCAAACAATTCGAGTCCGACCTCGGTTCCCGCAGGCAAACCCTGGCTGGCGAGGCTGAGTCGGATTTCATGCACCCGGTCAGACGGAACCGACACATTGCGCCCCTGGTTGGTCAACTTGTGTGGAATGTTCTGCGTGTCCAACTGATCGACCACCGCCGCCGCGTCCTGGTCGGACAGGTTGGTGTACAGCAGTTGGTAATCCGGCGCCTGCACCCACAAGGCAATGGACACCAGCGCGCCGATAACCAGAGCCACTCCTCCCATAGCCACCGCCATGTTGACAGGGGAGAGGGAGAGAAATTTCTTCCAGAGGTTTTGAATGAATTGAATGAGTTTTTCCATAAGCGGGCCGGTTTCCGTTTAAATGTGTATCATGAAAAGTTCATCACCTTCCGAGATCGATCGCCCTCAGCGCCATCGACTTGGCGGCGTTGACGGACTGGATGTTCGCCTCAAACGAGCGGGTGGCATTGATCAGATTCACCATCTCCTCCATGAGGTTGATGTTGGGCATGGCGACGTAGCCTTCCTCATTGGCGTCCGGGTGATTCGGATTGAAAACCATCGTGGGTGGCGATTGGTCCTCCACCACATCCGAGACCTTGACCTGGCGCACGTGTTCGGCCAGGGCGTTTTCCAGCGTCGTCGCAAATTCGTTCAGCGGCAGGGCGGTGAATAACACGTCCTTGCGCTTGTACGGTCCGCCTTCCGGCGTGCGCGTGGTTTCGATATTGGCCAGATTACTGGCAATGGTGTCCATGCGCTTGCGCTGGGCGGTCAGACCGGACGCGCCGATTTGCATCGCAGATAAGAAATCCATATAGAAGTTCCCCCCTCCAAAGGTTCGATTTTGGGTCAAAAAAGCGTTGAGATTCCCCACATCTCAGGGATTTTCAATAAGTTAGAGCAAGTTCTGTACCAAACCTGCCGGCGCGGGGAAGAACGGGAGGAATCTGTAAAACCCTGTAAATATCCATAAAAAAAGGATTTCAATATTATTGGAGAAGAGGTTCTAAAAATTGCTTCGGGGCGCTTGCCCCGTGGCCCGGCAGAAAATGTCAGGCATTTGACGCCACCCGGCAAACTCCTCCCCGGAGGGGGACTTCGTTATATAATGATCTCAAAAATGGGTGAGTCCCCAGCAGGAAATCAAAATGACTGGAATCGACCCAAAGCCGACGCTCTCCTACCAAGAAAAAGTCTTGATTAAGAATCCTATTAACCACTTGAAAACCTGTTACTTATTCGGTTTCCAAATATTATCCTTAGAGGGAATAAAAAGTACCGCCATCATGGGCAACTTTGTCTCAGGAGGTCTAAGATTATGGATGAAATGGAGTTTGTTATTCCGTCAGGACAAATTATTTCTTACATGTTTTTCAGCACCATTTGTTTCTTTCTATGAAGATACAAAATGGGGCTAATGATTAGTTTTTCTTATATTTTTAATTGGGGGCTTTTGCACGGCAAGGCAAACTTCGTGGATATGTTAGGTAGACCGACCACGGAATTATTGATTTATCTATCATCCGGACTAATGATGGCTATATTGGTCTTGTGGGGTTTTTTTCGTCAAGAATAGCCTTTTCAAATTGTCCTTGACAAACACGCGTTAAATTTTACTCTTAAAGGATATATTAAATTCGGAAATCTGATATGGCGTCTACACAGGAAATAAAGGGAATTTCGAATTCCGAACTGGAAACAGTAAAATTTGCGAATTCGGAGTTTTTGTACGAAAGCCCGGAGAGGTTGGTTTCACGACTACAAACATATTTTCGAGACAACCTTAATGATATCATCGTACTAATTCTTTTAACCTCCTCAGCCATTATCAACTTTCTACTTGAAGCCAAGCTGTCCTCGCTTAATTTTTTCTATTTTGTGATCTTAATCACAGGCCATTACCTAGGAAAGAGGTTTGCTGTGCTATCAGCCGTTCTTACCATCCTCATTGTATGGACGTTTATTCTTGTCGACAAAACTCCCTATTTGACACATTATACCAACGAGATGTTGAATTATTATATGACTTTATGGAGTTGCTTTTTAATTCTGACGGGATGGTTGGGAAGCGCTCTTGGAAAATCCCTTCGGAGAAAAACTACCGAGCCAGCTCAAGTATAAAAGCTTTTTGGTTGTTTATTCACTTCAAACCTTTTGAGGGAAGGTTTAAATAAAATTGACCTGTCCCTGTAAGTTGCGCAACAAGTTAAGTTAGAGTTTCTCTTTTGGGTGTGACGACCCTTAGGGTTTCTTTCCTTTTGACCAGCACAGTCAAATCATACTCCTGCTCCTCCATTCAGATTAGATCCCCGGTTATTCAGTGAGTGAAGAGAGTTTTGAATTTACGATTAAGGCATCGGATGGCCCAAAATCATAGCGTGTTATGAGTGTCCGCTATTGGCCGTTTGCAGACATTCAATTTTAAGTGGACAGATGTCGGTATTTTAGAAGTTCTACTCGCTTTTTTCTTTATATTCGTTGAGTTTGTTGCGGAGTGTGCGGATGCTGATGCCGAGGATGTCGGCGGCTTTGGTTTTGTTGTTGCCGGTTTCTTCGAGGGTTTTGAAGATGAGCTCGCGCTCCATTTCGTAGATCGTGCCTCTGAAACCTCCCAGGTTGTTATTGTTGTTCGCTGCCTCGGCGGCTACTCCGTCTTCCATGAACAGGTGTGCGGGTTGGATGGCATCTTCCTGACAGATCAGCACGGCGCGTTCGATGATGTTCTCCAGTTCGCGAACGTTGCCGCGCCATTGGTATTTGTTGAGAAGGGCTAATGTCTCCGGCGCTATCGAGGAAAGCTTTTTGCCGTTTTCCCGGCCGTGTTTATTCATGAAATGTTCGGCCAGTACCGGCAGGTCTTCCATGCGTTCACGGAGAGGCGGCAGTTTGATCGGGATGACGTTCAATCGGTAATACAAATCCTCCCGAAATTTCCCTTCCTCGATGAGGGCTTTGGGGTCGCGGTTGGTGGTGGCGATGACGCGCACGTCGATGGGGATCGGTTCGCGTCCGCCAACTTTGTCGATTTCATGTTCCTGAAGGACGCGCAGGAGTTTGGCCTGCAGGGGCGGCGTCATTTCAGTGACTTCGTCCAGGAGTAGCGTACCCTTGTGCGCCAATTCAAACTTACCGTCCTTTTTGGCGATCGCGCCGGTAAACGCGCCTTTCTCGTGTCCGAACAATTCCGATTCCAGCAAACCTTCCGGCAGGGCAGCGCAGTTCACGGCGAGGAACGGTTTGTCGGCGCGCGGACTACATTGGTGAATGTAACGCGCCACCATTTCCTTACCTGTTCCCGTTTCACCGGAAATCAGCACGGTGGATTTGCTGTAGGCGATGTTTTTCGCAAACTGCACCATTTCCAGCATGGATTTGTTTTGCGTGACGATCTCACGGGCCTCCACGACTTTTTGCTTCGATGCGGAATCTTTGGTTGCCGGTGCGGAAGAGGGCGCGGTGTCGCTCAGGAAAGCGCGGTTGACGGTGCCCGCCAGGATTTCAATCGAAAACGGTTTGAGCAGATAGTCGAAAGCACCCTGTTTCATGGACTCCACCGCGTTGTCGATGGTGCCGTAGGCGGTCATCATGATGACCAGAGTGTTGGGCGACTGTTCCTTGATTTCGCGCAGCAGTTCCTGTCCGCTCATCTTCGGCATTTTCACGTCGGAGATGACCAGATCGAATTCCTCTCCTTCGAGTTTGTGCAGAGCATCCGTTGCGTTCTCCGCCGAATCGGTCTGGTACCCTTCGCGTTTCAGCGCTTCGGTGAGGGCGATGCGCATTTCCGGTTCGTCGTCGACGATCAGAATTTTTTTGGAAGCGTGATCGGTCATGGTCCACTCACTCCCATCCCGGAAGGTTGACGGTAAACGTGGTGCCTTTACCTTTTTGGCTTTCGACATCGATGGTGCCCTGATGCGCTTTCACGATGTTGTGCGCAATGGCCAGTCCCAGTCCGGTGCCTTTGTCTTTCGTGCTGAAGAACGGATTGAAGATGCTTTCGCGGTCTTCGGACGAAATGCCGACCCCGGTATCGGAAATGGTGGTGGTGATGAAGTGCCGGTGATAGGTATTATTATCCGGCGATTTGTTTTTTTCGATGCGCAGTTTCAGGTTGCCGCCTTTCGGCATGGCTTGCACGGCGTTACGGATAAAATTGAGGAACACCTGTTGCAAAAGTTCCTTGTCACCTTGTGCCAACGGTTCGTCTTTGCAGTAATCGCATTGGACGTTGATCGTGTCCGGTGATTGCAGGTCGGCGCTGGATTCGAGTATGCCGCGTAACAGATCGTTGATATTGCATTGCTGGCGCGACGGTTCAGGAGATTTGGCGAACAGCAGAAGGCTGGAGATGATGCGGTCCATGTTTTTGACGCCGGAGACAATGTGGTCGGCCAGTTTCATTGTTTCCGTATCTCCCTGGGAATCTTTTTTCAGTACCGATGCGAACAGTTCGATGCTGCCCAAGGGATTGCGGATTTCGTGGGCGATACCGGCGGCCATTTCCCCCATGGCGCGCAGACGGTCGTTGCGTTCGGCTTCTTCTTCGAGTTGTTTGAGTTCTGTGATGTCCTGCACGATGAGCACGGTACCCAGTTGCGTGCCGGATGGATCGTGTACCGGCGAGGCAGACACGCGGACCTGGATTCGACGGCCCTCGACATTCTTTAACTCCTCATCCTGAATCAGGTTACCTTTTTTCGATTCTTTGAGGCGGTCTACCAGAGTCGAAAAGACCGGATGCGGCACCGCTTGTGCGAGCGGTTGGTTAAGGCATTGCTCCGGAGACAGATTCAAGATGGCTCCTGCGGTTTGACTGAGGGTGGTGATCATTTGGTTTTCATCGACCACGATCACGCCGCTGGTCAGACTCTCGAGTATGTTGTGGAGGTAGTTTTTGACTTTTTCCTTTTCCTGAAGGTTATTTTCCAGCTCCAGATTTTTTTTCTCCAGCTCCAGGTTGAGATCCTTGATCCGTTCCTGCAGAGTTTCGTAGGATTTTTGCAGGTGTTCGGTGGTTTCGTTGAACGATTGGAAAGCGGCCCTCAACACCTCCAACTCTTTTTGTTTTTTGGTCTCTTGGGCTGGATCTTCCATAATACCTTCACGTGCGCGGGTTTGCGGGTTTTTGAACTCTGTTTTCATTATAGAAGATTATAGAAGGTCTTTTAACCGTTTTTCCCAGTCGATCACTTTCAGGTGAGATTCAGCGGCCTTTTGCAGGAGATCGTTCCGGTTTTCTGCAACCAGGGTTTTTAACTCAGTTTCAGCCTGCTCCTTTTTCTTGAGACGATCCAGGTTGGTGATGATCAGGTAATCCCCCCAGCTTCTGAGACGATGCTCGGGAAACAGCTTCCTTCCCGCCATGAGGGCATCGAGGGATTTCCGAGTCTTCCCCTGCATGGAAAGTACCATGCCCAGTTTGTAGTAAGCCGTTTGCACGTAGTCCGGAGGATTGCGAATAGTGCGGTCGTAACCGTCGATGGCCTTGCGGTAGGCGCGGGCGGCGTTGCGCAGGTCTTCCCGGGCAAACCACGTTTCCGCCATCAGGTAGTGAATGTTTGCAGCCTCCACGTTTTCGGAATTCAGCAACTGATTGAAAATTTCAATTGAACGATCGTATTGTTTTTGGCCGAGGTAAGCGCGGGCCAGAATGATTTTGGCTTCCGGCAGGCGCGCACTGTCTTTATACGTATTAATAAATGTTTGTGAGACACGCTCGGCTTCCTTGAACCGGTTTTCGTTGAGGTGAATTTCTCCCAGATCCAGAAACAAGCGGTCGGTGTAGGCACCGTTGACATCGGCGAATTTAACCTTTTCAAGAAACTTGAGCGCTTCCGAGTTCAGACCAATGGCCTTGTAACTTTCTCCGATCTGCAATTGCGTTTGAACGCGGTTCAGTTCACCAATCCCCAAATTCAGATAATCGGCGTAGGCATAGAGAACCGGCAAGTGTCCATTTTGGCTGGCGTATTGATCGATCAGCTGCACCATGGACAACTGCAAATATTTTTTTGCCCACCGGTGGAATTTCGAGTCGTGCTCAAACGGGAGCAGGCGTTTGAATTCCTCGATGGCTTCCAGATAGCGTTGCTCCCGGTAATAGGCCGACCCCCGGCTGAAGGTGGCTTCCGCCAGGATGTCCTGCGACTGCGGATTATTGGAGACCTCGTCGTAGGCGCGGTACGGGTGATAGTAAGGGGATACTTCGAACACCAGATCCTTGACCGGCAGGGCCGGGAACCGGAGACCGACATCGGCCAAACGGATTTGCGCGTATTGGGATTCGGCGCTACCGGTATTGAGGCCGTAGGATTTGTTGAATACCGTTAGAGCGGACATGCCGTTGTTTTCCAGAAGATACGTGTCGCCAATGCGGTTCAATCCCCGATGCGCGTTGGGAGATTCCGGCGCCAGGTTGACCAGATTGAAATAGTATTTACGAGCCTGAGCATATTGTTTACGGTTGAAATGAATTTCGCCGATGGTGAAGTTCACCTCCGGTTGCTCGTTCAGTTCATCAGGCCAGCGCTTGACGACGTCCTCGTAAATTTTCATCGCTTTCGAAAAATCCCGGGCTTCGTAGTAGCGTTGTGCAATTTGGAAAAGTCCCTTTTTGGCGTCCGCATTTTGCGGAGCTTTACGCAGCAGAACTTGAAAAGTTTTATAGGCTTCGTCCAGTTTGTCTTCCTTGACAAGCATCAGTCCGAGGCCGGTTTCCCGCGCGATGTTGTAGCGGCTGGATTTATCCTGCTGCGTTCCTTTTTCGTAGATGGTTCGGGCTTCCAGGGTGTAATCCATTGCTTCATAGATGGACGCGGTTTTGAACAGCGCATGATCATAAAATTGCGAATCTGGGTAAGTTCGCATGGCGTATTGGTAGGAAGCCAGCGCTTCCTCGTAATTGGGGTAATCCTCCTGTTTCGCCAGATTATGCTGTGTTTCAGCGAGCAGGTATGCGGCATTCGAAAGAAAGGGGCTTTCCCGATATTTCTTCTGGAACTGTTGAAACGCAATCAGCGCCTCCCTGTAGTTTTTATTCTGAAACAGTTTGAGCGCCTTTTCGTAATCTTTGCGTCCGCTCTTAAGATTCTGCTCCGAGTCGGCTTGAAAAAGTTTCGTTGTTTTCTTTTGATTTGAGCGGGAAGCCAAAGCCGGTGATTTCGATGATTTTCTTTTCGCTTCGGCAATTTGTCGTTTTGTTTTACGGGCGACCTGTTTTGTGACGCCACCCTTCGTTTTCAAGTCGATCACAATCTGCTCAGGTTGATGTTTCACAAAATGGACCAGGCGGGTATCTTTGCTTTTCAACCGCAGGGTGAATTTGACATTTTGTTTGATCTCCTGAACCTGGATCTGACCGAGATGCTTGTCTTTAAAAGAAATGGATTGAACTTTAGGGTTCAACGTGGCGTTACGAATCCATATCACCACCTTTTGATTGGGATAATTGGTGAGAACCCGGTAAGGGCTGTCCTGATTCAGTTGGATGATGATCCGGGTGGACTGTGGATGACTGCCCAGACGATAGTCCTCCACCTGTGTGAGGGATTCCCGGCTTTCCACCATGGACTGTGGAATAAGCAGAACCGTCAGGCTGAGTCCGGCCAACCCAATCAAATTGCGGAAACTTTGTCGAAGTGCCATCAGGAAATTCCTGTCGATGAGTTCAATTGTTCATAAGAATAGCAAATTTGATACCAATCAGGTGTGAGGCTGCAGAGGATGGGCTTGCGGTGAAATGAAAAACCCTTTGTTTGATTGGGTTTCGAAGCGAGGAGGGACCTTTTTATCAAGCGGTATAGTTCTCAAAATCTGATACCCGGGTGGGCGGAAGGCAGCTTCAGTCAAGGAATTGACAGC
This sequence comes from Nitrospinaceae bacterium, assembly GCA_028278405.1. Classification (GTDB taxonomy): domain Bacteria; phylum Nitrospinota; class Nitrospinia; order Nitrospinales; family Nitrospinaceae; genus SZUA-226. The sequence goes on from JANQEK010000007.1 coordinate 163,266, forward strand.
GCTAGCGCACTACACTGGGGGTGTAGGGGTCGCAAGTTTAAATTCTATTGCTCCGACCATTTTTAACTCCTTTAAATTTTTTACTTTCCTACAGATTTATCAAAGTCTTCACCTTCTTTTCCCTCTACAATCTCCGGGATTAAGGGTAGGTGGCGAATTTTGCCTTGTTTAATTTTTAAGTCAATTCCACTCAATAACGTAATTTTTTTTGCAACATAGCTTTGAATTTTTTGGTTCGTAGACTGAGCTTCAAGTGAAAACTCAATTGGACCCAAATTCTCAAAATTTGCAATTGCGTTTCGGGAGAAATTATCATGGATGTTCTGCTTTTGAACAAAACACATTGCCACAACTGCCCAAATTTGTCTAAGTTGCTCAAAGTACCTTTTTTCGTATAAAGTTAGATTATTATCTTCCACCAAATTAATTAATACTGCCTTATTAATTAATAACTCTAATTCGCTATATATCTCCCATAGTTTAGACGACAATTCCCCAATTTCATTAGCTAGGGATTCGCCATACTTAATATTATGACGTAATAAATCCTCATCAGTGATAACGGTACCTTTAATTTTGTTAAAAGTTATCTCTCCTTCCATATTTAGTCTAATTTTTACTATTTCGGGTGAAAATTTAGAAAGCAAAAGACTGAGCTTTCTGCTTTTAAGAGAAATTCCTTCCAGGATTTTTATTTTTTCATTATATGTGGTTTGAATCTTCCAAGTTTCAAGTCCTTGATATGCAAAAATTGTAATGATGACGGTAAGGATCACCGTTGATATATTGCAAACTGCTGAAATCCATTTGAATTTTGAGTCTTGATTCTCCATTTAATCCCCCTATTCGGTCAGAAGCTGAAATCCCTCGCTTCCAGGATTCTCATGAGTTCAGAAGCCTCTTCCTCACACAAGACTTGATTATCATAGCTATTGGATAATCGTACATTATTTCAGCTTGCCGATAATGTCAATATTTTGGTATGGTTTGGGCAATTAAAATTGGATTGATTTATCTATCGAAATTGATGGAGTGGGCAATGATATTGAAAACCTTATCAAATTTATCGAATTCTTCTTTTTCTAAAAGGTTCCCAAAGTTTAAGGAGAAAATTGAGGACTGGGAAGACCGTTATTGTCAGTGGCGGGAATATGCTGGCCCACATGGTTTTGAGGATAGGTTTCAGTTTATAACACGTAGTCCCAGCACAACTCTATCAACACAAAAATTTCGCAATGATTTTACGGAGGAAAATGGCCGTCAAGCAAACGAGCTCGAAATTATCGACTTTATTATGGATGAAGCCCGGAACGGAGCACCCACAAGATTAATAATTAATGACTCGATAAAACATGGTTTTGATATGGATTTATTAGATGAGCAGAAGGACCCAAGAGGGCCTCAGGATATATATTTAAACCCTCCTCATTTTAACTACTTATCATTAAGATCTAACATAAATCGGCTAAGTATAAGGTGGGCAGTTATTGAAGAACTACATGTATCACACAGCATAAAGGAACTTATCCTCGAAAACTGTTGTATTGGTAAAATTTTATTTGAAGAAAGAACACTGTCGGTAGATATTTATAATTCTTGGTTCGGTTATTTTAATTTGGGGCCCACTTCAATTATCAATCTTTGGATAGGTGGTGGATGGTTATGTGCAATTAACTGTCCTCCTGCTTACGTCCATGAAGAAAATCCTTTTCTCGGTTCAGTTGATTTTGTAGATGTTAATTTACCTACCTCCCCAAAACAATCCCTTATATACAAGGGGACACAACAATATAGAACCCTTCGGGCCCATTTTGAAAGACTACAGAACGGACCAATGGCTGGGTTAATGAGGGCTAAAGAATTAGCATCGGAAAGGGAATCTGATTCTGGAGTATCGTGGCTTTTTAATTGGGTATATTGTGTTGCGTCCGGCTATGGACGGAAACCAGGCTGGGCCTTTATCTGGTCCATGGTTTTTCTGGCACTTAATATTATGGTTCTGACAGGGTTTGATGGAGTGAGAGTAGATTCTCAAAACCTAACCCAAGGAGCATGGCAATTGGAATGGCAAGGAGATGATTTTCTTTCACAGTTTGTCAGGGCATCTATTTTAACCTTACAAACAGTAATAAATCCGTTCACCATTTTTTTAGCCAAATCCGCCTTTAAATTTAAATCCTTGTATGGTTTGATTCACACGTTTCTCTTTGTGATCCTTGCCGATGCCGCTTTCGTTTTTGGTAGTTTAGCTATTCGTAAGCGATTGAAATTTTCTTAGCAAAATTTTCTATTAGTTCTCACCATTTTTAACTCTTGTCCAGATGATCAGCCAGTTCGCGGATTTTTTGAGAGATGTGAACGGGGTAGGCGGGTGCCGGTTTCAGGGAACTCAGTGATTTCGGGAGTTGGTCCAGTTGACGAGCGGCGTGTTTGTGCAATTGCTCCAGAGGCACGGGCGGGTTCAATCGCTTTCCCTGGCACATATAGGGTTTCATCAGGGGTTCACCGGAGAGCGGCTCGTCTTCTATTGCCAAATGGTCCTCCTGCATTTTTCCCTTTGCGTCTAAAGTTCTGAAAACCTGCTTTTTTCCGGGCCAGGTGGATTTGCCTTCCGAACGTTTACGTTGAGGGCGCCCGTCGTATTCCTGCATTTTGTACACACATTCCAGAGTGGGTGCATCTTCCGAAACCGCCAGGCGGGTTCCGATACCGAAGCCGTCGATCGGTGCCTGCTGGGCGATCAATTGTTCGAGAGCGTATTCATCGAGATTACCGCTGGCAAAGATCCGGGTATTTTTCAGCCCGCCTTTGTCCAGGATGGATCTCACCTCTTTTGCCAGTTGAGCCAAATCACCGCTGTCCAGCCGCACTCCATGAATGGAGATGCCTTCCTTTTTGAGGTCGCGGGCCAAGGCAACCACTTTATGAGCCGCTTGCAGCGTGTCATAAGTGTCGAGAAGAAAAATTGTATTGTCAGGCCAGGAGTGAGCAAAATTTTTAAAGGCGTCGGATTCCTCGGAGTGTGCCTGTATGTAAGAGTGCGCCATCGTACCGAACACCGGAACCCCGTAAAGGGGTTTAGCGGAAACGGTGGCCGAACCGTTGAAGCCCGCAAGGTAACTGGCACGTGCAACGAACAACCCCGCTTCCGAACCGTGCGCCCGGCGCAGCCCGAAATCCAACAACGTTTTGCCGGGGGCGGTCAACACCATACGTGCCGCCTTCGAAGCCGTTAATATCTGCATCTGCAGAATATTGATGATGCGCGATTCAGCCAGTTGCGCCTGCGGTAAGGGGGCGGTGATTCTCACGACGGGTTCATTGGAAAAAAAGATCGTGCCCTCCGGCAGGGCATCGACATCTCCGGTGAATCGAAAATCCTTGAGAGAATCTACGAAGTCTGCTGGAAATATTCCCGAATGTTTCATCCAATCCCTTTCCTGTTGGGTGAACTGGAGACTCTCCAGGTATTCCAGAACCTGCTCCAGTCCGGCAGCCATTAAGAAATTGCGTTGATCGGGAAGGTTGCGGATATAAAACTCAAAAACTGCGGTTTGGTTCATGCCTTGATCATGATAGGACTTGAGCATCGCCAATTGATACAGATCGGTCAGGGTGGCAGGAGTTGGAGATGAAGAAAGTCCTACGGACTCAACATTGGCGGGTTGGCAACCCAGATTCAGCATTTCCTCGATAGCTCTGGGACCGTCTTCGGGTTGTACGCTAACTGCGCGGATGGCGTCTTCCAGCAAAACCACGGAATAGTTAAGGCGCACCGCGTCGCGCACGGAATTGAGTACGCAGTAATCCGTAGCGAGTCCTCCGACGAACAGACGTTTGACCTTGGCTTGTTTCAGGCGTTGATCGAGGTCGGTATTTTCAAAAGCGGAGTAAGCATCGCTTTCCGGTTCGGTGGCTTTACTGATAACCGTGGCATCCGTCAGGTTTAATCCTGAAGCGAATCGAGCTCCATGGGTTTCCGCGACACAATGTGGAGGCCATGGACCATTTTGTTCCGTGAACGAGCAATGGTTGGATGGATGCCAGTCCCGGCTCGCGAAAATGGGCAGGTGGCGTGTGCGGAAGGTGGAAGAATAGCGGTTTAGTATCGGGACAACATCGTCTCCCTGGGGAACTGCCAGACTGCCACCGGGAAGAAAATCGTTTTGCACATCGACGATCAACAAGGCATCACCTTGCCCGGGAATGCAATCATGTGCTCCTGCGGTGGTCATAGGCTGCTCCGCGTTTCCTGGGACAATGGAAACATGTCTGTATAAAGTGGGGGGACGCCGGGTATTGTACCCTGAGTTTACAGCTCGGGACCCATATACTGAATAAAACTGTCGAGAATTTTTGAGTCGAATTCGTCAGACATCTGTTTTTTCATGAGGGTCAGAGTGTCGAAAGGGCTCATGGCTTTTTTGTAGGAGCGTCGAGTCGTGAGGGCGTCATAGACATCCATGACTTTGCAGATTCGCGCGAAATGGGAAATTTCCTCACCGACAATGCCCCGGGGATAGCCTCCTCCCTTATATTTTTCATGGTGCTGGGTGGCCATGTCGACGACTGAATCGGAATAGCATTTCATGTCACCCAGGATTTTCCCGCCCAGGGGCGCGTGATTTTTGACCAGTTGAAACTCCTGCGGGGTCAGCAGGCCTTTTTTGTTAAGGATGTCGTTGGAAATTTGGGATTTGCCGACATCATGCAGCATGCCTCCCAGTCCCAGGGTTCGAACATCGTCATGACTCATTTTGATTTTGACCCCATAAGTCATGCAATACAATCCGACATTAACGCTGTGGGTATAAGTGTAATAATCCTTGTTGGTGATTTTGGAAATACCGTAAAATCCAATGTCATAATCCTGAAAACATTCCTCCATGATTTCCATCACTTCATCTGAACTGCGCAGCACTTTTTCCGAAGCGTTGTTTTCGAAAAACTCTTTCATGATATTTTTGGAAACGTCGTAAACTTTTCTGGCCTTTTTTTCGAATGACACTTTGGGATTGGCCACGATGCTGCGAAGGGTTGTGGTCGCATGACGATAATATTTAAACAGATCGTCTTCATGAATGTAGAAATCCTCCAGGGGATCCCCTGACTCCAGAAGGCGTATTACTTTTTCATGATGTTCGGGTTTGGAGGTGGCGAAACGAACAAACTTGACGGTGCCGTAACTGCGGGTTTTGTAGAAAATATTGAAGTGCTCATCCCCTCGACTGTTTAGGAACTCAAGATTTATTTTTCTATAGCGGGTATCGATGTTCATTCGCTTCGTTATTGATTTATATAGAGTTATGGTACACGCAAATTTGTATCTAAATAGTTTAAAGGATATTTAGGTTGTGCGAAACCCCAAAAAAAGTCTGCAAACCGTTGAAATCGGGGTGCAACTTTATTTCTGCGAAAGGGCTTTGGGAGAGGAAAGGATAAAGTGAACGATTGAGCGGGAGCATCCCAGCAGGTCGATCATGGAAAGGCTTTCTCCCGGCTCATGCATCCGGCAATCCGGGTCATAGGCGCCCAGACAAAGCGGTGGGATATTGCCCAGGGCATTCATCAGTTTTGCGACGAAAGGGATGGAACCTCCGCATCCGTACAGACAAGGCTCGTGTCCGTAGCCGGTTTTCAGCGATTCCAGCATTAATGTAAAAGCCGGGTGATCAATTCCGGTCATCCAGGGCGGTCCCCCTTTGTCTTCTTCCAGCTCCAGGGAAAATCCCTCAGGAACTTTTTGGAGTAGATGTTGCTTCAAGCGATCATTGGCCGTGGTTTCCTGATGGCCGGGTGCAAGGCGAACTTCGACCATTGCCCGGGCGGTGGAGTCGTTGAAGGTGCGGGTAGAACCATCGTGCTCTACATGCAGCGAGCTGAGGTGGATATTGCGAATTCCCCCGCCGGGTTCGAAAAATTCCTGCCAGCCGGTTTCAGTCAGTTTGCCGTCCCAACCGATCAACCGATCCACCATGTATGCCAGTTGCAGTTCGGGAACGGGGAACGGTCCGCCGAACATTCCCGAATGCGGGTCCTTGTCTGCGGATTGCAGAACAAGATCCAAAGTCAGAAGGTCGGGAGTATCCACCTCTGTAAGCTGTATTTTTAATCCGAAACGATTATAAGTTTCGAAAGTTTTTTTCAACCAACGGATAAGTCCTTCTTGATTTGTCAGTCCCTCGGTATGCAGTTGGAAACGGGTTCCGGCGACTCCGAAAACCACCCCGCCGGACACGCGATGCCCCGGGCGCACATTGGCGTAAGAAGTTCGCAATTCCGCTTCAATCACATCAACCTTGTTGGAAGGTACAGTCAGTTGGGTTTCTTTTAACAATCCTGCCTGTGCACGCAGCGCTTCAAGCGTCGTTGGGATTTTTTCATAGCCTTGCCGTTCCAATTCAGTCACCGGTATGTCGTCCTTGGCAATTTCCGTTACAGCCAGAGAATGATCGTCATGGATCATCGTGGCGAGTACCTTATACAGAGCCGTTTGCTCGTCGATGGTGGGAGAACTCCCGACGGCTTTCATATGCGCATTCATTTGAATCACACCCCTGAGTGAGGTGGTCAGTCCGGGAACACCGGTATCCGGATTTGTGACGTCGGTAATGATGACGCAATCCGAGGATTCAAAAAAATCCTTGTTTTGCAGGATTTGCGGGATCAATGTATGTGACCCGGATTCTTCCTCTGTCTCGAAGATAACTTTGATGTTGCACGGCAGTTGTTCAAGCAGTCCGGTATCAGGGTTTTTCGCATCAAAACCGATCGACCGCAACAAAGCATCGACAGCCATGCCGATGGCCACGACACCGCTCAAATCATCCGCCGCACCTCTTCCATAAGCACGGGTTCCATCTGCATTCCACCGAAGTTCTGTTGGGGGATGTCCGTCCCATTTTTTAAACTGTCCGTCATCCATATAAGGTTGTTTGTCGAGATGAGCATACATCAGTAGAGTCGGTCTGTTGTCTCCCGCAGCAATCTCTGCCATCAGAATGGGAGTGGACCGCTCCGCACTGGTGGGAGGCACGTTGATGTGGACCATTGGGAATCCAATGCTATGCAGGTATTCCTGAGCCAAATCCAGAATTTCCTTCATATCTGTCGGGATGGTTCGATCCCCTTCAAATTCGTTGACATTGAAGCTGCGGCTGTCGATACGAACCATTTCCTTCATAAAGGCCATGTGTTCTTGAACCAGGTCCGATCCAATTTGAATAGCGCTGCAGGCGCGTTTGCCCCACTCGTTCGGATTCATAAGGACTGTTCCTATGAAGTTGCGTCGGAAGAAAAGGGATTGTCCCCTTTACCAAAAGGAGTTCATCATATAATATAAAGAAGCGGTTCGTAAAGTTTTGTCAGTCAGAGTTACAGACTCTTTCGAACAGCAGGAAGGAAGGGAAAGTGATTCAATCCACGATCAACCTGTTCAAATTGATTCGGATTTTAAAGGAACGCGGTAACCGGCCGTTGTTCCGTCGATCCCGCAGTCAGGTGCTGGATATTATATTTTGCCGCAACGATATCAATCGCAAAAATCCTGTTTCGGCCCTGTGGTACTGGTTTGGTGTGTTGAAGGGGCTGGATATGCTGATCTGGCGTTTGGAAACATTCGGTTTTCTGTTTCAACCCGAAACGACTGAGGAACAACGGTTGCATCTGAACCGGTACCTCGAATCCTGAAAAAACCTCCACTTTTATCATTTTCATATCCGCTGGAACCGCGTGTCTGCCATGCAAGCCATAGAATATAAAACTTTTGATTTAAAGACCGATGCGCGGTTTTCCATTGTTATTCCTACTTGGAACAACCTGAGCTATCTTCAATTCTGTCTCCGCAGTATCCAAAAGAATTCGAAATTTTCCCATCAGGTTATCCTCCATATCAACGAAGGAGCGGATGGAACCCGTGAATGGGCGGAGCGGGAACAGATTGATTATTCATATTCGCAAGAGAATTCGGGAATCTGTTTTGCCATGAATGCCGCCGCTTCCCTGGCGCGGACCGACTACATGGTTTACATCAATGACGACATGTACGTGGCCCCGGATTGGGACCGGTATTTGTGGGAGGAAATCGAACGTCTGGATCATATTTATTTTTTGCTGGGTTCCGCATTGATCGAGCCGAAGGGAGGAAGTAATCCCAATGTCACCGTTTGTGCAGATTTCGGAGACAGCCCGGACAGTTTTCAGGAGAGCGAGTTTCTGGAACGTGTCCCGCAACTGTTGTCGCGACCGGATTGGAATGGAGCCGGAGGTGCAGGTGTTCTGGTGCATAAAAAGATTTGGGATCTGGTGGGAGGCTATAGTGTCGAACTTACTCCCGGATTATATTCCGATCCCGATTTTTCGATGAAGTTGTGGCATGCCGGAGTGCGTTATTTTAAGGGGATTGCCCAAAGCCGCATCTTTCATTTTCAGGCTAAAAGCACCGGAAGAATCATCAAGCGCAATGACGGCCGCAAGCAGTTTGCCCGCAAGTGGAAAATTCCCAGTTCCAGGTTTATGCGAAACTATCTCCGGCTGACTTCCCCGTTTGAAGGACCGCTGAAAGAGCCCGAGGAGACCTTCGAACTAAAGTTTGCAAGATGGCGTTCACGTTGGCTATGAAGAAAATTTTTTAAAGGATATTTTTTTGGAGCGCATCGAATTTAAAGAATATTCACCAAATCCCGAAGCCCGCTTTTCGATCGTTATTCCCACGTGGAACAACCTTTCCTACGTCCGGTTATGCGTTGACAGCATTCGTAACAATTCCCGATACCCCCACCAAGTGATACTTCATGTGAATGAGGGGTCGGATGGAACATTAGCCTGGGCAAAAGAACAACAGTTGAGCCATTCCTTCTCAGCGAAGAACGTGGGTATCTGCTATGCGGTCAATGCCGCGGCGACGCTGGTGAAATCGGATTACATGGTTTACATGAACGATGATATGTATGTCTGTCCCGACTGGGATTATTATTTGTGGAAAGAGATCGAGGCGTTGAACCATTCGCAGTTTTTCTTTTCCAGCACGATCATTGAACCGAAAGATACGGGAAACCGCTGTGTCATCGTTTCCGATGCGTTCGGTGACTCGATTGAAAGTTTCAAAGAAGACGAATTGAAAAAGCAGTGCCTGGATTTTGCGAAGGAGGACTGGCAGGGAGGCACTTGGCCTCCTAATATCGTTCCTAAAAAATTGTGGGACCTAGTAGGGGGTTACAGTGTTGAGTTGTCTCCTGGGATGTATTCGGATCCCGATTTTTCACACAAATTGTGGGAAGCGGGGGTGAGGTTGTTTAAAGGGTGTGGAAAGAGCCGGGTTTTCCATTTCATGTGTAAATCCACTGGGCGTATCACTAAAAATGACGGGCGCCGACAGTTCAAGGAAAAATGGGGGATTCCCTGTTCCAAGTTCACAAAATATTATCTGAAGAGTGGAGGCCCCTTCGATGGTCCCCTGACAGAACCGGAGGAAACTCTGGCGCTGAAATGGGCGCGGCTTAGGGCCCGGTTTCCTTTTTGAGCAAGCCCTTGGCGCATTTCCCGGGAGCGGTTAACATAATACATTATTTCTTTTTGATGAGTTGCCATGATCAGTGTTGCCATAATCGTTAAAGATGGCGAAAAATATATGGAGGAGTGCCTTCGGTCGTTGGCATCGTTTGACGAAGTGTTACTCCTCGATACCGGTTCCAGCGACCGCACATTGGAAATTGCACGCCGTTTTCAAAATGTTCGCATCGAACAGCGCGAGTTTATCGGTTTCGGTCCCACTAAGAACCTGGCGGCGGAATTGGCTTCACACGACTGGATTTTGTCCATCGATTCCGACGAGGTTGTTTCTCCGGAACTGTCTGCTGAAATTCAATCGCTTTCCCTGGATGAGAATAAGGTGTACAGATTTTCCCGTCACTCCTATTACCGGGGAAAATTTATCAAGGGATGCGGTTGGTACCCCGACAAAATTCTGCGTTTGTACAATAAACAACGAACGGGTCTTAACGATAACCAGGTTCATGAAAGTGTGATGGTAAAGGAAGGGATGGGAGTTGTGGATCTGAAAGGAGCGCTCAAGCATTATCCTTACGACAGCGCGGGGAGTCTGGTGGCCAAACTGCAGTTTTATTCGAGCCTGTTTGCGGAACAGAACCGGGGAAAGTTGAAGTCTTCGCCCTGGAAAGCGGTCTCAAGGGGTGTCGGAGCATTTTTAAAAGGATATGTGATCCGTAAGGGATTTCTGGACGGATACGCAGGTTTTCATATCGCTTTCTGTCAAGGGCTGGCCACTTACCTGAAATATCTGAAGTTGTACGAAGCCAACCAAAAAACTCCTATTCAAAAGTAATTATTCTCTTCTAAATGGAATATCCGGTAGTAACAGATCGTTGTTGGGATATGTGAAGAAAAGAGTGAATCCCACCCAGTTGATCAAGTAGTATCCTTTCTCCTTCAAAAACTTGTAAAGTTCCGATTCCACAATTTGATCCATATTCATCAGGTGTGTTTCAATGATTACCAGCCTGGGTTTATATTTTTCGAAATCAAGCGACCTTAATACATTAAGATCATGCCCTTCGGTATCGATGGACAACAAGTCAACCTGCCTTCCTGCGAAAGGAGAGTTTTCAATTATTTCCTGCAGGGTTTGGGTTTCAACGGTCCGAACATCCTTGACTTTTGCCTGGCTTTTTAATGCGGTGCGTTCATCGAGCGTGGAGTCAAGGCTATAATGCCCAAAGCTGTAAACTTTGACAGTGTCCTTTTTGTCTGAGACGGCTGCTGTTACATTATGGTCTTCGGGCCGCGCCCAATCAAAAGCTTTAATCTTTAGTTGATCCAAATCGATATTGATCCCCCGCCAGCCTTTTTTGTACAGTTGGTACGTGTTGGAATACTTTCTGGGATGGTAACAACCCACGTCGACATAGAACCCGTCTTTTATACTCCTTAAAATAAATCCCTTTAGAACAATATCCTCTCCAAATTGAGAATAAAAAATCCTGAAAGCCTTAATGATGTAGATTTTTCTGAAAAGGAACAACCACGTCCAAATACTGGAGTGGTCCTCCGATACTTTAGTCTGGAAAAAGCGGGTGATGGATTTAAAAGAAAAGCTCATGAAGAATTTTGAGTGCCCAAGGATTGAGTATGGTAAAGGTGATTTTTCCCGAAATTCACCGACCTTACTGATTATGGGAACCGTCGCACCGCGGCGAGGTTTTTGTCTTGCCGCAATCGCAGATGGCCATGCGACAGGCCTTTTCTACGTTGAATTCCATGGGGGATTTGCCGGTATTCTTGGTTTCATGCGAACCGTCGCAGTAGGGTTTATTTGCCGATTCGCCGCAGGTACAATAATACTTGGTTCCAGGGGTCTCATCGATATAGTGGGGTGATTCCTGATAAGGCATGAAAAACTCCTTGTGATAAATATAGGTTTGCCGTTTCCGCGCAAGGACGCAGCAATTGAATATTTAAAGCTACTCATTATGAGGTTTTTCTTTTTCTAAAACAAGGCCCTTGGAAAGGAAGGAATTAGATGAAAATTCTGGTTACAGGCGCCACCGGCTTTGTTGGTCGTGAGGCAGTTCTCTATTTGCGAGAACGGGGGCACGAAATTGTCGTTTTGACACGTGATGCCGAAACGGCTCCAGTGCGTCTTCCCATCGCCTGCCCAATATTTTCCTGGAAAAATATGAATCAGCCCCCGCCGCAAGAGGCGTTCGACGGTGTCGATGCAGTGGTGCACCTGGCGGGCGAGAACCTTATCAATCGCTGGACTCCTTCCCGCAAAAGGAAAATCATAAAATCGCGTATCGAATCCACCCGCCAGTTGGTATCGGCCATGCAGGAGTTGGATCATCCACCGAAAGTGTTCGTATGTGCATCGGCGGTTGGTTTCTATGGGGACCGTGGTGTCGAGCTGGTGGGCGAATCGGCTGAATCAGGCACTGGATTTCTTTCCGACTTGTGCCGGCAATGGGAAGAAACCGCCCGCCAGGCAGAACAATCCGGGATTCGCGTGGTGTCCTTGCGGATCGGTGTAGTGTTGGGCCACGATGGCGGGGCGTTGCTACCCATGCTTCCCCCGTTCCGCATGGGTTTTGGAGGCAAAGTCGGATCGGGCAAGCAGTGGATGAGTTGGATTCATATCCGCGACCTGGCAGGTCTTATTTTTCACGCCATAGAAACGGATACGCTGGAGGGTCCGGTCAACGCCGTCAGTCCTCATCCGGCAACCAATGTAGTATTCACCCGGACGTTGGCCATGGTTCTCAAACGCCCCCATCTTTTTTCAGTGCCGGGTTTTATCCTGAAGGCCCTCATGGGCGAAGCTTCTGAGGTGGTGCTTACCAGTCAGAGAGTGGCTTGTAAAAAAGTGGCCGGATACGAGTTTGAATTTCCCGAGTTGAGAGCGGCTTTGGAAGATATTTGCGCGCATGAAGACCATGAGTTGTTGATGGAGCAATGGGTGCCTCGGCCCATCGATGAGATTTTTTCATTTTTCGGCGATGCCCAAAACCTGGAATTGTTAACCCCACCGCATTTACGGTTCAAGGTGTTGGGTTCCTCCACAAGTTCCCTTGAGTCCGGGACGCTGATCGATTACAAACTGCAACTGCACGGCATTCCTTTTCGCTGGCAATCGCTGATCGGTGAATGGAATCCAGTGACTCATTTCAGCGATACGCAGATACGCGGTCCCTACAAAAAGTGGCATCACACGCATACCTTCATCGAACAGAATGGCGGTACGCTGATCCGGGATCATGCCTTGTACCGGCTCCCCTTCGGTGCTCCCGGCGATACGGTGGCATATTTCCTTGTCAAGAAGGACCTGGAGAAAATTTTCGGATACCGTTTCGCCAAAGTCCGGGAGTTGTTTGGTGGATAAGAGCCATATTTTTAAGAGAGCAGTCCAAATGGTGGGATTACTGTTGTTGGTGTTTGTAGCGTCCCCCTTGGTTTCGCAGGAGATGGAATCAACGCCATCTTTTCGCCCCGCACTGCCCGGCTATGAGTATAGTTTTCCCCGCGACTTTTATTCACACGATGACTTCCGCATCGAGTGGTGGTATTACACCGGCCATCTTGAGGATGATACGGGTCGGTCTTTTGGATACCAGCTCACATTTTTCCGTGTGGCATTGGACGAGAAAAGCAAAGTGAATAATTCTTCGCAGTGGAAAATAGACCATATCTATTTTGCGCATATGACGCTTTCTGATATCAGCAACAACAAGTTCTACTTTTTTGAACGTATCAATCGCGCGGGACTGGGGCAGGCGGGTGCCGCCTCGGACCAACTTAAAGTATGGAATGAAGACTGGTCTCTTTCGAGCAGTGGGCAAGCGCATCATCTAAAAGCGCAGGAGCGAGAAGTGAAGTTCGACTTGAAACTCACCCCTTCCAAGCCGCTTGTTATTCATGGGAAAGACGGCATCAGTCAGAAAGGTGAAGCGTCGGCCAACGCGTCTCATTATTTTACTTTTACACGCATGCGGACGGAAGGGAAGGTGACTCTGAAGGACAAAACCTACCGGGTGACGGGAATAAGCTGGATGGATCACGAGTTTTCCAGCAATCAGTTGAGTGATGGGCAGATCGGATGGGACTGGTTTTCCGTCCAATTGGATAACAATACCGAACTCATGATCTATCAGATCCGCAAAAGAAATGGAGCCATTGAACAAAACTCCAGTGGCACGTGGGTCGATACAAACGCTCGAAGTATGCATCTGATACTCAGCGACTATTCGATTCAATCCGACAGGCAATGGATCAGCGAGCGGTCGGGAACTTCATACCCCGCCCGATGGACTCTGGAAGTCCCGAAGCACGGCATCCGTTTGGAGGTGGCACCGGAGATGGAGAATCAGGAACTTTACAACCTGCGTTCGATCGCAACCTCCTACTGGGAAGGCAGTGTGAAAGTGTCGGGAACGGTGAACGGTGAATCGGTAAAAGGCAAAGGGTATGTCGAGCTCGTGGGTTACACCCAACCCCTCAAACAGGACCTGCCGGAATAGTCTATGTTTCCATTAAAAGGCTGAGGCACGTTACACCCCCGTCCGCTTTTTGGAATTCGCTCATTTCCGCGGGCAAGGTGGAAAACCCCTGCGCTTTAATCCGCTGCTCCAGTTTTGGAAATCCTGAGGGCAGGATTATGGAATCTCCTATTGCCAGGCAATTGGCGGCATAAGCCTCTTCTTCTTCCACTTCGATCCATTCGAACTCGCCAAACGGTTTCGTGTCCACATTCGATGGATTGATGACCAACAAGTTTTCTCTCAGGAGGCTGACCGAAGTTTTAAGGTGAAGCCCTTGCTTGACCTGCACCGGTACGATTGATTTGGAAGTGAGTGATTGCAAAGCTGCTACAGCTTCCGGATTGGTCCGTTGTGATTGGCCGACGAATACGGTGTCCTTGGTTTGCAGGACATCACCGCCGTCAATGAATACAGGAGCCTGCAGTTGCACAATCGGAATATGCGATCGAAAGCTCTTCGCTAAAAAATTTATTTCCTCCTGACGGGTGGATTCTTTCATCGAGCAGATAATTGCCCGGCCTTCCAGCATTACCGCGTTGTCTTCAATAAAGACACTGTCAGGAAATGCGTCCAAGGGCTCCAGAACTTCCAAGGCGAGACCAAAAGATTTGAGTATTTCGCAATAGACCATGTGCTGCCGGATCGCTTTTTGGAAATCAATGGACGACTTCTCAGGATGTTTGGAAAGGGCACGGGCAAAATTTTTGGAAGGAGGACGGACCCAGGCTGAAAGAGATGGATTCATAATTCATCAGCAAGGAAAGCTATTTTTTTAACCCAATGGTTCCTTTGATCATGGAAGCGGCGAGAAATTTTCCCACTCCGCTTTTGACACGGACGACGCCATTATCGCCTCCGATATGGCTGGGATACAGTTTGCCTTCTTTGTGTTCAAACAGGAAGACTAAATCCTCATCCTTGTCCTGGATCTCGATTTGCAAACCGAAGTTTTTCCCATTCCGGGAAAAATGATCTTCCACTTCGATCACTTTAGGTTGCAAGCCCAGTTGATCCTTCCATTCGCGCAGGGTTATCCATTGCTGCGGTTCTCCTCTTTCCGACGCGACCAGCATGATGGTGCCATTGAGTTGCTCTTCGGAGAGTTGGCGCGAATCCCCGCATCCAATCAGGAAGCCAAGTGTAAGAAACAGAAAAACAAAGCCCCGGTACCCTGCAGTGAAAGCCTTGACGCTCATGCTCATACTCCTCAAAATAATTGATTTTAATCAGTATAAGTGATCGCCGAGAAAAAGAAAGAGGCATGGCCGCTCATGAAGCTTGGCTGCGATGTTGACGCTTGTTCTCAGTCGACGGTGGGGCGAATCAGCAGTTTCGACAGATACAGTTTGGTCAGGATCTTGCGGCATCCTTTGTAATTTTTCAACATATCTTTGCTGGGCATCAGTCCGCTTTTCGTCCGGCTCTTCTGCGCGATGTATACAATTCCGTCGACAAAAGTAAAATCGTGTTTCGTGAAGCGCATTTTTTTTCGTTGGTATTCTTCCGGATGATTGTAAAGGGCATCGAGTTTGGGTACATTTTCTTCCAGCATTTCATACAGAACACCTTCCATCATTCCCAGATTGTCCGGAACGGGAGCGATGTTGGCAAGACCCAGATTTTCCTTGCCGCCGTTATCCAGGGGAATTTTGTTGAATACCAGTCTGTAAGCTGAAAGAGAAACACTGAAGGCCGCCTCGTATTTCAATCCCGTTTGTTTGATGACCTCGGGATTCATCATTTCATCATAGGCGAACCAATTGATTAAATTGGGCATTTAAAGACTCCTGAATCTTTGCAGTAAAATTACCATCTAAATCGAAAAGCAAAAAAACCCTTTTGAATCGGGGCTTAATCGCGGAAGGTATTGATAATATCAAAAAGCGCCAAAAACATCCTTGAAAAAAACGTCACAATTGAGTAGCTTGATGCTATTATGAGCGTTCTTGGGAAGTTTCCCCGGTAATTTTCAATTCCTGATCCCTACCATCGGGTCCAGACACATCTTTTCAAAGGAGTGGTTTCTATGTCGGGAAAAATCGTCACTGTATCTGACGCTGAGTTTGAATCCTCTGTACTCCAGGGCGATAAGCCTGCCTTGATCGACTTTTGGGCAGAGTGGTGCCAACCCTGCAAAATGCTGGCTCCTACCGTAGAGGAAATTGCGGGTGAGTATGAGGACAAAGTCTTGGTGGGCAAATTGAACGTGGATGACAACCCGGCCACTGCGACCAAATATGGAATTCGCGGCATACCGACCTTGCTGTTATTCAAGGGAGGTCAGGTCGTTCAGCAGCTCGTCGGAGTTAAATCCAAGGCCGAAATCAAAAAGGTCATTGACGAGAATATATAAGATTTCAGATTGACCCGCCCTCGGATTTTTTCCGGGGGCTTTTTTTATGGAATGGGGTTTGGAATCAAGTTGTGGAGGCCGATTCCAGGACGGGGACCAAGCCGAGGTTTTCGATCATTTCAATATCCCGTTTGGGATCCTGACCTTTGGTGGTCAGGTAATTGCCGCCTAAAATACCGTTAGCTCCCGCGGCAAATAGTTTCTCCTGTTGATTGGCAAACACTTCTTCCCGTCCGCCGCACACGAACAAGTCCATCCGAGGCATTGCCAGTCGGTGCAGGGCAATGGTACGGAGCGCTTCGTACAGTTCTATATGCTCCATGTTTTCGGTTGCCGTGCCCTTGAGAGGTTTCAGGAAATTGATGGGATAGGAGTCGGTTTCCAGATCTTTCACATCGAATACCATTTCCACCCGTTGCTCGTAAGTTTCTCCCATCCCGAAGATTCCGCCGACACAGACATGAAGCCCTGCTTCTTTCGCGTTGAGAACAGCCTGTACCTCATCCTGATACGAATGGGTGGTGACGATATTTTCGAAATGACTGGCCGCGGTTTCAACGTTGTGGTGGAACCGGTCGAGCCCTGCCGCTTTCAGTTCCTTCAGGTGTTCAGTGCTCATCAGTCCCAGCGAACAGCACACCTCGATTTTGGTTTCGGCCTTGATCATTTTGATGGCCTTGATCAGGGTGTCCAGCTCCTGGCGATCGGTCATGGCAGTGCCTGAGGTGACGATGGAAAACTCGTTGGACCCGAAGGCTTCGGCTTCTTTCGCGGCGGCGAGGATTTCTTCGGGATTCATCAAACCGTATTCCGGGGAGTCTGTTTCAAATTTCGATGATTGGGCGCAAAACCCACAATCTTCCGGGCATTTGCCGGACTTGGCGTTGACGATCGAACAGATTTTTACCGCATTGCCCATATACCGGTCGCGGATCCGGTTGGTGCCCTCGAACAGAACCTCCAGCTCCTCATGGTCCAGAGTGCCGAGTTCCAGCGCTTGCTCGCGTGAAATCCCCTGGCCGGCAAGACCGGCATCTATCATCGATTCGATCAATTCTTTACGCATATTCGAAATCCGGAAATTGAGTGGATAATTTAGGGCATCCGCTTGTGGGATGCAAAAGTCTAGCACACCCCTCGATTGAATGCCAAAACCAAAAAGCGGCGCATCGCCGCTGATAAATTTAAAACCCTAGGATGCGGTCAACGATTATCGATAGTTATAACCGGTCAGCAAGTTTCCCCTCCCCGTCAGGGGAGCGGTAGTCGTCCAGCAGCGCTTTCAATTCCCCGGTGGAAGTGACCGGTGCACGACAAGTGCCGTGTTCACAGACGTAAGCCGTGCTTTTTCCATCGATCACCTTTTTGTCAGCTAGAAGCGGGATGCGTTGTTTTTCCGAGGCGTCCTCCCAGGCAAACGCAAATACCGCATTCGGGAAGAACCCGGTGCGGATAAGTTTCAGCATGTCGTCAGCGGATGCGTGATCACGCGGTGCGACGATGGCCACTTCTTTTTTCCCGGACAAATACAGATGCAGGGCTTGCATCATGAACGGGGAGTTGAGGCCGTATTCCATCATTTCGACGAAAAACGCTACGAAAATATTTTCTGCCCGCTTCTCCAACTCCAGATCAAGTTTGTACGCGGATAATTTCAACAAAGCCAGAGCGGCGTTGCTGTTGCCGGAGGGTTCGACGCCGTCGTAACCGGAAATCTGCCGAACAATCAAATTTTCGCCGTCATCGGCAGTTTCATAATAAGCATGCGGTGCTTTAAACTTTTCTTCGACCGTTTGCATCAGCTCTGCGGCCTTGTCGATGTAATCGGGATTGTAGGTTGCTTCGTACACTTCCAAACAAGCGACGGCAATGGAGGAGTAATCGAACAGATAACCGTCGTACCGTGCTTGACCGTCACGCCACCGTCTCAGTAACTTGCCTTCATCGGTGTGCAGGTGTTCCCAGATAAATGCCAGCGCTTTTTCCGCCCGGACGATACGGTCGTCATCACCCAACACGCGTCCGGTCCGGGCCATGGCGGAGATCATCAGGCCGTTCCACGAGGTCAGTATCTTGTCATCCAATAGGGGACGGATACGCTTGCTGCGGGTTTCTAACAGGATTTTTCGACCCTTGGCGATTTCTTTTTTGACTATGGTCGTATCCAAACCCTGCTCTTTCGCCAGTTGTTCCGGTGAGCGAGTGACGTTCAGGATATTGTTGTGCTCCCAGTTTCCTTGCTGGGTGACATTGTAAAAAGGAATGACGATGCTTGCGGTTTGGCGGTCCAGGAGTTGTTCGATTTCGCCTTGCGACCACACGTAAAACTTCCCTTCCACGCCTTCGCTGTCGGCGTCTTCTGCGCTGTAAAATCCGCCATCGGGATGTGTCATATCCCGGTCGATGTACTCCAGCACGTCGTTGGCGTATTCCGCGTATTCGGGATTTCCCGTCACTTGACAGGCTTCTATCAGAGCGGTGACAAACAGCGAGTTGTCGTACAACATTTTTTCAAAGTGCGGGACCAGCCATTGATAGTCGGTGCTGTAGCGCGCCAGGCCGCCGCCGATCTGGTCGTAGATACCGCCATGCTTCATGGCTTTCAGGGTATTCTCCACCATCTCCAGACTGGACGCGTTACCGGTACGGTGATGGTTTCTGAGAAGCAGGGACAGTCCCATCGACGGGGGAAATTTATTCTGCGGTTGGAAACGGAATCCGTGATGCAGTGTATCGTACTGATCGCCATACAGCTGTCGGGCTTTGTCCTCGCCTTGAAAGCCCAGCGAATCCAGTTCTCCACTCGGTTCCTGCTTTGCCGTGTCTTTGAGATAGTTGATCAGGCCGTCGGTTTGCTTGGTGACTTTATCCTGATCGTTCTTCCAAGTGTTGTCGAGGAAGCGGAGCACGTCGGCAAACGATGGCAGGTTAAACTTCCGCACTGGCGGAAAATAGGTGCCCCCGTAAAACGGAACGCCATCCGGAGTGACAAATACATTCAGAGGCCAACCCCCCTGCTGGCCCAGCGCCTGGATGGCTTTCATATAAATGCTGTCGACGTCCGGCCGCTCTTCACGGTCGACTTTGATGGCATAGAAATTAGCGTTGAGGAATTCCGCCAGTTCCGGGTCTTCAAACGATTCCCGTTCCATGACATGGCACCAATGACAGGTCGCATAGCCGATACTGACCAGCACCGGCTTGTTTTCTTTTTTGGCGAGAGTGAATGCTTCATCACCCCACGGGTACCAGTTGACCGGATTGTGAGCGTGTTGCAGAAGGTAGGGGCTTTTTTCGTGAATCAGTTGATTGGTATATTTGGGGTCACCCATAGAGTTCTTGAAAGCGTTCGAAGAAATCTGGAAACGATTTGTCGACGCACCGGGGATTTTTGATTTTCACTCCCGGAATACCGAGGCCGGCCACCGCGAAGCTCATCGCCATGCGATGGTCATCGTAGGTCTCCACCTCGACGGGTGTGTGCGTTCCTGGATCGATGATGATGAAGTCCTCTCCAGCTTCGACTGTGGCACCGAGCCGGGTCAGTTCGTTCGCCAATGCTGCGATCCGGTCCGTTTCTTTGATTCTAAGGTTCTTGATTCCGGTCATCGTGGTTTTCCCTTTTGCGAACAACGCCACCACCGCCAGGGTCTGCACCACATCCGGCATGTCGTTCATATGGATGGTGATTCCGCGCAAAGGATTTCCAAAAACGGTTATTTTTTCTCCCGAACGTTTCACTTCACAACCCATTTGCTTGAGCGCGTCCGGGAAATGGATGTCCCCCTGGACGCTCTCCGGGTTGAGATGAGTAACCGATACTTCGCCTCCGGTAACCGCTGCGGCTGCAAAGAAATAGGAGGCGCTGGAAGCGTCGCCTTCCACGGTATAGGACTGCGCCCGGTAGCGCTGGCCGGCGGGGATGGTGAATTTCCGGTAGAACTCATTTAATACAGATACCCCGAAGGTCTGCATGATGTCGAGGGTGATGTCGACATAAGACTTGGACGTAAGCTCACCCTCGATTTCTATAACCGTATCGTTCTGAAAGTAAGGGGCGGAAAGCAGTAGGGAAGTGAGGTATTGACTGCTCTTGTCCCCGGCCAGTGAAATCGACCCGCCGGGTGGGCTCCCGCCATGAATTTCGATGGGGGGACAGCCGTTATTCTTGATGGATTCGGTTTTCAAATTCATTTGCTGGAGACAGGTCAGCAGGTCTTCAATGGGTCTCTCCTGCATGCGCTCGTCTCCCGTCAAGCGAGTGATTCCAGGAGCGAGGGTGGCGAAGGTAGTCAGGAATCGCATGGTGGTTCCGGCATTGCCGATAAAGATTTCTTCCTCAGGAACCTTCAGATTACCTCCCTGACCTTGAACCACAGCCGTTCTTTCCCCCTCTTCCACCGGGACGCCGAATTGGAGGAGGGCTTTTCTCATGTATCGGGTATCGTCGCTGAACAGCGGGTCCTCCAAACGCACGGTTCCATCTGCCAAAGCGGCTACGATATAGGCGCGGTTGGTGTAACTCTTGGACGGCGGGGCGGCCAAGGTGGCGTGTATACCTGAAGCGGGCTTGATTTCGATCAAGAAAACCTCGTACGACGAATTGACAGGTTCAAACCATACGTAAACGGGGCAACTATATCACAAAGCTCCCCGCCGGATTCCGCTTGCTTGTATCCCCATAGGGGTTTTGCTATGATGGCCCGATTAAGCGGATCAGGATCAAATACTTGATTTTAAGATTCAAGGCAGTTTCCGCTGTGCAGGAAAGAGTATGCAAAAGCTAATATCCAAATGGCGCGCTCTGGTGGCTTGGTGGGAGAAGAAGCCGATCGAGGAACAAAAGCGGCTCAAATCTTTCATTCCCTGGGCTCTTTACGCCTTTGCTGTTTTATATGGCGTGGTTTATCTATCCATCCTTAATTCCGTCAACCGGTATAAAACCGGCACCACAGTCAAAAGCTGGTTCGGGGGTGATTTACCTGAAGTCGAGCGCCAGAAAATGCAGCAGGCCAAGGATATTGAGGACAGTTTCAAAGAATTACGCAAGCGGGTTTCCGGAAATCGGTAGAATCTGAAAGAGGAGGCGGATTGTAACCGATCCGTTCTACGATGAAGCGTCTCATCTTTTTTTCCAACTGGCTATACCTGTTTTCCCTGTCTCTCTGGGTTGGGGGAATGTTTTTGCTGGGGATTCTTACGGAAATCGTGGTTCGCGTCAAACTCAAAGACCAAAAACCCCTGGCCAGCAACATCATGAACGGCATCATGGATGCATTTAACGTTCATATCATTTACTGGTGCATGGGTTTGATGGTTGCCGCAGTCGTGATTAAATTTCTCGCGGATAAAAATGGATGGGCGGGTTACAAGGAACCGGCAGTCACCAGGAAAAAATACACCAAGGAAGTATTTCTGGCCATTATGGTGGTATTGGCTCTTTATATTGGAAGCGTTTTGCGACCGCAAATGCACAACCTGGACCAGCAGAAAAAAGCCAACCCCGCTGATCAGCGCCTGCAGGTCCGGTTCGACAGTTATCACAGTCAATTGACTTGGCTTTATACCGTGAATATGATCCTGGGTCTTTCCCTGTTTTATATTCACGGAAAGGAAATGACCCGGTTTAAAGAAGATTCCGGAACCGAATAGGATTCTTTCCCTAAATTCCATTCACCGCAGGAAGATTTTATTTTTATTGATGGTCAGCCGTGCCCAGATTATCGTTCTTTGGATGTTCCTTGTCGCAATGGTTGTTCCGGGGGCGCCGTCCTTTGTCCGGGCAGATACCGTAGAAGTGCCCGCCGATTCAAACCAGGGTTTTTCGGATATGGTGCAAATCCCTGCAGGCCGATTCAGAATGGGCCTGTCTTTCAAACAGGTGAACCGGATCCTGAAAATGTGCACCAATGTTGACAAAAACTGCACCCGCTGGTGGTTCAAGGATGAAATACCCGGCCACTTCGTTGATGTCAGCAGATATTGGATCGATATTCATGAAGTCACCAACCAGAAGTACCTGGAATTTGTGAAAGCGACCGGACATCGGCCAGCCCTGGATGATACCTGCGAAACGAAAGCCTGCCGTCAGGGCAATCTGTGGACGAAAAGCGGTTTTCCCGAAAAGATACGCAACCAGCCGGTAACCCAGGTGAATTGGCACGATGCCGCGGCTTACTGCAAATGGCGCGGTAAGCGACTGCCTACCGAGGCGGAATGGGAAAAGGCGGCGCGGGGTCCTTCAGGAAACATGTATCCCTGGGGTAACAGCGCGCCTCCGGGCAAGGCCACCTACCGAAGAAAGTGGCGTGGGGTCTCCACCATGACCGACGTGGGGAGTTATCCCAACGGAGCCTCCGTTTATGGAGTGCACGATATGGCTGGAAATGTCTGGGAATGGGTGGCCGATTGGTATGACCGGCATTACTACAAAAAGAAAGTCATCTATAATCCAAAAGGACCGAAGACCGGAAAATTCAAAGTGGTGCGGGGAGGATCGTGGGTGAATTACGCGGACACCCTGCACAGCGCGTTCCGGCGGTGGAGCCGCCCTGAAGTCCGTTTCAACGACACCGGATTCCGGTGTGCCAAAGACGCCGTCCAATGAAGCCCAAACGAACCGATGAACTGACCGACCGTGAGAAAACAATCCTCATCCCCTACCTGACGGATGTGGAAGCCAAGGTGTTTTCTCTGAAGAACCTCAACCCCGAGGTGATTGGCGCTGCCCTGGCGCGCTACAGCCGGGCTCCCACTGGATTCAAGGAAACGGTGGCACGTGAGTTCCTCAATTCCGATGGTACACCCAACGACGTCAAAGGTAGTGAAATGATCGATCGAGTCGTCAACAAGTTCGGCGACGAGTCGGTGGCGGAGTTGGCCGTAGCCCCCCTGTGCATCGAAGAAATTTCCAACCTCATGACGAAGATCATCGAGGACTGCCGGATCGGTGGATCGCCCATCGAGGAATCCACCCGCTATGTGCTTTATGATCAACAACGCGAGGGACGTTGGCGTTATGTGTGTCCCACCAACATCATGGCTTCTGAATTGAAAAATTCCTATGTACAGACCATGGATTTTATATTTGAGACCTATGCATCTATGGTTGAACCGATGCAGGAATTGTTCCGGAAACGTTTACCCACCGAGCAATTCCAAATCGAAGTGGAGCGGAATGGCGGAACCCAGAAGGCCGGGTCGAATGATCTGGCAGACGATAACGAGCGCCGGGCACACCGCATTGCGTACAACTTTACCATCCGTAGCGCGGCGTGTGACGTGATCCGGTGCATCCTGCCCGCTGCGACTCAGGCAAACCTGGGGATCGTCGGCAATGGACGGTTTTTTTCCGGATTGATATCCAAACTGCTAAGTCAGGATTTAAATGAAGCGCAGGATCTGGCAGGGAAGATCAGGGAAGCCCTTGATTCGCAGATTCCGACGTTCATCAAACGCGCTGCAAAAAACGATTACCGGATTAAGATTGATCGCGCCATGCAAAAGTTGTGCGATGATTTGTTTCAAGACAAGGCCATCGAATCGTCGCCCGAAGTGGTTTTGCTGGACGACAGGGATGAAGACTATTCAGTTAATCTCCTGGCATCGATGATCTTTCCCTATGTTCAGCACCCGACCCGGCAGATTCGCGAAGTTGTCCGCATGTTGCCGGACAACAAGCGGCAGGAAATTTTTTCGGTTTACATCGGGGAGCGGCGGTCGAAACGGGATCGCCCCGGCCGTGCGCTGGAGTACGGCTACCCCATTAACTTTGACATCGTCGCCGGTTTTGCCGAGTACCGCGACTTGCAGAGGCATCGCATGTTGACCCAGCAGAGACAGGATATGGGAGTGCTGCTCGGTTATTCGATTCCCGAGGAGATTGAGGAAATCGGCAAGGGAGAGGCGGCGCAGGAATGTTTCGAACGGTCGGAGAGTTTGTATAACGATTTGCTGCGGGCCGGAATGCGGTCGGAGGCGCAGTACGCCTCCCTGTTCAATCATTTTATCCGGTGGAACATGGGAATGAACCTGAGAGAACTGGGTCACTTCACCGAACTGCGTACACAGAAAGCGGGGCATCCCAAATACCGCCGCGTCTGCCAGACGATGACGAAATTATATCTGCAGCGCAATCCGGAGATGGAACCGGTACTCCGGTATGTGGATCACAACGACTACGATCAGGGCATCACACGTGCTGAGCAGGAAGCCCGCACCGCCCGCAAGAGTCTCGCTTCCGGTGTGTTTGATGATATGGATGAGTAAAGGGGTGAAACGGTCTGCAGGTTTCGGAATCAGCTTTTTTTGGCGGGGGGATTTTTTATAAACACAACTTTATTACGACCGCTGTTTTTGGCTTCGTAGAGGCATTGATCGGCCTGCTTGATGACGTCATCCATCTTCAGCCCTTTTCTGTTGTACACACTGAGACCAAAGCTGAGGGTGACGGGAATTTCTTTTCCCTGATAAACGAAAGCTTCATTCTCAATTTTGTTTCTCAATTTCTCCGCCAGAATCGCCCCATTTCCCAAATCCGTTTCCGGCAGCAGGATAATGAATTCTTCCCCGCCCCATCGCGACACAATATCCTGTTTACGGGAGTTTTCTTTCAGCATCCGGGCGATATTGACCAGAATGTGATCTCCCGCATCGTGACCGAAGGTATCGTTGATATTTTTAAAGTGATCGATATCGCCAATCACAATGGTGAAAGGATTTTGACTACGGTCGAACCGGATTTTTTCGTATTCCAGTTTTTCCGCCAATCCACGGCGGTTTGGAAGATCCGTTAATGGATCGGTGCGAACGGAAATTTCCAGTTTCTTTTTCAGTTCCAACAGTTCCTGGATCAACTGTTCCTGTTTTTCCTGCGCCGCTTTTCTTTCGCTGATGTTTTCCAGGGTACCGAAGGTAATTTTACCGCTGTCGTCGAACAGGAAACGGGAACGAAACTGCACCCAGACTGATTTTTTATCAGGTCGTATGATCCGGCACTCGATGGAAATCTCCCGCTCTTCCTTGGCGGCGGCCTCCCAGGTTCGGAAGACTTCTTCCTTGTCTTCCGGATGGATGGGTTGCCACCAGGGATTTCCCAGCGTCTCCGCCATGGGGCGACCGGTGATGATCTGCCAGGCCGGATTGACATAGGTCATTAAGTCGTTGGGATCGGCATGGAAGATTCCGATAGGCGAGGACTGGCTGATTTCCCGGAATCGCTTCTCTCGCATCCGCAACTGGTTTTCCTGAGATTTGCGCGCCGTGTAGTCAATCGCCAGGCCATGGTACTTCACAATATTCCCATCCGGGTCCAGTATCGGAGTTTCATGAATGTCCAGCCAGATTTTCTCTCCGTTCTTGCTTTTGATTTCCACATTGTATGGCTTGATGTGCTTGCCGCTGTATTGAGGAAACTCCGATCTCAAAATGACTTCTTTGTTGGTCAGATGTTCGGTCAGGTATTTTTTCCAGTTTTTCTTGAATTCTTCAGGTCCATAACCCAGAACCTCGCTGATTTTCGGGCTGATGTAAGTCAGTGCTCCTTCGGCATCGCGGGCGAAGAAATAGAATTTGAAGATCTTTTCAAAAATGTTGAAAAATTGAGAAAAGTCTTCAGCAAGGAAATCAGTTTCCTGAACATCAAAATTTAAGTCTTCTGGCCGCATAAAATCATTTTCGAGTCTAAATGTATGAAAACAGGTAATTTGGGATACAGTTTTGAGCGATGAACCCCAATGTTTTCCGTTATTTCCCTTAGAGTATTCTAACCCGTAATATCGTACCTTTCAATGCCCGGCGCACCCCATTGGAGTGGCTTATCCGAGACGCCTTTTGAGATCAAATAAGGGTGGGTCGGGGGGCCTGCCGGATTTTTCGTATCCCGATTTTTTAACAAATTTCCCATTGAAAAATGGTCATAAACCCGATTGTGTGCTAGTCTCTAGGGCTTATTTTGGCCCGGATCAATTTTTTTTTGCATTGTGGCGGGTTTTGGTTATTATTCGTTTTCATTTCAAAGAATCAATTCCATAAAAGGGATAATTTAAGATGAAAATCGGGATTCCTAAAGAGGTTCATGACGGCGAAAGACGAGTCGCCACGACTCCGGAAGTTGCCGGTCAGCTCATCAATAAACTGGGTTTTGAAGTCGCGATCCAATCCGGTGCCGGAGCAGCTGCCAATTTTCCTGATTCCGCTTATGAGGAAGCAGGTGTAACAGTTGTGAATGACGCCAAAGCGGTTTGGGATGAGAGCGACATTATTTTAAAAGTCCGTGCGCCGGAGTTTAATCCAGATCTGAAAACTGAAGAAGTGGATTTACTCCATGAGAATCAGATATTGATTACATTTCTCTGGCCTGCGCAGAATCCGGATCTGCTTAAAAAATTATCAGAGAAGAAAGTAACTGCCATGGCGATGGACAGCGTACCTCGCATTTCGCGTGCACAGAAAATGGATGCGCTCAGCTCCATGGCGAACATTGCCGGATACCGTGCCGTGGTCGAAGCCGCTCAACATTTCGGCCGCTTTTTTACCGGTCAGATTACCGCCGCGGGTAAAATTCCTCCGGCCAAGGTGATGGTGATTGGTGCCGGCGTTGCCGGACTGGCTGCGATCGGTGCTGCAAACAGTATGGGTGCCATTGTGCGGGCGTTTGATACCCGGCCGGAAGTTAAAGAGCAGGTCGAAAGTATGGATGCGGAATTCCTGGAGCTCGACTTCGAAGAAGAGGGTTCCGGTGCCGGGGGTTACGCCAAAGTGATGAGTAAGGAATTTATTGAGGCGGAAATGGCGTTGTTCGCGGAGCAGGCGAAAGAAGTGGACATCATTATCACCACAGCCTTGATTCCCGGCAAGCCCGCGCCGGAATTGATTCTGGAGGATATGGTTAAAACCATGAAGGAAGGCAGCGTGATTGTCGACCTCGCCGCGGAACAGGGCGGCAACTGCAAATTGACGGAAGCAGGTAAGGTCATCAAGGTTCACGGCGTTTCCATCATCGGTTACACGGATCTGCCCAGTCGATTACCCACCCAATCCAGTCAGTTGTATGGCACCAACCTGCGCCATCTGTTGACGGACATGTGTCCGGAGAAAGACGGTAATGTGGTGGTCGACTTTGAGGACGAAGTGGTTCGCGGTGCCACGGTGGTCAAGGACGGAGAAATCACCTGGCCGCCACCGGAACCCAAACTGTCGGCGGCTCCTGCCAAGCCGGTAGAGGAGGCCAAACCGGTTATGCCGGAGGCTAAAGAAGAAGAAAAACCGTCCTGGTTGGGTCCAGCCATTACGATGGGTCTCGGTGGTCTGGCATTGTTCGGTCTGGGAGCCGTTGCCCCGGCGTCGTTCATGGCACATTTCACGGTGTTTGTGCTGGCGTGTTTTGTGGGTTACATGGTGATCTGGAATGTCACGGCGGCATTGCATACGCCGCTGATGAGTGTGACCAACGCAATCAGCAGCATCATAATCATTGGTGCGCTGCTTCAGATCAGTTCGGGAGAAAAAATCATCATGTGGTTGGCCGGGTTGGCAGTGCTGATCACCGCTATTAATATCGCAGGCGGATTCGCGGTGACGCGCCGCATGCTGGACATGTTTCGCAAATAGGAGGCGAGGAGATGAATCCAGGTATCGTAACCGTCTCTTATATAGGGGCGACAATTCTTTTTATTCTGGCGCTGGGGGGGTTGAGCAACCAGGAGACGGCTCGGCGCGGTAACATTTACGGCATCATCGGAATGACCATTGCCCTGATAGCAACGATTGCCGGTGTCACCGCCAATATCGGTCTTCTCGTCGGCGGTCTGTTGATCGGTGGCACCATCGGTTTGATTTTAGCCAAGCGCGTGCAAATGACGGAAATGCCGGAGCTGGTCGCTATCCTGCACAGTCTGGTGGGTATGGCTGCGGTGCTGGTTGGCTTCGCCAACTTCATGGACCCGGCATCGCACTTTGAAGGTGTCGAACTGACCATTCACGATATTGAAACCTATCTTGGGATTCTCATCGGGGCGGTCACGTTTTCTGGTTCCGTCATCGCATTCGGGAAGCTGAGCGGTAAAATCACGGGTAATCCGATGTTGATTCCCGGTCGTCATTGGCTCAATCTCGGTTTGCTGATTGCCACCATCTATGTGTGTAAAATGTTCGTCGACCAGTCGGCTGCAGGCCACGGAGGAGGGTTGGTTCCGTTGCTTATTATGACAGGTATTGCTTTGCTGTTTGGCATTCATATGGTCATGGCGATTGGTGGTGCGGATATGCCGGTTGTAGTTTCCATGCTCAACAGTTATTCAGGATGGGCGGCTTCGGCTACCGGATTCATGCTCAACAACGATCTGCTCATCGTAACAGGTGCGTTGGTCGGAAGTAGCGGTGCTATTCTGAGTTACATCATGTGTCGCGCAATGAACCGAAAATTCCTGTCCGTTATTGCCGGTGGTTTCGGGACCACATCGGGTGCGGCCGCTGCTGGAGAGGTGGGTGAGCAGGGCGAAGTCGTTGCATTGGAAGCCCATGAAGTGGCTCAACTGTTAAAGGATTCCAAAGAGGTGATGATAATTCCTGGTTATGGAATGGCGGTTGCCCAGGCTCAGCATATTGTGTACGAGATCACCAAAGCGCTCCGAGCCAAAAAAATAAATGTGCGATTTGGTATTCATCCTGTCGCCGGGCGCATGCCGGGGCATATGAACGTCCTGCTGGCGGAAGCCCGGGTGCCTTATGATATCGTTTACGAAATGGACGAAATCAATGATGACTTTCCCAATATCGATGTGTCCATCGTCATTGGTGCAAACGATATCGTCAATCCTTCGGCGCAGACAGATCCCAACAGTCCAATCGCCGGTATGCCGGTGATGGAGTGCTGGAAGGGCAAAACCAGCATCGTCCTGAAACGCGGTATGGCAACCGGTTATGCCGGGGTGCAAAATCCTCTCTTCTTTAAAGAGAATACCCGCATGCTGTTCGGTGACGCCGGGAAAAGCCTCGACGCTGTGTTTAAGGACCTCTGATCGACCCCAAAAGCAACTAATGTACCAGTAAGCTGGGCCATCTGAATTCGTTTCAGGTGGCCTTTTTTACGTTTGACTTATGTCTCAGCCTTTTGACGAGAAATTCACCGGATGTAGTATGATGATCGGAGAATGAAGAACAAAAATAATATTTATCTGGGAATGTTCCTGCTGGGGATGACTGGTGTCCTGATTGGCGTGGTCCTTGAGAGCATGACCGCTTCCATGGTAGCCGGAGCGTTGGGTACAATCGTCGGCGGATTCGTCGGCTGGCTCGGCGGGCGGCGTTATCTGGTGATTATTTGCCTCGGAGCTCTTGTTGGCGCTGCAATCGGATACCAGGCCGGGGATAAGGATATTCTCATCATGGCTGCCGGCTCCGGTGCCGCCATTTCCGGATTTCTCGCCAACTTCGCAGAACTGTTCCGCAAAAAAAAATGAGCGGCGTGATACTTACCATTAATACTATGCTTGTCATACTGGTCGCTTGGGTTGGGCTGGCCTTTGCTCAGAATGAAAATATGGTTTTGATTCCCGCTGCGGAATTTCAAATGGGATCGAAGGCGGCTGAAGACGAAACCCTACACACCGTCCACCTGTCTGCGTTTTACATCGACAAATTTGAAGTCACCCAGGAGCAATTCGAAACAATCATGAACAATAACCCGTCTGGTTTTTCGGGAAAAAATCTACCGGTCGAACAGGTCACCTGGTATGAAGCGCGGGACTATTGCAAGGCGGTTGGCAAGCGTTTGCCGACTGAGGCGGAATGGGAAAGGGCGGCGCGTGGCGGAACACACACGATTTACTTCTGGGGAGACGCGATAGATGAAGATTACGCCTGGTACTGGGACAACTCGGAGCGTCGATCGCATCCTGTGGGTTCTCGAAAGCCGAACGCCTTCGGTCTGCATGACATGACCGGCAACGTCTGGGAATGGGTGGCGGATTATTACGTCGACGATTATTATCGAACCAGTCCAAAGGAAAACCCTGCCGGACCCTTCACCAGCAAGTATCGTGTCATCCGCGGCGGATCGTGGCGCGATCTGCCGGATTTCCTGCGTACCACCCGTAGAAACTACGATCTCCCTGCTGGGCGTTTCAACCACATTGGTTTCCGCTGCGCTAAATCTGCAAAATAGATTTTCAGGAGTAAAGGTCGGCGACGAAATCGCCGTAGCCGTTGTAAAGCTGGGTGAGGCGGACTTCTTTGGTACCGATCATTTCCTCTTTGGTCTGGGGCCAGCGGGGGTGCGGTACGCTTGGATCGACGTTGGCAGTGAAGCCGTATTCGTGCGGCTGCAGGGTGTTCCAGAAAGTCTGCGGTTTGTAGTCGATCAACTCAATCTTCTTAATCGCCTTGATACTTTTGAAGCCGTATTTCCACGGCACGACCAGCCGAACCGGCGCGCCGTGTTGTTTCGGAAGCGGGTGGCCATAGATGCCGGTTGCGAGGATCGTCAGTTCGTTTGTCGCTTCCTTTAAGGTAAGCGCTTCGGAGTAGGGCCACGGTTGCCAGAACGCAATCTGCCCCTGCGCAGTGAAAGGCTCGTGAAACGATTCAAAGCGAACATATTTGGCCTTCGAAAGCGGTTTGACATCATCAAGCAACGCCTTCAGAGGGAACCCTGTCCACGGCACCGCCATCGCCCATGCTTCGACGCACCGAAGGCGATAGAACCGTTCCTCCAGATGAAATTTTTTGAGTAGATCGTCCAGGTCGTAGGTTTTCGGTTGTTCGACCAGTCCTGTTACTTCGACCTGCCATGGCCGGGTTCTCAGTTTCTGGGCATGATGATTGACATCTTCTTTAACTTCGCTGAATTCGTAATAGTTGTTGTAGCTTGCGGCGACCGCCTCTTCGGTGATGCGACGGTCCATGGTGTAACGGGTTACGCGGGTGGCGGGATACAGTTTCTTTTCGAGCGCTGTGAGGTTCTTTTCCGGATGCGCGTTGGTGACCTCCGCAGAGCCCGGGGCACATCCGTAGAGGAGACTGGCAGAAAACGCACCCACCCATCCCATGGCCTGCAGAACTTCACGCCGGTTCATAAAAATGGATTCCGCCGTGATTTCATCTTCCGGCATCTCCCAGCCTTTTGGAATCTTGATGTGATGTGTCATGTCGGTAAACTGTTATTTCTGCACCCAGTCGTCAATGCCTTTCAGGTACGGTTTGGAACCTTTCACAATGGGCAGGGCGATCACTTCGGGAACGTCGTAACTGTGATTTTTCACCACCCACTTCTCCAGTTCTTCAAACCGGTCTGCGCGGGTTTTTACAATCAACAGGAATTCGTCATCGACGCACAATTCGTTTTCCCAGTAGTAAGTCGATTTCACCGATGGCACGCTGTTGACGCAGAAGGCCAGTTTGGCTTCGACCAATCCGCGGCTTAACGAGTCGGCTTCCTCCTGGGAAGAGGCTGTGATGAGAACGACGATATGCGAATCCATGAAATCCTGCGATTAAAAAATGTATTTGATGAGAAAAAATCCCGCAATCAAAAGCACCATGAAAACGATGCTGAGTATGTTGAAATATTTTTCTATGAACACCTTGATCGGTGCGCCAAATTTGTAAATCAAACCGGCAACGATAAAAAACCGCGCTGACCGGCTGACCAGGGAGGCCAGCACGAAAATAGGAAAGTTGATCTTAAACGCCCCCGCTGCCAGGGTAAACACCTTGTAGGGTAACGGGGTAAAGCCTGCCGCGCCGACCGCCCAGGCGTTGTACTCCTCGTACCACCCACCTATTTTATCCCACTGGGCCTGCAAATGGTAGAACTCGACAATGTGGATGCCCACCAGGTCCATGAATTGGTATCCCAGCAGATAGCCGAACATGCCGCCCAATACCGAGGCGACCGAACAGACTGCAGCATAACGGAACGCCTTGAGCGGCACCGCCACCGCCATTGCGATCAGAAGCACGTCGGGTGGAACCGGGAAGAAAGAAGACTCGGCGAACGATAGAATCGCGAGAGCGGGAAGCGCGTATTTGGTGGTCGACCAGTGCAGAATCCAATCGTAAGTTTTTCGCAGCCAAACCATGAATATCCTTTCATTAATAAAACGGTTTAACAGGGTAACATGGCGGGATAGAACGCTAAAGCAGATTCATTGGATCGACATCGACGGTAATTTTGATTTTGTTGGTAGCGAGTTTGCGGAGTTGCTGGTTGGCGAGGCATAAGGTGATGAGCGATTGCAAAGATGCTGTCTCCCGCGAACGCAGGATCAAATGCCACCGATAGCGGTTGTTGATGCGATAGAGTGCGGCGCGAGAGGGTCCCAGCAACTCAACTCCCGGAGACTCCCGAACAGGTCCCGACAAAAATTGTTTGAGGTGATGCATTGCTGTTTCCCCTTCCGGTTCGGTTTCGCTTTCGATTTCCAATGCCACCAGTTGGGTGAACGGCGGGTAGTTGAGTTGTTCGCGTAGGGCAAGTTCCTTTTTGAAGAATCCGTTGTAATCGTGTTGCGGCACATAGTTGAACACGTAATGCTCTGGATTATGCGCCTGGACGATAACGGTTCCCGGCACCTTGCCGCGTCCGGCGCGCCCCGCCACCTGGGTCAACAACTGAAAGGTGCGTTCACTGGAACGAAAGTCCGGAATGTGCAGGGATAAATCGGCATAAACCACTCCCACCAATGTCACGTTTGGAAAATGGTGGCCTTTGGTGATCATCTGCGTGCCGATGAGTATGTCTATGTCTCCGTTCCGCATTTCGTTGTAGATGTTTTCAAATGAAGCGCGGGTCTTCATGGTGTCGCGGTCCATACGCTTGATACGCGTCTGTGGAAACAAGGCCTGCGTTTCTTCTTCTAGTTTTTGTGTGCCGAATCCGCTGAAGCGAATCACTTCGCCACTGCATTCGGTGCATTTGCCCGGCATGGGTGCGCTGAAATCGCAATAATGGCAACGCAGGGTTTTCGAATTGCCGTGAAAGGTGAGGGACACACTGCACTTGATGCATTCGAAAACGAACCCGCATTTCCGGCACACCACATAGTTTGCCGTGCCGCGCCGGTTGAGAAACAGGAATATCTGCTCCTTTTGTTCGAGACGGTCCATCATCGCCTGCTTCAGCGGGATTGAAAAGATGGAATAATTCCTGGATTCGTCGCGTTCCTTCCTCATATCGACGATGCGGATCACCGGAAGCAGGCGGTCGCCGATACGCTCTTCCAGCGTCAGGTATTCATACTCGCTGGTTACGGTTTTTCGACGGGATTCCAATGAAGGTGTTGCGGAACCGAGAATCACCACAGCGCCGCAGGCTTGAGCCCTTGCGATGGCCGTTTCACGGGCATGGTAACGCGGGACGCTGTCCTGTTTGTACGAAGTGTCGTGCTCTTCATCAATGATAAGCACGCCTAGGCGTTTGAATGGCGCGAACACCGCCGAACGGGCGCCGACGACGATGGAGACCCGCTCCTCACGAATTTTTTTCCACTCCAGATAGCGTTCGATATTGGTAAGGCCACTGTGGAGGATGGCGACTTTCGATCCGAACCGTCGTTGAAAGCGGTTCACAGTTTGTGGCGTCAGAGAAATTTCAGGGACCAGCATGATTGCCGTCTTATCCGCATCCAGTGCCTGTTGAATCGCGCGCATATACACTTCGGTTTTGCCGCTTCCCGTCACCCCGTGTAAGAGAAATGTTTTGAACTCAGAGGCCATAATGGATTGGGCCAGTCGTTTGAATACCGCTTGTTGTTCTTCGGTAAACACTTGTGGCGCTTCCGGGTTCCACTCGGGGTCCGTTTCCGGATCTTCGGCAACACGATCGAGCTTGACGGAAAAAGTTTTGGCCAGCCCCTTGCGCTTCAGTTCGCGTAGCGGCGCCGAATATCCGGGAATTTGCCTGGCGAGTTCGGAGATAAGGACTTCGCGTCCCGTCAGAAAGTCAAAAATCTTGCGTTGTTTGGGGCTGCGTTTGAGTAGTTTCTCCAATTCGTCCGGTGTGCGATTGTCAAGTGTGAGGCAGGCTTTTTTGTCATGGGTGTAAGCGACAGACTTTTGTTTGATCTTTACCTGAGAAGACACATAACCCTCCCGGACCAGTTGTGCCAGGGCATAGGCGCTGAATTGTTTTCGCAGGGCCTTTTGAATCTGTTTTTTATTGAGGGAGGTTTTGCTTTGAAGTGCGAGCAGTATCCTGAGTGAATTTTGTGGCAAGGCATGTTCCTGGAGAGCGGCTTCCCCGGTATCTGTCAGGAAAAAGAGTTCGTGATGATCTTCATCGATACCGCCGGGAAGAGCTGCTTTGATCACCTCACCCCATCCTGCGTTGTAATAATCAGCGACCCATCGGGTTAAGCGCAACAGCTCTTCCGAAATAACGGGAGCGCCATCGGGTAGATCTTCGATCAATTTGGTTTCAAACTCCCCTTCGCAGTGGTGGGTCAGGCCAACCACGTAGCCGGTGATTTTGCGGGGACCGAAAGGAGCCAGCACGCGCGTTCCTGTCAAGACTTGCCCCTGCAAGTGTTCCGGGATGCCATAAGTGAATTCCTCCTTCAAAGGCAGGTTGAACACCACCTGGGCATAGGCCGGCGTCGTTTTGGGATTTTCCGATGTCAGGAAGTTCTGCCGGGTTGCGGTTGTCATGGAGCATCCACCTTTCATGCGGATTGTACCAGACTCCTCCCGGAGTTGGATTGGGGTTCAGGAAAATATTGACACAAGTGAACAATTCTAATACTCTTCTTGCTTTTCCATCGATCCCCGTGAGAGGGGATTATTTTATTGATCCGATGACGTTCTGCGGAGGTGTGCGCCATGAAAGTAGGAGATACCATCAAATTCGATTTCGCCGGGAAGAAGAAAGACGGCGTGGTGGTCAAGCTGTTTCCCAATTCCGTACATTTGAAAGTGGATTTCGAACGGGACAAAGGTAAAATCGTTAAGCGTAAGCTGAATGAAGTCGGCGCGGGTAAAAACAAGAAGTCTAAAAAATAACCCGATCTGTCCTGCTAAAAGTAGATTTTGATATCGGCTTTCTTTCGTAGTGCTTCCAGGTAAGGGTGGCTCTTTGTTTTAATCTCCCGGTCTATCAGCAGCTTCCGGATATTTTCCTTTTCGTTTTCCAAGGTTCCTTTTTTCCCCTCTTTTTTACCCGTCACTTTTAAAATCTGATAACCGTGTTTGGTCCTGAAGATTTCGCTGACCTGTCCGACCTTGAGTTTAAACGCCAGTTTGCTGAAGGGACCAAACATGCGGTCCTTCGTGAAGAAGCCTAAATCGCCACCTCGTTTTCCGAGAGAATCCTGCGAGTGCAATCGAGCCAGCTCAGCAAAGTCGCCGCCTTTTTTTAATTTATCCAGGATTTTCTGTAGGCTCTTTCGGGCTTTTCGATCACCCGCCGATCCGGCCTTGGGATTGACTTTAATCAATATAACGCTGGCGCGCCGTTGTTCTTCGCTTGAAAACTTGAGTGGATTTTTTTTGAAGTAATCCTCGATCTGCTGGTCGGTTACTTTAATCCCCTGGCCCAATTCCCTTCGAAAAACGGCATCGATCAATATGTCCTCCTTTAACTCCTGCTGGTACTGCTGGAGGGTCATTTCCTTAAGTTTCAGTTGCTTGAGAAATTCTTTTTCGGACGGAAACTGTTTTTTCACCGTATCGATCTCTTCATCGACTTTATCGGAAGAGACCTGGATTCCCATCGTGTCCGCTTTTTTCAGGAGCAGGTGACGATTGATCTGATCCTGAAGTAATTTCTTTGCGGCCACTTTTTCCTGAGCCCGCGTCAGGGGGATGCCCCGGTCCTTGTACCGTTTTACGGTTTGTGTGAGGCCGGGCCAGATCAATGATTTTTTGATGTCGGTTTCGTTCACCTTTGCCAATACATCAGGGAGAGAAATGGACGGTTCAGCCTTGTGATCGTGCCCGCCATGGGCCCACACGCCGGAGACCGCTCCGAATGTCCAGAGCGTTGTTATCAATAAGAAAAACAGGGTTTTAAAAAGAATTGAACGCTTCATAGTTTGATCCTTGACCACGGTGGTATTGGAAAACAGTTTTAGGGATATTGTTCTTTGGAGCATAACATAAAGCTTGAGCCGGGGAAATGTCAATTCGTTTTGACAAGGGGCAGGGAAAGAGACTGCTATCGAAGGGGTAAAACGGTTCGGAATCCGTAGATATTGTTTTGCGTTTCCGGTAAGTTGCGGGTTCGTCGGGTAACCTGAACACCGTCAATATCATTGATCCAGGAGCCTCCGCGCAGGATCTTCATTTGTCCGGTTTCAGGGCCTTCGGGGTCCAGTTCAGGGCTGGTTCGGTAATATTCCTTGTCGTACCAGTCGAGGCACCATTCCCAGACATTGCCGACCATGTTCAATGCGCCGAACGGACTGGCGCCGGAAGCGTAGTAATTGACCGGCGCGGTGAATTCATACCGGTCCTCCATTCCATATACATTGACGAAATAGAGCTTTTTCCCTTTACTCCATTTTTCTCCCCAGGGATACAGGCGGCCGTCGTTGCCCCGCGCGGCTTTTTCCCATTCGGCTTCGGTGGGCAGGCGGCGTCCCTTCCAGCGCGAATAGGCCATGGCATCGAACCAACTGATTCCGACCACTGGTTGGTCGGGTTGGTTGAATTGTTCATCGTCCCAGTATTTGGGCTTGACATGTCCCGTAGCGTCGACAAACTTTTTATATTCTGCGTTGCTGACTTCGTATTTGTCGATGAAATACGCTGAGGTGTAAACAAAATGCATCGGCTTCTGATCTTCGGACTCGCTGGAGGAGTGCCCCATTTGAAAATATCCTTCGGGAACGTAAACCATTCCCGGAGGCGTCTTGGGTACTGACCACGCGGAAGAAGTACCTATTGTCAACAGGACAATCGTCAACAAGAATATTTTGAAAGGAGTTTGTTTGGAATAAAAAAGATCAGAATGGGAAATCATGGAGCATCGAAAAATCCGATATAGGTGACCAGTTGGGTCTCGGGGTCTATGTGGAATTCCTTTTCGATATTTTCAAAGTCGATCCATTTGTAATGTCCGTTCCAGCAATTCAACGAGACGACAGAATTACCATACCAATCGGTGCAGTGATTCAGGAAAATAGGCGCACTGCACTGGTTGCATAGCCCATGTATTTCTATTGTACTTCCTTCTGCAGTCATGTTTCCGCCGTATCGTCACAAAATTCCCAGTAGGTTCAGATAGTTCCTAGTATGAATAAAAATAGAAAGGGTGCAAGCAAAAATTGATTTTTTTGATATTTTGAAGTTCGAGCAGGCGTCAATTTGTCAAGTGTTTTCTTGAAGGCCGGGATAAGAAAGTACCATAAGCAAACCACAAGCAAAAAAAAGGATTTTTGCCGAGCTGCGGATTTTCGAGAGAGGTGCAAACTTGAAGCTATTTGGGGTTATTTTTGTTGTTTGCGGGAACCGGGAATCCAGCTTGTTGAAAAAGACCGGTCAGGGCTTCCAGCGGGAGACCGACGATATTGGACCAGGAGCCGTTCCAGGATTCGACCAGGAAAGAACCCTTACCTTGAATGGCGTAGGCACCTGCTTTGTCGAGAGGTTCTCCTGTCGCAACATAAGATCGAATTTTGTTTTCGGAAACGGATTTGATATGGACCGTCGAAACCACGGCGGTACTGTATTCTTTAGTTTCCGGGGTGATCAACGCCACGCCGGTGATCACTTGATGTTGTTTGCCCGCCAGTTTTGAAAGAATGTGACAGGCGTCTTCCTCGTCCGAGGGTTGACCGATAATTTCCTGATTCAGCACGACTATTGTGTCTGCTCCCAGGACGAAACTGCCGGGGTAGCGCCGGGCGACCCCGAGTGCCTTGTCACGGGCTATCTTGGTGGCATTTTGCTGTGGAGATTGATCCGGATCGGTGATTTCTGCGACTTGTGAAGGGCTCACCTCGAAATCCACCCCCAGTGATTGCAATAATTCTGATCTTCGGGGGGAACGGGACGCCAGAATCAACTTTTTTTTGAATGAGGGCATAAGGTGTGTGGATATTTAAAAAGAAATAATTTAGACTATCGGACACTCAAACTGCAAGCAATGTTTTCCGGTGCCCTTGTTTCGGGTGACGGGTATTTTACGAGGATGTACATGGTTGGATTTTCTCATCGGATTCAGGTTCGCCACATTGTGGTGGAAAAAAAAGAAGTTGCAGAATTGTTAAAAGGAACCATCAACGAGGTTAAAACAGCCGCGGGTCGAATCCAAATGCTCATGCGCCTGGCTGAGAAGTATAGCCTGTGCGATTCCAAAGAGGACGGTGGCAACCTGGGGTGGATCGAATTGTCATCTGATGATCCACGTATCAAGAAATACGATCCCGTGTTAAAAAATAAGGAACTGGAGCAGATCATCCGTGAGGGTATCAAGGATATGACCCTCAATCGCGGTGAAGTGTTTGGCCCGGTGCAGACCCAGGAAGGTTTCCACCTCGTCATGATCACTCAGGAGTTCGGTTCCGAGCGAGCGACGGCGTTCACGGGCTCCTCGCTTTAAACCTGTTTTCCTTCCATTACCGCCGCGGGTGTGGCGGTTTCATGTTCTACGAAATTGTAAGCAAAGCATCCGCTGGAGCATCGCACCATGTAATGCGGGCAGGAGCGGCACGGTTCCTTCGCTTTTGTATTTTCGAATACATGGGTTAAAAACCGGGAACCCATCCGCGCTTCGCTGATCGAATTCACTTCCTTGAATTCGGAAACATTACCCAGTTTCAAATTGTGAAATGGAAAACAGTTGAAACAGTCGCCTTTGGAATCGATATCCATGGGACTGCCGTCGGCGCACCCAAAATAAAATTGCTGGGTTTTCCACTCGGGGAATTCCGGCACCTGTTTGTAGCCGTGATAGTAGAATCGGCTAACCAGGTTTTCCTCGCCGGCGCCGATTTCATCCAGAAAGCAGGGTGGGAACGAGCAGTCAAAGCGGAAACCCATTTGTGGATATTGCTTGAGCAGATCAATCATTTGACGCCCGACTTTCGGGAAATCCCGGATCGGTAAATAGACATTGTCGATTTCACCGACAATGGGAAACGCCGGGCTGATCCGGATGCGGTACGATTGGTCCCTGGGCAAACCGATCTCCTGATAAATCGCGTCGATTTCTTTGCACTGGGTTTGCAGATCCTGATCCTTGGAATACAAGTTGATGCTAAACGTGACGCCATAACCGTTTTTGCGAAGCAGCCTGCGCGCCACTTCGTGACATCTCTCATGATTCTTTTCGGAGATGTTTTCCAGCGTCTGCCAGTTCAACAGAACCGAAAATGTGATGTGCTTCCGGACACTGCCTTGAGCGCTGACCGTGTGTTCCAACAGGTCCAGCACATGGTCCTTCATCAGTCCGTTAGTGAATAAACCAAGGTTGGAGTAGGGCGACATGGCGTCCAGAGTAGCTGTGAGAATTTCGTTGAATCGGGGGTGCAACGTGGGTTCCCCGCCCATGAAGTTGATGACCCCGGCGGTTTGGATCTTGGGAAGCATCTCCTTCGCAAAATAATCGTATTCCATGGACTTGCCCGGTGTGTTCACCGTTTCTTCCATATATTCGTCGGCGAAGCAATAATTGCATTTCAGGTTGCAATAGCTGTTAAGGATGATATTCATAGCCCTGTTCCAATCCAGTTTCAGGGTTCAAAAGTTTTTTTTCGGCGTAAAATCTGCCCGGTCCCCGCATGCACCAGCATCTTCAATTCGAAGGGGTAAGTCCGGCAGACGTTCACAAATTTTTCGACCGCGTCGTTTTTGGCTTCCGACTCATCCGGCGCATCCAGGGCGATTTCCCAAGCATATTTCAGGGTCGGGACACGCTCGAAGCAGGCCTCTTCCAGTCGCAGGAGCAGCTCGCTTTCATGAGCTTCGTCAAAATCATTCAGCTCCGTCACCAGTAGAACATTGAATGTAGCCAAATCGCCTCCTTGCCGGAAATGAGTCCACGGAATGCCTGTATCTTATCACAGCCGGGCAAGGCCCGGCGCAAATTTAAAACCATGATCTGCGTATGGGAATGGTTGAAAGCACCCGCCTCGTCAGGGGCGCCACAAGCGGCACAGGCCAGCCATCAGGCTTCCCAGAATACAGTGAGTGAGTGCCGAAATGGCTCCCGGAACAGTCGCCAGACCGAAGTTGGAAAAATTGCTTCGGGCCAGTTCCGTCGCCAGTCCGGAGTTCTGCATGCCGACCTCCACCGAAACCGTGCGGGCGTCCCGGTCGCGGGTCCGGAAACCCCGGGACAGTGCGTAGCCCAATAAAAATCCTACAAAGTGAAGAATCACCACCGCCCACAAAAGCGACGCGCCGCTTTCTATGATCGCTTCTTTTTTCGCGGCAAGAATGAAGTCGACGATGAACACGATGGATAGCACCGCCAGAAACGGTGTGTACGCTGTAATGCGCTGCACCTGCTTATGAAAAAAATGGTTGAAGACGATGCCTGCCGAAACAGGAAGAATCACAACCTGGAAGGTTTTGATCAGCAGTCCAAGCGTATCCACCTCGACCGCCGTGCCCGTCAGCGTTTCCGAGGCGGATTGCACCAGCCAGGTCGTCAGCAACGGAGTCATGATCACCGCCAGCAGAGTCGAGCAGGTGGTGAGGGTGACCGACAGTGCCACATTCAACCGGGCGATGAAACAGACCACGTTGGACGCGGTGCCGCCGGGACAACAGCCGACCAACACCAACCCGATCATGAAATCGATCGGCAGTTTAAACAAATGGGATAAGGCGAAGGCCATCAGCGGCATGACGAGGTATTGCAAAGCCACCCCCAGCAGAATCGTTCCGGGAATCTCCAGAATCCGCACAAAATCCTGTGCGGTTAACGTCAAACCCATGCTGAGCATAATGAGGGCGAGGAAATATGGAATCCAGGTCGGTTGAAACCAGGTCGCGGTGGCCGGTTCCCACAACGCCAGACCGGCGCCCACAACCACCCACACCGGGAACGCATTCGCCAGTGCAATGAATATTTTTTCCGTCGGGTTCAGGAACGAGTCTCCCGCTCAAGGAATGGGAAGGATGCCGCGCTGATCATTCTGTTTTCTGTACGATAATGCTGGAGTAGGCCTGATCGTTGTCCTCGTATGCCTGATAGCGGATGATTTTCATATCCTTGAATGCGTGAATCAGTTCGTTGGATTGCAACAGCCACTTGGGATTGAACCTGGCGTGTTTCAGATGGTCGACGTTATAGGTTTCGATCACAGCCATACCGCCTGGCTTGAGGGCGTCGTTGATTTGCGGCCACAGGTCTCTCTGCATGTAATACATCAACAGAATCACGTCGTAGGCGTTCTTTTTCAGTTGATGACTTTCCAGATCGACCACCCGCGTTTCAATGGTCACCCCATTTTGTTTTGCAAGTTGGTGCGCCTTGGCAAGTCCTTTCTCTGAAATGTCCAATCCCAACACATCGAATCCCAGAGTGGCGAGATAGACCCCGTTGCGGCCTTCGCCGATAGCAATATCCAGAGCCTTGCCTTTAGGGAGTAAATGGGCATTTTGCTTGAGGAACGGTACAGGCTCTTTGCCGAAAATATAGGCTTCCGTGCTGTATTTTTTATCCCAGCGTTCTTTGTCGCGTGGTTTGGCGCTCAAAAAAGAGGTTCCCGCGAATGAAGCAACCGCTAGTATTACCAAGGCGTTAGCGAGAATTTTTTTAAAGGGAAAGTTGAGACTCATAAGTGCCTCCGGTTCGATAGGATATCGTAAATTGTACTCCAACCCCCTAACCTGTCAAGCCATTTACCCGTTTACATGGGAGGGTTTTAAATTGTAAACTTGGGTCGAATTCCAGATTCAAGCAGGGCGCCAACATTTTAGCGGGAGCTTCTCATGCGGCGATTTATTGGATTGTTAATATTGTTAGTCTTTGGATTCCAGGCGTTTCTTGTGTCTCCGTTGTGGGCGGAAGACTCAATTTCGAAAACACCGGTTGCGAAGTCCGCTGACCGGCGGTTTCTGGATTTTGGCGACGGCACCATTCTCGATACCC
Organism: Nitrospinaceae bacterium; assembly: GCA_028278405.1. Taxonomy (GTDB): domain Bacteria; phylum Nitrospinota; class Nitrospinia; order Nitrospinales; family Nitrospinaceae; genus SZUA-226. The sequence goes on from JANQEK010000007.1 coordinate 205,705, forward strand.
GGACCCATCTCATGTGGATGAAGCTCGATTACTGGTTGATCGAGAGGAAATGGGTGAACTGGTATACTGCCCGGGAGTTCGCACAGCGCATGAACAATAAAAAATTCGCCGGCTACAATGACTGGCGGTTGCCGACCCCGGATGAAGCCAAGCAATTGTACGATCGACGCAAACGAAACATCGACAAAGATGGCGACAAGGTGTTCATCGACCGTATCTTTCCGAAAGGCGGCGGCTGGGGCACTTGGACCAGTTCCGAAAAGGGAGCGCAGGCCATTGTCATTTCCTATAAGGACGAGGGCGGTCAAGCCTATCAGGATAAAATCCACGGTCCCGATGCGTTTCTCAGGTTGGTGCGCGGGCCTGTTTCCACGCAAAAATAGACGTCAGGGCCATCCAATGGCCTCCTCTTTTTCCTATCAAAAACGCAGTGTTGCGTTCACTTCACTCTTTTTTGAGGGCCTCTCTTTACGCTTGTAGTACAAACCATGACAAGGAAAACAAGGAAACCGCGATGGTAGCCCCTGCGGCAAATGTGTATCCTGTGGGCGTTTTTAGGGATTCCGCAGACTGAGTTTTCGCGAGGGTTCCCTAACCGATATTTAAAATCCGTCTCTAACTTTGGAGGTTTTCATGAAATTGTCAAAAATCATTTTTCTTTCTTTGATCATGATCAGCATGACCGCGGCCTGCGCTACCGCAGGAGATAAAGCCAAAGCTCCGCCCAGTCCACTGGACGGCTACACCATTCATGTCAGCGCACCACATGTCATGAATGGCGAAGTGGTCGGCCCCTTTCATCATTACTGCAAACCCATCAATGATGACATTATTCAATGTATTCTTTTTGAGTCTACCGACCCCAACGCCCGCATGACCGAAATTGAATACATGGTTTCCAAAAAACTGGCGCGTAGCGCCATTCCTGAGTGGTCTCATAAGAAAAACTGGCATGACCATAAGCAAGAGATCGATACCGGACGCGTGGCGGTTCACTATCCCACTGATAAGAAAACGGTGGATAGTATCGTCAATCATGTTGCCGATACAGACGGAATCATTTTCCATCTGTGGCCGGAGGGTGCGCCCATTCCTGACGGTTCTGTAGGTATTCCTCAGTCGGTAGGACATTGGGAAGCGTTGCATGGTAAACTCGAGTAAACAAATCATCAGGTTCCCTTTTCCTATTTAAGGAAAAGGGGGCCTCTTTTTTGAGTCAGTTCGATGCGTATTCAAATGCTATTCATCTTAGGAGCGGGTCTGCTGGTGATTTCGCTTGGTAAACCCGCCCGCGGATTTCATCCGGATGTATACACTCCGCGCGTTCCTCCGGAGCAATTGGAGGAAATCCAGGAGATCGAAAGTCCTTACACTACTTCGCCGGAGCGGATTGAAGAAGGACGCAAGATATTTTTTGGTAAAGGATTGTGCGTTACCTGTCACAGTAAAAATGGGAAGGGGGTGCGGATGCCGGGTCACGCCCCCCGCAATTTCACCGATCCTAAGTGGCAGGATGCCCGCACCGACGGCGAGTTGATGTGGATTCTTAAAAACGGTAGCCCCGGAACGGGAATGCCGCAAAGAGTCGGCAAGGTCCTTACCGAGGAAGAGGGCTGGAACGTAATCCAATATATTCGCACCTTTCGAGGTCAGTGAGGTTTTGTTTTGGCGAAATTAATTGAAAATCGGTCTTCAAGTTGCTCAACGCACCCCTCTTTGTTGCAGGGGATGGATTACGGGGGTATGATGGTGCGGTTCGGTGTCACGATACCTTATCCTCAAAGTCCTCAAGCACCTTCTCCTGAATTTTCGGAAGTAAGGTCGGGAAAGGATTTAAAAATCCATCGTTGGAGGGTCCAACCATGAAGCCTGTTTACTATTTTGCCCTATGTGCCGCTTTTCTTTTTGCATGTTCCGGTGAGAAAGAGCAACCGCCTGCAGAATCCACAACAGATAACGCCGCCGTCGAAGACACATCTTTTTACGAGCCCATGCCGGAAGGGATTTATCCCCAGGACAATCCCTGGTCCCAGGAAAAGGAGGACCTGGGCAAGCTCCTGTATTTTGATCCGCGGCTCTCCGGAGACAATACAATCAGTTGTGCCACCTGCCATCACCCGGACAAAGGGTGGAGCGATGGTCATCCGCGTACGATAGGATTTGGAGGCAAGGAGTTGGGGCGCCACTCGCCAACAATCATCAACAGTGGTTACTTTGAAGTACAATTCTGGGATGGACGTGCACCTACTTTGGAAGCACAGGCGAAGGGGCCTATTCAATCTACAGTGGAAATGAATCAAAAAGTCGACGAGCTGCTTGAAGAGCTCGGTGCTATCCCGGAATATCAGGAGATGTTCAACAAGGCATTTGGTGACTCAGGGATTACTTTCGACAATATTGTCAAAGCCATTGCTACATTTGAACGATCCGTGGTCTCTAAAAACTCGGCCTATGACAAATACATGCAAGGCGACAAAAAGGCCATGTCTTCGTCGGCTGTGAACGGAATGAAATTGTTCTTCGGCAAGGCCAAATGCAGTATCTGTCATAACGGTCCGGCTTTGACCGACAGTGGTTTTCATAACATCGGTGTCAAACAGCATGGTCCGCTCACCGAAGACCTGGGACGTTACAATATTTCCAAAGACGAGTTTGATAAGGGTGCCTTCAAGACTCCGGGTTTGCGGAGCATTTCGCAATCGGCACCCTACATGCATGATGGCAGCGAAGCGACGCTTAAAGACGTGATCGATTTTTATAACCGGGGTGGGGATGTTGCGAAAAACCGGACCTCCCTGATTACACCGTTGGATTTGAGTGAGCAGGAAGTTTTGGATCTGGTCGAGTTTCTGAAGGCGCTGGATGGCGAGCCCCTCAACATGACGATTCCAAAACTTCCAGGGGTTGTGAAGGTGATCAATCCAAAAACCGAGGCAAAAGCCAAACCTAAGGCGAAAGCCAAAAAGAAAAAGAAAAAGAAAAAAACTTAGTCGGTCCAATCGAGAGGGGATAGTATGCGGTTCCAAATTTGGCAGCGATGGATTCCGGGAAACCGGTTATACCTGGTGGGGATACTGGTAATCAGCCTGGCTTTTCCGGGATCGGCGATGGCCCAGTTAAAAGGAGCGCTTGAAGCACCTGCCGGAATCTGCCCGCAACCGCGAAAAACCCTTACGGCGCCGGACAAGTTCCTGAAACTGAAAAATCCACTCGAAGCGACACCGCAGAATATTCTGGCCGGGAAAACCCTGTTTCAGGTAGACGCCAAACCCAGCGCCTGCCGCATTTGCCACGGCATCAGTGGTGATGGATTAGGTATCCTGTTTCATCGAGTTAAACCCAAACCGCGAAATTTTACTTGTGTCCACACGATGGATGATCTTCCCGACGGTCAATTGTTCTGGATTATCAAGAACGGTTCGCCGGGAACAGCCATGCCCTCCTTCAGTTATCTGGAAGACGATCAGGTATGGCAATTAATTTTGTATCTCAGAAGTTTTTCGAAAAAGAAGTAATTTTATTTTTAGAGAATGGTTTATGAGTTATAAGAATTTTCTTTTTTTCATGTTGGTGGGTCTGTTCGTTTTTTGGAATGGAGAGGGGCCGAGTGGTTTGCAAGCCACCGAGGTTTCCTCTGATGAAAATCTGTTGCTGGCCATGCACCATGGCCGCCCACACGGCGGGCGGCACGAACGACACCAGCATCACCACGGCATGGGGCGCGGCGGACAGGGCATCTGTCCGCAAACACGGGCCACCGCGCAGGCGCCGGATAAAATTGCTCAACAGAAAAATCCGTTCGAGTCCAATGCGGACAACTATATCAAAGGCGAATCGTTGTACCAATGGACAGCGGAACCCAACCCGTGCAAGATTTGCCACGGTCCCGCCGGCAACGGTATGGGCATGATGGCGCAAGGCTTGTCGCCCATGCCCCGCAATTTTACATGCTCGCAAACCATGAAAGATATTTCTGATGGTCAAATGTTCTGGATCATCCAGAACGGTTCTCCGGGAACCGGGATGCCCGCATATAAATTTTTATCCGACGACGAAATCTGGAAATTGATCATATACATCCGGCATTTTCAAAAATAGCCGATATTAAAATACACCAAGCGATTGGAGGCAGGCTATGCGTTGGGACATCGTTTCAAAAATCAAAAGTTATCCGGTAAGTTTGATTGCGTTGTTGTTTTTCATGGGATGTGCGGCTTCGGGCAACAACGATGGAGCACAGGTCAAGGATACTGGCCCCGGCGCCAAACTCGTTCAGGGAGTTTGCAGTTCCTGTCACAAATTCTCCGGTCAACACGAATCCAAATTCAATCTTAAGGGACCCGATCTCATGTGGGGCGGAGTGAAATACCAGAGGGCCTGGCTGGAACGATGGCTGCAGGGACAGGAGGAACCATTGTATCCTAATGGGTACCGATGGGATCAGGGTGGAGGAGTTGTAAAGCATATGTCCGTATCGAAAGAGGAAGCGGTTGCGGTCGCTGATTATTTTGAAGCGAATCTGCTTGATGAGCGTGTTAAGAAAAACGCCATCGACCTGTCCCAGTTCACCGAGCAGGAACGGGATTTCGGTGCGGAAATTTATAAACAGTTTTCCTGCCTGGGTTGCCACCAGATCAAGGAAGACGGCAAAAAGATCGGCGGACCCATCAGCGCAGATTTGTTTGACTCGGGGAATCGTTACAATGTCGATTGGCTGCACCGTTTTGCCTTGAATCCACAGGACTTCACTCCTCACAGCGGGGAGTATCTGGCGGATTTAAGCGAACTCGGCGTTCGATATATTGTTGGATACCTGATGACGCTGGGAGTCAAAGATTATAAATTCTATGAACCCTGGAAATCCGAGTATTTTCAAAAAGCCGATGCCACACGGGGTGCCACGGTTTATAAAAACTACTGCACGCAGTGTCACGGTGTGGAAGGCAAGGGCGACGGACCGGGTGCGGCCGGGCTCGACCCCAAACCGGCGGTGCACGCGGATTTACCGCTGAGCGATTATCCCGAAGATTATCTGTATAATGTGATCTATTACGGAGGCAAAACGGTGGGGAAATCCCCCAATATGCCGGACTGGGGACTGACAATTCCGCCGCAGGATCTGGCTGATCTCATTGCTTATCTGAAGGTCACTTTCAAAGGCGCACCCGAAGAGGCCAGCGGGTCCTGATTTGAAAACGAATGAATAAGTATAAAAACCTATATTGGGCGTGGGCTGTCTTGGTTTTGATGTGGGGATGTATCCCGGTCCCGGAAACGAAGGCGGAACCAAAGAAAGTTGCGCAGCAGGTTGATGCTGCGGGAGACTGTCCGCAGGTTCGCAATACCCCATCGGCTCCCAAAGCAGCGCGCGACCGGTTCAATCCCGTTTTTGCTTCGGATATCACCCTGCAGACGGGGCAAAAGTTATACCAGAATGCCCAACCCCTGGCATGCAAAATATGTCATGGGGAGCAGGGAGACGGGAAGGGCGATCCCGATTTTGAGAGCACCCCGCCGGCACGAAATTTTACCTGCGCAGCCACCATGAACGAGTTGTCCGACGGTCAATTGTTCTGGATTATCAAGAGCGGTTCGCCCAACACCTCCATGCCTGCCTTTTCCGATCTGTCAGAAGAAGACATCTGGACGTTGGTTTACTACCTCCGCGGATTTTCCAAATCTCAATAATTGGAACGGCGTTTCTCGTATTTGTGGGACATGATCACCTTCCGCGCGTCCTTCGCCAGTTGCTGAAGTCCTTTGAAGTGGGTCTCTGTCACGGTGTTTTTAAAATTAGGGATGGGTGGATTTCCCTCTTGAAATTGTCCATGATATTGTGTCCCCATATGCTTGAAGGAAATTTTCTGGTGATTGGACGGGACAACCAAAACCTTTTTTTGCCGCGGCAGATAAATACGACCTTCTGTCAAAACTTTTTCGCTTGGGTGTCCTAAATCAAAAGTTGACTTAAAATACAAAATAAAATCTGACTTTTCCTTTACCTTAAATACCAAGGAACCACTGGGAGATTTTTGCATTGCCTTGCCCAAGGAAACGGGGGCAATCCGCGCCGGGTCAATTTTCAGCAACGTTTTTTTAATCGAGGTTTTACTGAGAAAAATACGATTTATTTGATCCAGGCTTACACCGGTTTCTGCTTCCTTATAAGACTCAGGGCCATATCCCGGCTTGAAAAAAAAGCATCTATCGGGAATTACTGCGCAAATTTGCACTACCTTCATGGATTTTGGGAATACAAATGGTTTTATCGCTGTGTCGGATTTTTTCTTCAGGAAAGGGTCTTCATGCGGGACTGAAGAATTTCCTTTTTGTGAGAGATCGGCTTCAGCTCTGGTTGTTCCTACGCTGACAATCCAAAGTAAAGCTGAAAATATCAGGAGTAAAGGGGATCGCATCTCTCCCTCCTTTATCGGATGGTAAGTTTTTTGTATTTGGAGCGGCGGTTTTCTTCTTTACCGCCGAGTTCTTTCTTGCGTGTTTCCTGATAGGCTTCGAAATTACCCTCGAACCATCTCACCTTACTGTCTCCCTCAAACACCAGCAGATGTGTGCAGATGCGGTCAAGGAAGAACCGGTCATGCGAGATCACCATCACACATCCATTGAAATTAAGGATAGCATTCTCGAGATTGCTGAGTGTGGTGACATCGAGGTCGTTTGACGGTTCGTCGAGCAGGAGCACATTGCCGCCGCGCCTGAGTAGTTTGGCGAGATGAACGCGGTTACGTTCGCCGCCGGAAAGGTCTCCCACTTTCTTCTGCTGGTCCGAACCCTTGAAGTTGAACCGCCCGACATACGAGCGGGCGTTCAGGTTGCTGCCGGCGATTTCGATGCGGTCATCCCCACCGGATATTTCTTCGTACACGGTTTTGTTGCCGTCCAAATCGTGCCGGTGCTGGTCGACATAAGAGAGCTTTACACTCGAACCCAATTCCAGCGATCCATCGTCCGGTTTCTCTTCTCCAACGATCATGCGGAATAGGGTGGTCTTGCCGGTGCCATTGGGACCGATTAGGCCGACCACCGCACCGCGCGGTACCGCGAAGCTGAGTCCGTCGATCAACAAATTGTCCCCGTATCCTTTTTGCAGATTTTCGGCGACGACAACTTTCTCGCCAAGGGGAGGGCCGGGCTGGATCTGGATATCGAGCGAGTTTTCCTCCACCTTGGTATTTTGTGCGGCGAGCTTTTCATAATCGCTGATGCGTGCTTTGTTCTTGGAACGCCGCGCGCTCGGCGTTGATTTCAACCATTCCAGTTCCTTGGCCAGGCGTTTTTGCAGGCTGGATTCGGCTTTTTCGCGCTGCGCCAACTGTGCAGATTTCTGTTCCAGCCAAGAGGAGTAATTGCCTTCAAATGGAATTCCCTTGCCGCCGGTGAGTTCCAGAATCCATTTGGTGATGTTGTCGAGAAAATACCGATCATGCGTGGAGACGATCACGTTGCCGGGATACTCGCTGAGTGTGTCTTCTAGCCATTGCACGGTTTCGGCGTCGAGGTGGTTGGTCGGTTCGTCGAGCAGCAGGATGTCCGGTTTCTGGAGCAGGAGGCGGCATAGCGCGACACGCCGGGCTTCGCCACCGGAAAGGGTGCCAGTGTTCTGATCATCGGGCGGCAAGACCAGGGCGTCCATTGCCACGTCGATCTGCCGGTCCAGTTCCCAGCCGTCGGCAGCATCGATAGCGTCCTGCAAACGTCCCATTTTTTCCATAGCCTTTTCCATGTCGTCATCAGACATGGGATTGGCCATACTGGCCGAGACTTCGTTGAACTCGTCGATCATCTTTTTGATGTCCCCGAAGGCTTCTTCAACCGATTCGCGCACTGTCTTATCGGCATCAAGTTGCGGTTCCTGCGGCATGAATCCGATTTTGGTGCCGGTAAGTGGCTCGGCACGGCCGTCGTGTTCCTTATCTTCACCTGCCATGATTTTGAGCAGGGTGGATTTTCCGGTACCGTTTTCGCCGACGAAACCGATTTTGGCGCCGTGGTAAAAGAATAGGTTGATGCCCTCAAAAACTTTTTTGGACCCGTAGGTTTTACTGAGCCCGCTGATTGAAAAAATATATTCTCCGGCCATCGTGTATAAACTTTCCTTATAGGTGTTGGGAAGAGGAGTTTTTTTGAAAGATAACGAAATCCTTATTATTGTTCAGGATCATATCAAAATTATGATGGTGTGCAATCCATTCAAACGTTTTTGGACCGTAAAAACAGATATGCGTGGGGTCGCGCTTGTAATACCAGTTGAGAAAACCGAGTTTGTCCAGTTGTCCGTCCTGCGTGGGATAAAACTGGGTCATCACAGCGCAGTAACCGCGGGGCGACAGCAGAGGGGTGAGGGTATCCAACTCTTCGCCAGGCCGCTTGAGGTGTTCGAATGTTTCCGTGGAGACAATCAAGTCAAACGATGAGTTTTCCTTAAGCTCCGGAAAAAAGTAGGGATCATAGCCCTCGGCCCGATATCCCCGTCGTTCCAGCAAAGTTTTTAAAACAGGCTCATAGCCGCAGCCGTAGTCAAGAACGGTTCGGACTTCCGGGCAATAGTCCGTGATGAGATCGATTTTTTCCTGGAACATGCGGACATAGCCTTCGTTGTCGACACTGTTCTCATGTTCCAGGTAGCGTTCGATTTCTTTTTCCGGAGTAATGAAAAACCGGGATGGAACAAAAATGAGGCGGCAATTAGAGCACAGATGATACTCGCGCCGGTCGGCTTTGAGTAAAAACTCCGAAGGGGAATAACACAGTGGGCAACTCATAGATTGAATTGTGCCATAATCCGGCGTGCCTTGTCCGCAGGTTTTGTGGGCCCCTGCCGGAATTTTTTCTTCTTTTTACGGGATGGTTTGTGATAGGTTTGTCCCCTACGGATTTCTTCAAATACTGGAGGCGATTGAATGGCGGCATATATTAATGGGAATGGCATTCGTCCGGGTTATATCATTGTCTATAATAAGGAACTATATCGGGTGATGACCTCGGAGCACCGCACTCCCGGCAACAAGCGTGCCTTTTGCCAGGCGAAACTGCGCAATTTGAAAAACGGAACACAGACCGAGGTTAAATTCCGTGCCGACGAACAAGTCGAACGGGCCAGCCTCGAGCAGGCCAATATGGAATATCTGTATTCCGACGCTTCCGGTTTCTGTTTTATGAACAGCGAGACCTACGAACAAATATTCATCGAAGACGACATCATCGCCGATGCCAAGCAATATCTCCTGCCCAATACCAAGGTGACGGTCGAGTTTCATGAGGGTAAGCCGATTGGTCTCGAACTTCCGGAAACGGTGGACTTGACGGTAGAGGATACGGAACCGCAGATGAAGGGAGCAACGGCTTCCGGCAGCGGCAAGCCCGCCACTCTGGAAACCGGACTGGTAGTCACGGTACCGCAGTTTGTGGACGTCGGGGAAAAAGTCCGGGTATCGACCTCATCAGGCGAATATCTCGAGCGGGTTAAGAATTAACTCGATATACTCTCCAAGCAGGCCTGCAATCCCTTGGGTTCCCGTTTTAAACATTATTTTCACTGATTTTTCATCGTTTGAATCAGCAAACCCCAATTTAAGCCTACCTTTAATTGAATTGACAGAGATTTACAGTTAAAATATATTACTGTGAATTAGCCTTGTATTAGTCCCGATTGCTGTTAGTTTTCCTGCCATTACCTTCTTTAGGAACATCTTCCATGTTGGATGTTGCAAGCTCAGCTGACCCGTTAAGTGTTCTAGAAATGGTTACCCGGTCCACTCCCGTGGCCAAAGGCGTTCTTCTGTTGCTCCTGGTATTTTCCGTTGTGTCCTGGAGTATCATTTTGACCAAGTTTTTTGTGTTCCGCAGGGCGCGAAAGGAAGATCAGACGTTTTTGAAGATTTTCTCCAAGAGCGACAGCTTGACGAATATTTATAACTTTTGCAAAGAAATGAAATGCAGCCCAATCGCCCGGGTTTTTTTGGCGGGTTATCACGAATTGTACATGCTCAAGGAACGGGCGGGAGCGCGTTCAAAAAATTCGGAGGGTCAGCCGTTGAATCTGACCCGGAAGGACTTGAAGGGTATCGGTCTGGCATTAAACAAAGCCACCAATCAGGAAGTTGAAAAGTTGGGGCACCGTTTGGATTTTCTGGCGACCACGGGAAGCACTGCCCCCTTTATCGGTTTGTTCGGAACGGTTTGGGGAATCATGCATTCGTTCCGGATTATCGGTGTCCAGGGTTCCGCCAGCATCGGTGGTGTGGCCCCCGGTATCGCCGAAGCGCTGATCGCGACTGCGGCGGGTCTGGTCGCCGCGATTCCGGCTGTTGTGTTTTTCAATTACCTGAACAGCCGGATTCAAGGGTTCAATCATCGCATGGAGGACTTCAGCCAGGATTTTGTCTATATGGTTGAAAAGGATTTTATGAGTGCGTCGGCGGACCCGGTGAGGATGGAGGAACTGTAAGTGGAACGCAGGAAGTCAAGCCGATTGATGGCGGATATCAACGTAACTCCGTTTGTCGATGTTATGCTGGTTTTGCTGGTGATTTTCATGATCACCGCTCCATTGATGCAGCACGGCATGGACCTTGAGCTTCCCCAGGAAAGTACCGAGACTGTAGAAGTCAAAGATGTCCCCACGGTATCGGTTCGGAGCAATAAGACGATTTACTGGAACAAAGAAAAAATGGCGACCATGGTGATCCTTACTGAAAAACTGACAGCGTATTTGAAGAAACAAAAAGATGGCGCCGTTTATTTCCGTGCCGATCGCAGTTTGGATTACGGTTTTGTTATTAAAGTCATGGCGACCATACGACGGGCCGGTGTCCAGAATATCGGAATGATGACCGAACCCAACCAATGAAATCCGCGCAGTCTCCAACCACCGATTTCAACCAGATGCTGGTGGTCTCTGTTTTTTTTCACTTCTTACTGTTTACGACATTCATGTTTCTTCCCCAAACTCAGGAAGTAGTCAGACGTATCAAACCGGCTTTTATGGTGAGCTTTGTCGACATTCCGGCGGGACCGGAGACTCCATCGGCTCCCGCAGTCAAACCGGCACCGGTCGCACCCATGCCGCCTAAGCCCCCGGTCGCTGAAAAACCGAAACCCGTGCCCAAACCTGTTGTCAAATCCGTACCGAAACCCAAGCCGGAGCCCAAACCTGTCCCGGTTCCCGAAAAACCGGCCGCTTCCAAGGCGTTGGTGTCCAAGTTGGATGAATTGGCCCGGCTAGAGAAGAAGAAAACGATCCCTAAAAAAGATAAAACGGCTATGGTGGCTCCAAAGCCGAAGGAAAGTGTTCTGGAAGATTTTGAGAAGATGAAAATGAAAACGGCGACGGAAAAGAAAAAGAAGCCGATCCGGAAAAAAACTGCAAAAGATGACCTGGCACTCAAAGAACTGGAATTCGAGCATCTGTCGAAACAATCCGCAACTCATCAGTCACAGGATAAATCCAAGAAAAAATCCAGTCTGTTGGAAGAGTTGGAAAAGTTGGACCAGATGAGCAAGCAGGCTCATGCTGCTTTAGACAAGCCAAAGATTGAACGGGCCGATCCCAAAGCCGCAGAACTCTTAAAGCGACTGGAAACGATCAAGAAAGAAAGCTCCCAGATTAAAATCGACACGAGTAAATTGTCATCCCGGCATTCTCAAAAGTTCAAATCGGGAATCCGCAATTTGAAAATAGCAAAGATGCCAAAAGGCGCGATGCCGTCTTCTTCCGGAGATTTGGGAGATCCGGGTGCTAATGCACTTTCGCTTTATCTGGGAAAGGCGCAAATTCAAATTAATGAGCAGTGGAAAGATCCACTGGGAGGAGGGATCGGAAAGGTCCAGGTTTCCTTTACCATTTTTCCCAAAGGTAATATTTCCACTCCTAAGATTGTTAAAAGCTCTGGTGACAGCAAGTTGGACACCCTGGCGATCCGGGCTGTCAAAAATGCTGCTCCTCTACCACCGTTTCCTAAAGAAATTAAAGAACCCAACTTACCTTTTATTTTTGAATTTACCTATGAAACCTCAAAAAAATAATTTTTTGCTGTCAGTTTTAATCGGCGGCCTGTTCTTTTGGCTTCCCGCGACTCCGGTTTACCCTGAATCTGAAATTTTTGTCGAGTTGTCCAAGGAAACCCGTAGCGAGGTTAATATTGCGGTGCCCAGTTTTGTTCCCACAGGGGATGGCGCAGACGAGAATTTTGCGAAAAAGAGCCACGATGTTCTGGAAAACGATCTTCGTTTGTTTGAGTTGTTTGTTCCTTTAGACTCAGATGTTTATTCCGAGTTGGCAAAGAGCGAAGCCTCGACCGGACAAGTGAATTACGCTGCCTGGAGCCAGCTGGGGGCTCAATGGTTGATCAAGGGGGAATATGAGAAAAGTCTGTCGGGTAACAAATACAAATTTGTATTTCGTCTCTTTGATGTCGTGAATGAGCAGTTTTTAGTCGGAAAGAGATACCAGGGCAAGAAAACCTTCATGCGGAAAATCATGCACCGGTTCGCCGATGAAGTCATGGAGCAATTGACCGGCAAACGGGGAGTCGCCGAGACACGTCTCGCTTTTCTTTCACGTTCCCGTCAGGGCAAGGAAATGTATGCGGTGGATTTCGATGGCGCCAACGTTCAAAAATTAACGAATGAGCAATCCGTTATCTTGTCTCCCGACTGGTCTCCCGATGGCCGTTTTATCGTTTATACCTCTTATAAGGAACATAATCCGGATTTGATTCTTTTGGATCCGGACGGTCGTCGTCGCCGGCGTCCGTTATTGAGATTGCCCGGAATCAATTCGGCGCCCGCCTGGTCTCCGGACGGTAGTCGAATTTCCCTGGTGCTCAGTAAAGACAGCAATTCAGAAATCTATGTCTTGAATCGATGGCGGAAATTGACCCGATTGACCCGTCACTTCAATATTGACACTTCTCCCACCTGGTCGCCGGATGGAAAAAAAATCGCTTTTACATCGGATCGATCGGGCACCGGACGTCCACAAATTTATATTATGGACGCAACCAAGGGCGATCGCTCCGGTGTGATGCGTATCACCTTCGAGTCCCGGTACAATGACAACGCCACTTGGTCACCGGATGGGGACAAGATAGCGTTTACTTCCATGGTCAAAGGTAACTTCCAAATTAAAATTTACAATGTAGAAACTCGGGAAACGACAAGTGTCACCTCGGGCCCGGGAAGTAAGGAGGAACCGACTTGGTCGCCCGATGGCCAGTTTATAGCCTACCGAATGTCACGCGGAAGACAATCTGCTATTCATATCAAACGTGTTGGAGGCAAGAAGAGCCGGCAGTTGACTTTTCTTCCCGATGGTGGGATGAGTCCCACATGGTCTCCTTATCCAAAAAAATAAGCTGATTTTTCACAGTTTATGTTAGACAGTCTTGTAATTTTTACAGTAACTGGTAACATAAAGGAGTTTCAATTTATTGATTGAAAAATAGTGATCTATAGACATATAATTTTAAAGGACGCAGTAAGGGCCTCCCCGGCTCTCAGGGTAATCTCCAAAGTCTAAATAATTCAATTAATTATGATGAGTATTTTAAAGAGTTCAAAATTGGGCCATTTATTTTTGTGAGTTTTGGGCGCTCCTCAATGAGCCTATGGAATCAGATATAGAAGTGATAGGGAGATGTTAATTTAATTAAGCCATTGAATATTAAAGAGGTACTTATGATTAAAATTAAAAATGCAATGCATTCCAATTTGTTTTTAGGGACGGTGTTGTTCCTGGGATTTCTCCTGACTTGGGGATGTACCAAGAATGTCGCTCCTCCGGAAGTTGACGAACCTCCGGCGCCCGTCGTTGAAGCCATTCCCGAACCTGAATCCCCTGAGGTGGACCTGACTCAGGAAGAAGTGGAAGGAATCCAGGAATCCGGAGCGGACTTTGCTGGCGGTGGTTTTGAGACTGAAGGACCGGAAGCGATTGATGAAATCGACGTGGTCGAAGTACCTGGGACGGTGACCGAAGAGCCGATCACTGAGTTTTCCACTCAACCGGAAACTGATTTTAGCCAAGAATCGGGATTTGGCATTGAGCCGGAAATTGAGTCGGGAACAGAGGAAGTGGTTGAAGCCGCTCCGATGATGGACATGGGTCAGGACGACGTTTTTGTGGCTCCCGGTGCTGAAAAGATTCAGGAAGCTCGACAGATGCTTGACTTTAAAGATGAGCAGCAATTGCAGGATATCCATTTTGAATATGATCGTGACAAATTGGATAGCCAAACCAAAAATATTCTTCAAGCCAATGCTGAATGGTTGAAGAAAAATCCCAATGCCCGAGTGGAAATCCAGGGGCATGCGGATGAGCGAGGCACCAATAATTACAACCTGGGCCTCGGCGAGCGTCGCGCTTTGCAAACGAAGAAATACCTGGTTACTTTGGGTATTGACGAAAGCCGGCTCTATACCATCAGCTATGGGGAAGAAAAGCCCTTTTGTTTTGATAGCAATGAAAACTGCTGGTGGGAGAACCGCCGAGCACATTTCACTGTTGCTGATTGATCAATAGTTATAGCAACACCATAAAAATAGTTCCACGAAGCGGCCGCAACAGGGGTATACTTGTTGCGGCTGTTTTTTTGTTCCTATAAAGATCTTCTGAAGAATGGTAGTTAAATGTTCGCATACAAGCCCTTAAATATCTTGGGGAAAAAACAATGAAAAGAAAATTCTTTCGCGTGTCCTTTGCTTTACTGATTTGTCTGAGTTGGTTTGCGTCGATAGCCTCCGCCCAGTTGTTCGGAAGTGATGACAAGAAATCTGAACGGATTTTACTGGAAATCAAAAAGCTGAATACACGGATTGTGGAAAAAGTTATTCCCCAAATCCAAAGAACGAATCAGGCTGTTGAAAAAATTAGAGCCGAGATTAACCAGGTCAAGGCTGAATTCAATAGCGTGAGATCGGGGAACAAAAATGTCAATCAGCAAATTGAAATCCTGTCCAGCGTAATTCCGGCGATGCAGGGAACCATGGAGCAGAGCCAAGTCCAGGCCATGCAGGAAATGCAGTCATTGGGGAAACGACTGGCCAAGCTGGAAGCTCAAATCAAGTCGGACCGTGAGAGTAAAGCTAAGCACCAGCAGGCAGAGTTGGCGGCGATCAAGCAGGAGGTCAGCTCCAATCTTCAAAGTTTGCAGGAAGGAATGGCTAAGGACATGGAGCGAATGGCTCAACAGATAGCTCAGAATAGCCAAGCGGATTTTCAGGCGTTGATTAAGAGCAATGAGAAACGGCTAAACGACCAAAATGCTCGTGTGGATAAATCCATTGCCGTTATGACGGAGATTGCGAAGGGTGGATCCAAAACCAGCGAATCCCTGGCTTCTCTTCAGGCTGGCGTGGTGGAAAACAGCAAAGCCTTGAGCGAACAAAATAAAAAGATTATCGACATTCTTTCCAAAGCTCTTGTGGAGCAGGAAACAGCATCGACAAAAATTGACGCCCTTGGAGGAAATCAATCCAAGTCGGATGAAAACGTAAAGTTCACCCGTGAAACCATGGTGGCTCTGAAAGGTATAATGGATAAACGGCTTGAAGAAATCGATAAAACCCAGCAAGCCCTGCAGGCGCAAAACGACAAGAACCTGCAGAATGTCGATTTAATCAAGCAAAACCTTTTGGTGGCGGATCAGAAAATCAACAAGCTCGCCGAAGTCCTGAAAACCATGCAAAGCCAGCAAACCCAGGGCAATGAGGTGGGAAGTACCAAGGCGGACTTGATCAACGAAAAAATAACCCGACTGATCGAAATTCTCAAAGCGATTGCCGCTGAACAAGGGAAAATGGAGAAACTTGTTGCTTCTCAGGGAGGGAAAGGAAACAATAAACAACTCATGGATGCATTGGCTGATCTGAAGCGTAAAGCCAACGTCAATATATCTCGAAGCGACAGTATTTTAAAAAAGTTAAAATAATTACTGAAGTCTGACCCAAAGTGTTAAGGGCTTATGAAAGTCTCCGCCATTATACCCGCCGCAGGAATGGGAGTTCGAATGGGCTCCGATGTTCCGAAGCAGTTTTTATCGCTCGACGGCAAACCTATTCTGCACCATACCCTGTCTGTTCTGGACCAATGTTCTATCGTGGACGAAATCGTTCTGGTTGTGTCTGAAAAGGAAGTCTTAAAGGCGCAACAAGAGATCCAGAGCGTCCATCCTAAACTCAAAAAGGTCATCGCAGGAGGAAAGGAGCGGCAGGACTCGGTCGACAATGGACTGCAGAGCCTGGACTCCGAAACGGATATTGTCGTGATTCACGATGGAGTCCGACCATTTGTTTCGCCGGATCTCATCCGCGAAACGGTTGAGGCGGCCCGGGATTTTGGATCGGCCATCGCCGCGATTCCTGTCAGTGATACCGTTAAAAAAGTGAATGAGGATGCTTTGGTGGAACGAACCATCGATCGGGGCGGACTGTGGCGCGTTCAAACGCCGCAGACGTTTCAGGTACCTTTGCTTAAAGAGGCGTTTGAAAAAGCGCGTGCGGACAATTTCTATGGCACCGACGAAAGTTCGTTGATCGAATACCTAGGAAGAGAAGTGAAGGTGATTCCCGGTTCGGAATTCAATATCAAGATTACGCGGTCAGAGGATCTGGTATTGGCTGAAACAATCGCCGCTTTAGTAAAGGCTAACGGACCCCAATCCCGGGCGGAGAGCTTGTCATGAAAACAAAGGATATATTGGTTGCTCTCGCCGCGTTCGTCAGTTTTGTTTATCTGATTAATCCCGGTGCAGGGTTTTTGGAGATCATACCGGACAATTTTCCCGTGATCGGTAATCTGGATGAAGCGGCGGCTTGCGCCATTATCCTGGCAGCGTTCCGGTATTTTGGCATCGACCTGACTTCTTTCCTTGGCCGGGGGGTTCGAGACCGGTCGCAATCGTCCGATAAAAAAGACGATCCGAGATCTCCTTCCGCCTGAAAATTTTTACTCCCTCCAACAGTTCTCTGCATCTAACCAGTATTGTGATTCGCTGGCCCCTCATAAAATTTGTATTCAAATCCTTGATTCGCCAATTACTCGGAAGGAGAACACCCATGTTGAAAGTAGGAAGCGAAGCGCCCGATTTCCTGGTTAACGACCACAATGGAAACCGGGTTACGTTAAAAGACTATAGAGGCAAGAAAGTTATTCTCTGGTTTTACCCGAAAGCCGATACTCCCGGGTGCACCATGGAAGGAAAAGGATTTCGAGACGATTACGAGAAGTTTCAGGAAAAAGGTGCCGTGATTCTGGGGATCAGCCTGGACAGCGAGGCGGAAAATAAAGCGTTTGCGGAAAAGTTCAGCTTTCCATACCCCTTGTTATGCGATGTAGGGCGGGAAATTGCGCTGGCCTATCATGCGATTCAAAGTAAGGACGATAGTTACGCGTCCCGGATCAGCTATGTGATCGACGAGCAGGGAATAATCCAGGAAGCCATCGACAAGGTGGATACTTCCGCGCACTCCAAAGATCTGTGCTCCCGGCTTTAACGGCATTCCTGAAGATTGTTTGCGATCTCGCTCTGCAGGCTTGACCTGATGAGAGAGGCACGTTATTATCCCTGATTTATTCTTTCAAGCTCAGGAAACCATGGCCTACGAAGATTACATAAAAAACCTGCATCCCCTGAGCCCGCAGGAAAGAAACAAGAAAAAATCCCTCCTGAAAACACGAATCAATCAGATTGATTTCGAAAAGATAAGAAATGTGGCCGATCTGGTCGAGGCTTATCAGGACACCTCGATCCAGGCCCGCAATGTGGGCCAGTGTGCGCACATTTTTCAGAAAATGCTTAAGGACAGGGAGCGCCCGACGATCATGCTGGGGTTGGCGGGACCGTTGATCGCAGCCGGTCTGCGTAAAGTCATTCGCGATCTCATTCATTACAATATGGTGGATGTCGTGGTTTCCACCGGCGCCATCCTATACCAGGATTTTTATGCGGCCATGGGAGCTGGGCATTATTTTGGCAGTCCCCAGGCGGATGACGGGAAACTGCGGGATTTGTTGATCAATCGTATTTACGACACCTATGTCGACGAAGAAAAATTCGCCCAGTTCGATTCCCTGATCGGTACGTTTGCCGACAGTCTGCCTGCGCGTGGTTATTCCAGTCGTGAATTTCTCGCTCTTCTTTCGAAGGTGATCGATGACAAAAATTCGATTTTGGTTACCGCGCGGAAAAAAGGCGTGCCTATTTTTTGTCCGGCATTAAACGACTCCAGTATCGGCATTGGTCTGACCGAGCACTACGTGGACGCCAAGAAAGCCGGAAAGCAGCCGATCACTATCGACTCCATTCGCGACAACTACGAATTGACCCAGCTGGTGGTAAAATCCAAAAGAACGGCGGCGTTTTATGTGGCAGGCGGCGTACCGAAAAACTATATCAATGATTCAATTGTGATGAGTTATATTTTCGGCAAGGACACCGGAGGTCACAAGTATGCGATTCAAATGACGACCGATTCGCCGCATTGGGGAGGGCTCAGTGGCAGCACACTGGCCGAAGCTCAATCCTGGGGCAAGGTGAACAAGGAAGCCAACTTCAGCATGGCCTTTGTAGAGCCCAGCGTGTCTCTACCTCTCGTATTCGGGTCTGCTTTTCAGAGAAAAGCACATAAAGGCCGGAGCCGACTTTCCATCCAATGGTCGGGGGATAAGCTGAAGGAACTGAAAGTCAAAAAGTAACCTCCGTTTCTCCTTTAAAGCTCACCCCGGATACTCACTTTTAAATCCCAAAATGTAATATTGGTTGAATTCCAAAGGCTCAATCGCGGCAGGATAGATCATGTCCACAAACCGCTTGGTGGCGGGAGATCTCTGGTGGATGGCGACGGCGTCTTCGTTTTCGAAAATCATCGTGTGCAGGAACCGTGTGGGATGTCCCATTTCCTGGTTTGCCATGTAGAACAACGTGGTGGGTTCGTTGATCCGTATGTATTTGACAAATTCCTCAACGGTGCGTTTGCAATCCTCCACCATTTCCGGAGGGACCTGATAACGCGCTGTCATGCATACTGGCATGAATCGTATTCCTTTCTTTAGTGAATTAAGTTGGGATTAGGATCAATAAAGACCCGGACTTCATGGATGTGTTCGATGGTTTCAAGATGTGCCTTCAGCTCCATCAAAGCGGAGTTGGCTTTATCAGGATCGATTCCACTCTTCATAGTGACATATACTTCAAGCGTGGTTTTGCCGCCATGATAATGAGCCCGAAGCTGAGTTCGCCCCTCAATATCTTTCATTGAATCAATTATTTTGTCGACGTGCTTTTCCAAATAGCTTCGGTTAGCCCAGTAAATAGTCTCGAATGAAGCGTCGTCTTCGGTATCGACGTGAACAAGAACGTCTTGAACATTATCCATGGTCCGGATCAATTCTCGTCGAACACTCTCAGCAATCTGATGTCCTTCGGTCACGGAGGCTTCAGGATCGACCAGAATGTGAACATCCATGAGGACATCTCCGCCGATCCGTCGGGTTCTTAAATTATGGGTTTGGATCACGCCGGGGAATTTGTTAATCATGGCTTCAATGCGACGAGTTTCCTCTTCGCTCAAGGCCGTATCCATAAGGTCGCTCAATCCTTTGAAAGCAATGTCATAGCCCACTTTCATGATCATTATTGAAACAAGAATCGCTGCTATGGGATCCATAATGGGATACCCTGCCATCGCCCCGCCTATACCGATCAATGCAGCGATTGAGGAAATGGCATCCGAGCGGTGGTGCCAGGCATTTGCGACAAGCGAAGGACTGTTGGTTTTTTCACCCGTCGCCAGCGTATACCGAAACAAAATTTCTTTCACTCCGAGGGAAGTCACCGCTGCCAATGCAGCGGGGATTAGAGGAATACGGAACGCATCGGTGGCGATAATTTTCCAGGATTCGTAAGCCAGGCCAAATCCCGCGATGATGATCACCGCGCCGACCAAAGTGGAACCGATGGTCTCCGCCCGTCCGTGGCCGTAGGGGTGGTTCTCGTCCGCCGGGAGTTGACCTATTTTGTGGGTGAATAGCACCACGCCGTCGGTCAGTAAATCAGACAGGGAATGAATCCCGTCCGCGATCATGGCGGTGCTTCTTCCAAAGATTCCTCCGGCGATTTTCAGAGCGGCCAGCAAAAGATTCGCCAGTGCCCCGATCACAATGATTCGCACCCCCGGATTTTTTTGAAAATAATTCAGCATCAGTTGGTATTGTCAGACTCGGTTAGAGTTTTTCACCTTTGTTCAAAAGACTTTTTACGATTCTGGCATTAGCAGCCGGAAAGGTGTATTGGTTCAAATCTTCGTATTTAACCCATTTCCACTGTTCACACTGGGTGGCCCGGATGCGTCCGGATTTCCAGGGACACCAGAACACATTCAGCGTAACCCGAAATTGTGTGTAGCTATGCTTAATGGTCATCAGTTTCTTTGAAATCGTTATGGGAACACCCAGTTCCTCTTTGATCTCACGTTTGAGACAGGCCTCTTCCGTTTCCTCCGGCTTGCGTTTGCCGCCGGGGAATTCCCACAGGCCGCCCATCAGCCCGCTGTGTGGTCGTTGCTGGATATATACTTTTCCACCACGCGTGATGACCGCTGCACTCACTTCAATTTTTTTTGTAGGTGTACGCACCTTGGGCGCCGGGAATTTGTCCACCTCTCCCCGTTGCTGAGCCTCACATGGCTTTTGCAAGGGACATATCAAACAGAGGGGTTTCTTGGGCAGACAAACGGTTGCCCCCAGTTCCATCATCGCTTGATTGAAGTCCCCCGGTCGCTGGGTAGGCACCAGTTCGCTCGAAGTCTCCCATAGATGTTTTTCATGGGCGGAGGGGACACCGTTGCTTTGCATGACGAACAGACGCGAAAGGACTCGCTTGACGTTGCCGTCCAACACGGGTACCGGTTGATCGAACGCGATACTTAATATCGCCCCCGCAGTGTAGCGCCCGACACCGGGAAGCTTGATAAGAGAGTCGTAGGTGTTCGGTACCTTGCCGTTGTGTTCTTTTACAACCAGTTTGGCGGCACGGTGCAGATTGCGGGCGCGGGAGTAGTATCCGAGGCCTTCCCAATGTTTAAGAACGGTTTCTTCATGCGAACGGGCCAGTTTTTGAAGAGTCGGAAAACTTTTCATCCAGCGCTCGAAATACGGGATGACCGTTTTTACCTGCGTCTGTTGGAGCATGATTTCGGAAACCCAGATCGGATACGGGTGTCCGGTTCGCCGCCACGGCATATCGCGTTGTTCGGTATCAAACCAACTGAGCAGAGCTTTTTGAATGTTTCGTTTAACCGAGGTTGGTTTCATGTTCGGGAAGCGAAGGGGTGAGAACGGGTTATACGCCGATGGCGTCCTTCCCCCAGATGACTTTGTGGAGCTGGGTCTGCACCCGGACTGGGAGATTGTCCTCCAACACCCATTCCGAAAGCTCCTTCAGATCGAGTTTGTCATAAACAGGTGAAAAAAGCACTTTGACTTTTTTATGGATACGGGTGCGGTCCAGAACCTTCCGGCTCCACTCGTAATCCGTGCGGTCCGCCAATACAAATTTCACTTCATCTTTCGAATTGAGATGATCCAGGTTATCCCATAAATTCTTGGAGACCTCGCCGCTGCCGGGGCACTTGATGTCCAGAATCTTGATCACCTGTTCCGGGACTTTGTCCACGGAGACCCCACCCCCTGTCTCCAGCAGAACCTGGAATTTTTTTTCGAGAAGGGCATCCATAAGGTTGTACACATCGTCCTGCAAAAGCGGTTCGCCGCCGGTGATTTCAACCAGCGGAACACCGAGCGGTTCGATGGCATCCACAATATCCTTTACGGACTTCGTTTTGCCTTCGTAAAACGCGTACTCTGTATCGCACCAGGTGCACCGGAGATTGCATCCCGTCAGTCGGACAAAAATGCAGGGCAACCCCGTAAAGGAAGATTCACCCTGGATGCTTTTAAAGATTTCGTTGACTGTCAACATGGTCAAATTTTACACCAATGAAGCCGGAGGATCACCCTCAAATGGGCGCATCAGACACTGAAGGCTTAATTTCTGCGATTTAAAGCGTTTGCAACTGATTCGAGTGGAACTGAAAGAGGAATTTATTTATGATATGAACCTTTGTTGCGATGCTGCCAAGACGGCTGACCCTGATCCTGGAAAGTGAGTTGAAATGAAACCGATTGTGACCGTGACCCAAAATTTCCCGAATGGAGCCCTTGAAAAATTAAGAGCCCATACCCAGGTGATTTACAACGATTCTGGAAGTTCCCTGAGCTCAGCTGATCTGGTCGACCGCGCAGGGAAAAGCCATGCGCTCATCAGCTATCTGACTGACAAGATCGACGCTTCTGTTCTCGATGCGGGAGGAAGCCGTCTGAAGATTGTTGCCAATTTCGGGGCGGGTTTTAACAATATCGATGTCGTTCACGCCCGCAAGAAAAATATCTGGGTGAGCAACACGCCCGGTGTGCTCCACGAAACCACCGCCGACCTCACCTGGGCTATGATCCTGGGTATCGCGCGACGCATTGTCGAGTCAGACCGCTACACCCGTCAGGGAGAATTTTATGGTTGGCGGGGAGACCTGTTTCTGGGGGGCGACGTGTACGGAAAAACCCTGGGCGTCATCGGATGTGGAGAGATTGGCAAGGCGGTCGCGCGGCGGGCTCTGGGATTCAATATGCGCGTGTTGTATCACCAGAGAAGGCATATCCCGGCGGCGATGGAGAAAAAGCTCAACGCCCGTCTCGTTCCTCTTAACCAATTGTTGAAAGAGTCCGATTTTGTGACCCTGCATGTGCCGTTGACACGTGATACCCAGTATATGATTGGAGAGGAGCAGTTGGCGATGATGAAGCCGACGGCTTATCTCATTCACGCGGCGCGAGGTAAAGTGGTTGACGACCGGGCTTTGGTCGCAGCGCTGAAAAACAATACCATCGCGGGAGCGGCGCTCGATGTTTTCGAACATGAGCCGGAATTGACCGCGGGGATGACTCAATTGGACAACCTCATTATCCTGCCGCATATCGGCAGCGCAACGGTGGCTACCCGCGATACCATGGCGTTATTAGTGGTCGCTAATGTGTTCGATGCCCTGGCCGGCAAAACCCCCCGGTCTCTTGTACCGGGTTGGTGACAATAACCCACTCTCTCCAGGCAACGGTTAGAATTTTCTTCGAAGTATTTCCTCGATGTCTCATCGATTTGCCTTTCCTCGAATTTTCTGATAAATAATTCGGAAAAGCGAAAAATTTATATTTCAAAGCTTCTCCGTCCATCAACCTGACTTGAAGGAGGACTGAATATGGCCAAGACAATAAGGATCGGTACATTCAATTGCGAAAACCTCTTTGCCCGTTACAAATTCAAAACCAGCCGCTCCGTCGAAAACATCAGTAAAGAAGGTTGGGACGTAAATGACACCAAATTTGGGAAATTCGACAAAACGGTCCGGAAATTGACCGGACTCGCGATCAAGAAAATCAAAGCCGATGTAATCGCTTTGCAGGAAGTGGAAAACCTGGAAGTGCTGCGCCGCTTTCGGAGCAAATTTTTAGGAGGAAGTAAAAAATTCCCGCATGCTCTTGTTATCGACAGCTATGATCCACGGAAAATTGATGTGGCGTTTCTCAGCCGGTATCCGATCACCCATATAAAAACTCACCAGGATCGCAAAAACAAAAAAAAATCCAGAGTGTTTTCCAGGGATTGTCTGGAAGTCGATATTGACTTCAAGGGGCAAACAATAACTTTGTATGCCAATCATTTCAAATCAATGATGGGTGGACGGAAAAAAACCAGGGCGCGCCGGCTGGATCAGGCGAATGCGGTCAAAGCTATCATCAAAGACCGGTTTGGCACCAAGGCGGGAAAGCATCCGTTTATCGTGCTCGGAGATTTAAACGATTATATGAAAACAGATTCGGAAGGGAGCCCCAGTCTCAACCCCATCGTTAAATGGAGTCAGGTTGAAAACGTGGTGAACCGGCTTCCAGCGGATGAGCAATGGACTCATTTTTATCCCAAGAAAAAAAGCTACCATCAGCTTGACTATATTCTGGTTTCCAAAAGCTTGGCGAAAAAGGTGGAAAAAGTGGCTATCGAGCGGCGTGGAACCCCCAAGAGGGCTGAGCGATTTACCGGGAAACGATTTAAGGGAGTGGGAAAGAACGAACCGAAAGCTTCCGATCATTGTCCCGTCGTGGTCGAATTCAAAATATAACTTGCTCCATGAGTCATTGGGACTGGTCTTGACGCAACCGCACTGTATCGGGATAATAGGATAATTCTTACGCTCTACTTGCTGTTCTCTAATTATTGTTTCCAAATGTTTCTCCTATGAAATTCCTGAACAGTTCGTTGCTTGTTGTCATTATTTTTCTATGGCCGAGTGTCGGCCAGGCGGAAAAAGAACATCCGTTCTGGCAACTGGTGGCGAAGAGTTATCTGATTGTTGAAGGATCGATAACTGTGCCGGTTGAAGAGATCCAAAACGCCGGGCAAACCGGCGACCACGACTACGTCGAGATCAAAGTGGATGCAAGCAAACCCCTCAAGGGAAACCCCGAATCGGCGCATTTCAATTTCCGTTATTACACCGATACGGAACAATACGGAGGCGTTTCCCGAAGAAAAATCATTTCACAAAACGGCAAACCCGCAATTTTATTTCTCCAGAAGGTGAAAAAGAAATATTACCTGGCTGCCTATGTGCCGGAAGCGTTAGAACCCGCCAATACGCCGCTGGCTACCCGGGTTCTGAAAGAAGTCGATGTTCAGGAAAAGTTGATTCAGGCCAGTGATAGTCATGCCGATCGGAACGTTCTACCGAAGGAGTCGGAAGTGCAGAGCCTGGTAGAACTGATGGTGGATAAAAGTACGGATCCCGCCACGGCGCAGGCGGTGTACGAAGCGGTAATTGCTTTGGGCAAAGACGCCATACCCACGATTGTCAAGTACATGGACGACCGGCGCAAACTCAACATCCCCAAGATATCGTTACCCCCCTGGTGGCCCGGCGCGCATGAAGGGCTCGTGCATTACGGTCCTGAAACCGTGACCGACGTGATGTCCGTTGCCCTGATGGCTCTCACCAACCAAGACCTGACCGCTATCTACAACGGCGGTACCGAACTGGAACGGGCCCAGGCTGTCCGCATCTGGAAAGTTTACGAGCGCAGAACCTACGGAAAGTCTGCCAGCCGATAAACTGCAACCCTCTGATCAATAAGCCTTTATCTCCATCCAGCTTTTACAAATAACAAGAGGTTTTTCTTTGTCTAAAAGGAGCTACCCCTGTTAGCCTAATTAAATAATTCGTATTCTAAAAATATGGTGAAGTATGACAGAGAATCTTTGGAAGAGCCTGGGGCGGGGATTAGGTTTCGGTTTATTACTGGTAGTCATTTCTCCAGCTAATATTTTGGGGTATGTGGCGCCAAGCTGTTACAAATTAGGCGCGCCTCATCATGAATGGAACGATGCAAGAGGCGACTGGGAAAAATCAATATTTGTGGGTAAAACTATTCATCACAATAGAAAGGGAGGGTATAACTTTGAAGTCCAGAAAAGCTGGACGACAAATACACCCAAAAATATTGTGGTGAGGCAAAGACATGGAAAGCTTGCAGAATTTAAACTTGGGAAAACTTATTTAGTATACGGCGAATATATAAACGAAAATAAAAAGGTCGTTCTCCTAGACCCCTGTGCCAAAGAAAGACTCGTTGAAAGGGCCTCGTTGGAATTGGAATTTCTGGACGCGGCTTCTGATGACGAAAAACTTCGGGTATTAATAAAAAAATTGCCTGCTCTCATTCAAACGAACCCAGATCCGAGCGTCCGCAAAGAAGCCGTTCAAATATTAATGAAATTGGATAAGGAGGAGTTTCCTCGGGCGCAACGAGTCGATTTATTCCTCAAGGGGCTGATAGATTCCGACCCTGAAGTGCGGACTGCCGCTGCAGAAAGCTTTAATCCTGAAAATGAGATTTCGAATTATCCCGGGATCCTCTACCATGAAATCGCGGGCAACAAAATTATTGATAAGCTCATTCCCCTTCTGCAAGACAAGGATCGAAATGTCAGATGGAAGTCAGCCTCCGCTTTGAAGCATGTAGGCAGAGATTCTGATAAAGGAGTGCCAGCCTTGATAGCGGCCTATGAAAGTGAAGTCGCAGAACTGGAAGGTGACGAGCCGGCTTCGCCAGTGCCAAGCTCTTATTTAGTAGAAGCGTATTTTATCGCTTTGGCGGAAAACACTTCGGAAAAAGCCAGAAAGTACATGCTGCCAATTTATAAGGATAGTTTGATAACCGGGAAGCGCAGACGCAGAACATTATACTATTTGTTGGGATGGGGAGTAGATGCGCGGGCACTTGAACCACAGCTTCTTGAACTTTTTAAGCGACGCACCAAACCTTTCAAGATTCCAAAATCTATCGATATGACTGATAAAAAAATTCTCCACGGTTTATCTCTTATGTCGAAATACCTGATGGGAAATGATGAGGTGCAGCAAATTCTTCGTGTTTTGGGTAATATGCGGTCAAAGTCGGTTGTCCCCCTGATCATAAAGTTCATTGATAGACAACGCAGTTTGTTTGCTGATGATTATTCTTGCAAGATGTTGATCTTGGCAATTCGAGCACTTGATCGGGCTGGAACACCGCAGGCGCTTAAGGAACTGGAAAATAGACTGCTTCCCGGTTACCTGGCTTCGGAACGGCAAAAGGAGCCTCCCTGCAGAACGTATGTTCTTTATTCTTTTGGCCCGTTGACTTCAGAAGTCTCGAAAAAGGCAGAAGAACAATTGAGGGAGATTAGAAGACAAAGAAAGCAAGGATAACCCGTATTAAATAATCATATTTATACATTGAACCTAAAATGCATGATATCGCCGTCCTGTACGATGTAGTCCTTCCCCTCCAAGCGTAGTTTCCCTGCTTCCTTCACGGCGTTTTCCGACTGGTACTTGACCAGATCGTCGAAATGATACACCTCGGCGCGGATGAAGCCTTTTTCAAAGTCAGTGTGAATTTTGCCAGCCGCCTGAGGGGCCCTGGAGTTTTTGGGGATGGTCCACGCGCGGTTTTCTTTTTCGCCGACGGTGAAGAAGGTGCATAGATCCAGGAGCCGATAACCCTCGTGGATCATACGGTCCAAGCCGGTTTCCTTCAGTCCCAACTCATCCAAAAACGCCTGCCGTTCTTCCGGGTCCTCGATTTCCATGATTTCATTTTCGATTTTGCCGACCAGCACCACGACGCCGGCGTCCTCCTGCTCGGCATGCTTTCGGACAGCCTGGACGTGAGCGTTGTCATCCTGTTCGGGATCGGCGATGTTGCAGACGTAGAGTACCGGCTTCGCCGTTAACAGGTTCAAGGACTTCATGTATTTTTGTTCACCGGGTGTTTCGAACGAGACGGTCCGTGCGGGGCGGTCCTGATTCAGGCCCTCCAGCAGGCGGGTGAGTACGCTCACTTGCATACGTGCGTCCTTATCGCCGCTTTTGGCCAGTTTTTCCAGTTTCAACTTTCGTTTTTCCAGTCCTTCCATGTCGGCGATCATCAACTCGGTGTTGATGACTTCGATATCCGAATGCGAGTCCACCCGGTTTTGCACGTGCGGGATATTATCGTCCTCGAAACAACGCACCACATGGGCAATCGCGTCGACCTCGCGGATGTTGCCCAGGAACTGGTTGCCAAGCCCTTCGCCTTTCGAAGCTCCCTTCACCAGCCCGGCGATATCCACGAACTGCATGGTGGTAGGGACTCTTTTTTTGGCCGGGACCAGTTGATCAATGGTGTCCATCCTTGAATCAGGCACATCGACTACGCCGACGTTGGGATCGATTGTGGTGAAAGCATAGTTGCCCGATTCCGCTCCGGCAGAAGTGAGCGCGTTGAAGATGGTCGATTTGCCGACGTTGGGCAGGCCGACGAGGCCGCAGGTAAAACCCATGAAATTCCTTTCTCTATGGCATCAATGATAGGAGTGGTGCAGGTTTTTAAAGGATTGCAGAAACAGCAGGGACAATAATACCAGAAAGGCGTATGCGCCGATCCATTGAAAAAAAGCGGTGGTCTCGACAATGCTGAACAGGGTCAGGAAAAACACCGCGCCGACGTTGCCGTAGGCGCCGGCTACTCCCGCCAGTTTTCCGGTGAGGTCTTTACGGATCAGCGGTACTATGGCGAAGCAGGCACCGTTACCTGCCTGGATCAGTACTGAACAGAGTACTGCCAGCCCGATGGCCAGCCATAGCGGCCAGTGGGATGTGATTTCGCCCATGAGTCCATAACAGACGGCCGAGCCGAGCACCAGAACGAACATGACCGGTCGTCTTCCCAGTTTGTCGGACAACCACCCGCCACCGGGCCGTGTGACCAGATTGAACAGTGCGAAACTGGATGCCAAAACACCCGCTGTGGTGACGCTCAATTGAAAAGTGTTTTCCAGAAATTCCGGAAACATGGAAACCACCGCCAGTTCGGAACCGAAAGTGAGCGCATACACAAGGCTGAGAATGACGATTTGGCTGAATTCATATTTTTTTTCTCCGGGAATGCCGTTGGTGATGCGGGGCAGGTTGATCTTGATGCAGCGGAGGGCGTTTAAAATAAAAATCCCCACGACTCCGGCCAGTAGAACCGCCTCCATCCAAGCACCTCCGGGAAAGGCGGGGGACGCTGCGAGTTTCCAGATCAGTAAACCAATGGCCGCATAAAGAGGGACCATTAAAAGAATCTGCAGGATCAAATCCTTCCTGGATGTCACTTCTATGGCATTTTCCAGCCCTACAGGGAAATCCTTGGCACGTCCCGGAACCTCGCTTGCCCAGCGGTGGTACACACCAGCCCAGACCAGGCACAGGAAGCCGGAAAAAGCCGTCGCCACACGCCAACCCAACTCCGGCGAGAACAAGGCTGCAATCGGAGGCAGAGTAAACAACGCTGCGGCGGCTCCAAAATTACCCCAACCCGCATAGATGCCCTGAGCCGTTCCCATTTTGCCCGGGGGGAACCACTCGGCGATCATTTTGATGCCGACGACAAATCCGGCTCCAGCACAGCCCATGAGCAGACGGGAAATCAGGAATTCTTCAAAGCTGGTCGCAAGGGAAAAATAGAGGGAAACGGCACCGGTAAAGACCAGTAGGCCGGTGAAGACCTGCTTGGGACCGGAACGGTCGACCAGGGAACCGATCACGATGCGCGCCGGTATGGTCAACGCCACGTTGCAGATCATCAACAGTTTAACTTGGTCGGAGGTCAACCCCGCCACCGCCTGCAAGGTGGTGTTAAACGGCGCCATGTTGAACCAGGATACAAAGGTCAGGAAAAAAGCGATCCAAGTCAAATGCAGGATCGCTTGTTGATCCCGGTTGAATTCGAACATTTACTGATGAACTTCGGCGCGCTTAAAGAGAAGGATCGTTCGACATGATCGAATGATTTCGAACCACACCGTTGTCGTCAAACTCTACGATCAGGCTCTTGGAGACGCCATCCCCTATGACCTGATATTTGCTTTGTTCATAAACCCAGATCGGATGGCTGTTCTGGACACCGACTTTGAACGGTTGTCCAAATGTAAGAGCAATGTCTTCCCGTGTGGTCAGACCGTTCTTGATGGATTCGACCTGTCCGATATCAAATTCCTTACCGACAGTTCCGCATCCCAGGGTCATGGAAAAACAAAGGAGCAGGGCTCCGAGGATCAAAAATGGTCTCATGATTGAGTCTCCTAATGTTTGACCGGTTGCCTCATCCAGTGGGGGACAGGCAATGAATTAATCAGAAATTCGGATTCTTCAAGGGCTCTTAAAATCCTGTGAGTACCCGGATTCTAACACGGGAACGGCTAACTCCAAAACTCAAGTTGTCCAAAGAAAAGAACTTTTTAGTGGAGTCAGGTATTGATGGTGTATTTTTCCTGGTGCAATTTTGGGTTGACCTTGACGTTAACCTCGATATTGTAAGATTTTTCAATATCGTCCAGATAAGAGGTCTCCTCTTCAAAAAGAAGATCATACACCGGCGCAGGTACTTCGATGGTGATATTTTTCTGGGTCAGGTTGTTGGTGACCAGCCTCTGCAGGGTCCGGATAATCTCGTAGCATATCGTGGTGGGAGATTTGATATGGCCTTTACCCTCACAATAGGGGCATGGATCGCACAGGGTCTGACTCAGACTGCCGCGAACGCGTTTGCGGGTCATTTCGACAAGTCCCAGTTCCGAAATTTTCAGGATATTGGTTCGGGAGCGGTCGAATTTCAACTCCTGAGTTAAAGAATTCCATACGATTTCCTTGCTTTCTTCTTTAGCCATGTCGATAAAGTCAACAATGATGATGCCCCCGATATTTCTGAGACGTAACTGGTAAACGATTTCCTTGACCGCTTCAAGATTCGTTTTAAGGATGGTTTCTTCCGGATCGGTATGCCCGACAAATTTTCCGGTGTTGACGTCAATGGCGACCAGAGCTTCAGTTTGATCGATTGTGATAAAACCCCCGGATTTGAGCCATATCTTCCGTCCCAGGGCCCGATTGATTTCGATCTCGATACCGTAATAGTCGTAAATAGGAACCGGTTCTTTATAAAGTTCGATTTTGTCCACCAGATGCGGGAGATAGCTGGAGCAGAACTCGATACATTTTTCGTAATCCACCTTGGAGTCAATGACCAGCCTTGCTACGTCTTCGTTGAAAAGATCACGGATGGACCGGAAAATCAGATTCAGATCCTCATACAGCAGGCAGGGAGCTGATTGGCTATCGGACCGCCCCTTCAGGTTATCCCACAATTTATGAAGGAAGTTGACATCGGGCAGAAAGTCGTCCTTTTGACGGCCTAAGCCTGCCGTGCGGACAATATAGCCTTCATCGGGACGCCCGATTTCGGTGACCAGGTTTTTCAGACGGCTTTTCTCTTCCTCGTCTTCAATCCTCCGGGATACGCTGACCTGGTTGATCGTGGGCATATAAACAATATGACGGCCTGCCAGGGTAATGAAGGAGGTGATCCGTGCTCCTTTCGTTCCCAGAGGGTTCTTGGCGATCTGGACAACGATTTCCTGCCCCTCCTTGAGCAGGTCCTGGATTGGAATGCCCTGACCCGTACGGGAAGACTTCCCTTCTTCCTCTGAAGCCCCTTCATTCTCCGCTCCCAACTCCATATCCTCGGAATCGTCTTCATCGTTTTCAAACTCGATCAAGTCGATGACGTCGATATCTCCCACATACAAAAACCCCGCTTTCTCGAGGCCGATATCGACAAATGCCACCTGCATTCCCGGCAGGATTTTGGTCACGATGCCCTTGTAAATGTTCCCGACAATCCCTTTCTTGGTCTTGTGCTCAATGAAGATTTCGGCCAGTTGATTATTTTCAACCAGAGCGACCCGGATTTCTCGAGGATTGGAATTGATAATAATTTCAGAAGCCATGGTTCTTAAGATGCTGAAAATTAGATTGTTGTGCTTATATGGATGGGCAGATTATAGCACGGCTGGAGATTTCCCGGGGCAAAAATAGAGCATAGAATTGTAATAGGGATTACCCTTTTTGGGCTAGTGGACAGTGCGCCGCATCTCGATATTCATCAGCAATCCCAGTGCGAAAAAGTTGGTGATCAGGGACGATCCTCCATAACTGAGAAGGGGCAGGGGAAGCCCTGTTACGGGAAAGACTCCAATGGTCATTCCAATATTGAAGATAATGTAAAAACTCATGGAGGCGACAATCCCCAAAGACACAAAAAGCCCAAACCGGTCTGCCGCTCGAAATGCGATATTCAATCCCTTTAAAATCAGAATCAGGTACAGAGTTAACAGGACGATTACGCCGATAAACCCCAACTCCTCGGCAAACACCGAGAAAATGAAATCGGTATGTTTCTCGGGAAGAAAATTGAGCCGGCTCTGGGTTCCCGCCATCAATCCCTTTCCCCAGAACCCTCCGGAGCCAACCGCGATTTTGGATTGAATGGTGTGATACCCGGTTTTCAAGGGGTCGAGTTCCGGGTTGAACAGGGTCAGTATCCGGGTTTTCTGATAACCCTTGAGAAAAAACCAGCCGAAGGGAGCCAGGATGACTCCGGTTCCGATCAGTCTCCAAAGGGTTTTTGGGTTCAGTTCAATAGCGACCACAAAAACAAAAAAGATGAAAACAATGATCAGTGCGGTTCCCAAGTCCGGTTGCATGTAAATCAACCCGCCGAGCAGCCCGGTCAAAAGCGCAGGTATGATGAGGTCCGGCAAGTCATACTGTCCGCTCGGTTTACCGGGCTCAAAATATTTGGCTAACACCAATATGAGGGCAAACTTGGCAAATTCAGAAACCTGCAGGGACCAGGGGCCGAGATGAATCCACCGCCGGGCGCCGGAACTGACGGTTCCGAAGACGAGTACATAGATCAAAGACAAGACCGTGAGAATAAAAATGGGGTAGGCGTAACGGCTGAGAATCCGGTAGTCCATGAAAAGGGCAAAAAGCATTGCCCCTAATCCCCCCAGGACCCAGTAGATCTGCTTGATGTAAAGACTCCTGTAAAATTCTTCCGGCCGGGCGTGGTTGGCACTGTAAATAATAACCACCCCAATCACTGCCAGGAAAAGAATCAGCAGGAAATACCACCAATTGAATTGCGTAAACAGCCTTCGATCCAACATATCAATTAGTTATAGTAACACAAGTTCTCAGTGAGCTCGGCATGTAGGAGGGTTTTGAAAGTTTGCATAAAATCTAATCGCTTAACACGACGGCTTTATTTTGTAGTTGTTTGAAGAACTTCTTTCAAAGTTTCTCACAGTTTTTGCACAAAATTTGTGGAAAGCAGGGAACTAATTTTTTGGGATTTTTACAAACCGCCCTTTGCCAGGCCTTGATGCAGTGCTTGCCAACAGATAGCCTGAAAATTAAATGAGAAATCGATGCAAAGTCTAAGATCTTCCCATTATTAGAGTGATTAAGACAGCCGGATTTTTGCTTGGGTGGCATACCCTTTCTCATAGGGGGTTTTTCATATGTCAAAATTTTGATCCCAAATATAGAGCATCAAACCTAAGCATGCGGAGTTTACATTTTTAAAGTGAAGAGATAATTGCTGGTGTAGCTGAAATAATAGTAAAAATTGATCGCCAAAATTTTGTTACCAATCTCAGCCTATTTTTCTGCAAAGAAAATGTGATCATTAAAAAATTACCGTTCAATTGTGGAAAACTTTGAAAAATAGTAGAGTTACGCAAATTCTCATCGGAGGGAAAAATCTGGCCCTATAAGCATCTATTTTTATTAGAGTTGTATGGATTTTATTACGTGCCGGACAGATTCAGCCTAAAAATAGTGCATTGCCTCACTTTCCTCAGTATGATTTTTCCCACATTTTTTCCACAAGAGATTGGGGTAAAATTCGCGTGCCCTTTTTTAGGATAAATATCAGTTTCATACCGTATTTGTTTTAATTTAGCGATTTTCAACAGTTTTCGGATCGGGGGCAGACATAAGTAGAGTCTCCATGTCTGGAGGAAGTGGGCTTTCAAGTTGCATCGGTTTCCCGGTTATTGGATGGGTCAACTCAAGCCGATGTGCATGCAGAGCCTGCCTCGCAATTTGGGGCAGCTTGGGTCCCAGCGTTCCCCCATACAAACGATCCCCTAAAATGGGATGGCCGATGGATGCCAGATGTACGCGGATTTGATGAGTGCGTCCCGTTTTCGGGAACAGCCGCAGGTATGTGAAGCCGTCCAACTGACGGATCACTTCAAATCGCGTTTGCGCTTCCCTTCCAGTTGAGGTGTGAGTAGACATTTTTTTGCGGTGCGTTTTGTGCCGGCCGATGGGCACGTCGATGGTTCCTGTTTTGGATTCGAGAGTTCCCTTGGCAAGCGCCAGATAGACTTTATGGATATCTCGTTCTTTGAACTGACGGGTCAGCGATTGCATGGAGGCCTCGGTCTTGGCGGCAACGATCAAACCGGAGGTATCCTTATCGAGTCGGTGTACAATCCCCGGCCGTTCCACTCCTCCAATGCCTGCCAGATCCTGGCAGTGATGCAGCAACGCGTTGACCAGTGTACCGCCGGAATGGCCGGGAGCCGGATGCACGACCATGCCGGGGGGTTTGTCGATGACGATCAGGCTCGCGTCCTCGTACACAATGTTTATTGAGATCGGTTCCGGCTTGACTTCCAATGGCTCCGGGTCGGGCACTTCGACTTCCACCCGGTCGCTTTCTTTCAACTTGTAATGGGCTTTAGCGGGTGAATCGTTGACCGTGACGCGTCCCGCTTCGATCAGTTTCTTGATGTAGGATCGGGTAATATCGGTCTGAACCTCAGTCAGGAAAATATCCAGGCGCTTCTTTCCACAGGCGGGATCGATGTCGTATTCGAATCGTTGCATGATTAAAGAATCTGTAGGCTGTCGCCGGCCTCGCGTTATGCCGACTATTTTTCCAGCAGACGCGGCATCAGTTCCACCAGGTTGCACGGCGGGTGGTTGCTGTTGAGCTGATGCACAAGGATGCCGTCCCACGCGTCTTTACACGCACCCGTAGAGCCGGGTAGGGCAAACATAAAAGTACCGTTAGCCACACCGCCGGTGGCGCGTGATTGCATCGTCGAGGTTTTGATATTTTGATAACTCAGCCAACGGAACAGCTCTCCGAAACCGGGAATCGATTTTTCATACAATCCCTCAAAAGCCTCCGGAGTGACATCCCGTCCGGTGACACCCGTGCCGCCGGTGGCGATGACGACATCGACGTTGGGATCGGCAATCCATTTTTTGAGGGTCGTCTGAATAATGGGGATTTCGTCCTTAACAATTTTTTTGTCGACCACGTTATGACCTGCCGACTTGGCACGGTCCACCAGGGTATTCCCAGATTTATCGTCTTTTTCTGTGCGCGTGTCCGACACCGTCATGATGGCGATGTTCACGCTTTTGCCTACTTTTGCGTCCATTCAATTCACTCCAAAAAAGGGTTCGCCCGCATAGTATCAATCCTTTTGGTCAACTTTCAAATCATTTGTACGATGTGATATAAGAGAAGTCCTGTAAAAAAGGAGAAATACATGCCCACAGCAATCATTACCGGTGCCGCAGTCCGTCTCGGCAAAGCCCTGGCCTGCCATTTGGCGGACCGGGGATGGAACCTGGCCTTGAGCCATAACAGCTCCGATCCGGCGGAAGTGATTGTTTATGCCGAAAAAGCGGGGGTTTTGTGCAAAACCTATCCCGGCGACCTCTCGGACGTGGGTTTTGCGGAGGGGCTGGTGGCGCAGGCCGTGTCAGAATTTTCTGACATTGCGTTGCTCGTCAATTGTGCCGCCAACTTCATCCAGGAAAATGTCGAGCATACGTCTACAAAAACACTGGTCGACACGATGCACCTCAACCTCATGGCTCCCTATCTCCTCATGCGCGATTACAAACAAAAGATAGGGCGGGGGATGATCGTCAACATCCTCGACGAGCGCATCACCAAAAACATTCCAACCTTCGCTGCTTACTCGGTGAGCAAAGTAGCGCTGGAGCATGCGACGAAACTGGCAGCGGTGGAATGGGGAGAGACTGTACGCGTCAATGCCATCGCACCGGGATTGATACTTCCTCCTGCCGGAAAGGGGCAGGAGTATCTCGAAAAGAATAAGAAGAACGTGCCAACCCAAACGCATGGGGATGTTGCCGACCTCACCCGTGCGCTCGACTACTTAATCGACAGTCCCTTCATCAACGGCGAAATCCTGTTTGTCGACGGCGGTTCCAGTAAGGACCGTTTAAGTCAGAATTAATCTCCGCTAAAACCGGGCCTGGGTCAATGTGATATCCGCCTCGGACCAGGTTTTGTCGAAGCGGGATTTCACGCCCTGCGCTTCCTCTGTTTTGCCCTGGGCGGTCAGGCTTTGCCAGAGACCGAACAGGGACCAGCCGTTGTCGCGGTGGCGCTTGAGATCCTTGCGGAACATCGCTTCCGCTTCCGCCGCACGGCCGGCATCCAGAAGCATCGCCCCCAGAGACTGCCGCGCCGGGTAATACCAGGCGGGTGGTTCGTCGTAATTCAGTTTGTCTTCAATCGTCACTGCTTGCTGCAAATGCGACAGGGCGCCATCCACCTGGCCCTGCTGAAAGGCCAACTCACCTGCCAGGACATGTTGCGCAATCGCCAGCAGGTCCGAGGTTTTGTTGATTTCCCATAGAGTGACTTTCTCCAGGGAAGAGTCGGAAGCCAACGCTTTCAGTTGTTCCCATTCCTGAGCCGCCTCGTTCGGTTCGCCCAACCCGATAAACGCCCAGCCCCGCGCATAGTGCCACACACCCCGTGGATAAACGAGGTCCTGGGCCGGTTCCGGATGACTCAAAATGTCCTCCCACTGGCCGAACCGGATCATCGCGTACAATGGCATCACCTTGAAATGCTGCAGGGTGCCGTAACCGGGTGACCTCATTTTCTGTGTGTCCACAACCTCCGCCATACCAAATGCGGCGATAAGAGCTTTTTGACTTTGCCCGCTGTCGGCTGCAGCGATCCACAGGAAGTGCCTGTTGTGCGGCATGTACGCCAATGGATAAACGCCCTCAGGATTGGCGTGGGAACGGTAACTTTCATCATTGGCGATGGCTTTTTCATTCACCGCTGCGGCGTCCGCGTACCTTCCGATGCGCATGTAGATGTGCGCAGGCATATGCAGGAGATGACCCGAATCCGGAGACAAGGCGCGCAGCCGGTCGGCGCTGGCTTCGGCCTGTTCCGGATGAGGTGACGCTTCCACGGCGTGAATGTGCAGATGGTTGGCGTTCAGGTTGTTAGGGTCCAGTTTCAAAGCGGCTTTAAGGGTGTCCAGAATTTCCGGAGTCCACGGTTTCGGCTGTCCGTTCTTATCCCAGTAATCCCAGGGATGTAGATCCATCAAGGCTTCCGCCAGCAGGACCTGCGCGGTTGCTGATTTTGGAAACTGTTTTGCGACACCACGCATGGCGTCGGCATAAGCTTGGTCGAGGGAAGAACGGTTTGCCGTTGGCTTCGGACTGTAGCGCAGAGCCAGCGCTTCAATCAAACTCTTGTGGAGGGGGTTCGCTCCTTTGGAATGTTCGAGTGCTTTTTGCGATAGTTGATAAGCGGTCGAGTTGTCTGCGGGGTCCATGGGCTTATTAATGTTGGGTCCTAATACCAGCGCTGCTCCCCAGTAACACATCGCGCATTTCGGATCCAATGTCGCCGCATGCATATAGACTTTGTGTGCTTCCTGGTGGTTGAAGCCATAAGTCAACACCACACCGCGTTCGAATAGTTTCTGTACTTCCGGATTGTCGGAACGGATCGGTAGAAATGAATATGTTGAGGGATTCACCGATTTAACGGCAACTGGTGCGCTTGTCGTCGTTGCAGTCTTTTGAGTCGCGCAGGCGGATACAAGAAGGATCAGGACTAATAAAATTGATTTAGCGATCTTCATTTTGAGCCTCTAGTTGAATTGCAAGTTACGTTTGATTCTGATAGACAAGAGGGTCCTCCACACCCACCTCTTGAAATCCTTTTTTTCTGAGCAAACAACTGTCGCACTGGCCGCAGGGGTGGCCGTCGGCATCCGGATGATAACAGGAGTGCGTGAGGGAATAGTCGACACCCAACTCCAACCCCTTTTTGATGATCTCGGCTTTGGTCATTTCGATCAGAGGCGTATGGATTTTGAACTTTGAAGTCCCTTCGACCCCGGCTTTGGTGGCCAGGTTGGCCATCTGTTCGAACGCCTGGATATATTCCGGACGGCAATCGGGATAACCGGAGTAGTCGATGGCGTTAACGCCGATGAAAATGTCCTGTGCATTGGCTGCTTCTGCCGCTGCGAGAGCGAGAGACAGGAAAACCGTGTTCCTGGCCGGGACGTAGGTAACAGGTATCTCTTGAGTCATTTCCCCCTCGCTTCGCCCCTTGGGCACGGCGATATCGTCTGTCAGTGCCGAACCGCCGAACTGCCTGAGGTCGATCTGGATTTCCTTATGCTCCAGGGCTCCCATTTTCCGGGAGAGGGCCCGGGACCGTTCCAGCTCCACCCGATGCCTCTGGCCATAATCAAAACAGAGGGTTATCGGCTCGTACCCCTGGTCCAGGGCGATCGCCAGCACCGTGGCCGAGTCCAGCCCCCCGCTCAGAAGCACGACAGCCTTTTTTTTCATACAGTTATTATCCCTTGGAAGTTAGCGATTGCTATTATATACTACCCTGCTTACAATAAGCCTAAAATTTGTAAAATCAGGGTCTTCCTGACATATGTTCGACAATTTATCCAATCGCCTTGAGGCGATCTA
>JANQEK010000008.1 GCA_028278405.1 Nitrospinaceae bacterium
GGGATTGTTTTCAATGAAATAGGGCCGGAATAAACAGGTTGCGAATTAATTCCTGGTGGACTAACATAACCAGCTTAAATTTTAACATCTTTTTGCAGGCCGTGGGAGTGTAAATCCATGCTCAACTTCATTCGAAAACAGTCCGATACCTGGCTGATCAAAGCCATCCTCTGGCTCATCGTTCTCGCCTTTGTGGCCACAATTTTCTATTCCTGGGGAGCGGGAGGCAAGATCGGAGAAGCCAACCGAACCGTCGCAACCGTTAATGGGATAGAAATCAAAGCCAGCGAATTTGAGCGGGCCTACAGCAATATCGTGAATTTTTACCGCAACCAGTTTCGCGACCAGTTTTCAGAGGAAATGGTGGCCAAACTGAAATTAAAGGAAAACGCTCTGGATGCTCTTATCCAGAACCGACTGGTACTTCTGGAAGCGAAAAAAATGAACCTTACGGTCAGCGATCAAGAGCTGGCGGACAGCATCGCCAAACGGCCTGAATTTCAAAGAGACGAAAAATTCAGCAGCAACCTCTACAAAAACTATCTCCGCTTCAGCCGCATCAGCGCCAAGGATTTTGAAGACAGTCAGCGGAAAACCCTTCTCCGGGAGAAGCTTGAAAAAATAATCAAGGCTTCCACACAAATATCGGAAAGCGAAATACAGGAAGCTTACAAAAAAGAAAATGAAAAAATAAAGTTTAAGTACATTGGTTTTTCGAAAGATTTTTTCAAACCGGCCAATCGTCCTTCAGACGAGGAAATTCAAAAATACTTCGATGCACACAAAAGTCAATTCGAAGTGCCCGAGCAAATCAAGGTTCAATACGTCAAACTGACTCCCAAGCGGGTGGAGGATGTTATCGAAATCTACGAAGAGGATGTTCAGGATTACTACAAAACCAACCAGGCCAAGTTTTTCATCAAGAAGCAATATAAAGCCAGCCATATCCTCATTAAAAGTGACGAAGCACTCCCGCCCGGAGAAAACTTGTCCTCTGAAGAAAAAGAAAAGTTGCTGGACGAGGCCGACGAGAAAACCAAAATAAAAGCAGAAGAAATTTTGAAGCAAATCAGAGAAGGCGCCGATTTTGGAGAGATGGCGAAAAAGCATTCAGACGACCCGGCTTCTGGAAAGAATGGCGGCAGCCTGGGACAGTTTTCCCGGGGATTGATGATTCCTGAATTTGAAGCGGCGCTTGACAAACTGAAACCCGGAGAACTGGGAGGACCTGTTAAAACCGTATTTGGTTTTCATATCATCAAACTGGATGAAGTGAAAGAAGAGCGCTTGAAGCCTTTGACGGAAGTACAGGAGGAAATCAAAAAAACCCTTAAAGAAGATAAGTCGCGGAGACGTATCCGAACCATCGCAAAAAAGATTCGAAGAGAGGCCGGAGCCGCTAATGACCTGACCCAGGCCGCTCAGAAGTATAAAGCTGAAACCAATACCACCAAATTCATATCGGGGAGAACCCATAATGTTCCAGAAATCGGCAACGTTCCTGAATTTTTCAACGTGGCTTTTTCGCTGGCGGGCGAGCAATTAAGCGAACCGGTGAACACAGCGGAAGCTTCATACCTGCTCAAAGTCACCGCCAGAAAAGATCCCTACATTCCCCAATTGAATGAGGTTCTAAGTGCAGTGACCCAGGCGGTGGTTGAGGAAAAGAACAAATCCGCCACACAAGATCAATTCAAGGCCCTTGGTGAGCAGCTAAAGAATACGAAGAACCTGGAACAACTGGCTAAGAAAGTGAACATGACCGTGGAGGAAACCCCGTTCATCAACCAATCGGATTCCATTCCCGGCATCGGCAACATCCAATCCATCAAAGACGCGGTGTTTCCTCTCAAGCCGGGGGAAACCACAACCGGCGAAAGCCGGGGTATTTACTACCTGATCCAAATGGTGGAGCGTGAAGCCGCCGACAAGCCGGATGCGGACAAAATGAAAAAAATCTATGCCCGCCTCAAGAACGAAAAGTCCCGGCTGGTGTTCCAGGAATGGATGGAAAACGTCAAGGAAAAGGCCGATATCCTGATCGACCGAACCTTCCTGTAAGAGTTACCTTAAGAGACTAGCGCACCCGCCAGGTATCCTTCTCACGTCCGGTATGATTGGCCTGGACCCAGCGGTTGATCTTGATGACTTTTTCCACCAGTTCACCGATATCCTGTGCCAATACGCGAATCATCTCCTCTTTTCCCTGCCCTCCCAGATCAAAGATAATATCCGGTACGTAGCCACAGTCTGTGATCGCTTGATGTGTTCCCCACTCCAATGAGGACCCTTCTTTCTGCTTGATACTTTTAGGTTCTTTAGCACGATCGAACGAGGCAATCTTGAATTTCAGTTTCCTGCAGGCCTTGAGAATGGAATCTGTAAACTTGATGTTCATCACCGCACGCATTTCAGGATTAAAATGCATAGCCGTCAATACGATTTTCGCGACATGTTGCGAAGCACCGAACCGGGGTGCGGCCACTGTAAAAATATCGTCGCCAATTCTACTGATGCGTCCCGGAATGGCGGCGACATCTCCAGGTCCCTGAGCTCCGGGGAGACCGATACCGATATTTGACTGCACTTCCGGAATCAACCGGCCAATCCGGTTTTCCTTCAACAGTTCTATCGCGGCAGATAATTTCGGAATCACTTCGAATCGATTTTGTATTTTGAACAGGGAAGCCATCGGGTCTACACTTCCCAGGCCATTCTCTCCCCCGACACCGTTGGCAATCCCCTCGGTCACCCATCCTTTGCCCTTTTGAATTGCCAGGGACATCTCCATGCCAAGAGCCAAACCAGAAGCGATAGCCGCAGACAGAACGCATCCGGTCCCATGTGCATCCTTCTTTCCAATTCGCGCTCCTTCAAAAACCTCGTGTCGTTTCCCGTCGAAAAAGAAATCATCAGCACTGCCTTTGGCATGTCCGCCTTTGATCAATACATTCTTAACACCTAACTTACAAATCACCTTGGCGGCTTTCAAACGATCCTGCGGACTCTTGATACGTACTCCTGACAAAATTTCCGCTTCAGGTATATTCGGCGTTACCAGAAGCGCCAGCGGCAAAAGCTTCTCTTTGAGCACTTCCACTCCTTTTTTGGAGAGCAAAGTTTTTCCGCTTGAGGATTTTAGAACCGGGTCCACCACCAGATTTTTAACGCGCGCTTTCTTTAACAGACGGGCGACGCACTCTACCAAATTCTCGTTGCCCAGCATCCCGGTCTTAACCGCGGCAGGCTTGCCGTCTGCCAGCACGGCTTTCAGTTGTTCTTCCACTTCCTCTACAGAAAGATCAAAAACGGCCTGTACGCCTTTGGAGTTTTGAGCAGTGATAGAAGTGATCACCGACGTTGCAAACAACTTATGAGCGGAAATAGTTTTGATGTCCGCCTGGATACCGGCGCCGCCGCTGGAGTCGGAACCGGCAATCGTCAATACGGATGGAACCTGTTTCATAGTCAAACTGGCCTTATCATCGAAATTCAGCAGGCATTCAAAGATCTTGCCGATCGCTGAATTGAAAGGTTGATTAAATCAAGCGTTGAGGAAATAGTCCGGGCAACAGCCTAACCCACGGTGACGGATTTGGCAAGAGAACGGGGCTTGTCCACGTTTCTTTTCAGGGAGGTAGCTGTGAAATAGGCGAACAACTGGGCAATCACCATCTGAATCAGGGGAGCAATGACTGGTGGTACTGGCGGCAGAATCAACTCTTCGCTGAACAGCTTCTGGTTCCGGTTGCCCTCGTCGAAGTGGATTCCCAATACAAATCCATCGCGGGCGCGGATTTCCTCCACGCTGGCCAGGGTCGATTCGTACAGGACTTTTTCGGAACTGGGTGGGATGAACACAATCGAATTGATGTCCGAGTCGATCATAGCCAGGGTGCCGTGCTTCAGAAACCCGCAAGGCATCCCTTCGGCATGAACATAGGCAACTTCTTTCATTTTGAGCGCAGATTCCAAAGCGATGGGGTAATACATTCCACGCCCCAGATAAAGCCAGTTTTTGACATTCCGGTGGTTGTGGGCAACCCGGTGAATAAAACCGGACCGTTCATTTAAAATATTTTCAATAATGCCGGGCAGAGAACGAAGGGACTCCATATGTTCGCCACACATCTTTTGCGTCATTTTTTTATTTTTGACCGCCAGTTTCAAAGCCGTGCGGGTCAACAAAATCATTTGTGCCAAAGCCGCTTTGGTGCTGATCACACAAATTTCCGGTCCCGATCCCTGCAACACAGGGCAGTCCACCATCCGCGACAGAGTCGATCCCATCACATTCACAATCGCGCCGGTTTTGGCTCCGCGCGACTTGGCATGCTTGAGAGCGGATATGGTGTCATAGGTTTCACCGGACTGGGAAGCGGCGAGCACAAAGCTGTCTTTATCCACCGGGGACAAGGAAATAAATTCATCCGAACTGATAGCCGGGATATATCTCCCTGACATTGAGGAAAAAATATAGTTGGCGTACATGGTCACATAGTAGGTCGTCCCGACACCCACCAGTTGCGCATTTTTACTTTTATGGATCAAGCCCACAAGTTGGTCGATGGTTTTCTCATCGACTTCCAGGGCATTGATCACCGTCTGCGGCTGCTCGTAAATCTCCTTGAGCATGTAATGCGGATACCCCCCCTTTTTGGAGGTTTCGCTATCCCATTCAATGCGCATGATCGGCTTGTCAACTTCTTCTTTGGTAACGAAGTTTTTTACGGTATAGCCGTCTTTGGAAACAATGGCGTATTCGTCATCATCGATGATCACCGCATTTTTGGTCTGGTCGATAAATGCGTTGAAATCCGAACCGATGTATTTCACTTCGTCTCCGATGCCCAGCAACAAAGGCGATTCCCTTTTGGCACAATAAATCTGGTCCGGCTCATAATTGCTGATAAAGGCCATTGCGAAAGTACCTTCCAATTGACCGAGGGTACTCAAAAAACTGGATTCGACATTGCCCGTTTTTTTGTAAAAGTTTTCCAGCAGGTGCGGAATAACCTCTGTGTCGGTATCCGACTGGAATCGGTGCCCTTCTCTTTTAAGGCGGTCTCTCAGCTCTTGGTGATTGGAAATGATGCCGTTGTGGATAACGGCGAAATTATTGTCACAGGACAAAAAGGGATGGGTGTTGTTGCGGGTGACCTGTCCGTGCGTGGCCCAGCGGGTATGGGCAATACCGAGATGGGAAGAGTGCCGTAAAATGTTTTCTTTCTGGTAAACATCGCCCACTCCACCCACATTCTTTTTGACGATGATGCTTTTTCGATTCATCAGCGCCACGCCGCAGGAATCGTAACCCCGGTATTCCAGGTTACGAATACCGTCGAACAAAACGTTCGATATATCTTTCAGGCCGACGGCCCCGGTAATTCCACACATAAAATTGGTTTCCTATCGGCTGGGCACAGAATAATGAGCAGGCAGAACCTTACCCGGCGGAACACTGGTGCCGGGCTCAATGGAGTTTCCTGCTCCAATAGCCACATCATCACCAATGAATGCACCCAGTTTCAAAATACCGGTATCCCTGGATTTCTTCTGATGTTTGACCTTAATGGTGCTCCAGTCCAGATTCCGGTTAACGGTCATCATTCCGGCACCGATATCCACATTCTCTCCCAAAACGCTGTCCCCAATAAACGACAGGCGGCCGATATGTGAATTTTGCTGCACCACACAGTTTTTCAATTCCACCCCATAACCCACAGAACAGTTGTCCCC
Source organism: Nitrospinaceae bacterium (assembly GCA_028278405.1). Classification (GTDB taxonomy): domain Bacteria; phylum Nitrospinota; class Nitrospinia; order Nitrospinales; family Nitrospinaceae; genus SZUA-226. The sequence goes on from JANQEK010000008.1 coordinate 5,740, forward strand.
CAGGGCGGTGTAGCTGCGGATCAGTGAATTGTTTCCGATATAACAGCCCTTACCGATGGAACAAGGCCCTTCCAGTACCGCTCCGGCTTTGATGATAACGTCATCTTCAATATGCACCGTTCCCTGAATGGTCACATTCGCTTCCAGTGTCACTGTTTTGGATATCTCAGAATGGCCCCATGAATCCATGATGATTCGGTTTGCCCTTAAAATCTCCCAGGGATACACAATGTCCAGCCATTCATCTTCCCACATCGAGGCCCGCAAACCCTCATTCTCCACCAGCACCTTGATCGCCTTTTCCATGGAGCGGTTATTTTTTTCCAACAAACCAAAGAAGCTTTCGGGAAGAATATAGACTCCGGACAAAACATAATTGCCAAGATTGTCGCCCTTTGGCTTTTCAACGATCTTGGTGATGTTCATATTCGCATTCAGAAACACGTTGCCGAACATCTCGTTGGAAGGCGGCAGGCAGATGGAAGCCACCGGCCCCTTGAAGGCGTGGAACGATTGTTGGGTTTTGGTGAAGATGTTTTCTGCGGTTACAATATCGCCGTAAATCAGCAGAAAATATTCTCCCGGTAAAATTTTATCCTTGATCCGCAACACCGCATCGCCGATTCCACCGGCTCGACTTTGCACCATGTACTGAAGGTTCAAGCCGTTGTGGACGTGCTCGCCAATCCGCTCAACAAGTTTTTCCTTCTGATGCCCCACAACAACAAAAATGTCGTTGATTCCAGCTTTCTGAAGCAGATCGAGGTTGTGATCAAACAGATACTTCCCGGCCACACTGATCATGGGATTGGGACGGGTATCGGAAAAGGGTTTGAGGTTGTCGCCTTTGCCGGCGGCAAGGATAACGGCTTTCATGGTTTAACTTTCGAATTCGATTGATTGGGGGAAATGATGGTGCCCGTCGTCAGGCTTTCACGATCTTTTCGGCTTTTTCTAAGTCTTCGGAAGAGTTGATACCTAAAATTTCATCCGCGTCCCGGGTCGTATGGCATACCACCTCGTGCCCGTTCTGAGAGAGAATCCCGACCGTATCGGTCAAATAATACTCCCCCTGCGCGTTGCTGGTGTCAACGGAAGCTAACGCTTTGAAAAGAAGGCCCTTATCAAAACAATAAACGCCAGAGTTGTATTCGTCAATAGTTTTTTCCTGTTCGCTCGCATCCCGAACCTCTACGATGCGCAAAACCGCCCCCTCCGGATTGCGCACCACACGGCCAAAATCCTTCTTTTCCTTGGTTTTAAGGCTCAACAGAGTGCACCCGGCACCGGTATCGCGATGCTTCTGAAGCAGGGTTTGAAGGGTCGAGGATTGGATCAAGGGCATGTCCCCGCACAGGATAAGAACATCTCCCTCAAAATCCTCCAAAATGGTTTGAGCCTGCAGAACCGCGTGCCCTGTACCCAGTTGCTCCGTCTGCTCGACAAACTCAATGGGACGGTTGGCACAGGCATGTTTGACCTCCTCAGCCTGATGCCCCACCACGACCACCACTCGTTGGGGATCCAGGGCAACTGCCGTATCCAGCACATGAATCAGCAGTGGACGCGACGCCAGAGCATGCAAAACCTTGGCGCGGTCGGATTTCATCCGGGTGCCTTTACCCGCGGCCAGAATGACTACAGCTAGCTTTTGCTTTGGCATTTAATATTATAGTCTTGGATTTTTTTGCGAAGGGTGTTGCGGTTGATTCCAAGAATGTTGGCGGCCTTGGTCCGGTTGCCCTCGGTTTCTTGAAGCACGATTTCCAACAGAGGTTTTTCAACCCCACCTATGATCAAATCGTGAAGTCCTCCGTTTTGCCGAACGTCCATATGCGATACGTACTTTTTAACGCTGGTATCCAACCATTTTTCAAGAAAAGTCTGGATTTTTTTATCAACCTTCGGCATAGATGTTCAACCGGCAAAGTGAGGTTAAGGATCGTGTCATGGTGCGGAGATGGCGCATCGTAACAAAACCGCTTGAAGAGGTCAAGGACGGGTTCCAGCCTATCCGGTCTAAATCAATTTTCAGTTGATAAAAAACAAGCGGATGGCATAAGATGGAAAATCATTTATTGAATGCCTAAGCCAACAGGGAAATTATTGTGAAAGTCGCCTTCACCACGCTCGGTTGTCGAACCAACCAGAATGACACCGCTGAAATGCAGACGGTCCTTGAAAAAGAAGGATATTCTATCGTCGGCTCCCAGGAGCAGGCGGACGTCTATGTCATCAACACCTGTACGGTAACCGCCAAAAGTGATTCCAGCTCGCGTCAGGCCGTGAAAAAGTCTTTGGCAATCAACGATGAAGCAATGGTCATTTTTACAGGATGTTACGCCCAGAACAGCCCGGAGCAGGTAACCCGGATTCCGGGCCTGGATGTGGTTCTGGGGAACGCCAACAAACTGGAAATTGCCGAGGCAATCAAATCTCAAATCAATCGCCTTCAGCAGGAAGATACTTTTGGTCAACCGCTGGTGCACATGTCCGACATCACCCAGAAGTGGGATTTCAAGACCATCCCCGTTTCCGATTTCCACGGTAAGACCAAAGCGTTTATCAAAGTACAAACCGGGTGCGACGAGGCTTGCTCCTTCTGCACAGTGGTACGAGCCCGAGGACGGTCCATCAGCGATTCGCGGAAGAATATTCTCAACAACGTACGTCATTCACTGGAAACCGGTTTTCGGGAAATCACCCTCACCGGGATCAACCTGGGCACCTATGGAATGGATTCCAATCCTCCGGAAACATTTTCTTCGCTTGTGGAGGAAATCCTTGACCTTCCGGGTGAGTATCGCGTGCGCCTCAGTTCCATCAATCCCATGGAAATCGACGATCGTTTGATTGAGCTCATGGCGGAACGGGACAAACTGTGTTCGCATTTCCATATCCCGCTTCAAAGCGGCGATGACACAATGCTTTCCCGCATGCGCCGGAACTACAATGCCCGGCAATATCGGGAAACGGTGGAGAGGATTGTCGAACGGAACCCGGGACTGGGATTGGGAGCGGATATTATTGTCGGCTTTCCCGGAGAAACCGACGAGATGTTTGAAAATACCCGACAAATGGTCGAAGACCTGCCCTTCACCACCCTGCATGTGTTCTCCTATTCTCCCCGCGAGGGGACCGAGGCCGCCGGATTCATCAATGACGTCCCCAAAACCGTAAAGAAGGAGCGCAATAAAATCCTGACCGAACTGGGAAATCAAAAAGCCCGGCAATTCCGGGAGAGCCTGCGAGACCAAACCGTCCCAGTGCTGGTTGAGAACAGCCGCGACCCTCAAACAGGACACTTGCGGGGTCATTCCGACACCTATATCCCGGTATTATTCGAAGGGGGCGATAAATGGATGAACCGCATCGTTCCCGTCCGCATCACTGAAATTTCGGAACAACAGGTTTCCGGATGCCTTTCGTAACATTACCCACACTTTCGAAATTTGACTGTTAAACTGGGAGGGGCCGTTATTCGCAATCGGCCGACCCACTATTCCAGGATTTTTCCGGGCGAAACAACAGGCGTCATCAACTATGAATAAAAAAAGCCAACAGACAGATGGAATTAAAATCATCTGCCAAAACAAAAAAGCCCGGCACAATTATCATATTGAGGACACGCTTGAAACAGGGGTCGTCCTACAGGGCACAGAGGTCAAAGCTCTGCGAGAAGGGAAAGCCAGTATGGCGGACTGTTATGCTGTGGTGGACCGTGAGGAAGTCTTTATGCTGCATTGCCATATCAGCCCGTACACCCCGGCGCATGCTTTTAATCACGACCCGATGCGAAAGCGCAAACTCCTGCTCCATAAAAAGGAAATCGCAAAACTGATCGGCATCAGCCGGGAAAAAGGCCTCAACCTGATTCCTCTGAAACTGTACTTCAAAAACGGTAAGGTCAAAGTGGAGCTGGCCATCGCCAAAAGTAAAAAAGCCCATGACAAGCGGGAAACCATCAAGAAGCGGGAGGCCGACCGCGAAATCTCCCGCGCCATGAAACGGGGCAAACCCTAGTCTTTGCGAAGAACCATGACGACCCCGAAAATAGCGGTACAGGCACCGATATAACCCCATAATCCGATGATTTCAGGGGGCACCCAACCCGGTGCTACAAGAGGCAGGATGTGCATAACAATCAGCGTGATAAACGGGTTAAGTGAAATCACAACGCTGATCAGCCACAGGGGAATATAATTGACCGCTTCCGCCAGACATCCATAGGCCAGCAGAGTGTTCACACCCAGGAAAATCATCAATACCCAACTGCCAATATTGGAATTGTTGAAATCGGTCCAGACAGCAACGGGAATCAACATCAGCGCAGCGGTGCCATAGACCAGTAGATTCAGCTGCTGTGCCTGATAGGATGCTGCCAGTTTTTTCTGAAACACCATGTATCCCACCCACAACAAGGCGGCTGCCTGTATGTACCAGGAAGCCTCTGTATAAACCTCGACCCCCCATTGTTGGCTCTGATCCCTGTAAAACAATACGAAACCAACAACAGCAATCACTAAACCGATGCCCTGATTCCGACTGAATCGTTCCTCAAACAAAACCACCCCCAGGATTACCAGGAGCACCGGCGCGGTCTGAATGAGAATACCAGCGTTCGATGGACTACTGGTTTCGATGCCTTTTAGAAAATAATAATAATTTCCGGCCAGAAACATTCCCCCGAGAATCCCAAACCCCGGCGGCGATTGGATGATCAGTTCCGGCTGCTTCTTTTGGAATTTCAAGAACAGGAACAGCACCAGAAAGGCGAAGGTAAAACGGAACCAGACGATGCTGCCCCCGGAAAATTCCTTGAGGGCGATTTTCATCAGGATGGGCAGGAAACCCCACAGCAGTGCGGTGACCGATGCATAAGCAAGGCCCCGGACGTAATTCGACTTCTGCATGGTCCGGTCAGTTCAGGCGGGCAAATTTCTCCAGCATCGACAACCCCTGCTTCTGACTCTTTTCGGGATGAAACTGAAAGGCGTGAATATTTTCGTGCTGGATCCCGGACACGAACTCCACCCCGTATTGGGTGGTGGTGGCGATCACATCCCGGTTTTCGGGAACGACGTAATAGGAGTGCACAAAATAATAATAGGGGTGGGCATCCATTGAATCGAACAGCGGTGATGGTTTGTTGAGAGTCAGCGTATTCCATCCCATGTGCGGGACTTTTAAATCGGAATCCTCCGGAAAGTGAAACCGCTTGACTTTCCCCGGGAGAATTCCCAGCCCCTCCACGGTCCCGAATTCAATACTCTGTTCGAACAGCAGTTGTAAACCGAGACAAATGCCTAGAAACGGCTTGCCGGATTGAATCGATTTGCGAACCACCTCTACCAATCCCAGACGATCCAGATTATCCATGCAGTCCTTGAACGCCCCGACTCCGGGGAGAACCACCGAATCGGCATCCAGGATCGTTTGAGGCTGGCTGGACACTATTGCATCGGCGCCCACAGCTTCCAGAGCCTTTTGCACGGAACGCAAATTGCCCATGCCATAGTCGATGATGGCGATCATTTAAAGAGAGCCTTTGGTCGACGGAATCGTGTTGGATCTGGGGTCCAGGGAGCTGGCCTGGTCCATCGCCTTGGCAAACGCCTTGAAAGAAGCTTCCACGACGTGATGCAGGTTGTTCCAGTAGGGAGAATTAAAATGCAGGGTGAGTCCGCAGTTGGCGGAAACCGCCTGGAAAAACTCCGGAACCAGTTCGACATCAAACTCACCCAGTTTCGCCTTGGGAAGGTCGATATTGAACACAAAGTAAGAACGACTCAGGTCCACCACGCAATTGACCAGCGCTTCATTTAAAGGCACGCTGGATTGCGCAAACCGACGGATTCCCTTCTTGTCTCCAAGGGCTTTTTCAAAGGCTTGACCCAATGTGATACCCAGATCTTCCACCGTGTGATGAAAATCAATGTGGGTATCGCCTTCTGCTTTTACCGTGAGATCAAAATAACCGTGGCGGGACAACTGGGCCAACATGTGATCCATGAACGGAATCGGGGTTTGGATATCCCCCTGCCCTGTTCCGTCTAGGACCAGGCTGACTTCAATTTGAGTTTCGCTGGTAACACGTTTGATTTGAGAGCATCTATCCATTGACCGGCTGTATTTCTTTCCCTTTATCCTTTTTGCCATTGGAGGAAGGTGCTTGATTTCCTCCGTTTTGGCCGTTTCCGCCGTTTCCATGGATTTCTTTTTTACCATTACCGGAAATCGGGACGGCCCCGAGAACGGTAGTATTATAAAACTCTTGAACCGTGTTGAAAAGGCTTTCCGGGTCCAAATTCAAATCTTTTCGAACCAGCGCCGGAGCCCCATGCTCAATGACTTTATCGGCCGCGCCGATACATTTCAGCAGGACGTTTTTCTCCGGGACATGCTCGTTGACTTCTTCCAGAACCGCCGAGCCGAAGCCGCCCTGCAGGGCATGCTCTTCCAGTGTCACCATACATTTTGTAGAACGCGCATAACGGCAAATCAGATCGGTATCCAAAGGCTTCACAAACCGGGCATTGATTACAGCCACGCTGAGGCCCTCACCTTCCAGAGACTTGGCAAGCTCTTGAGCCGGTTGCACCATATGACCGTAAGCGATCAACGCAATATCGTTCCCATCCTGAATCACTTCACCCTTGCCGATTTCCAGCTCTTTCATTTCCGGATCTATGGGCACGCCCAAGCCAGCTCCTCGCGGATACCGTACGGCAGCGGGACCGGGATGATAAACACAGGTTTTCAGCATATGGCGCAATTCATTTTCATCTTTCGGAGCCATGATGACCATATTGGGCAGCGTCCGCAAATAGGCGATGTCGTACAGCCCCTGGTGAGTTGCACCATCCTCGCCGACAATGCCGGCCCGGTCCATAGCAAACGTCACCGGAATGTTCATGAGACAGATGTCATGAACCACCTGGTCGTACGCTCTTTGCAGAAACGTGGAATAAATGGCAATAACCGGCCGCAATCCTTCCAGAGCCAGGCCGCCGGCAAAATCAACGGCATGCTGTTCGGCCATACCGACATCGAAGGTGCGGTCTGGAAAAGCCTGCCCGAATTTACTGATTCCCGTACCTGAAGGCATGGCGGCGGTGATGCCGACAATCTTTTCATCTTGTTTTGCCAAATCGATCAGGGCATCTGCAAACACAGCCGTGTACGCCGGATTGGATTTCTTTTTCAGAAAGGCGCCGGTTTTGATGTCAAAAGGCGATGCGCCATGCCAGATTTCAGCCTTTTCCTCGGCCACCTGGTAACCCTTGCCCTTACGTGTGATCACGTGGACCAGCGTCGGACCCTTGGCGCCTTTAAGGTCCTCCAGGTTTTCAATCAAGGCCTCGGTATCGTGCCCGTCCAGCGGACCCACATAACGAAATCCCAGGTCTTCAAACAACCGCCCAGGGATGAAGACACCTTTGATGGCGTCGTCAATTTTATGAGCAAAATTCGATATGTTTTTTCCAACTCCGGGAATTGATTGCAGCATCTCGTCGATTTGCCCCTTGATTTTCCGCATGACCTGCCCGGTCATGATCTGGCTCAAATGCGCCGACATACCGCCGACGTTGGTGGAAATCGACATTTCGTTATCATTCAGGATAACGATCATGTTGCTTTTCAGATGACCGGTGTGGTTCAGACCCTCAAAAGCCATGCCTGCAGTCAGCGACCCGTCGCCGATCACCGCAACCACTTCGTTGTCTTCCTGTTTGAGGTCGCGCGCTTTGGCAAAAGCGATTGCGGCGGAAATCGAGGTCCCGCCATGACCACAGTTCCAATGATCGTGCTCGTTTTCTTCGCGCTTGGTGAACCCGCTCAACCCTTCGTGTTGCCGGAGGGTATGGAACTGGTCCCGCCTGCCGGTCAACAGTTTATGAACATAGCTTTGATGACCCACATCCCAGACAAACTTGTCCCGGGGGCTGTCAAATACGTAATGCATGGCCATCGTCAATTCCACGATGCCCAGGTTGGAGCCCAGGTGTCCGCCGGTTTTGGATATTGTCGATAAAAGAGTCTCCCGTATTTCGGTTGCCAAAACAGGGAGATCCTCCTTCTTGATTTTCTTCAAGTCCTGAGGACTGTTGATTCCATCTAAGAGCCTGCTCATATTAAATCCATATCAAAAGGTGCGTTGGACGAAAAAACGGGCAATCTCGCGCAGAGGATCGGCTCGTTCGTCAAATTCTTCCAGGCATTCCAAAGCCTCATCCACCAGTGATTCGGCTTTCTTTTTGGAATCCTCCAAACCAAACAAAGCCGGGTACGTGGCCTTGTCCTTATCGATATCACTACCGATATCTTTTCCCAGTTCTTTTTTATCACCCACGATATCCAGGATATCGTCAATAATCTGAAAGGCCAGACCGATATGTGCACCATATCGGGAAAGCGCTCCCAGTTGGGAATGCGAAGCGCCGCTCAATATTGCTCCGCTGCGTACGCAGGCCTTGAAAAAGAAGCCTGTTTTATAAATATGGATGTACTCCAAAGTTGAAGCATCAACTTCTTTTCCTTCTGATTCCAAATCCACCACTTGACCGCCGATCACTCCCGTAGAGCTCATCGCCTTGGCGATTTCCTGCGAGGACCTGAGAATGTTTTTGTGGGAAATGGCCTCCATCTGATGAGGATTGGTCATCAACACAAAAGCCTGGGTCAACAACGCGTCGCCGGCCAGAATGGCAATCGCTTCACCAAAAACTTTGTGGTTGGTCGGTTTCCCTCTCCTCAGGCTGTCATTGTCGAGAGCGGGGAGATCGTCATGAATCAACGTGTAGGTATGAAGGAACTCGACCGCCACTGCAAATGGCAAGACATCGTTTCGGTTCCCTCCTACGGCCTCCGCTGCAGCAATGAGAAGGCTGGGCCGTAACCTCTTCCCTCCAGCAAACAAACTGTAGTGCATGGATTCATGAATACTTTGGGGGTATCCACTTTTTTCCGGCAAAAACTGAGGTATAGCTTTATCGATAAATTCTTTGCATTCCCCCAGGTATTTTTTGGCGAGTACTCTTTCTGTGGATTGGGTCACCGGCACCATTTAAGCCCCTAAAGTATCGTAATATAAAATGTTAGCACACATTCTACCTCAGTCAACCTTTATTCAAAACCGAAGCTTGCCGCCTCCTCTCCAAGGCCTTAACCTTGCGAATATCCACAGCATTCGTGTCGCGATTTTGTGCCAATCCTTACATCTTTTTGCAGTGAACGAGAAAACTTCTCAACCTCTCGCCCGGTAAAAAATGAGCAAAACGCCTGAACAGACTAATCTTTTTTCGAAGAGTGCAAGCACCCCAAAAGAGGTTGATGGCGATTTTCTCACCAAACTTAAACTTGGGATACTCTTCCATATGATCCGATTCCTCAATAAATCAGTTTCTTTGCTTGAGCGAAACACTTAAAATGTCGAAAAGACATAACGTATTGACAAAACAGGAAAATCCCTTTTTCATAGATTAAAGACTTTTGTTTCGAAAAATCGCTGACTAAATCTATGCCGCTCCCCAACCCGCTTGCTCCAATCCCAAGGAGTGCTTTATGGAATCGATGACCACCACATGGGTGGGTTATCTCTCTTTGATGATATTTGTTCTGGGTTATTCCCTGGTCGTCATCGAAGAAAAAATTCATATGAGAAAATCCAAGCCCGTTATCCTGGCGGGTTGTCTCATGTGGTTTTTCATCGGTCTCTATGAATCCCTGAACGGCCACAGCAACAGCGAGGCTCACGACTATGTAAAGCATCTCATCGCAGAAATAGGAGAGCTATTCTTTTTTCTGCTTGCCGCCATGACCTATATCGATACTCTGGCCGAACGAAATGTTTTCAACTCCTTGCGCTCATGGCTACTGAGAAAAGGATTGGGATTCCGTTCCCTGTTCTGGGCAACCGGAGTTATAACCTTTTTCCTGTCTCCTTTGGCTGACAACTTGACCAGCGCTTTACTGATGTCTACTGTCGCTCTCGCAGTAAGCGGCGGTAATTCAAAATTCATCGTTCTTTCTTTTATCAATATTGTCGTTGCCGCCAATGCGGGAGGCGCCTGGAGTCCGTTCGGCGACATCACCACATTAATGGTCTGGACTTCGGGAAAAGTTGAAACTGTACAGTTCGCTTATCTCATGCTTCCTTCGTTGATCAATTGGATTGTACCGGCGTCATGCATGTTCTTCTTTGTACCCGACGAAACCCCTGAAAGTCCTTCAGAGGAAATTCATTTAAAACCGGGCGCCAAAGTGATTATCGTAATGGGTATCTGCACCATCGCTACCGCCGTTAGCTTTCACCAGTTCTTTCACTTACCTCCGTTTCTGGGCATGATGCTCGGCCTGGGCGCACTCATGATGTTTGGATATTATCTGAAACGCTGGGGCGACAAACCTTTGAGAAAAGAATTGGGCATTCCCGAAGGGCGCGAAGTGGAACACCGCCATTTCGATATTTTTGATAAAATTGCAGCCATCGAATTTGATACCCTGTTGTTCTTCTTCGGTGTACTCACTGCTGTCGGCGCTCTGCAATACCTCGGTTATCTTGCTCTGATCAGTAAAAATTTGTACGAGACCATCGGGCCCACCTGGTCCAATATTATCGTGGGCATCCTTTCCGCGATCGTCGACAACATTCCCATCATGTTCGCCGTATTAAAAATGGACCCCGCGATGGGCATCGACCAGTGGCTGTTGATCACACTGACTGCTGGAGTGGGGGGCAGCCTTTTATCCGTCGGTTCTGCCGCCGGAGTGGCGGTGATGGGTGTCGACCGGAAAAATTATACATTCCTCTCTCACATGAAATGGTCGTGGGCCATTGGCCTGGGCTACGCGGCGAGCATTCTTTCCTGGTATTGGGTCACGGGAAGCCTGCGTTGATTCACTTTGAATTCAAGCTCTCGCCAGGGTGAAGACCTGCACGCGCCCGGCTTTCGCTTTCTTCAATACCCGCGTCACTTCGTTCACTGTCGCACCGGTGGTGAACACATCATCGACCAGCAGAATATTTTCATCAGACACCGCATCTGGACCCACCACTTCAAACGCACCCCGCACATTCTGATAGCGTTCCTCCCGACTCTTACGAGTCTGTGGAAGCGTGTCCCGGGTACGTTTCAGGGGCCGGGTCAAGAGAGGCAAGCCCAGAATTTCCGCTATCTTATGTGCCAGAACAAATGATTGGTCGAACCCACGCTCTTTGAGTTTTTTAACGTGTAAAGGCACCGAGGCCACAGTGTACCCCTGGTATTGCTCCCGGCAAGTCTCAAAATAATCCCGTAGAAAGGGTTCGATCTCACCGATCACCCCCGGTTGGTTGCGGTATTTATAAAAATGAATCAGCTCTTTTAAAACCGAATCGTACAATCCGAGAGAACGAGCCCGATCAAAACGAAACCCTCCCTTGCGGCACCAACCGCATTCGAATCCCTCTACCGGATAATCGTAATCGATGTCTGCAGGAATTCCACAGGTGTCGCAAATCGGATCGTCGATCACGAAGAGATCTTCCCGGCACAACCCGCACAAATAGTCCCCTCCGTTTTTTCGGCTGAGACCGCAACCAACACAACTGCGCGGAAACACGATGTTCACGATTGATTCACAAACTCGGGACACGTGGGGGTTTTGGAGGAATTGGTTTATCATGTCATTCGCCAGGACTTTGTGATAAAGTTTTTTGCTTTGGTAGGATTGCGCATTATATCACGCAAGCTGAAACCCCAACCTGATGCCCCTAACCCATTGAATTTAAAGATGAATAAGGAAATCACCCAATTGACCGAACGCCATGTGGCCGCCACTTATGGACGTTACCCAATTGCTCTCATTAAGGGCAAGGGGATGCATGTCTGGGACGCATCGGGAAACAAATATCTCGACTTTGTCGCCGGGGTCGCAGTGGACAGCCTCGGGCATTGCCCGCCCCGGGTAGTGCAGGCAATCCGTAAACAGGCCGGACAATTGCTTCACGTTTCCAACTGGTTTCACATTGAACCGCAGGCGCGGCTCGCGGCGGAAATCACCCGGTTGAGTTTTGGCAACAAAGTTTTTTTCTGCAATAGCGGAACCGAGGCCAACGAAGGCGCCATTAAACTTGCTCGACGGTTTTATGTCGATCAGGGACAAAAAAACAAAACTGAAATCATCACCACCTATAAAGCGTTTCACGGACGAACTTTGGGTGCAATGAGCGCCACTCCGCAGGAAAAAATTCAAAAAGGATTCGGTCCGCTGGTGCCGAGTTTTAAATATGTCCCGTTCGATGATATCGCGGCCATGAAAAAAGCGATCACCGCCAAAACCTGCGCGGTGATGGTGGAACCCATTCAGGGCGAAAGCGGCGTCAACATCCCTGACAAAAAATATTTGAAAGAATTGCGAAAGCTTTGCACCAAGCGGAATGTCTTGTTGATTCTGGATGAAATTCAAACCGGGTTCGGGCGAACCGGCCACTTGTTCGCGTATCAGGGATTCGGAGCGAAACCGGACATTATGACACTCGCTAAGGGTCTCGGCGCCGGAGTACCCATCGGCGCGCTGGTGATGACGAATCGAGTGGCGAAATCGCTCGGACCGGGAACCCACGGCAGTACCTTCGGTGGTAATCCGCTGGTGTGCGCGGCCGCTCTGGCATCGGTCGACATCGTGGGTCAAAAGGATTTCCTTAAAAACGTGCGCGATACCGGAAAATATTTTCTTTCACGGCTGAAGGAATTGTCCCGAAAATTTTCGATCATTAAAGAAGTCCGGGGTATGGGACTGATCCTGGCGATCGATATCGACGGCTCATCCGCCGCCGTGGCCAAGGATTGTATGGAGCAAGGAATTCTGGTAAACAGTATTCAGCCGGGGACCCTGCGGTTCATCCCCCCCCTGATCGTGTCGCAAAAAAACATCGACACTTTGATCCGGGTCCTGACCAAAAGCCTGGCCCGACTTTCATAACGAACGTTACCTATTCAACAGAAGGTGATGTCCATGGCTTTCCCAGCTTATTCTCCAAAAGCGTATTCGGGTTTTACCTCTTTCCAAAATCTTTTACTCAAAATTTTATTTTCGGCCCTTCTGACGGGCTTGGTTTGCAGCAGTATTCCCGCCTTCGCAAAGGAAAAAGCGGAAGAGTCCTCCAGCGACCCGCAAAAAATCCGCCAGATTTTAATATTGCTTTCTGACCAGACTTTGAGAATTCAGAAAGAACTCGACAACCTCAAGAAAATGCCCTCGACCAAAACCGTCAACAAGCGAAGAGAGGAGTTGATTCTGCAGCTTGAAGGATTGAACCAAAATTTCGAATCGCTGGCGACTCAACTGCAAACAGAAGATCTCTTTCTGGATGAAAAGAAAGAAGAATCCGGTTGGAGCAAAGAACTGGAAAAGCTGATTCTTCCTTTATTGGAAGCCATCGGCGATGTGACTGAAAAGCCGCGCAAAATAGAACGGCTTAAAAAACGGGTCGAGGCTCTGGAAAACCAGCTCAAAAATTTTCAAGCGGGGCAGGAAAATATCCAGAGACTGCTTACTCTGGATAGTCAGTCCCTGGATTCCAAGAATCCCCAAACGAAAAATTACCTGGCCACTTTGGAAAATTTAAAAAACAAATACAACGTTGAACTGGTCCAAGTCAAACTGGAAGAAGCCCGCCGCAACCTGGAAAGCGAATCAGAAAGCAGCGAGTCCATATGGGACTCGGCCACACGGTCCATCAAGGAATTTTTCAAGCATCGAGGATTCAACCTTCTGATCACGGGAGCCATCTTTTTCGTCCTGTGGTACCTGTTGACCAAGATGCGTGTTTTCATCGTCGGTGAAAAGAGCTTCATAAAATTTGAACCATGGACGCGGAAACTCCTGGTCACCGCCTACAGCGTTCTGGTTCTGATGCTCTGCCTGGTTTCGAGTCTGGTCGCACTCTACTTTCTAAACGACTGGCTGTTGCTGAGTGTCATCATCCTGTTCATACTGGCGATTTTCTGGGCCTCGCGCCAGTTCATCCCCCGCTTGTTTCAAGAGGTACGCCTGGCCCTCAACCTGGGCACGGTGAAAGAAAAGGAACGGCTGATATGGAACGGCGTTCCCTGGGAGGTGGCCAGCATCGGCCTGCAGGCCACTCTCGTCAATCCCCTCCTGGAAGGCGGACAACTACAACTGCCCCTGGGTGAATTGATCGGGAAACATTCTCGCCCTGTTGTGGATGGCGAGCCCTGGTTTCCCTCTCAGGCAGGCGATTGGGTGCTGCTCTCCGACGGCACTTACGGGCGGGTGGAACAGCAAACGATGGAGCAGGTGGTTCTGCATCTGAAAGGGAATACGTTAAAATTTTATTCTACTCCGGAGTTTCTGGCTGCAACCCCCATGAACCTGTCCAAGGGGTTTCGGTACGATATCGAGTTCGGATTGGATTACGGGGTGCAATCACGCATCTGCGATGAAATTCCCAAACTGTTCGAAAAAGGGCTATGGACGCATCTGGAACGGCATTACCAGAAGGATTCACCCGACTTCACCTACACGAAAGTTTCTTTCGACAATGCCGGGAGCAGTTCTCTCAATTTGAAAGTGTTGGTCGATGTCGAAGGGCGATGCGCCGAGAGCTATGAAGACATCCAGCGGGACATCCAGTCCACACTCGTCCGCATCTGCAACGAGAACGACTTGGTCATCCCCTTCAACCAACTCACCGTCACCCTTCCCGACAACCTGAAATCCAATACCTGATCGCGAACCTGCCTTCTACGCCATGTTTAAATTCGAGATCACACACCAGCACAGTCATTCCGGGGCCCGGTTGGGAGTGCTTACAACGCCGCACGGCAAAATCGATACACCGGTGTTCATGCCGGTTGGGACCCAGGCGACGGTGAAAGCGCTGTCGCCGGAGGATCTGGAAGATTGCGGGGCGCAGATCATTCTGGGTAACACCTATCATTTGTATTTGCGGCCGGGACATGAAGTAGTCCAACAACTCGGCGGACTGCACCGCTTCATGAACTGGAGCCATCCCATCCTGACCGACAGCGGCGGATTCCAGGTGTTCAGCCTCAATACGCTATCGAAAATTTCCGAGGAAGGGGTGGAGTTTCAATCACACATCGATGGGTCGTCGCATCTGCTGTCGCCCGAAAAATCAATGGAAATCCAGATGGCGCTGGGGGCGGACATTATCATGACCTTCGACGAACCGACCCCGCACGACGCCGATCGGGCCTACACGCAGAAATCGCTGGAGCTTTCTACACGCTGGGCGAAGCGCTGCCGGGAAGCCCATCAAAAAGATGATCAACAGTTGTTTGGAATCGTTCAAGGCGGTATGTTCAAGGATCTGCGGGAGGAAAGCGCGAAACAAATCATCGATCTCGATTTTCCCGGTTACGCCATCGGCGGCTTGAGTGTGGGAGAGGAAAAATCCGTGATGCTGGACCTGGCAGCGCACACGGCACCGCTGCTGCCGAATGATTTGCCGCGCTACCTGATGGGAGTCGGCACACCAAACGATCTGTTGCAGTGCACTCAGATGGGAATCGATATGTTCGATTGCGTCATGCCCACCCGCAATGCGCGCAACGGTTCGCTGTTCACCAGTGAAGGTAAAATCAATATCAAAAACTCAAAATACAAAACCGAGGACCTGCCGCTCGACCCCCAATGCGCCTGCTACACCTGCCGACATTATTCGCGGGCGTATCTCCGCCACCTGTTCATTGCCGATGAAATCCTGGCAATGCGCCTCAACAGCCTGCACAACATCGCGTTCTTTCAATCGTGGATGGCCCGTCTGCGTCGGGCGATCAAAGAGGACAAGCCCATTGACTGGAGTTTTCCGGAAAGCAACGGGGAGTTACTTGATGAGAATTGATGCGAATCGAATGTCCCCAAACGGCCAATAGCGGACTTTCGGATGTGGTACAAATTTTAGGTCAGATCACCGGAGTTACCTTCGGGAGGCCCCGATTCTACTCATTATTTATGATATTTGATTCCCAACGAAATTAAAATAATCGCAACAACAAATATGGAAAAGCTTATAAAGGTAATATGTTCCTCATCATACATTAACTTAAAGCTTATGGAAGCAATTCCAACACCTAGAACGTGTAAAATTGTTGATAAATATTTATTTTTCTTTGGCCTATGGCCAGGCCCTTGAGGAGCATACCCCATGAATAATCTCCTTTTAATATAGTAAAAATTTCCCTATCTATATTTAGATACCTGTTTGATAGAGAAAATTCCTTGGTTCCCCCACGACTAGGGCGATAACCAGTGGGAAATTTTGAGAGATTTTTGATTATTTGATGTCGGGGTAGGACCAGCCAGAGGGGAATGTTTGAATAGCATGAATAAGCAGGAGTATGATTTGACGAAGCCAGTTTACATTTTCGCTGCAAACCGTTTCACTTACTCTTCATCAGAATGTCCACTTTGGGTCGTCCGAAGTCGGCCAGAAGTGGACATTTGGATTGGAAATTTATTTCTTGTCCTTAAATTCTTTAAATAAGGCTTTAAATTCCGATGGGCATTTGCCCTGGCCCCGACTAGAAATATCCAAAAGACTTATACCCCAATAATTGCGCTTATTCATGTCGGCACCGTTTTCAAGAAGCAATCGAGCAATATCAAGGCGGCATTTTAGAACATAATTGGACAATAAAGGTGATTCACTTTGCCCCTGCCGCATTGAGCAGTTCGGAAATGGTTTCGGTACTTGAGACACTGAGCGCCGTTTCTCCCTTATAATTTCTTATGTTTACGTTCGCACCCTTTTCCAGCAAAACCTTTACCACGGTTTCACTCCCAAACCAAGATGCCGCCATCAAAGCTGTCCTGCCATTTTTATCCTGATGGTTGACTGCGGAGCCTCTTTTCAGCAAAGTCCTTACCACTGCCTCATGTCCCCAACGAGATGCCATTATTAGCGCTGTTCGGCCGTCCTTGGTTTGAAGGTTGATTTTGGCGCCATTCTCTAACAAGGCCTTTACTACTGCTTCGTGCCCATACCAAGACGCGTTCGTTAAGGCCGTTCCGCCATAATTATCCAAATGGTTTATTCTGGCACCTTGTTTCAGTAGCATTTTCACCATTCCCACATACCCGCTCCCGGATGCTTCCATTAAGGGCGTTTTACCAGCGTTATCCTTTTGACTGGCTTTGGCGCCTTTTCCCAGTAACAACTTCACTATCTTTTCATTTCTTCCATAAGCTGCTGTAAATAGGGCCGTTTTACCAGCGTTATCTTTTTGACTAACTTTGGCGCCTTTATCTAATAGCATCTGCACCGTGGTTCCGCTCCCAGACCTTGAAGCTGCCATTAAGGCCGTGTACCCATCCTTACTTTGTGTGTTAACTTCTGCACCATAATCCAATAGGATTTTCACCACATCATCATGCCCATAGTCGGATGCCAATATCAAAGCCGTCCATCCATTATTCCATTGAAGATTTATTTTTGCTCCATTCTCTAGCAAGATCCTAACTAATGCCTCATTCCCTCGTGTGGAGGCTAACATTAAAACGGTCCAGCCACCCGCAACTCGAAGGTTAACATCGGTACCTTGGTCTAGCAGGTCTTTGACTTTTTCGATGTCGCTGGCAGATATAGCACCCATCAATTCTTCATTCTTTGTAGGGGCTGCTTGAGACGAAATGGATGGAGTTAATATTCCGAAGAATATTAGAAATATAAGAAAATATAAATTTAAAGGGAAAATCTGGATTGGTTTCATATGGTTTTTCCACTTAACTTTACCTGCTCCCTCAGATTAATGCCCGGAAGCGGGAGTGGCAATAGGTTTTCGGGGGAGATGTGTGGGATTTTTAATAAGGACTTCTTCTTGGTAGGCGAATGTCTGCTTTGGGTCGATTCTAATCAATTAGATTCCTAACTGAGACACCACCTGCGAATCAACCGGTTCAAATTTCGCCTCGCGCGGAGCGGTCACCGGGACGGGGCTCGTCGATGATTCCCTTGATCTTGAATTCCCGAATGATGTAGCCCGACCGTTCGGGAAGCGTTTCCTGAAACAGAGCTTTCAGTTCCATCACCTTTTCGCGGTCCAGTATATCCAGCAAAAATTCGAACTGCGCTTCCGGATAATATACAGTCAGGTCGAGCCCGGCTTTTTGATACTGGTATTGATACCCCGACCGCATGGGATTGTTCCGGATCGGTTTGTATTCGACATGACCCAGTGCGATCACTTCGGCAATGGGAGCCCACCCTTCCCCGCTCTCTTTCAAGGCCTGTTTCACTCGGGACAACAGCTCGCCGGGGTCCATCAATTCGTAAGTGTAACTGCGCGGTCGTTTCATCGGATGTTCAACTCAAACGGAAGCCGGCACCGCCCGCAGCGCCATAAACAATGGGATCTCCTGCCGCGCCCGATTCTCCGCTTTGGCGCGCTTGCCCGGTTCGCTGGTTTTATGTGATGTCCACTCTTCCAATCCATTCACACACAAACCCGCTTCGGCCATTGCCTCAAAGTAACTCTGCAGAGGACGGTGATAAGTGACGGTAAAGGAGTTGGCCTGGGCAAACGGCGGCGTCAGAATGGGAATGGCCGATTCAGAACCATACAGATCCACCCGGCGGTATTGTATTTTTTTCTGCTCGTCCCAGCCCCAATGGGTTTGCCGCGGAATGCGGAAACAGGGGTGTGTCGTAACCATCACGAACCGTCCGCCCGGTTTCAGCCATCGTTTCACATTGTGCATGACGGGCGGAAGAGACTCGATGTTCTGCAACGCCAGCAGGCAGACCACGGCATCGAACGTTTTTCCCTGAAGCGCCCGGTCATCCTGTGCATCACCCTGCTCATAACGTATGGACGCGTCCGACCGCGATTGCGCGAAACGGATCATCTCTTCCGACGTATCGAGACCGGTCACCTTCATCTTTCGCTGCGACAGATATCGGGAAAACACTCCCTGACCGCAAGCCAAATCCAGAACCGTTTCGCCCTTCTTCAGCTGCATCAGCTGCATAGCGCCTGGGAAAATGACGGCTTTCTGGTACTCGCTTCCCTTCAGTCCCACCAAGGCGTCGTACCATTGCGCGGCCTGGTCCCACACGGCGGAAGGCTTCTTCGACGCCGGTTTCCCTCTGCGAGGCGAAGTTCTTTTTGTTGTCCCGGACCGTCGGGTCTTTTTGGTTTTCACGTTTCGCTGCATCTTCTTTTCACAACTAGACCTTGCCCTATCGGAAAGGAAACCGTATAATTTTTATGTCTGTTTACTTCGCTTGAATCCGCTGTCAATCTTACCACACGAGGACTTTCCATGAGTAGCAACAAACCGTTTCCGAGAAACTGGATCATCACATTTTGGATGGCCGCGTCGTTGACCCTGGTTTGGGGATGCGCTTCCGATTCTGCAAAGAGCATTGAACGGTTGGACAAAACTCTCCGCGTTTACAACAATGCGTTTGAAAGCAAGGCCGAAGACGGAGGTTCTGCCTATGTTCTTAATGATTTCCGAATGGACTACCTTCTGAAATACGGTGAAATTCAGAACAGAGTCTCCTTCTTCCAGGCCCAGACACTGAATGTGGCCTACTTTAAAGGCGGCAAGCCGTTGGAAATCAGCACTGAGGACCCTGAAAAGGAAATCGACGAAGCAGTGGTTACCATGCGGTATAAATTGGCTATCTCCCCCAGCAACCGGCTGAAAACGTTTATTCACGAACAGCGCTGGAAACTTAAGGGAGAAAAATGGCTGCTGGAACCCAACTTGAAACCATTTATCAATTAAACCCCAAGATCACACCACCACCTCAACCGGGCGATCGAGAGTCACTGAAGATCCTGTCACCTTGCAATTGAATCCGTAAAGCTCCACCCCCGCCTGTTTGGCTTCTCGCAATCGTATGCCGAATTCGGGATCAATGACATCATTCGAAGTGATGCTTCGGGTATCCGACCTCTGGGACACAAACACAACCGCCGTCCGGTTTCCTTTACGTTTCAGCTCTATCAACTCTTCTACATGCCTGCGGCCACGTTCAGTGGGCGCGTCCGGAAATTTTCCCACGGTTTGTTCCACAAGACTCACGGATTTGACTTCCACCCACATGGGTCCACCAGGATAATTCAGTTGAAAATCAAACCGGCTCTTCCCGACCTTGACCTCGGAAGAAAAGTCTGTGTAACCGGAAAATCCCGTCAACGTTTCATTATCCAGCGCATCGCCGACCAGTCGGTTGGCGAAGACCGGGTATACTGAAACCCAAATACGCCCGTGTTTTACCAGGGCCAAAGTGTAATCCGTTTTACGCTTTGCACCGGGGTTATGGATCAAGCGAACGCGTCTCTGAGGAATCATCAAACCGGGCAACCGACCGGGATCCGGAACGTGCGCGGACACCTGCTTGCCTTCAATTTCGACATGTGCAAGGTAACGGTTCGGCCGCTCGAGAAAAATTCCGTCGACCACCCGTTTGCCCAGCTTCATGGTTGGATTCAATTAAAAAGGAAAGATTTAAGATAAGCCTAAAATTTCGGGGGAAACCTTAGTGCCCGCCCCCATGACCGGAACCGTCGTCAAAATTCTTGAACTTCTTTTCCATATGAAGAACATGATCCACCGCAGGCGATACCCGGTCGACAATACCCTTGGGATACAATCCGATCACGACAACAAGGATACAGGCCGGAACCAACAAGCCTACTTCCCTTCGATCCAGGTCTTTCACCCCCTCATGCGTCTCTTCCACGGGCTCCTGCATGGCTCCCTGAAACATGAAGAGCATATAGATCGAAGCAAAAACGATAGCCAGTCCTGCGGCCAAAACAAACAGGCCGGACATGCCGGCAAGCAGGTGCGAGCCCCAGACACCCATAAGAATCAGAAACTCACCTACAAACCCGTTCAATCCGGGCAAGCCCAGCGCCGCCAGGGTAATGAGCATGAACATGGCGTAAAGGATGGGCATCGGCTTTTTCAATCCACGGAATTTATCCAACTCGCGGGTTCCCAGACGTTTTTCAAGAATACCGACGATGATAAACAGAGCGGAAGCAATGATACCGTGGTTGACCATTTGTAAAACACTGCCCTCCACGCCCTGGCCGTTGAATGCAAAAATTCCGAGAGCGATGAATCCAAGATGGCTGATACTGGAATAGGCCACCAACGCCTTGAGATCCCTCTGCGCAACAGCGATCCACGCCCCATAAACGATACCTCCCGCCGCGGCGGTCCCGATCCACAATCCCCAGTTGGAAATGGTTTCGGGAAACAACGGCAGGCAAAAACGAATCAATCCGTACGCCCCGGCTTTCGACATGGCCCCGGTGATCAGGATCAATGCCGGAATCGGACAGGCAACATAGGTATGAGGCAACCAACTGTGAAATGGAAAGACAGGGATCTTGATCGCGAACGCCATGAAGAAACAGATAAACATGTAAAATTGAACGTCCGCCGGCATCTGTGTCTGCAACAGGGTGGGAATATCGAACGTCAATGTTTGTGTCAATTCATAATGAACGACCGTGACCCAGACAATCCCGACCAGCATCAATAAACTGCCCACCAGTGTATAAATTACAAATTTGGTGGTCGCGTAAACCTTGTTACCTTCACCCCAGAAACCAATCAGAAAATACGCGGGCACCAGCATCAATTCCCAGAATACATAAAAGAGAATTGAATCCATCGCCACAAACACGCCCAGGGTTCCGCTCTCCAGCGTTAAAATTAACGCGAGAAAGTATTGCAGGTTCTTCTTCTGACCACGGGAAAAATATACCGCCAGGACCCCCAACATCGACGTCAATACCACCAGCCACAGACTGATGCCATCAACTCCTACTTTGTAATAAATATGAAGAAGCGGCACCCATTCGACGGATTGAACAAACTGCATCCCATGGTGATGGGAATCGAACATCGCCAAAAGAACGATCGATCCCACAAAAGTGAGGATGCTCGCTGCCGTGGCGATCCCGATAGCCTTTCCATTACTGTCACCCGTTCCCCTCATCACCATAATGACAAGGGCTGAGATCAGCGGAAGAAAGACAATACCTGTTAAAATAAAATCCATCTTTTAAGCGTTACAAAAATACTACAAACAATAAAATGGTCACCATACCGGCGACCATGTTCAGCGCGTAAATACGGACCTTACCGGACTGCCAGATACTGATGCCCCGGCTGGCTTCGCGCACCTGTTCGCCCACTTGATCGACCGAGAAATCGATTCCCTGTTTCTCGGCCCGTTCTTCCATGAACTTTCCAATTGCTTTCACCGGTTTCACAATCAGAAAATCGTATATTTCGTCCACGTAATATTTGTTGAACAGGGCTTCGTAAATCGGTGCCAGCATCTGTTTGGCAAATGCCATTTGGTCTTTCCCGGTCATGTAAATGGCCACCGCAGCGAGAATACCTCCCAGAGCGGCCGCAATTGCAATAATCTCCAGCATGGCGTCGTCATGATGCATCGGCACCGCGCCGCCAAATACCGGGGACAAAAACTCATGAGCCCATGGCCCTAAAATTCCTCCCAGCAAAGAAAAGCCCGCCAACACCATCAAAGGCCCAGTCATCACCATGGGAGATTCATGCGGCTTGGCTCCCGGAGTCCTCAAATTTCCCATAAATGTGTAGAAAAACAGGCGAAAGGTGTAAAACCCGGTCATGCCAACCGCGAGAATGGCCAAACCCCAGAATATAATGTTTCCATATTCGCCATGATAAGCGTTCATGACGATTTCCTCTTTACTGAAGAAGCCGGCAGTCAGGGGAAATCCCGCCAGAGCGAGAGCTGCAATCAAGAAGGTAATAAATGTGATGGGCATCGCGTAACGCAGTCCGCCCATTTTGCGGATATCCTGTTCATCCGCCATGCTGTGAATCACACTGCCCGCACCCAGAAACAATAACGCTTTGAAGAAGGCATGCGTCATAAGATGAAACATGCCGACACTGAAAACGCCCACTCCCACAGCCAGAAACATGAAGCCGATCTGGCTCATGGTGGAATACGCAATGACCCGCTTGATATCGTATTGCACCATACCGATAGAACCGGCAAAGAGCGCGGTAATCACCCCGACGGCGGCGATCAAATACATAATGTAAGGCGCCATTATAAAAAGCGCGTTGCAGCGCGCCACCAGGTACACCCCGGCGGTTACCATGGTCGCCGCATGAATCAGTGCGCTCACCGGAGTCGGACCTTCCATCGCATCGGGAAGCCATGTATGCAGCGGTATCTGCGCCGACTTGGCAAACGCGCCTACCAGCAAAAGAAAGGTAATCAATAAAACTCCATCCGCGTTCGGTAAAAACGTAGATGGCGCAGCTTTGAATACATCCACATAATTGAGAGTTCCGAAATACTCAAAAATTATGAAGGCGGCGATCACCATGCCCACATCGCCAATGACGTTCATCACGAACGCCTTGCGTGCAGCCAGCACGGCACTTTTCTTTTCCGTCCAGAAACCAATGAGAAGATACGATGCCAGACCCACCAGCGCCCAGCCCACGATCAGGAAAAAGAAATCCGCTGCCAGGACCAGCAGGCACATGGCAAAGATAAACAGGTTCATGTATGCAAAAAACCGCCGGAATTCCTTGTCGTGGTGCATGTAGCCGATCGAGTAGACATGAATAAGACATCCCACTCCCGTCACAATCAGCAACATGAATACGGACAGAGGATCGACCAGGATCGAAAGATTCAGGCTGAATCCTTCCGACACAACCCAGGGATAAAGTGTTTGAACATGGTTCAACCGGTCGCCCGGATTCTCTCCATAAAGCTGAGCCAGCATGAGCAGAGTCACCAGAAATGCGCCGCCCACAGTCGCACAGGCAAACCATCCCGCAATCAACTTGGGAATACGGTTTCCGAACCAGGACAGAACGAGAAATCCTGCCAGCGGAAGAAACAATATAAGCCAACTCAGTGAATACAAGCCTTACCCCTTCAATACATTGATACGGTCCACATCCAGCTCATGCCGGGTGCGGAAAATCGTTAAAATGATGGCGAGACCAACAACCACTTCCGCCGCGGCCACCGTCATGATAACCAGCGCAAAAATCTGCCCGTCCAGCGACTTTAGAAAACTGGAATACCCGATCAGCAGAAAGTTCACCGCGTTCAGCATGAGTTCCACGGACATGAACATAACCAGCGGGTTTTTGCGAACAACAAATCCCACCGCTCCTATGGAAAAAATGGCTGCGCTGACAAACAAAATAAATTCACTGCCCATGATCAAGTCCTCGTGCGCTTTCGCAAAGGTTTATAGGTAAATTTGGCCAGACTGATAATTCCTACAGCCGCCACCAGCAACAGCAGAGAAGCCAATTCAAAGGGAACGATATGATGAGAAAATAGCTCAATGCCGATGGCCTTGGCGCTTCCCAGTTCCGCCAACACTTCCGGAGTAACCCCTCCCTCCACCGGCTGGGTTTCTCCTACGGTCATCGCTAACAACAGCTCGCAGAACAAGGTCCCAACAAAACTCAAGCCCATGAAGTTCTGAAACGACAAATCCCGCTTCTCCTCTTTCGAACCCAGCAACGCAATAATGAAGAGGAACAAAATCATCACCGCACCGGCGTACACCACCACCTGAACAACCGCCAGGAATTCCGCGTTAAACAGAAGAAACAATAAGGCGAGGCACACCATGTTTCCGATCAGGTAAAGAGCGCTGTAAATGGGAGAAGCGCAAAGGACGACTCCCAGGCTCGCCAGAACAGCCGTCATGCCGATTACGAACACAAGGCTCTGCTGAAACAAACCGTATACCGTTTCACGGTCCAAGCTGAAGGACCACAGCTGGTCCAAAAATTCCATCATGAGTTCACTCTCTTCTCCATACCGGGGAAAATGCCGGCTTTAAACGCAAAAACTCCCACCCTGTCCGGTTCCGCACAACATTTGCGAAACACCTGTATATTCAATCCGGCAGAATCCATCGCTGCCGTTTCTTTATCAATTATGAAAAAGAAGGCTCAGCGTTATTCCTTGTTCACGATTTTCGTGTTACCCAGGTAGTTCACGCTGAACTGGTTCGGCTCGGGATAGACCAAAAGATCATCTTTGGTCGCAATATATGTTTTCCGATCGTAATCGGCGAGCTCGTAATGCTCCCGCAGGACTACCGCGTCTACCGGACACGCCTCCTCACAGTACCCGCAGTATATGCAGCGCAGGAGGTTGATCTCGTACACCTCCGCGTAACGCTCTCCTTTGGACACGGGATTGTCGGGGTCGTTTTCCGCCGAAACCACGTGGATACAACTCACAGGGCAGTTTACGGAACACAGACTGCATCCGATGCATCGTTCCTGGCCATCTTCATCCCGGTTCAGGAAATGACGTCCGCGGTAGCGGTCCGGCATCACCCGTTTTTGCTCTGGATATTGAAAGGTGACCGGCTTCGACAGCATATTTTTGAAGGTGACGCCCATTCCTACCAGCAGGTTGTACGCCCCTTTAATCACAGCTTGTATCATAGAAACACCTCAAGCGGTTACTGAATACACCTTGACCGCGCTATAGAACAACATAATCACCAGAGACGCCGGCAGCAGAAACTTCCAGCCGAATGTCATCAAGCGATCGTACCGGATACGGGGAAACGTCGACCGTAACCAGATGAACACACATAACAACAAGAAGACTTTAAATGCAAATATCAGAATCGGAATATCCAATCCGATGTAAGAATTCCACCCGCCCAGAAACAAAATCGTCACCAGGGCACTCATGGTGATCATATTGACGTACTCGCCCAGAAAAAACAGGGCGAATTTCATTCCCGAATACTCGGTGAAAAATCCGGCGACCAACTCCTGCTCCGCTTCCGGCAAATCGAACGGCGCCCGATTGGTTTCCGCTACTCCGGCAATGAAAAATAATACGAACGCCGGAAACAGAGGAATCGCATTGGGAATAGCACTCTGGCTTTTCACGATTTCGTACAAATTCAACGACCCGCTCATTATCACCACGCACAGGGCCGTCAAGCCAAGCGTCAATTCGTAACTGATCATTTGTGCTGACGAACGCAATCCGCCCATCAGAGAATATTTATTGTTCGACGAGAACCCGGCGATGACGATGCCATAGATTCCCATCGATGAAACTGCGAAAATGAACAACAGACCGATATTGAGGTTCGCACCCCATAAACCGACGGTTTGTCCACCGATTTCGATCGGTTCCCCAAACGGAATGGCCGAAAACGTCACGATCGCCGTAAAGACCACAATCGCCGGAGCCAGGTAGAACAGAAATTTATCGGCCGACTTCTGGACAATATTTTCCTTAAACAACAATTTCACGACATCGACAAACGGCTGAATCAATCCGAATGGTCCCACCCGATTGGGTCCGCGACGTACCTGAAAGCGTCCCATCAGCCGTCGTTCCAACCAAACAAGAGGCGATACTACGGTCAACAGCCCTACGGCAATCACCACAGCCTTAACAACGCCGATGATCAACCACCAGTACGGGTCCAGAAAATTAAGAATATCGTCGATCAATACAAACCCTCTCAGACTACCAAATAACTATTTTTTGATCGTCACCCGGCTTATCGCTTTTCCCGCCTCAGCCAGAGACATCACGTCCTGCTCATCTGAAACTTTCGGAAGCACCGCGCCTCCCGGATTACATCGGTTTGAAATACGGACTTCCGCTTTCACTTCATGACCGTTGCCGGAAACGCTCACCTCATCGCCTTCCTGCACTCCCAATCCATTGGCATCACTTGCATGCAGATGCACTGTAGACGGCTGGAACTGATGCGCCAGATTCGACTCTGCATCAAGAATCTTGTCGTGACTGAACAGTACATCTGCGATACGCAGGATCAATCCATCGCCCGTAGCGATCTCTTCGGATGCAGTCGCTCCGTTGCTGGACGGTACAACGGCCCGGTTTTTGCCCTCTTTGCGTATCGCGGAACGTTTGATTTCCTGATAGCCGCCGACTTTTTCTGCGATCTCCGCCGTTATTGCATGCACGTCTTTCGGCGCCGTTTCCTGCCCCAGTTCCTTGGCGATCATGGAAACGATTTTCCAGTCCGCGGGATTGTCGGTCGTTAATCCTTTAGTGCGCAATTGCACCCGTCCGCCAATATTGGTGGTGGTCCCTTCGTCAAAACCGGGTCCGTTGGAAGGAAGAACGACTTGTGCCAGTTTTGCGGTTTCAGTTTCCATGATGTCGTGCACAACCAAAAGATCAAGTTTCCCGAGCGCTTCCTCCACGTTACGACCACCGGGAAAATCGACCACCGGGTTGGAACGGTAAACTACCAGTGCTTTCAACTCTCCTGACCGGGCTTTTTCAATCATCTCCAAAGCCGACCATCCCTTTTCGAGCGGCGCCGTATCTCCCCATTTAGCCTTGATGGCGTCACTGTTGGACAATGGCACCCCGCCGGGATAACAATCCGGAAGAACGCCCATATCCATCGCGCCCATTGCATTGGTGACTGGAGCCGCGGGTATCGCGCCTACTGCGGTCTCCGCCAGTCCACCTGCCGTAGCGAGACATTGCTTTAAGGTATGAATGGCAGACCCGGTCAATGCGGCGGGATTATAAATGACGCAAACCTTTCCTGCGGTTTTGATTTTCTCGGCAACCAATTGCAATTGACTGGAAGCAACACCTGTCGCCGATTCCAAATCCGATCCTGCCGATTGCCCCTGCAAGACCGCATTCAAACCGGCTAATAGGGCACCATCCGACCCGATGTTGTAGCGCACTGAAAGGGCTGCATATTTGTCCATCAACGTTTGCTGATCGTTCAGCACGATCATTTCAGTTCCCTGACGCTCTACCGCTTTTTTGAGACGCAAATCGAGAATCGGCAACTCCTCCGTCGGATCGCTGGCAATCAACACCACCAGATCGGACGTTTCAACATCCAGCAAATCGAAATGCGTCACCGGCAGGCCCGGTGTGTCGACATAGGTCTTATGGTCAATGTTGTTGGTGCCGATGTGCTCCCTGAATAATTTCTGATAGGAATACAAATCTTCGTTTAACCCGTAACCGGAGCCAATAAACCCGACGCTGTTGGGTCCATGCGCCTCCACAATTTTCTTGAGAGATACCACCACTTCAGAACAGGCATCCTGAATCGCAACCACCTGCCCTTGTTTTCGGGGCTGGGCAATCCGGTTTTTGCTCTTCGTAAAATCGTAACCCCAGCGGGCCTTGTCACAAATCCAGCCGTCGTCGACCAGATCGTTGGGGCGGGTGGTAATCCGTTTCATTTCGTTGAGCCGCGCGCCGAGCGTCATGTTGCAGTTACAGGCACAGTGGCCGCACAGGGTGCTGGAATTGGTGAGATCCCACGACCGCGCGGTAAAACGGAAATCGGTATTGGTGAGTGCACCAACCGGACAGATGTCGATGACGTTTCCGGAAAACCGGGTGTCATACGGCTGATCGTTGAAAGTGGACACGCGGTTCTGGAATCCCCGGTTGCGCATGACCAGCGCCTGGTCTTTCTCAATGATATCGCTGTAGCGGGTACATCGCTGGCAGGCAATACAGCGTTCGCGGTCGATGGTAATCACCGGGCTGAGCGGCGTTGCCTTGTCACGATTGAAACGGTTGTAATCCATTCGCGTGTCCGGGGGACCAAACTTGAAGGTATTGTCCTGCAGCGGACACTCTCCACCCTTGTCGCACACCGGACAGTCCAGCGGATGATTGAGCAGTGTGAACTCCAGCACCCCTTTCTGTGCCTTTTCGACTTTTTCGGTATTGGTTTTAACCACCATGCCCTCACCGACCGTCAAGGTACAGGCGGTGGTCATCTTCGGCATCTTCTCCACCTCGACCAGGCACATGCGGCAACAACCGAACGGACCGAGCTTTTCGTGATAACAGAAGACCGGGATTTCGATGTCCACCGTTTTGGCGGCATCCACTACTACCGTTCCCTTGGGAACGGTTACGGTTTTGCCGTCGATGGTCAACGTGACCGTATCGGTTTGTGTAGCGGTATCCATTTAATGAGCCCCTACCGGTTGCTCGCTTTTCAGGGAAGCGATCAGTTCTTCATAATCCTCGGGAAAATACTGAATACTGCTGACCACGGGCGCGACAGCAGCATCCCCTAGCGGACAAAAACATTTGAACGCCATGTTGTCGCAAATATCGTTCAGGAGTTCCACCTGTTCCGGCTTTCCTTTCCGGCCGATAATATCCGAGAGAATCTGGTACATCCAGCGCGTACCTTCACGGCACGGAGTGCACTTACCGCACGACTCGTGCATATAAAAATGGGCCAGGCATAAAGCTTCGCTGACAACGTTGGTGGTGTCGTCCATCACGATGAGCGCACCGGAACCCAGCATGGTCCCTGCTTCCATGAGCGATTCGTAATCGTAAGGAACATCCGCCTTGGACGCCGGCAACATGGGTACGGAAGAACCACCGGGAATAAACGCTTTCAGCTTGTTACCGTTGCGAATTCCGCCGGCATATTTTTCAATCAGGTCGATGGTCGGTGTTCCCAGCGGAATCTCATAATTACCCGGCTTGTTGACGTGACCGGATACACTGACCAGCTTTGTGCCCTTGCTCTTTTCGGTACCGATAGCCGCGTAAGCTTCGGCACCATTCAAAACGATAAAGGGAATCGCGCACAAGGTTTCAACATTATTGACGACCGTCGGCTTGCCATACAATCCTTCAACCGCGGGAAACGGCGGCTTCAATCGCGGTTCGCCCCGGTAGCCCTCAAGCGAAGTCAACAACGCGGACTCTTCGCCGCAAATATAGGCGCCTGCGCCCATATGCGTGTAGATATCGAGGTTGAATCCGGTTCCCATAATATTTTTGCCCAGGTACCCTTTGGCGTATGCCTCCTCGATGGCGGTGTCCATGAGTTCTTCATACTCCCAGAACTCGCCGCGCATATAAATGTATCCCGTTTCAATCTGACACGCGTAAGAGCACAGAATCATTCCCTCGATCAAAAGATGCGGATTTTTCATCAACAACTCGCGGTCCTTGCAGGTGCCCGGTTCCGATTCATCGGCGTTGCAGGCAAGATAACGCGGAAACACATCCTTGGCGAGGAAGCTCCACTTGAGCCCTGTGGGGAATCCTGCTCCCCCGCGTCCGCGCAGACCGGAAGCCTTGACCATTTCCACAAGCTCATCCGGCGTTTTCTCAAACGCTTTTTTGAGCGACTGGTACCCGTCGAGCGTTTTTTCATACACGTCGAGAGACGTCAGGTTCGGGGTATCAATGGCCTTAAAGAGTATTTCAGTCATAAGTTTCTATTTACAGGACTCCAAAACCTGATCCACTTTTTCAGGAGTCATGTTGACATGATATTTATTATTAACCTGCATTACCGGAGCCTCGCAACAGGCCGCCAGGCACTCTTCCTTCAACAAGGTGAATTTTTTATCCGGAGTGGTCTCGCCTTCCTTGATCCCCAGCTTTCTCGCGGTGTATTCCATCAAGTTGTCGCATCCGTTGAGGTGACAACTGATGTTGATGCAGAATTTAACGACGTACTTGCCGACCGGTTTGGTGTAGTACATCGTATAAAAAGTGCAGACCGATTCAACGTAAGCCGGTGACACATCCAGGCGCTTGCCGATTTCGATCATCGCTTCCGGAGTGATATACCCTTCCTGATCCTGCGCCAGCGTCAGCAACGGCAGCAGTGCGGAAACTTTTCGACTCTCAGGATACTTGGCCAGAATCTTTTCGATTCGGGTTTCGGAGGCTTCGGTAAAAGCAAACATCAGCGATCCACCTCCCCCATCACAATGTCAATGCTTCCGATGATGGCAACCACATCAGCGATAAATGCGCCTTCCATCATTTTGCACATGCCGGGAATACCCATGAACGACGGCGCGCGCAGTTTTACACGATAGGGCGTATTGGTACCATCAGAAACAATATAAAATCCGACTTCCCCGCGCGCGCCTTCCGTAGGCACATACGCCGAACCTTTCGGCACTTTGACTCCGTCCGACACCAGCTTGAAATGATGAATCAACGATTCCATACTCGTGTGAAGGGTATCGCGCGGCGGCAATGAAATTTTGTTGTCTTCAACCTTATGGGGACCGTCCGGAAGATTGTCGAGCGCCTGCTTGATGATTTCCCGGCTTTGCCGCATTTCTTCCACTCGCACCAGATAGCGATCGTAGATGTCGCCATGGTCCTGTGTCGGAACATCAAACTTGAATTCGTTGTAACGCGAGTATGGCCGCTTTTTGCGCCAGTCCCATTCGAGGCCGGAGGCG
The DNA here is from genome assembly GCA_028278405.1 of Nitrospinaceae bacterium. Taxonomy (GTDB): domain Bacteria; phylum Nitrospinota; class Nitrospinia; order Nitrospinales; family Nitrospinaceae; genus SZUA-226. The sequence continues at coordinate 37,021 of JANQEK010000008.1, forward strand.
CGCAATACCGGTCCGCTCATACTCCAGTCCATCGCTTCTTCCCTGGTCATGGTGCCGATGCCGCGGGTGCGGTCGAGCCAGATCGGATTGTTGGTGAGCAGACTTTCGTACTCGTCAATTTTAGAGGGAACATGGTCGACGAATTTCCGGACCCCATCCAGCCATTGAGGTGTGGCATCCTGCGCCACCCCGCCGACCCGGATGTAGCTTGTCATCATCCTCACCCCGGAGATCATTTCGTTCAAATCGAGAATCATCTCGCGCTCGCGCCACGCGTAGAGGAACACAGTCATCGCTCCGATGTCCAGCGCGTGCGTCCCCAGCCAGACCAGGTGACTGCCGATGCGCCCCAACTCACACATGATGACACGCAGGTAATCCGCGCGAGGCGGAAGTTCCTTTAGACCCAGCAGTTGTTCAACGGTCAGACAGAACGCAAGGTTGTTTTGTGGAGGGCTGAGATAATCGAGCCGGTCGGTCATGGGAATACAGTGCACGTAGCGTTTGTTCTCGGCGGTCTTTTCGATGCCGGTGTGGAGAAATCCGATATCCGGCTCGGCGGACTTCACGATTTCGCCGTCCATCTCCAGGACCACCCGGAACACGCCGTGCGTACTGGGATGCTGCGGACCCATATTGAGGGTCATCGTATCTTTATCGCGCTCGAGTAAGCCCTGTTCGGTTACGCCCATGGATCGGCTTTCACATCTTCTTGGGTTTTAATAAGCTCGCTTTTGTGGTCCGGGTTGTGGGAAAAGGCGACTTCTTCGACCGTCAACGGATAATCCTTGAGCAGAGGATGCCCTTCCCAACCTTCCGGCATAATCAACCGTTTCAAGTTGGGATGACCTGTTACGGTGAACCCGAACATGTCGAACAACTCCCTTTCCGGAAAATCAGCACCTTTCCACAGATGAAGCACAGAAGGAATCGTCGGGTCGTCTTCCGGCAAACCCACATGAACACGAATGTGACGATCTTTAGTCAGGGAGAACAACTCATACACTGCGTCAAACCGGGGATCGCGGTCCTGCTCGAGATAATCCACTCCGGTGATATGCGACAGGTAATCAAAATCCTTGTTTTGCCTCAGATCCTCCATCACCGGCAAAAACTGCTCCACCGCCACGTGGACAACACATTCCCCGCCTGCTGCAATTTCCGAATGGGTGATTGCGGAACCGAAGGTCGCTTCCAGCTGTTCTTTTATTTCTTCGTTGGTCATGCCACCCTTTGCCTGGCCTTTTCGCTCCCGGCTTCTTTGAGAATTTTTTCCTGAAGCTTGATGACTCCATACAGGAGAGCTTCCGGACCGGGAGGACAACCGGGAACGTAAACGTCGACCGGCACCACGCGGTCGACCCCTTGCACGATGGCGTAGTTGTTGAAAATACCGCCGCAGGAAGAACAGGCACCCATTGCGATCACCCACTTCGGCTCGGGCATCTGGTTGTAGATGCGCTTCAAAACGGGAGCCATCTTCTGTGAAACTCGGCCGGAAACGATCATCAGGTCTGCCTGGCGTGGAGACGCGCGAAACACTTCAGCACCGAATCGGGCTGCGTCCCAACGTGAGTTGGCCATCGCCATCATTTCAATGGCGCAACAAGCCAGACCGAAGGTCGCAGGCCAAAGCGCATTCTTCTGCGCCCACCCAACCACCTTGCCCAGCTTCGTGGTCAGTATGCTGTCATAAACCGCGCCGGAAAATTCCGCACCCAGTTGGTCCAGTGCGTCTTTGGCGTTCAATTTCAGATTATTGATTTCGGTCTCTATGTTGTCGACCGCTTCATCCATCAATCCCATTCCAAACCTCCTCGTCCCCAAATGAAGACGTAAGCGACGGCCAAAATGGCCACGAAAACCACCATCTCGATCAGTCCGAAAAGTTTGAGCTCGTCCAGCGCCACCGCCCATGGATACATGAACACCACCTCGATATCAAAGATGATGAACAACATTGCGATCGTAGCAAACCGTACCGGGAATCGTCCTTTGGCTTCTTCCGAGGGCAGCATGCCGCACTCGTAGGGCAGGTTTTTCTCAACCGTGGAATTTTTCGGTCCGAGGACAGTGGAGAGCACAAGCACGCCAACCACGACGGCTAGCGCAACGATCGCAAATATGATGACGAACAGATATTCACTCACAGAACTGTGTCCGTAATGGATAGGTTTCCCAATTGGAAATCCGGGGAATTGCTTTTAGAACAAGAACTTCAGCCCGCACACCGAGGTGGCCGGACCGCCCGGTTTTACTCAATCCGGTATTGTATCACTCCTACTTTTCCCACACGGAAAAGTATTGGAGTTGGCGATTATATTCGGCCCTTGGGAACCTGTCAATTATTCATTTATTCCGCGTTGCGGCCAATTTCCGCCGGACTCTGGAACGAAAAAATGCTGGTTTCTCAAGGCTTTATGAGCGATGTACGCGCCCTACTTTTTGCAGGAAAATATAGAATCAAATGGAGGGTCGTATCTATGAAAAAACCAGGGTGTTCGCTTTTCACAAAGGAAAAGACAGACCCCACGGGAAAGGAAGCTTATTCCGGCACTTCAAGGTGGAGGCGGTAGATCAGGCCGGAGGGATTTTCTTCAGGGGACTCAATATCCGGCTTGGCGTAGTTGATGACTTCGAAGGTTACTGTGTTGGTCCCTTCTTTCAGATACTGATCGAAGTCGATGATGAAAGGGTTGGGATACTCCGATCCGCCGTATTCCTGCTTTAAGGAAACGTCGTTGACGGTGATGTGGCAGGTGTCGTCACTGCGGACATACAATTCTGCGCGCTTGACCGATTGAGATCCGTTTTTAGGGACATCAAACTGCATGCGAAACTTGTGCTGGCTTCCGGTTTTGGCTTCTTCGAGAGTGATACTGTCGCGAATCCACACCCATCGACTACCCTGAATGCCTCGCCACCGGCTGTTGAGTTCGCATAAGGAAGCCTTTCTCCAGTCGTCATTCTCCACATCATAATATTGAGTGGCTTTGCCGCTGGTGAACACCTGGGTTTTGGTTTTGGGTCCGGAAACCTGTTGGGCCCCAGATTTGAGAGGAGAGCTTTCTTCCCACAAGGTTTCGTTCAGTGCGCGATAGTGTTCGTAAAGGCCTTTCTTTTTATTGATCAGCAACATGCTCGGCCGCTGATGGTTTCGCCCCAGATAGGGACCGAGATCGGTAATGATGATCCCATGCTGTTCATCCACATCCATGGCAAAAAAGGAATGTGCCGGGATGGTTTTGTAAGTGTGAACCGTCATGGTTCCTTTATTGGGAACATCGGCTTCTGCTATTTCTTCCTGGATACTTTGTAAGAGCAATAGTGAGGTTCTTATTTCGTTTTTGAACGTTGCCTTATCGCCAATATGCCTGGTGATGATCTCGACGATTTCCGATTCCGGATCCATGACCAGCAAGCGGACCTTGGTTCCGTTGAGCACTTTTTCTTTCAGCAGATCCCGGCTTCCGGTTGAAATGGATAACAGGGAAGTTCCTCCAATAAAAATTTCGTGCTTAACCTCCTTGAATAGATTTTGGAAGGTATGCGCCTGACCGATCTCCGACCGATTTTTATAGATGCCGTTTATGCCCAATCGCACAGCATGGGGATTGACAATATCCTGCAAGGCTTCCTTGTATTCAGAGAAGGTGAGCTCGCGCAAAAACAATTCATAGCCCAACGACACCACGCCGATCATGGCGATCAACAAGGCAAACTCCTTGACCGGATGCAACCAGATGCTGTCCGGCGCAAACAATTTGGCCGAACTGATGTACAGGGTGGCTCCCGCCACAAAAATGATGAGCGCGAGGAAAAGAATGCGGTCTCGTATCCAGGCACGGGCCTTTAGGCTTTTTTTATTGGCTTTATCCATGCATTTGATTTTACAGGAAATACAGGGGTTTCACAAGAAAGGAGATGATTAGAATAGGATGAGACGCACCCATTCAAGCCTGATTGATACTGAAGTTCCCCGGTTAACTGAGACCGGACTTGCGTCGCGTCCACCATTCCACGACCAGGAATCCCACAATCAACCCGTACGTCCACCAGCTGTTCCACAATGAAACCATGCGCGAACTCGATTTAACTTCCACTTCCGGATTGGGGAATGCCAGGTTCCCGATGTTCATCCCCGCTTCCAATACCCGGTGACTACCACCGGTTACTTTCGACAGCGTTTGCAAAAGCGCTTCATTCACCAACGGCTTTTGAAATTCAATTTGCGGACTGAACACGATAAAACGTTTTTCTCCGGAAAGAACCTCGCCTCCGGAAACCAAAGCCACTTTCGCCGAGTAAAACCCCTCCTGGCCCGGTGCAAACTCGAACCGTCCCTCACCATGCTCATCGGTCTTCAGAGTTTCCCGGACCCGCTCCTGACCCTTCGGCAGGGAGTTCAACGCCAGCTCCACTTCGACACCGGGCATGGGATTGTAATCTTTCCCGCTGACTTTAAAGTGGATCACAACTTTTTCGTGCTCCCGGTATTTTTCCTTGTCGGTTTCAACCTGGATGGGGTTGGTTTCCGGTTCACTGGTCATCCAGGCAATCACGTTTTCCCAGAATTTCTGATAATACCGTCCACTGCCACCCTCTCCCACACGCAGAAAGTTCCAGTTCCACGAGGAGTCCGTAGCGATAGCCATCGTCCGCCCTTCCTGCACCTGGCGCGTTACCAGTACCGGATAACTGGATTTACTTTTCCGCGTGGTGCTCAACACGTGCGAATCTTTTGCTGGTACCAGCCCAATATTGACGCCCTGAATCGGAGGCAGTGATTTCCAGGCCTTTGCATTCAGTTTCGGATCGTTCTCCAGCCGGAGCACCGGATGTTGAGCCAGCTTCGGCTGCATCCTCATCGGCAATTCTCCCAGCAAATACTTTCGGGATCCGGTCCGGATACGTATCGGAAGAATATCCTCAACCGGAGTGCGGTCGTATCCACCCCCTTCAAACGAAAGGTCTCCGCCAATCATCAGAAACGCTCCTCCTTGTTCTACATACTCCTTGATGTTGGGCAGGTTCTTCTTGTCAATGAAAGGTGAAAACTTGAAGTTGTGAAAAATGACCAGATCGAACGATTTCAGATAATCGCTGAACAGGAGATTGGATGGAAACGGAATCAAACTCAATTCAGAAGTGGTAGCTCCCACATCGTCTGTCAAGGTCCGCAAGATGAAAAAAGATAGCAAATCCACTTTGGGATTGTTGGCGAGGGTTTCCCTCAAAAACCGCGAATCCCATGAAGGCCGTCCATTCAGGTGAAGCACGCGCACCCGGTCGCGGATTACCTTCACTTCAAAACTCCAACGGTTGTTAACCTCTACCGCTTCGCCCGCAAACACGGGAACGGAAAGCGTATAAATACGCTTACCAAGGGACGACGGTGTAAACTGGAGCTCCGCGGTGTATTGCGAGTCCTCTTTCTTCAATGAAATGATTTTTGAAACCAGAATTTTGTCGCCTTCTTTCAGCACCAGCGGAATATTCTTTTTACCGATGGCCCGCGAAGAAACGGTGACAGTAATATTCAAAGGTTGGTGAATAAATCCGAAATCCGTTGCGTCTATTTTTTCGATGGCCAGGTCCTTGAATCCCTGATTGCTTCCCGCCTGCAAGGTGTGCACGGGTCCGTTCAACCGGGTCAACATTTCCGTAAACTCCGGAGAAATGTCTAAGGGATCCTGGGATAAATCGGCACCGTCGGAAAACAAAACAACTCCCTGCAATGATTTCCCTTCGTAATTTTTCATCACATCCAAAAACACCTGATACAAGTCTGTATTCACCGCCTGCTCCCGGTAACCGGTCACAACGTTCGAAAACGAAACCGGATCGATCTTGTCCGAAGCAAAAAAGAAATCCACTTCATAATCCTGCTTCAACATTTCAAAATATTCCCGGTTGCCTTCCATGACCTTGCGTACCAGATCCCCCCTGGGCTTCTCGGAAGGAAAGCTTTTAATCACCATGCTTTTGCTGTCGTCGAGCAGAACTGCAATCGTATTCTTAAGGGGTTGGATTTTCTTGAACTCCAGTTGAGGCTGCAGGACCACTATTGCCACCAACAGCAGGACAAATACACGCAGAGTATAAAGAAAAACTTTCTTCCAGAGAGAACGAATCCGCGAAAGGCTGGCCCAGAAAAACCACAGGGATAAAACAATCAACGCTCCCAGAAAAATAAAAGTGCCTCCCCATACATCCGAGGTCCAATGCAATTCCCAGGCGTTGTATTCGCCCCATTCTTCGCCCCACAATGTTGCCAGACGATTCACTTTGGATTGACCCTCCGCAGGCGTTCGAGAATGATCGGCAGATGCACCATGTCCTTTTTGTAATCCAGTGTCAGCGCGTACATAACGATGTTTACACCCAACCTCAGGCTCAATTTCCTCTGCCGGTTGCCACCGCCGATCATATCGAAGTCCCAGTGCCCCAGTTTGCTTTTGGACCAGGCCCCACCAAGATCGTTGGCGGAGTAGACCAGAACAGTACGCCCTTTGGTAGTAATCCCTTCCAGATACGGTTTGTTGACAACCCGACCCACCACCTGGTTGATCAGGTAAAAGGAACGAAAAATCGAATGGTCCCGGGAAATACGCTGCAGAGGAATACGCGGAAACAGACGGCTGATCATCCGTCGGACCGATCGGTCGAACTCGGAATTGGGTTTTGAAGAATTGTCGTCGATCAGCAGAAATCCGCCGTAAGTCAGGTGGTTCCGTAAGGCTTTCAGTTCTTTCTTACCGAATGGCTTGAAAGCCTTGCTGCCCCCCATATAGATGAACGGATATCGGTACAACCGGGCGTCCCCCGGTTTCAGGAATAAAGGAACCCGCTTGACCTCTACGGAGGTGCGCTTGGCCATCTGCGCAAGCAGGCCTTCTACGGCGTGGGGCCTGGGGTTATAAGTGCCACCTTTATATTTGATTTGAGGGATGACGACCTTCGAGGCTTCGCCCAATGCGAATGCCTGCCCTGGAATCAGGATGCCCGCCTGGAGGCAGACCATTAGAATAAGGAGTTTCAATCGCACTGGATCATATCCGCAGAGGATTCATGAAAGAGCCTGTTCCTTTGCAATCATACCAAATTCCCGCGCGATGGGCCTTCCCATAAATTATTCTTGCGGGGGTTTCGAGGGGTGGTATAGTCATATTCAAACAATCGTTATTTTACCGGGAAAAGTGATGAAACGAACTGTTTTGCTCAATCCGGGACCTGTCAATGTGACTGAGCGTGTCCGCCAGGCCCTGCTGAAACCCGACCTGTGCCACCGGGAAAAGGAGTTTTCGGATCTGATGCAGTCGATCCGTTCCAAACTGGTTCACGCCTTCGGAATTCAAAACGAATTTGATGCCGTGCTGACCACCGGCTCCGGAACCGCTGCACTGGAAATGGCCGTGTGCTCGTGTCTCAGCGAGGGGCAAACCCTGCTCGTGATCCGTAACGGCGTTTATGGAGACCGCATCGCCGCGATGGCGGAAGCCTACGGCTTCAACATCCAGTGCATCGACTCCCCCTGGGGCGAGCCTCCGGTGTTGGCCGATATCGAGCAGGCGTTGAAGCAGAATCCCAAAATAGAAGTGGTTGCTGTGGTGCATCACGAAACGACCACGGGACTGCTTAACCCGGTTCACGAAATAGGACAATTGGTCCGAAAATATAATAAGCGATTTCTGGTGGACAGTGTCAGCGGCCTTGCAGGCGATGAACTGGATTTCAACCGCGCGGGCGTTGACTTGTGCGCGGGCACCGCCAACAAATGTATTCAGGGCCTGCCGGGTGTTTCCTTCGTGTTGGTGCGCCAAACCGAGTTGACGCGGCTGGAAAAAATTCCCGAGCGATCTCATTATTTCAATCTGCACAAAAACCACCAGGCTCAGGAAAAAGGCGACACCTTGTTCACCCCGGCCGTGCAGACTCATTATGCGCTCGATACCGCGTTGGACGAACTTCTCGAAGAAACCGTAAATAGCCGCATCAAGCGGTACAGCCAGGCGGCGGCGATGCTCCGTCAGGGATTCCAGGAAATGGGGTTGGAGTTTATTGTTTCCAAAGAATACTGGTCCAACACCCTTACCGCACTGAAACTGCCGGAGGGAGTTACCTACACCGCACTACACGATCGCTTGAAGGACAAAGGGTTTGTGATTTATGCAGGCCAAAAGAAATTGAGTGAAAGTATTTTTCGAATTGCCAACATGGGAGACATCACAACGGAAGAATTCCAACGCCTGCTCGACACGCTCAAGAATTGTCTTTCGGCTTCCACACCCTCTTAGGATTGTCATGAGTCTTTACGAATTGATGAAAAACTATGCGGAGAGTCACCGACTGCACCCCGCTCCGGCTTTGCCTGCAGGGGAGCTCGGTAAAAGCCTGGCACTGTTTCACAATTGCCTGATCGAATCGGGAATGGAGCATTCCGGAGAAATGGGCAACCGCATCGTTACGGCAGGTCCGGAAAGTCTTCGGACAATAGACTTGAGCCGTTTTGTGGTGGGATTTCTGCCATTCAACTCCGTATCCACTAAAACCGAAACGAACGAAATCCTGTTCGATCTGTTCTCTTTTCTTTGTTGGCTGGAGAAGAAAGATATTCACCATGGTCTGGCGGAAATTGATTTTCAGAAAACGGTTCAGGCTTTGACCGGAGCCCAGGACCGTTGCCTCCAACTCAGCCATTTTCTGGACGACGAAACCGGTCGTGTTCTTGAGGAACCGCCCCGTATTATTGAAACTATTAATGACGTTTTCCTGGTCACGAAAATTGACGGGGATTACATTTATCTTCAGGGACAAAACCATGAAGATCCCGTTCGGGTGCGTCTGCCCAACGAAATCATGAATCTTGTCCGCCTCAACGATAATCTCGATTTGGTTCTGGGAGACACATCGGAACGGTGGGTGGTATTGGAAGCGGGACAAGTTTTTCCTGAGTTTCAAACAGGACAGAATTTTTCATCCATTTAAAGGAGAATCACCATGAAACGTGTAGCCATTGGAATTGCCGTTTTGACCGTCATCCTGGTTGCGGGCGTTCTTGTTCTTTATTCTTCTCTGGGAACGATTATCACTACTGCCGTTACCACCGCCGGACCGGAAATCGTCCAGGCAAAAGTAAGTCTGGATAAAACCGTCATCGATACTTCCACGGGAAAGGGTTCTCTGCATGGGTTGATCATCGGCAATCCAAAAGGGTTCAAAACGGAAAGCGCCTTCAAAATGGATAAAGTCGAAGTGACGCTGGATACGGATTCGATCGCCTCGGACACAGTCGTCGTCAAGGAGATTGATATTCTCGCTCCCGAAGTGACATACGAACTGGGAGGAAGTGGAAGCAATGTCAGCACCCTCCAAAATAACGTCGAAGCCTTTGTCAAAAAGTATATTGGAGCTTCGGCATCCAATGAAAAAGCCCCGGCAAAAGAAAGCGGCACCAAAATGATTATCGATCACCTATATGTGAAGGGTGGCAAAGTTAACGTCAGCGCGACTCTTCTGGGAGGCAAGTCGATGTCGGTACCGCTTCCCGACATCCACCTGACAGATATCGGCAAAAAAGCGGAAGGGGCAACTCCCGGAGAAGTGGTCCAATCCATTATCAGCGCCTTGAACAAGGCCATCCTTAAAGCCATCGCGCCCCTCAATCTGGATAAAGTGGGTGAAGTTGCGGGAGACGTAGTGAAGGGGGTTGGAGACACGCTTGAAAAGGGAACCAAAGGCGTGACAGATGCGGTGTCGGATCTTTTCGGAAAAAAATAAGATCCGGAATCGACAGGCAGCCGTTCATGGCGGTAAGGTGTTTCGGTTCAAGTGTCTGGCAGGCATGATTGTCCTGCTCGTCTCCTTAATACCTGAAAGTAAAGCGGATATCGGATTGGGGGACCCTCTCGTCCCCTAACATTTCCTTGAAAAAGGCCGGGAAATGTTTTAAAAAGCCCTCTACACAGGACTGGAAAATGTTCCGATCCTGCCGATACTCCGAAACCCAAGGATTTCCCAATTGACCGCTTCCATCAATTTTGAGGACATGAACTGGCAGGCGATTGCGCCGGAACTGATTCTGGTGCTCACTGCATTCACCGTTTTGTTGATGGGACTGCTCAAGACCTTCAACAACAATACGTATTTATCGAAGGCATCCGCGATTGGCATCCTGACCGCTTTAGGTTATACCTTATACTTGTGGGGCCTGGCGCCCACCATCAGTGAAGGCACCAGCCCGGCAATGTTCAGCGGGTCGCTGTTGTTCGACCGGTTTTCACAGAGCTTCAATATCATCTTCCTTTTGATGTCCCTGTTCGCTGTCATGGCAGCAGTCCGTTATCCCAAGCCCAACAACGAAAACAAAGCCGAATATTTCTGCCTCGTGTTGATGACAGTGGTCGGCATGATGTTTTTAGCCAAATCCGGAAACCTGATCACTGCGTTCATCTCACTGGAAATTTTTTCTATTTCTTTATATATCCTGTGTGGTTTTTCCGCCAAGCATGGCAAGGGAACCGAGCAGCCGGGCGACGACCAGCACCTGAACTGGGAGACGCTGGCATCGCAGGAATCCACCGTCAAATACCTGCTGATGGGCGCGTTTGCTTCAGCGATTCTGGTCTACGGCATGGCGTTGATGTACGCGGGCACCGGCACCACGGAAATCCGGGAAATCGGCCACCAGTTGGAGACCAACCCGTACAGCCTCAACAAACTGCTTTATATCGGAATGGGTCTCACGTTTTGCGGACTTGCGTTCAAGGTATCACTGGTACCGTTTCATGCGTGGACACCCGATGTCTATCAAGGCGCACCGACACCCATCACAGGCTTCATGTCAGTCGCAACCAAAGCCGCGGCGTATGCGCTGATCGCCCGCATCTTTTTTATCGCGTTACCCAGCCTGGAAGAAATCTGGATGCCTTTTCTGTTTGGCGTTTCAGTCATCACCATGCTGGTCGGCAACACGGCGGCTATTTTTCAGAACGATGTCAAACGCATGCTGGCATACTCCGGTGTGGCGCATGCGGGGTATCTGTTGATCGGTATCGTCGCCAACAGTCAGGATGGCGTGGCGAGCATTCTGTTTTACCTGGGTGTGTACCTGTTTATGAACATCGGCGCCTTTGCTATCGTCTACATGCTGGAGGGCGAAGGCGAACAGTCTACTTCCATAAACCGGTTTAAAGGACTGTCCAAGCGCAAACCGATGCTTGCCGCGGCGATGAGCTTGTTCATGTTATCACTGGCCGGCTTCCCACCCACAGCCGGATTCTTTGGAAAGCTTTACCTTTTTGTCGCCGCCATCAAACAAGGCTACGTGTTGATCGCGGTGCTGGCCGTAGTCGCCAGCATGATCGCCGTCTATTTTTACCTGCGCGTCATCGCCATGATGTACTTTCAGGAAGGCGAATCCGAAGAAGCCATCAATACCAGCCGTGGCATGACCACAATCGTCACCGTCAGTTCTGTCGCTATCGTCACCATCGGCCTGTTCCCTTCGAAATTCATGCAGTGGGCGCTCTCCTCGATTCCGTTTTAACACTTCAATAAACATCAACCCGGGTGTTGTGCCCGTCAGGATTTCCTGCGACAATTTGTGTATGAGATATCTCATATACTTCATTGTCCTGTGTGCGTTGTGCGCATGCACGCCGGACGCCGCAAAAATTGAAGAACAGATCAAGCAATATCAGGCTCGCGTGGTTGTTGATCCTAATAATGCGGAAATTCATTACCAGTTGGGGCACGCCCATCTGACGCTCGGTCGATATGAACAGGGGGCAAGCCATCTCAAAGATGCGGTGCGCCTCAGCAAAAAACATGCGCTGGCCCACCGTGATCTCGGCTGGGCATTGATCCAGCTTAAAGAATACCGTGCGGCGGAACCCTGGCTGCTCAAGGCACTGGAGATGAAACCCCGCGATCGCGCCACCCTCTCAAGCCTGAGCGCAGTGTACATTGGCCAAAAGCGGTACCGCGATGCGGTCGATCTGCTGAAACCGTTTACCGATACCGGACGTGGCACGGTGCCCATTCACAACAATATAGCGACCGCTTATCAGCATTTGGGATTGTACCGTTTGGCAACCGACCAACTCCAAAGGACGCTGAAAAAAAACCCGGACTCGGCAGGATCGCATGCCAGCCTGGGAGTCCTTTTGGAGAAAACAGGTTATCCGCAACAGGCGATGACCGAATACCGGACCGCCTTGATGCTCGACCCCGGACACGGCTCGGCTCATTTCAACCTGGGCGTGGCATTGATGCGACAGGGAAAGAATGATGAAGCGTTGAATCATTTCCGCACAGCCCACCAGGCGCACCCCGATGATCCGGAAATTTTAGCGGGATTGGGCTGGACCTATCATCAGTTAAACGAGTACTCCCAAGCGATTCTTTATTATGAAAAGTCCGTACGGTTGGATCCTTCCAATTTACGAGCGCAACAGGCTCTCGGAGAATTGTGGGACATCACGCAGCACTACGGTCGGGCGATCGACGCTTACGAAACAGCCGTCGGGCTGGATCCTGAGGGTCCGGACAATTATTTTCACCTGGGCCGATTGAATGATCATTTTAAAGCAGGAGAAAAAGCCGTGGCCTACATGGCGCTGGCGGAAATGTTGTATCGAAAAAACCGCAACATGGAAATGACGGAACATTGCCGAAAAAATGTTTCGATCCTGGCAAGAAAATATAAAATTAAAAATAAAAAACTGCGCCGGTTAACCCGGGTTCGTCAGTCCGTGGCAGGTTAAATCCTATGAATCACCGCTCGAGAATAAACGTGACGGGTCCGTCGTTGACCAACTCAACCTGCATGTCGGCGCCAAATCGTCCTTCCTGAACTTTTAGTTTCGATTCAACAAGAATATCTACAAATTTTCTGTACAATCGCTTCGCCGCCTCGGGTTCGGCAGCATTATCGAATCCCGGCCGACGCCCGCGGGAGCAATCGCCTGCCAGCGTGAACTGGGACACTACAAGCATGTCACCCTCTACATCCATGCAGGAAAGATTCATCTTCCCTTCATCATCAGCGAAGATTCTCAGGTGAAGTACTTTTTCAGCAAGAGCGTCTGCAGCGGTCTCCTCATCTCCTTTTTCTGCACCGAACAGAATCAGAAGCCCCCTGCCGATTTCTCCTACCACCTCACCCTGAACAGAAACGGAAGAGCGGAGCACTCTCTGCAATACGATTTTCATAACAAAATGATTTTGGAAAGTTTTAACGGGCTTTAAAGAGACGCTTATCGGTACCGTGAGGTCCAATCGTAACCTTCACCTTACCGTAACAGAGGGGACACCGTCCCTCGTAGGCATTGCCGCCTTTATTAATATAGGTGCGACGGTATACGTTACAGCATTCGAACAGGATGCCGATATATTTTTTATCTTTCCGCAGCTTCATGCCTGGCCCATAATTTGAACGATGACTTCCCTTTTACGGGGGCGGTTGTCGAAATCGCATAATACGATCTGCTGCCAGGTTCCGAGTTGCAGTTGACCGGAAGAAATGGGAACGGTCAAAGAAGCCCCCATCAGCGCCGCGCGCACGTGGGAAAACCCGTTACCGTCCCCCCAACGCGCATCATGTTCGTAGTGCAGATCCATGGGTGCCAGCCGCTCGACGGCTTTTTTAAGATCACTGACGGCTCCGGATTCGAATTCGATACTGGTGACGCCTGCGGTGGAACCGGGCACAAACACCGTGGCCAGCCCATCGGTGATTCGGGAATTTTCGACCTCGCGCACCACCTCACCGGTAATGTCGACGATATCGCCGAATCCCTGAGTGTTCGTTTCAATGCGTTGGGTCTTCACCGTCATGTTGATTTCAATTGCTTCAGGAATTTCTTTTTGGATTCCTTGAAAATCTGGTGAGGGATATGCATCGCCTTGGTAATACGCCGGACTTCTTCGTTTTCCGCATGTGAAATTTCGCCGTCGGCCACTGCGATGGCCCAAAAGCAATCGACCGCACTCACCCGGTCATTGTAAGACACGCGGCTGTTAAACTCCGTGACGACTTCATGAAAATCGAACCCATGTTTTGCCTGTTCCTCAACAACCTCGAACAGCAGCTTCAACTCTCCAGCGGAAAACTCAAACCGTTCCTTTAGGATTTTCCGGAGTGCCTTTTTTTCTTCCTCATGAAAATGATCGTCCACTTGCGCCACCGAAGCCAAAAGAGCGCCAAACAAACATAAAAAGTAAACATTGTCATTTTCGAGACCAATCTTCTGTCCCGATTTTTTCATTTCCAGTTCAAGCTTTTTTAAAATCGTGTTTTTGAAATATTGGTTCACAGCGGGATTTTTTTCATGCGCCGGCTTGAAAATCGTGGCCTGGAAAAAATTACGCACCCTTCCGAACGACCGCCTGGTAAACGATGTTTTTTTAAGCAGACGCACAAACTCTTCCACCAGTTCGTTTTCTTCGGTTTTCATATTGCGATGGGCATTGGCGATGGATTCCAGTTCTGCGATGATCTCATCCTTCTCCTTTTTGGAGCTGAGCTCCGCTGCCAATTGTTTGAATAAGCGCTCCTGTTCATCTTTAGGAATCGGCGCCAACAGATACGGGTTGAGTTGCCGGATATCTTCTTTACCCAGGCCGAATTTCCTGTAAAACTTTTTAAGAACGTTTTTCTCCGACTCTGTCATTTGGCCGTCCGCCCAGGCAATCACCGCCAACACTTTTAAAAAAGTCAGATGCTTGAAAGAAGTCATATTTTTCCTGTCACTTTTTATTCAAAGGTGTTCATCCACAGCACACCCCGCCCTTCCCTTTTGGCGTACCCGAAAATATCCAGAAAGGAATCGTCATCAACATCGGCGAAGGTCAACGCGTGAAACTTGTCGTTGAAAGGCAGCCGGCGGCGGGACTCTTTCCAAAACCTCCATTTTCCCAGTCCCCTCAAGTAATGAATCCCTCTCGCACTCAATAAAATAATGTCCGGGATCTCGCTGCCATTGGCATCCAGCAGATAAACTGCTTGAAAAACGGTCTTGGGAGACTCCCGGAACGTGGCTTTTTTAAAATATCCTCTTCCGTGGTTGACCAAAAAATAACTGGCTTCACCCGTCGCCGTTTTGCTTCGGTTGACGACAAGCAAATCGTTGTCGCCATCCTGATCGAAATCCGCCCAATCGGCATAAGCGCTTTGATCTTTCACAGCGGGAAGCAGCTCCGAAGTCCGGTCCACAAAACGTCCCAGGCCATTGTTGGTCAACAGGGCATTTTGGCCCAGACTGTTCACCAGGAAAATGTCCAGGGTGTTGTCGCCATCATAATCAGCAAAGGAGGTGCCGACGATCCCCGGTTTCAACGGCGGCATCAACAACTGAGTGGCATCACGGAACTGCCCTTTACCGTTATTGATCATAAACTGGGTCTGATACCGGTGAAGCTTTCCTTCATCGTTCAATACTCGCTGTCCTGTAAAAAACAAATCCACGTGCCCGTCTTCGTCGATATCCCTCATATCAACCCGGTCCATCCCCCGATTCACGAAGGGAAAAGGAATTTCTTTTTTCACATAGAAATAGCCCTTGCCGTTATTGAACAGCAATTTGGCCGCCAACCCGTCACTGAATCGGCCTACCAGGACCATATCCTGTACCCGATCGTGATCGACATCCTGCAAAGCCATGAACAAAATCTGATCGGAGGGCTGCCCCTCCCATCCAATCCGCTTGACCGGAACAAATTTTTTGCCCCCCTGGTTGTACCAGATGCGGATCACGGGTTGACCCCGATCTCCCTTTCGAAGCAAAACAAGATCCGGCAACAAATCCCGATTGACATACGCCAGTTGCGCTTTCAGTATCCCCGGTTTCAAATCCGGCAGAAACACCCGGGTCCGATCCCTGTACTTTTGAAGCTTTGGATCTTCTTTAAACAGCGATTTCTTGCCGCAGGCCGCACAAAATACCGCCAGCAGATACAGCAAAATCGAAAATCGCAATATAGTTTTTGTTAGGGAAATGGGTTTCATTAAATATCCAGACAGACAGCTCCCAGTGTTTTTTGAAATCCTTCCTGCATAGCGGTGCCCACTTCTTCAAAAGTAAAATTTCGATCGCTTATCTGGTTCAACGCGGTGGTCGAATCCACCAAACGCTGATGTGTTGCTATTCTCTCGCTCTCGGTTTCAAATTTCAATAAAGACGTAAACAGATCGTGATCGGCTTCGATGACCAGGGACCCATGCTGTAAAAACGCCTTGGAAGTTCTTTTCTGCGCGCTTCCCACCAGCTTTTTTCCATCCACGGTGATTTCACAGTGGTTGAGCGATGCGAAACAGGCCGGGGATCTGGCCGGACCGGGACGCTGCTTGTTCGCATTGATGTCGCCTGATATTCCCAAACCTTTCAGACCCACCAACAGCGCCTCGCTGATCGCACCGAATGTCGCCTTCAAACCACGATTGAATGGAACCTGCGATACCGGTGCCACCACCGCATAAGTCAACTCCCGGTGATGCAGAAGAGCGCGTCCGCCGGTGGGCCGCCGGACAATAGCTATGTCCAATTCCCGGCAACGATTCATGTCGAGTTCTTTTTCGACTTTTTGCGAATAACCGATCGTGATCGCAGGTTCAGACCATCCATAGAACCGCACGGTTGGTGAAATTCGACCCTGTTCGCAGTCAGCCAGCAACGACGCATCCATCGCCATATTTTTTTCAGCCGGGTGGTGACCATCGGATATCCAACGCCATTCATCAAAAACCATGCTTTTCCTTTACCAAGATTTACCTTTTGACTCCATGAGTCGCATTCTATAGAATTTTTTGAGAGCCTGTTCCAAAGATTCAGCCGGACTTAAACCCCCGGCGGCGCTCTATTGTCAACCAAATCAGAGGAAATATCAAAAGAATGCGTAATTGCTATTATTGGGTCGGGGGTTGTGCCCTTTTCGTATTAACGTTATCAAAACCGGCAGAGGCCTTCGAGTATTTGCAGGACTCTCTGCATCAGAAAACGACTTGCGAAACCGCCTGCCACCTGCCGGAAAATATCCAACGGGCCCGTGTCGAAAAAAACCAAAAGGCCGAATGCACCTCCTGTCACCAGGGAGGGGTGCCGCTGGAAACGTTGAGTCCCTTCCGAAACCCGAACCCCTTTCTACTCCCGGAGAACCAACATCCGAACCGGCGAATGTTGTCGTCGCGTCCTCCGGTTCCTGCCGGAAAAACAGCAGTCTCCTCTAAAATCCGAAAATCGAAACAACACCCACAAATCCCGGGAATGGTTTTCATCAACGCCGGTGAATTTATCATGGGATCCAATGAGCGCTGGGATGACGAATCCCCGGAACATATCAATGAAACCGGCGCATTTTACATTGATCTCTATGAAGTGACCAACCGGGATTATAAAAAATTTACGGATGGTACGAAACGCAAACCACCGCACCACTGGGCCCAGGGTAGAATCCCGAAAGGCAAGGAGGACCATCCGGTCACCTATGTCAGCTGGTTTGACGCGAATGATTATTGCCAATGGTCCGGCAAACGCCTACCCAACGAACAGGAATGGGAAAAAGCCGCACGCGGAGAAGACGGCAACATCTACCCCTGGGGTAATCTCTGGACGCTGGATAAATCCAACAACCCGTACAAACATTCGACAGGAACCCAAAAAGTGGGATCGTATCCCGACGGCCGCAGTGTCTACGGATTATACGACATGTCAGGGAATGTCTGGGAATGGGTGGATGCCTATTACCTACCCCATCCCGGCAACACAATTCCGAAACCGGAGTATGGTAAAGACAAGCGCGTGCTGAAAGGGGGTTCCTGGTTCGACTGTTTGTCGTACGGATGCGGGCTCAGCGCACCGACGTTCAACCGTAGTTTTTTCAACCCAGAGGTGAAAAACAACAGCTTTGGTTTTCGCTGCGCCAAAAATCACTAATCAGTCCAAGCTGATCCTAATCTTGCAACGAATCGAAATGACCGGGACCCCAAGAGATGCCCTCTCCCCATAAGGAAAGAAAACAACATGCCAGTCTTCCCCGGCGAATTCTCGTATGGGTACTCATCGTTGCGTTTTGGCTGCTTTACTATTGGATGCGAAATTAATTTTAAATGGCGGGGTCAGGCTGGTTAACGGAGTTTATAGAATCGATGCCGATTGAGATTTTCATTACCGTTTATAAGATCCAAACGGTTTTTGGAGGGGGCCAGATTCACCTGGCTCCTGGGTTTGGAAGAAAGGTAAACCCGTGTTTCATGAATCGGAGAAAGCGGCTCCTGTGCGTCCAAAGATTGAGAAGGTGCTGAGGATCTTGCCTCTGCCGGCAGCTCATGAGCGAATCCGGTTGCCCCGTGGTGAAACACATGAGGTTTCTGGCTCTTGAACGGCTCAACCACCGGCGCCGGATGTTCAGAAGCTTTGGAATAAGGTTTTAAGGCAATAGCGGGAGAATAATATGACGCATCGTCAAGGTGAACGGTTTTCGTTAACGCCGCTGCCTCTGCAGCAACGCCAAATCCTTTTCCTCCCCGGACCCGCGATTTTTCAGCAAACGTCCACGAACTTGCATGAGCATTACCTTCCTTAGCAGATACTTTCTGCGCATCACTTTTATCCAGTAAAGCAGGCAGCAATTCATAGCGCTTGACCGCACGGTAAGCGCGATTCTGTGAAGGGTTTCTCATCCCCGGAGCAACGATGTGCTGCGTGGCTGGTGCTGATTTCGCAAACTGTCCGGCGGAATCCGAATATTCCTCGGCTGGCAATCCCGTGGATGAATTTCGCTCTTCAGGAAAAACGAGGTCGCTGCGCAGTTCTTCCTGAACGGTTCCTACCTCCACGGGTTCCCGAGCCTGTTGCGAACAGGCAAAACCGGCCAATCCGGCAAACATCATCAGTCCATAATGGATCCACGTCAATTTTCCCAACACACGGCCTCAAAAATCCGAAAAATTTGACACTGCCTCAAAGAAAACCCCAGCTATTTATTAATTTAACGCATTGGCACGAAGATTGCTTTTATTTTTCAAGAGGAATTTAACCTTAGAGGATGAGCTTGAATGAACTTATCGGATGAACGACTTAGAAGTCACTTGAATCCCTCTGCTGTCCGGATTTTAAAAAAGCGTCTGATTTCAGGAAAAATCACGCCGCAAGTGTTCAAGGACATCTTGAAACAGCAAATGATCAAATACTTCTTCCAGACCTACCGGCATCCCCTAATAAAATCATGGGAAAGCTGTTGGGGGTCCGTCAAAAAAGAACGAAAGGGAAATCAAAGAACAATTTCTCGACCCGGAAATGACAGTTCTGAAGCATACCATCACAAACACTTTTAACTTCCCTGCCGGCCACCTCATATTAATTTTTTTATTCTCTAAAAGCCGCTCTTGTTGCTACAATAGCCCTCATTCCGATATAGAGATATGCAATCCATATAACTTTTAACAAGTCCTTTGTAGACGATGAATTGGGAAGATCTCACACAACTGATTACTCAGAAGAATAGCTATATTCTGCAAGCGTTTCTGGTTGTATTCGCTTCGCTAATTCTGGATTTCATCCAGAGAAAAATCCTGAAGCATTTACATCTCAAAGCAGAAAAAACCAAGAGAGTCTGGGATGATGCGATCATTGATTCCATCAAAAAACCGATTTCCCTGATCATCTGGGCTGCGGGTATTTACCTGGCAGCGGAAATTATCCAAGAGGCCACCGGTGCAATCATTTTCAATGCGGTGGGACCTGTACGGGACACGGTGATCATCGGCGCTCTGGCCTGGTTCCTGGTTCGCCTGATCCAACGCGGCGAACGGAAATTTATTGAAGGAGAAAAATCCGCTGACCCAACTACCGTTGACGCCATCGCCAAACTGTTAAAAGTTTCAGTCGTCATCACATCAGTCCTGGTGGTCCTGCAAACGTTGGGATTCAGCATTTCCGGAGTGGTGGCCTTTGGAGGTATCGGCGGTATGGCGGTGGGATTCGCTGCCAAGGATCTGCTGGCCAACTTTTTTGGTGGATTAACGATTTATCTCGATCGGCCTTTCGCTGTGGGCGATTGGGTCCGCTCACCGGACCGTGATATCGAAGGCGTTGTGGAAAACATCGGCTGGCGGCTGACGCGAATCCGTACTTTTGACAAACGCCCACTCTATGTTCCCAACTCCGTGTTCACCACCATCGCCGTGGAAAACCCGTCACGCATGCTCAACCGTCGAATCAAAGAGACAATCGGCATCCGTTATGACGATGCAGGAAAAATGGAAACGATTGTCGGTAAAGTTAAAGAGATGCTGGAGAACCACCCCGACATCGATACCACCAGAACATTGATCGTCAATTTTAATGCCTTTGCTCCCTCCTCTCTTGATTTTTTCATTTACACGTTTACCAAAACCACGAATTGGGTCCAATTTCACGAGATTAAACAAAACGTGATGTTGAAGATCATTGACATCATTGAAAAGGAGGGAGCCGAGTGCGCCTTCCCCACTTCCACCGTCCATCTCGCAGACAAGGACGTCCTCAAAAATCTGGACGCCTGAAACCCGCGCCGTCTTTCCTCAGGCTTCTTTTTCCCGGTTTTTTTTGTAGAAGTAAACATACCCTGCAAGGAAAGCCATTAGCGCAAACAATGAAATCAGATAGGATATTTGAACTGCAGGAACGTACAACCATTCCACCGATTTGGCCCAACTTGAAGCGGTATCGTACATGGGAATTATGACATCGGACAATGTGTCGCCCCATACCTTGACTTGCCAGATAGCAGAATGCTCGACAAACATGAACCCGTGAACAAAAAGACCTGCCAGAAAACCAAGGATAAGGGTCCAGCGGGGAGATAACCGATTGAACATATGTTGCATCCAAATACAGGAAATCACCAGTAGGATCAGTATAGGAATGATTATAAACCGGGAAGAAACCCTCTCAATCGAAATAAAGGGAATAGGAATCAGAGTGAACAACTTAAACAGGCTGCCCAGGGAAAAGATGGTTAAAATCAACATCGGCCCATTGAGCACGCGATAACCGTCAAGCCCCCATTCCTTTTGCTTTGTCAGCCGCAGAAAAACCCCGAAGTATGCCAGGGCTGCCAATCCGATAATTCCGATGTAGTGATCTACTTCCCACCATGGGGCCTCTCCATTAGGTCCAAAACCCAAAGTCAGCATATTCTCCTGTCCTTTGACGGAAGTCAGCGCCTGCCAAAAAACCGAGATCGAGGGAAATCCCGAAACGAAATTATTTTTATAGGCAAAATAGGTGATCGCGGTAGGGATCATCCGATAGGATGAAAACATTATTGCCAACGCCACCCCTATCAAAACCGGCTTCCAATATTGCTTCTGAAACAGACATAAAAGAAACACAAACAGCAGGCACCATACAAATGTATGCACTCCGCCTAACAGAAGTATTCCGAACAAAACCCAACTCAACCGGGCCCCATGCATGGAGGATCGATCACCTTCTACCAACCTGAAGACCCACAGAAGAAAAAAGGAAAGCAAAAAATAACTTATCCACGGCCAGTGGCCTATCGCAATATGGGATACGATATGTCCGTTCATGCTGAATGGTAGAAGAAAAAATAAAAATGTCACAAGCGACCACTGATATCTTTGCTTAAGCCATAGACACCCCGTAAACCCCAGCGAATAAACAATGATAATCTGAGCCAGAAAGAACTCTTCCACACTCAGAAATTTCAGTAAAAATATAGTCGGAGACAAGTCGGTCTCAGGAATGGCCAGAAATTGATTGGTCCCTTTGTAGGAGTAAGGCATGAAATAAGGAATCGATTTCTCGAACAAAGCTTTTTGGATCACCCCGTAGTAATCAAAAAACTTCTGCCAGTCAAAATATTTGACATGCACCCTACCGTAATTAATAAGCCAGGCCCAATGAAACACCCCTCCCAGGTAAGCCATGCACAAGACCAGATAATTTACGGTTTTTGAAACCAGGGTCTCCGAAGAAGGACGGAACAACAATTCGAAGAGCTTGTTCTTCAAATTCCCTTGAAACGTGCGAAATTTTTCTTTTAGTGGATTTATGGAAGCGTTCATTCTCAAAAGCACACGATCACTTAATTTTTTTAAACTTCAACCGCTTTCTCCAAAGCTGAACGCTTCGTTTTGAAATATTGCGTCCAGGCAAAGAAAGCAATCAATGCGACCAATGAAATCAGATAGGATCCTTGAACAATGGGAACATACAATGTCTCCACCGATTTGGCCCAAGCCGAAGCAGGTTCCAGATCTTGCAGTAACTCCGGAGCCAACCTGATGTTTGAAGTATGCTCATACCAGACCGAAGAATGTTCCATTAGAAAAATTCCCTCAAATGCTATCCCCGCAGCAGCAAGAATCTGAACTCCCCACCCCGGCAGCAAACGGTCAAATGTCCTTTGCATCCAGATGCAAGACAGGGCCAACAAAACCAGGAGAGGAATGATCAAGAAGCGGGAAGGCGTCCTTTCAACAGAGATCAAAGGTAAAGGAAGTTGAGAGATAAACCCGAAAATGGCGCCGAAAGAAAAGACCATAATTAACAGCATGGGTATATTGAGGGTCCGGTAATCCGTCGCTGCCTCTCTATCTCTCCAGCGACGCCAAAGTCCGAAATAGATCAGGAACCCTAATCCCAGAATGGAGATATAATGATCCACCTCCCACCAGGGCATTGAAGTGTTTTCGCCATACCTCATATCCTGTATGGCACCCTCACTTTGGTAAATCTGGGTCAACGCGCTCCAAAGTACGGAAAGAGAGGGGAAACCATGCATAAATGGATTTTTGTACTCCCAGAAAGTAATTATCGCCGGCAGTATCCGGTGCATGGAAAAAACCAGAGCCAGGGCCACTCCCCCCAACACCGGCTTCCAATACCGCTTCTGAAACGGGGACACGAGGAGCAGGAACAACAAGCACCATACAAAAAGATGCAACCCTCCCAGTAAAAGAATCCCGAATAATACCAGCGCCAGCCTGCCCGGCTGGCTTCCAGAGGCATCCCCTTCTACCAAACTCAACACCCAGTCCACATAAAATGGCAACAGGAAGTAGGCAATCCAGGACCAATGGCCCACCGCCAAATGTGAAGTGATATGTCCGTTGAAATTGAAGAGGAGAAAGAAAATGACAAACGAAACCAGCGACCATTGATATTTTCTTTTGAGCCATAAGCATCCCAAAAAACCCACAGAGTACATCACCAGCATTTGCGCCAGAAAAAACTCTTCGATGCTCAAAAAACCCAACAGCAGTACAGTCGGAGACAGGTCCGTTTCCGGAATAGCTAGAAATTGATTGGTCCCTTTGAAGATGTAAGGCATGAAATAGGGAACTGATTTTTCATACAGCGCATTTTGAATGACTTGATAAAACTCAAAAAATTTCTGCCAATCCGCATACCGGTCCTGGACATTCCCAAAGAAAACGAACCAGGCCCAATGGAACATTCCAAACACATAAGCAATCCCTAAAACCAGATAATTCCCGGCTTTCGAAGTTAACTCGTCCGACGGAGGTCGGAACAGGAATTTAAAAAAACTGTTTTTAAAATCCTGCTGGGATAAATATATCTTTTCTTTTAGTGAGTCGACTGGTGCGTTCATTTATCAATCGGGAAGATCCATGCTGAGAGACATCTATTTCAAAAAACGAGACGCTTTAACTCTAAGGAGGTAAGAATAGTAAAAACAACCAGTTTGATAGTACCTAAGCAGTATAAGGCAAATTGATTGCCCTGCTCAGCTTTTAAATAAGTCCTTTATTTTCAATTATTAGCTGTCCTCGCTCGAACGGCGATTTGCCTATAAATGAAATTGACAACCACGGGGGCGATTTGTAAACTGTGGCGGCTTTGAGAACTTTCATCGCTGTTAACGTTCCACCGGCAGTACTCGATACGATCACCCGTATCCAGAATCGATTCAAATCCCTGGGATTGCACGCGTCCTGGGTCAAGCCCGGAAACATTCACCTGACATTGAAATTTCTGGGAGACACCGATCCCGACCGAATCTCCGGTATTCAAAATAAATTGACCGAGACCCTGACACCCTGTGAACGGTTCAGGCTGTCCTTGAGCTCGGTTGGGGTGTTTCCGGGCACCCAAAATCCCCGTGTTTTGTGGGTAGGCCTTAAAGATGATGACGGAACGCTGAAGACGCTGCAGGCGACCATCGAAAAAACTCTGGAGAGTGTCGGGTTTCCTATAGAGCAGAGACCTTTTTCGCCGCATCTGACATTGGCGCGAATCAAATCGCCCAGGGGAAAAAAGGAATTGAAAAACGAATTGGATGCCGTGAACCAACAAGGCATCGACCCCCACCCCTTTGATGTGGGTGAAATTCATTTATACGAAAGCCAATTGACGCCCAAAGGCTCCATCTATACTGTATTGGCGAACTTTAAACTGAATCCCTGACCCGAAGGATGGAAACCGGATCCATATTCAGCAAGGAGACGTGAATCATGGCAGTAAAAGACGAACGAGAAAAAGCACTGGACCAGGCCTTTTCGCAAATTGAAAAACAATTCGGCAAGGGTTCCATCATGAAGTTAGGTCAGGCGGGAGTTCAAAA